>JAIRPV010000029.1 GCA_031256825.1 Oscillospiraceae bacterium | reverse complement strand
AGTCCAAAAGGAGCATCGTCAGACCAATTGCCCTCTTATTATGGCTCGGACAACAAGCGCGAAAACAGCGCGGCTGGCTACTGCGCTGCGACCGCTATTTTATTGTAGCAAAGGAGCATCAACATGGAACTCAAAGGCAGCCGCACCGAACAAAATCTCTGGGAGGCGTTTGCGGGGGAATCGAAGGCCCGCAATAAATACACGTTTTACGCCAGCAAAGCCCGCAAAGACGGCTTTGTACAGATTGCCAACCTCTTCGAGGAAACCGCCCACAACGAGAAGGAGCACGCCGAAATTTGGTTTAAACTGCTGAGCGGCGGCGAAATCGCCGGCACTTCCGCGAATTTGCAGGACGGCATTGACGGCGAGAACTACGAGTGGACAGACATGTACGCGCGCTTTGCGCAGGTTGCCCGCGAAGAGGGCTTCGACCACATTGCCTACCTGTTCGACGAAGTGGGCAAGATTGAGAAAACCCACGAAGAGCGCTACCGCAAGCTGCTGGAGAATGTGAACGGCGGGCTGGTGTTCAGCCGCGAGGGCGACCAGGTTTGGGTCTGCGGCAATTGCGGGCACGTGCACATTGGCCCGAAGGCTCCGCTGAAATGCCCGGTTTGCGAGCATCCGCAGAGCTATTTTGAACTGAAACCGGAGAATTACTGAGTATGAAAAAAAGAATGGCGGCTCTTATGAAAAAAAGAATGGCGGCTCTGCTGGCGCTGTGCGGCGCAATGGCAGGACCGGCGGGCGGCGGCGTGCCTTCTTCGCTGACAGAAGAGGAGGCGCGCGCGCGCTTTCCGCTTTCCCTTTCGGATGACGGCGCGCGGGTGCAATTGCCAGCGCTGCCGCCCGGCGCAAAACTGACGCTCATCGGCGCGGATCTGGAGCAGGTGGTGGATGCGCGGCTGCGCGTCTACCCGCCGCTGGAAGACAAGCTGGTTCAAATTGATTTTGCGCTGCGCATGCCCGGCTACAACGGCTTTTTGACGCTGCCCATCCAGATTCCCGGCGCAGGCGGCGCGCGGGGCGCCAACCCAAAGCCCGCCGTTCTCCCGGCGATACAGGAATGGCAGGGCGGCAGCGGCAGTTTTATCATTGGCGCGCGCAGCCGTTTGGCGGCGGAAGAGCCAGCCCTGCGGGATGTGCTGCAAACCGCGGCGCAACTGCTGGAAGAGGCCTTGGGCTTCCCCCTCGAGCAAGCGATTGCCCCGCGCGGGGCGTGCCGCCCGGGCGACATTTTTTTGACGCTGCAAACGCAGGACAAAGCCATGGGCGGCGAAGGCTGCCGGGGCGAGATTGCCGACGTGATTACGCTGGAAGCCAACACGGAAACCGGTTTGATTTGGGGTCTGCAAACCCTGGCGCAGCTGGCGCGCGGCCATGCGCTGCCCCGGGGTTGCTTTCGCGATTATCCCCGGTACCCGGTGCGCGGCCTGGTGTTCGATATCGGCCGCCGGCCTGTGCCGCTCGAAGCCCTGCGGGAAGTTGTGCGGCAGCTTTCGCGCCACAAGATGAATGACCTGCACTTGCACCTGAACGACAACGCGGTGAAGCTGGACGCCTTCCAGGACGTATGGGAGGCCTACAGCGCCTTCCGGCTGGAATCCAACGTGGAAGGGCTGACGGCGCGGGATTTCTCGTATACCAAGGCGGAGTTTTTGGAACTGACGCGCTACGCAAAATCGCTGGGCGTGAAGATTGTCCCCGAAATTGACGTGCCCTCCCACGCGCTTGCGATGACAAAAGCGCGGCGCGATTTGGCGCTGGCGCAGCGGGGCAAGAACGCGGAAATGCTCGACCTGAACAACAAAGATACCCTGCCGTTTGTTCAGGGCATTTTTGAGGAATATCTGAGCGACGGCACATTCGAAGGGGCCGTGGTGCATATGGGCGCGGATGAATACGCCGCGAAACACAGCCGCGCCTTCCGGCGGTTTAGCAATGATATGATTGATTTTTTGCAGGCGCGGGGCAAAACCGTGCGCATGTGGGGCAGCCTGACTGGCATTGGCGGGCGGGGCAAAATCCATGCCGAAGGGGTGCAGATGAACCTTTGGAACAACGGCTGGGCCGAGCCGAAGGCGATGTATGATCAAGGGTTTTCGCTCATCAACACCAACGACGAAGCGCTCTATATTGTGCCGGACGCGGGCTATTACCATGAATGGCTGGATTTGGCGGACATTGAAAAGAACTGGCAGCCAAATCTGTTTGGCGGCGTAAGGCTTCCGGCCGGATCCCCGCGCGTGTTGGGCGCCGCGTTCGCGCTCTGGAACGATATGATAGAGACACAGCCGCGCCAAACGCCAACGATAGACGATTTGCTCGAACGAATCGTTGCGCCATTGCCGGTGATTGCGCCGAAGCTTTGGTGAGCCGCTATGCGCCGCGTTTTTGCGCCGCGACCCCTTCCCAAAAGCGAGATTCAATCACACCGAAAACACCAAATAACGATGATGGAGGTACTTAGCATGAAAAAACTCGTGGCTGCAATCGCCCTGTCGCTCGCGCTGGCTGCGGCGTTGCCTCTGACCGCCATGGCGCACGGCGGCAAACACGCCGCAAGGCATTTTGTTGGCGACGGCCACTATCACCAAATCTGCGCCGTGCGCAGCTGCACCAAAACCGGCAGCCACAGCCATAACGGCGTTGCCTATCTGCCGCACACATACGGCGACGGCCACCGGTATCATACATCGGGGAACCATCACCGCTAAAAACCGCGCGGCGCGGGATCGAAAGCGCACCTAAGATAACAGAGTTTGCCGGGAATGGCAAGGAGAATTTTTGCAGCGGCAGGTTTGGGTAAAACACGTTCCGGCGGATGATGTTTTACCCGGCCTGCCGCCGATTTTTTTTGGATATCTAGGGCGCCACGCGCTCGACTTCCAAATCCACGCCTTCGCGATCGAAATACAGGCGGCTGCCCCCGTTGTCGCTGACGGACATCAGGCGCACAACAGCGCCCGCGGGCAAGGGGAACAATACGCTCTGCGCGGCGTTTTCGACCTGGTTCGGGATGGTATTGCGCTGGGTATAAGAACCCGGAACCGGAACGCCGTTGCTTTCCACATAAAAGCGCACATAGGCATAGACAGCGTCGGCATAGCTGGCCGAATAGTTAATGCGATAAGTCCCTCCGTCTTTCACCACAAGCGCGGAAGCCGCGGTGGTCACATCCTTCAGGGGCATAGCCGCGTCCATGATGGTGATGGGCGTGGCGACGCCCGCGCCGTTCATGGCGATCGTGCCGCTTGCGGCGTTATAAACGCCGCCGTAAGCAAGGGGCTGCTGCGCCGGGCGAACCGGCGTTGCGGGGCTGCAAGCGCGATAAGAAGCCCGGCGGCACTGATTTGTGGCGTAATAATAACACATTTGTTGTCAACCTCCTCTGTAATAACAGCAAAAAAAACAGGGAATGAACCCTGTTCTATTATATGTGCCTGTCCAGCGGAGGGTGTCCAACTTTATGGGATGATGCCGTCGAATACCCGGAACGCTTCCGCCGGATGGTTCAGCGGCAGCGCCCGGGCTTCCATGGGGCAAAGGCCTGTTCCGGCTTTGTTGCGGATTTCGCTGACCAGCGCGCCGCAGCCAAAGGCAATCCCTTCTTGCTCCAAAAAAGCGGCGGCGGGTTCGCTCATCGTTTCCGCCCAAACGGATGAAACGCCGCCAAAAGCGAACAGCATGGCGGCGGCTTTGCCAATGATCGTATCGGCAACGTCGGCCCCGCGCAACACCTCCGGGCATTCCCGCAGCCAGCGCAGCGGCGGCAGAATGCCGTGTTCGTCGGAAGTCAGGCGCTCGCCGGAGGGCGCGCGAACAACGCAGGTATGCCCGTTCAGTTCTGTCAGCACAGGTTTTTCTCCCATCGTATCACATAAAAATCAAAGCATTTCAGCGCCCACCTTCAGCCGGTGCAAGCCCCGCACCAGCAGCGGCACAAAAACAAGCTGCACCGCAATGCCCGGCAGGCCCTTCAGGGCGGCCGCCAACACGATCTCCGCCCCGGACACGCCCTTCAGCCCCAGCAGATTGCCCAGCAAAAGCAGCGCCAGCGCGTAGGCCGCGCGGCCCGCCAGCTGCGCCAACAGCACGGCCAAAGCAACGCGGGGCAGGCCGCCTTTTTCGCGCGAACGCATCAACTTGTTAAACAGGCCGCCGGCAAAGCCATAAAAAGCCAGCTCCGCCATCATCAAAAACACATTGGGAACGGGCGGCATCTGGGTCAGAAAAAAGCTCAGCAACGGCGTAAACGCCCCGACGAACAGCCCGTATTGCCAGCCCAAAAAGCAGCCGGCCAACAGCACGGGAATGTGCATGGGCAAAAGGATCTGCCCGCCCTGCTGCCCCAGCACCAGGTGGAATGCCTGCGGCAACAGCACCCCCAGGGCCAAAAACAGGGCGCTGAGCGTCAGGATAAACAGGTTGCGCCGCACGTTGAGCCGCGCTTTTGTTTGGGTCATTTCTTCCTCTCCTTCTGTTTGCTGATCGATTCAGGCCGTTTGGAGGATTCCTTCCACCCGCGAAAGTTCCGCACGGATCTTCAGGTGCTGCGGGCATTTGCGTTCGCAAAAGCCGCAATCCTTACAATCTTTCCGGGTGGCTCCGCCCTTTTGCAGATACTCGCTGAACTGCTCTTTCGCGTGTTCTTTCAGCCCATACACATTATGGTAGGTATAGGCGTTGAAGATCTTCGGGATGTCGATACCGGCCGGGCAAGGCTGGCAATAGGCGCAGCCGGTGCAATAGAGATCGCTGAAGCGGCGCAGGCGCTCCAGGCTGTCGCCAATCTGCTGCCATTCTTCCGGCGAAAGCGCTGCGGCCTCGCTGGCTACGGCAACGTTTTTGCGCAGCATTTCTTCGTCGCCCATGCCGGAAAGCGCGCAGCTGATGTTCGGGTTGCCCAAAACGTATTTCAGCGCCAGCTCATAGGTGGGCATCTGGCCCTTGCCGGTCATGCGGGCATAGAGTTCGGTTGGCGCGGCCAACCGCCCGCCGCCCACCGGACCCATGGCCGCTACGCCCAGACCCTTTGCGGCGGCGTAAGCGATCATCTCTTCGTTGGAGCGATCGAGCAGGTTATACTGCACAAGCATGGTCTCAAAGAGTTCGCCCCGGTCGATGATCTCTTTGATGTGCTTCGCGTCGTCGTGGAAGCTGAAGCTGATGTGCCGCACGAGGCCTTCATCCTTGAGCTTTTGCGCTTCGCGCAGCAGCCCCAGGCCAATCACCTTCTGCTGAAACGTGCCAATGTCCAGCGACCAGAAGTGGTAGTAATCTACATAATCGGTATCCAGCTCCCGCAGGCTGCGCTCGAACCAGCCGCGGTAATCGGCGGCGGACTTCAGCTCGCCCATGGGGCATTTGGTGGAAATCAGCACGCTGCCGCGCAGGGGCTTCAGGGCGCGGCCCACCGTGGCTTCGCTGTTGTGGTGGCAATAAAAGTAGCCGGTGTCGAAGTAATTGACGCCCAACTGCGCCGCGCGGCGCAGCATGGGGATGGCCTTTTCTTCGTCAATGTACCATTTGCCGTTGCGCTCAAGCTCCGGCAAGCGCATGCAGCCAAAGCCCAAAGCGGATATGGCGCCGGTTTGGCCGTAGTCGCGGTATTGCATTACGCCGCCTCCTTTTTCTTCCGGTGGATAATAAAGCGGCTGCACGGATAGGTCCACAGGCCGGGCACAAACATGCAGAGCATTTTGCCCGCAAACAGGGTAAGCCCTTCGCCCATATGCAGCCGCTCCACAAAGCCCGTGATCGCCGGGCCGAGGAGGCTGTTGGCAAAGATGGTGAACAATACCATCAGAACATAAAAGAACGTGCTCAGCGCCACGTTGCTATCGGCGTGGAACGTTGCCTTGCGGTTGAGAATAAACGCCGCCGTGTAGCCAATGGCGGTGGAAATCATGTAAGAATACACCAATACGGCGGGGCCATAGCTGCCGCTGACCACATGATCGCGCAGGAAGTTGAAGAAAAAAAAGTTCGGCAGGTAGGTTACGCTCAGCGCGCGCAGCGCCCACAGGCAGATGTAGTAGGCAATCAGCTCCGGCGCGGTGGATACCACGCCGCTGATGAGCCACTTGCACACTTTCCACCATTCCGGATGCTTTTTTGCAAAGGTGTGGCGGTCAATTTTTTCTAGCCATGTGACAGGCGCCGGATTCGGTTCAGGCATTGGGCGGCACCTCCTTCTTTTTGCGGTGAATGATGAACCGGCTGCAAGGGTAGGTCCAAAGGCCGGGCACCGCCATGCAGAGAATCTTGCTCAGGATCTGCACCAGGCCGTCGCCAACGGGCAGCCTGCCCACAAGCGCTGTGATGGCCGGGCCAATGATGCCGTTGGCGAAGATGGTGAAGACCACCATGATCACGTATAAAAACGTGCTCAGCGCGACGTTGCTATCGGCATGGAACGTTGCTTTGCGGTTGAGGACAAAGGCGATGGCATAGCCCACGGCGGTGGAAATCATGTAGGCATAGACCAGCACGGCGGGCGTATAGTTCGCGTTTTGCAAGCCATGCTCGGCCAGAAAGTTGAAGATAAAAAAGTTGGGCAGGTAGGCGACCCCAAGGGCGGTCAGCCCCCAAAGGCAAAGCAGTTGCGTCCCCAGTTCCGGCACATTGGCAATGAACCCGCTCATGGCCCATTTAACAAATTTCCATAGCTCGGGATGCTTGCGGGCAAAAGCGTGGCTGTCCAGTTTTGGAACGCTCGGGTTGACGTTGGCTGATTGTTTGCTCAAACCAGATTCCCCCTTGTCATTTAATACCTCTATTATAGCGGAGAATCGTGGGCAAGTCAAGCAAAACCGCATAGAATGGATTGAGTTTTCTTTGGAAACCAGAAAAGGCGCTCACGCTTTGTTGGTTGCCAAAAAGATTTGCCGCTCTACCGCGAACTGTCCGCCATGGCCCTTGCCAACCCCGCCATGATCGCTGGTGATTAAGATCAGCCAGTCCTCTTTGGCGTATGTTGGCCGCGCTTTCACCGCCGCAATCAGGTCGTAGGCATTGGAATCCGCCGCCCGGATGGCCTCTTCGTATTCCGGATTCTGGCTGCCGAAGCCAGAGCCATGCCCCGCATGGTCGCAGTACTCTAAAATACACATCACAATATCCGCGCCGTCCTTTGCGCAAAGCTCCTGCTTCGTGCGGGCAAACGTGCCCGCATCATCGGGCATGGTCAGCCAAAGGGCGTTGTTTTTTGCTGCTTTGTTATCGGCCATGTCGTTCAGATACACTGCGTTGTCATCCGCAAAATGGCCGCCCCAGGAAACAACGAACGCGCTCTTCTTCACTTTCTTTTGCTCCAGCAGTTCAGTGAAAATGAGCTTTGGCGCGTTGGCCGCTTTGGTGACGCCATTGGCTGTTACACGATGCCCGCCGCCACCCGGTTCTTTTGCCCAATGCCCGGTCAGCAACGTCGTCCAGCCGCAGGCGGTGACTGTTGCTTGCAAATAGGGGAACTTACCCCCGGCATACATTTGATAAACCGCGCCGCCGCCGCGCCGCAGCTCCTGTATGCCGCTTTTGGGTTCATTGATGGAATCCGCCAACGCGTCTGCCCTTGCGCCGTCGAACCCGATGATCAGGCATTTTGGCGTTTTGCCGCGCGTTTGGTTGAAGTGGTTGAGCACAATGTTGTGCAGCGCGGTTTGTGGCAGCGACTGCTGCGCGCTGTTGCTGTAAAGCCCCATGCGGTTCAGTTTGGTCAGATAATCCCCCGGCGCGGCCGTCTGGCCTGTGGAAAACAGGAGCGACGCGCACATCACCAGGCTTTCCATCACCGCCAATACGCGCCGCAGGGGTTCGAAAAAGAATACCATCTTCCAGTTCCTCCATTCGTTTTCTGTGGTTCGCTTGCGATTATACACAACTTCAGCGAAAAACGCAAGCGCTTTTACAAATGATTTACCAACCTGCCCAAATCTTTACGCAACTTGTGTTTTCTTGACCAAATCTTTACAAAACCTAAACGTTGGCATGATGGAAAACCCGATTGCCGCGTGCTATAATGGAGCAACGCAAATAAAAACAACAAAATCACACACGAGGAGGCACCCCTTATGAAAAAAACGCTTGGGTTATGCATGGTTCTGTCGTTCCTGCTTTCCGCCGCGCTCGCGGGCTGCAACGCAAACGCTCCCGCGCAGGGTTCCGCGGATCCCTCGCAGGGAGGCGAAATCACGGTCTACACCGCGCTGGAAGATGAACTGGTGACAGAATATCTGGCGGATTTCAATGCAAAGTATCCTGATATTTCCGTCAATGTCATCCGGGAATCCACCGGCACCATTACCGCCAAACTCCTTGCCGAAAAGGAAAACCCTGTGGCTGATGCGGTCTGGGGCACAGCCGCCTCTTCCATGATGGTGCTCGACAGCCAGGGCTTGCTCGAACCTTATGCCCCTGCCGGCATTGACGCAATTTTGCCGCAATTTAAATCGGACAAACAACCCCCTACATGGGTCGGCATTGACGCCTGGGAAACCGCGTTCGTCATCAACACGGTGGAACTGGACAAGCTTGGCCTGAAGGCTGCGGATATCCAGGGCTACGACGATCTGCTGCGCCCGGAGCTGAAAGGGCACATCGAAATGTCCAATCCCAATTCTTCCGGCACAGGCTTGCTGACCGTGACCGGCCTGCTGCAATTAAACGGCAAAGACAGCGGCAAAGGCTGGGATTACCTGAGCAAACTCGACCAGAATGTCGCGCAATATGTCCACTCCGGCTCCAAGCCCGCGAAAGACGCGGCTGCGGGCGAATGCGTGGTCGGCGTCAGCTTCGGGTATGCGGGAGTCAGCCAGAAGGCCAAGGGCGCGCCGGTGGAAGTGGTGTTCCCCAAAGAGGGTTCCGGCTGGGATCTGGAGGCCAACGCGCTCATCAAAAAAGACGACGTCAGCGCCGCCGCGAAAACGTTCCTCGACTGGGCCATTTCCGAAAGCGCCATGAACCTTTATCAAGCGAACTACCCCATCATCGCCAACGGGCAGGGGGGCACCTATGAGGGCTTCGCTGTCAACCCCGTGGAACAGCTCATCGCGGACAATGATTTTGCCTGGGTGGCGGAACACCGCTCGGAAATCCTGAATACCTGGATGGAGAAATTCGACGCGAAGAGCGCGCCGCAAGACTAAATGGGGCGCGGAGAATGCAGAACACTCTGAGGAGGAATGTGCATGAAAAAGATATTTGCCATCTTGATGGCCCTGGCGCTTTGCGCCGCAGGCGGATTTGGGGCGTTTGCGGCGCAGGACCCCGCCGACGCCGGATTAAAATTCCATAACGGCGTATTTACCATCATCCAAGTATCCGATTTGCAGCAGATCTATGTCAGCAGCCCGGCCACGCATGAATTTTTGTGGGATTTGGCCGCGCGGGAGCAGCCGGATTTGTTCGTTCTGACCGGCGACAACATTGCCGACGCCTGGGTGCGGACGCTGACGCACCGCACGGCCAAGTTTTGGGTGCGCCGCTCCATCGACGCCTATATGGACGTGTTCGATCGCATTTATGATCAATACGGCACGAAGGTAACGATGGTCTTTGGCAACCACGACGCGGAAGGCTCCGGCGTTACCCGCGCCGAAGAAATGGAGATGTATCAGGCTCACCGCAGCTTTGTCGGTTACGACTGCGGCGCGGACACAGGCTCTCCCGGCGATCACTACGGCGCCCACAATCTGCTGATTAAAAACAGCTCGGGCAGCCAATTCGTCTATCACCTTTGGTTCTTCGACACCGGAGGCCCCGCATGCGACGGCGTGCGCAAGCCCGCCATTGACTGGTTCAACCGCACGAATCGCGCCGTTGGCAAATTGCCTTCCCTGGCGTTTCAGCACATTATTGTGCCTGAAATTTGGGATGCGCTGCCGAAAGGGCAGAAGGCCGGGCAACCGCTTCCGGCTTCCATCAAGGGCGTCATGCGTGAAACGCCATGCAATAACGCGGAAAACGACGGGCAATATGAAGCGCTGCGCAAGGCCGGGAATGTGAAGGCGCTTTTCGTGGGGCACGATCATGTGAATACCTACGAAATCAGGCGCGAAGGGATGCCGGATTTGGTCAACAGCCCCAGTTCCGGGTTTGGGGCTTACGGCGATCTGGATCTGCGGGGCGTCCGCTTGATTCGGCTGCGCGAGGACGACCTTTCAGACTACCAAACGGAAGTGATCACCTACCTTGATTTTTATCAAAAGAACGATCCGGAGGGTTGGCTGCGGGTGCTTCGCCTGGCCGCGAACAATAGCCTGAAAAACTTTGGGATTGTGCCGGACATCCTTTTCTTTATCCCCGCGCTGTGGGTGGTTCGCGCAATCGCAAGATAAGAAAGGAACTTGTATGCCGTTCATTGAGCTGAAAAACATCACCAAACGCTTTGGGAAACAAACAGCCCTGCACGGCGTGAGCGCGGGCGTTGCGCAGGGGGAGTTTGTCTGCATCCTGGGGCCTTCGGGCTGCGGAAAAACCACGTTGCTGCGTATTCTGGCGGGGCTGGAAAGCGTGACGGAGGGGCAGGTTTTTTTGCGGGGCAAAGACTGCACCTACCTCCCTCCGGCAAAACGCAAACTCGGCATCGTTTTTCAGTCATACGCGCTTTTCCCCAATATGACCGTGCGGGGGAATATTCTCTTTGGGCTTCAGCAGCAAAAAGGGCTGAGCCGCGCTGCCCGGGAGGAAAAAGCGGCTGAGATGCTGCGGCTGGTGGATTTGGCCGAACACAAACATAAATATCCGCGGCAGCTTTCGGGCGGGCAGCAGCAGCGCACGGCGCTGGCCCGCGCGCTGGCTCTTTCCCCTGATTATTTGCTGCTGGATGAACCCCTGTCTGCCCTGGACGCGAAAGTGCGCGCCAAACTGCAAGGCGAGATCCGCGCCATCCAGCGCTCGCTGGGCGTTACCACTGTGATGGTCACCCACGATCAGAACGAAGCTTTCTCGATGGCGGATCGGGTGTTCGTGATGAACCAGGCGGTGATTGAGCAGATGGGCACCCCGCGCGAACTCTACGAAAACCCGGTCAGCCCCTTCGTTGCCGATTTTGTTTCGGAGTGGAACCCAGCCCATTTTCGCAACATGGAGGGCGCCGCCCTATGAAAAATCGCCTGCGCCAAAAATTCCTGCGGGTCAGTTTGCCGCAAGCGTTCGCTCTGGCGTCTTGTCTCGCGGCGTTCACAGCCACGTTGGTTCTGCCGCTGTTTTCGCTGCTCAAAAAGGCGTTCCTGGATCCTGCGGGCCAGTTCGTTGGCTTCGCCAATTATCTGCAATACTTTAAAACGCCTACCCTGCGCGCGTCCATCGGCCATACCTTCTTTATCTCCATTGTCACCATGGCGGGCAGCGTAGCGCTTGGCTTTGCCTATGCCTACGCGCTGACCCGCACCCGCGTGCCGGGCAAAACATTCTTCAAATATGTCGCCTTGCTGCCCGTATTTATTCCTACCATCGCCCATGCCATCGGGCTGGTCTACCTTCTGGGCCGTCAGGGTCTGATCACCCGGCTTGGCCTGCCGGTGGCGCTTTATGGCCCCGGGGGAATCATCCTCTCGGAGCTGATCTTCACCTTCCCGCAGGCTTTCCTGATGTTTTACGTTGCGCTGGAGTTCGCTGACGGGCGGCTCTATGAAGCCGCGGGAGTCATGGGCGTCGGGCCGCTGCGCCGCTTTTTTCGTATCACGCTGCCTGAGGTGAAATTCACCCTGGGCAGCGCCTGCTTTGTCTGCTTCACCCTTGCCTTCACCGATTTTGGCGCGCCGAAGGTCATCGGCGGCAGCTACAACGTGCTTGCCACGGATATCTACAAACAGGTGTCCGGGCAGTTCGACATGAACATGGGCGCGGTGGTGGGCACGCTGCTGCTGATTCCCGCGGTGCTGTGTTTTCTGGGCGATCGGCTGTTCACCAGCAAAAACGAAAGCGCCCTGAACGCGCGCGCGACAAAACTCAACATTAAGCCCAGCCTCGCGCGGGACAGTTTTTTCTTTTTGCTGTGCGCTGCCGTTACGCTCTGCCTGCTTGTTTTGGTCGCGGCCCTGTGCATGGGCGCGCTGGTAAAATTTTATCCCTACGACATGAATTTCACCTGGAAACATTTCCAGTTTAACGCTTCCACCGGCGGCATTGGCAGCTATTTTAACAGCTTGAAGATGAGCGTCTGGACAGCGGTGCTGGGCGCGGCGTTTGTGTTTGCCGTGGCTTATTTGCTGGAAAAGACCAACGGCCTTGGGTTCCTGCGCAAATATGGCCGCTTGCTGAGCGTGCTGCCGCTGGCGCTGCCGGGCATGGTCATTGGCCTTTCGTTTATCTTCTTTTTCAATTCCAAACAAAACCCCTTGCATTTTATCTATGGATCCATTATAATTTTAGTGTTGTCCAATATTCTGCACTACTTTTCCGTGCCGTTCCTGACCGCCAGCGCGAGCCTGAAAAAATTGGACAGCGAGTTCGAAAACGCGGCGGAGTGCCTTGGCGCGCCACGCTGGAAAACGTTCCTGCGGGTCAGCGTGCCGCTTTGCCTGCCCGCGATCCTGGAAATCGTCATGTATTATTTCGTCAACTCCATGGTAACGGTGTCCGCCGTCGTATTTCTCTATAGCGCCGATTTCCGCATCGCATCCATCGCGCTCACGCATATGGAAGAAGCGGGCGACATCAGCCAGGCGGCGGCCATGAGCCTTCTGATTCTGGGGATCAATCTGCTGGCGCGGCTGGCTTATGAAGTAACGGCGCGCGGCCTGCGGCGCAAATCACAACAGAAAGAGAGACTATGATGAGCAAAATCACCACAATTATTTTGGATTGGGCGGGCACTGCTGTGGACTACGGCTCCTTCGCCCCGGTGGAGGCCTTTGCGCAGGCCTTTGCGGCCTTCGGGTTAAGGCCCGGCCTGGATGAGATCCGCGCGCCCATGGGGCTGCAAAAACGCGCGCATATTGCGCAAATGCTGCAATGCGAACGCCTTGCGGCGGAATTTCAGTCTGTCCATGGCCGCGCGCACAGCGAGCCGGATATCGACGCAATCTATGCCGCGTTCGAACCCGCGCTGTTTGCCGTTTTGCAAAACTACGCCGAGCCGCTGCCGGGCGTTTTGGACGCCGTTGCGCAATTGCGCGCGCGGGGGATTTCAATCGGTTCCACCACAGGCTATACCCGGGCCATGATGGAAGTTGTTGCCCCCCTTGCCGCGCGGAACGGCTACGCGCCCGACTGCCTGGTTTGCCCCGACGAGGTGGGCGGCGTCGGCCGCCCCGCGCCCTATATGCTCTGGAGAAATCTGGAGATTCTGCGTTGCCCGGCCATTCATAACGCGCTGAAAATCGGCGATACCGCCGCCGACATGCAGGAGGCAAACCATGCGGGCTGCCGCGCCGTGGGGGTCATAACGGGTTCGAGCATGCTGGGCCTTTCGCAGGCGGAGCAAAACAAGCTGAGCGATTTTGAGCGCGCCGCCGCATTCGAACAGGCCCGTAAACAATATTTTGCCGCAGGCGCGGATTTTGTGATTGATGATATTACCCAACTGCCGGAGTTGCTGGCTCAAATCTAACTTTTTATTTCGAGGTATTTATGTACGAGTTCATCCCCGAAAATCCCTACATCTTGTTAACCCCCGGGCCGCTTTCCACGTCGAAGGGCGTGCGCAACGCCATGCTGCGCGACTGGTGCACCTGGGATGCGGACTACAACGAGGCCATTGTGCAAACCATCCGCCGCCGGCTGGCCGCCCTTGCCACAGCGCGGGCGGAAGACTACACCGCGGTGCTGATGCAGGGCAGCGGTTCGTTCGGCGTGGAGGCGGTTCTGGGCACGGCGCTTCCCCGGCGGGGCGGCAAGCTGCTGGTTTTGACCAACGGCGCTTACGGCCAGCGCATGGCGACCATGGCGCAGACCCTTGATTTGCCGCATGTTGCGCTCCCGCTGCCTGAAACGGAAGCCCCCGCGGCGGCCATGCTGGAGGAGACGCTTGCCGTCGATCCGGGGATTACGCACGTGGCGTTCGTTCACTGCGAAACCACCACGGGGATTCTGAACCCTCTGGAAGAGCTTGCTGCTGCGGCGAAGCGCCGCGGCAAAACCGTGATCGTTGACGCGATGAGCTCGTTTGGCGGCATCCCGATGGACGTTGGCGCGCTGGGCATTGACTTCTTAATCAGTTCGTCGAACAAATGCATCCAGGGCGTGCCGGGCTTTTCGTTTGTGATCGCAAAACGAGACGCGTTGTCGCAATGCGGCGGCAACGCGCGATCGCACAGTTTGGATTTGTATGACCAGTGGCGGGAGATGGATGCTACCGGCAAGTGGCGCTTTACGTCGCCAACGCATGTGGTGCGGGCATTTTTTCAGGCTCTCGACGAGCTGGAGGCCGAAGGCGGCATTGCGGCGCGGCACGCGCGCTATTGCGAAAATCACCGCGTGCTAACCAGGGGAATGGCCGTGCTGGGGTACCAAACGCTGCTCCCGGCGGCGCTGCAATCGCCCATCATCACTTCGTTCCTTTACCCTGCGGCTGGCTTTGACTTCGCCGCGTTCTATCAGTATTGCAAACAGCGCGGATTCGTGCTTTATCCGGGAAAAATCTCTCGCGCGCCAACCTTCCGCGTGGGTCATATTGGCGAAGTTTACCCGGCGGATATGCGGGCGCTGCTGGAAGTGGTTCGGGGCTATCCAACGGCGGAGGGATGAGATGCAGACCATTTACCATGTGGAAGACGACGACATGATCCGCGACCTGGTGTGCTACGCGCTGGGCTCGGCGGGTTTTACCTCAATTGGCTTTGCGGAACCCGCTGCCTTTTGGCAGGCCTGCGGCAAAGCGCTCCCCGCGTTGGTCATCCTGGACATCATGCTGCCGGATGAAGACGGCCTGTGCATCCTGAAAAAGCTCAAAGGCGGCGCGAAAACCAGCCGCCTGCCGGTTATCCTGCTCAGCGCCAAAGGCGCGGAGCTAGACCGGATTAAAGGCCTCGATTGGGGCGCGGATGACTATGTGACCAAGCCGTTTTCTGTGCTGGAGCTGATTTCCCGCGTGAAAGCGGTGTTGCGCCGCTGCGAAGAGCGGGCGGAACCGCTGCTGACGGCGGACAAAATCCTGCTCCATGCGCCGCAGCGCAAAGTAACGGTCAGCGGGCAGACAGTGTCGCTGACATTCACGGAGTTCGAACTGCTGCATACGCTGATGCGCAACAGCGGCGTTGTGCTCACACGCGACCAGCTCATGGAGCAGATATGGGGCCTGGACGCCGACCTGGAAAGCCGCACGATCGACATGCACATCAAAGCGCTGCGGCAAAAACTCGGCGAGGCGGGCGGCGTCATCAAAACCGTGCGCGGCGTTGGGTATCAGTTGGAAGCAGAAAACGGAACGTTTTAGGATAAGCGAGGTTGATTGTCATCAAACGGTACCGACTCCGCCGCCTGCCCTTTCAGCAGCGCGACGACACCATTCAGCACATCATCCGCAGCTTACACGAGGGCGTGGTATTGATTGACCCAAGCGGCACGGTGCTGTTGACCAACAGCGCCGTGTTGAATATCTTCGGGCTTTCCAGGGATGTGATTGGCCGCAGCGCCCGCGCTTTGGTGCGCGGTTCCGCCCTGGCCGCGCCTGTGGAAGAAGCCTTGCAGGGCCGGCGCGCCGAGGCCGAGTACGCCCGCGGCGGCCGCGCCTATCAGGTGCTTTGCAGCCCGGCGGGCAGCGGCGCGCTGATTCTGTTTTTGGACGTGACGGAAAAATCGAAGGCGGAAAAACTGCGGCGGGAGTTTTCGGCGAATGTTTCGCATGAGCTAAAAACGCCGCTGACCAGCATTTTGGGCTATGCCGAAATGCTCGCGAGCGGCATGGCCAAACCGTGCGATGTGGCCGGTTTTGCGCAAAACATCAGGCGCGAAGCCGAGCGGCTGTTTTCGCTGATTGAGGACATCATTATGCTTTCGGAGCTGGACGAAACCGAAACGCTGCCCGCCACGGAGCCTGTGAATCTGGCGGAAATCGTGGCAAGCGTGGCGGAAACATTGCAGCAAAAGGCCGAGAAATATGGCGTTGCGCTGCACAGCGAAACGGCGGCGCTCTGGGTCAGCGGCAACTCCTCGCTGTTGCATGAGATGTTGTTTAATATTGTCGATAACAGCATCAAATACAACCGGCGCGGCGGCAGCGTAACGATTGCGCTGCGGCAGGACGGCCTACAGGTGGTTTTGGAGGTATCCGACACCGGGATCGGCATTCCGCAAAAACACCAGGAACGCGTGCTGGAACGCTTCTACCGGGTAGACAAGTCCCGCTCGAAGCAGACCGGCGGCACGGGCCTGGGCCTTTCCATCGTCAAGCACATTGTCGCTGTGCACAACGGCACAATGGATCTGCGTAGCATGCCGGATCGGGGAACGACAGTGACAGTAAAGCTTCCAGGGCAATCAGAGCAACCATAGGAAGAAGCGCCCCAGTTGGCTTGCCCCAGCATTCCGGCAATAGCAAAACCCCCAAGAGAACAATCTTCTTGGGGGTTTTGTTTCATATCGCTGTGGTGACCCACCGCGGATTCGAACCGCGGACACCCTGATTAAAAGTCAGGTGCTCTGCCAACTGAGCTAGTGGGTCGGCAGTTCTTAAGTATTATACACGATTGCCGCACAAATGTCAATCCTTTTTTCTTTTTTGCGTGAAATTTTTTGCAAGCAAACTCCCGCCTTAAGTTCCCCCGTGGGCGAAGCGGTGGAACTGGTTGGGATTTTTATTTTTTATCGCCAGCGCAAAAAAAGTGCTTGACTTTTCCAGCGGAATCTGCTACAATTATAATGCCAAGTAAATTTTAGCCAAAGAAAGAAGGTTTTCCCATGCAACGTACGAAACTTACCCCCCCCCCCGCAATTTAAAACGCTAAAGCGCCTGCTCTCGGTCTTTCTGGCTGTCCTGCTGCTGTGCGGCAGCTTTGCCGTGGGGGTGAGCGCGGCGGAGATAGGGGCAACGCTTGCTGAAGTTGCGAAGTCGCAGCTGGGCAAGAACAATCTCAGTGGAATTTATGGGCCTAACAAAGAAACTATGTGGTGTGCGGATTTCGCTTCCTGGTGCCTTGATCGAGCGGGTGTTGATTCAAAATACCAGAGATCCTCTTTTGGAATGAAGGTTGGAATCGACACTACTAACGACAGTACTAACGTGCTTTATGACCCAACCAATTATTATGGACGGCATAAAAACGACTCCAATGAGTTCTTCAAAAACAATGGGCTAAAAGTACCGACGATATATACCAGTGCTTTTACGCCGCAGGTTGGGGATATAATGTACATCGATTACAGCGCTAGTGGTGGGGTGCGCGGACATGTAATGATTGTTGTGGAGGTTAATGCGACACAGGTTAGAGCAATTGGCGGAAGCCAAGGCACACCGAGACAGGTTTCGCATTCGGCTTATATTACTAAAACGGATGCTCGAATTATGGGGTATAGACGTGTGACTGGCAGCGGAGTCACAACGCCACCTGCCGCTGGCACTCCCACCGTTACCGCAAACAAGAACGTTTTGAGTGTAAATGAGACCATCACGTTCACAGTGAACGGAAGAGACAGCGATAAGTTTTATATCCGTAAGCGCGTTTCCGGAACATTTGGCGCCAGCGATGAAAAAAGCACTTTCGTAACGGAAAGCAGTGGCAACGTCAAAACGTTTTCGTTTACACCAACGGCAGCCGGGACATATGGATGCTATGTGCCCACTAGCAATATCGTTACATTCCGTGTCAATCCTACCATTACTGCCAATAAAACGGCGCTTCGTGCAGGGGAAAGCATTACTTTCACGGTGCACGGGATGGATAGTGATATTTTTTACATCCGGTGCGATAAGGATCTCACTGCTGCGCGGTATAACGATGAAAATAGCTATTTTGTGTTGCAAAGCCCTGCCGGAAAAACGTACACCTTTACGCCTGGACATGAGGGCGCACACATCTGCTATGTGGACAACAGCAATGTAGTCGAGTTCAGGGTCAGCCCCGTGGTCAGCCCCGTGGTCAAGCCGGTAGAATATATCAAAGGCACTAAGAATTGGGAAAGGACCCCTCTCAACCTGTTCCTGTATTATTTCTGCCTCGGCTGGATTTGGATGCGAATTTTTTCCCCGTCGAAATAAGCCGCCGCCGGGAACGAACTGAAAATGCAAAGCCCCCGCGGAGGGGGCTTTGTTTTTTGGAAAAAATAACATTTATTGCATTTCTGAAGAAAGTTGGAATTACAACAAAAAACGGCGGCGCAGAACGGCGATTTTGGTTCTGCGCTTTTGGATATTTCTTGCGCTAAATCGAGAGGAGCAGAATTTCCGATTCATACCAGAACAAAAAAGCAAGTCTTCCAATCTTTGCCAACTTCAGCATTTTCCATAATTTCATAACGGATTTCTCGCGCAAACCAATTGACGTGCGGCCCGCGGAGGCGTATGATTATTGTTGTTAAGAGGGAAGGGTAGCGGAAGCGTGCGGATGGACGGGAACTGCCCGGGACGTATATCATCGAAAGCAAATAGGGAGCGCTACGTTTCGGGAAGCTCGCCGGATCCAAATCGACTGCACCAAAAGTATGGGTCGGTTTGGTTTTTATATTGGCCGCACAGGCCGCGACGTTTAAAAGAGAGAGGTGAGCCGGTGGAATTTATGACCGACGCCAAGGGAGGGGGCTACCAGCGCGAGCAGGTGGATTCCTATGTGAGCCAGCTGCGGCAGACATATCAGCAGCTGTATGACGCCCACGCGGCGCTCCAAAAGCAATATGACGAGCTGCAAACGCGCGCCACCGCCACGCAGCAGGAGTTTGAGCGCGACGCGTGCATCTACCGGGCGCAAAAAGACGCGATTGCGCAGGCGCTGATTCAGGCGCAGTTTGCCGCCAACGCCATGCTCACCGCCGCGCGGGACGAAGCGGAGCAGTTGCGCAGGGGACTCTCCCCAAGGCAGACGTATCAGCCGCAGACGCTGGCATACCCATATCCGGCGTATTTCGATTACAGCCCAAGGTAGCAAACGCGCGGGACGTCAAAAGGGGGGTGAGGATATGGCGGATGACCCGGTGTTGGATTTGGAGGAATTGCAGGCGCTTTTTTTGAGCAGCGCGCCTCCTGCGGCGCAAGCAGAGCAGGAAGGCGACGACGAGCTGCTGCCCCGCTGGGATGAAGGCCTGCCGCCCCCGCGCGACGTTTTGCTGACCCCGCCGGACGCAAGGGATGCGCTGGAAGAACTGTGCCAGCTGGAAGAGGAGATGGAAATTCCGGCGGCGCGGCAGGATGAACCGGCGGCGGGCAAGCCGCAGGAAAAGGAACCGGAACGAGCCGCGCGGGCGGCAAACCCGCCCTATGGGCGGCTGCAAATTGCCATGACGGCCGCCACGGCGGTGTTATGCCTTTGTTTTGCGCTGGCGCTGCTCATTGGCGTGGCGCTGCGCGAAAACACGGCGGAACTGTTTGGCGGAACGGTTTATTTAAAAGAGACGGGCGAATTTTTACTGATTAAGCCCAACCGGCTCGACAAATTGCGCAGCGGCGATTCCCTTGTGCTGGCGCAGGATGCGGAAAGCGGCGCGCTGAGCGTTGTGACGCAGGTGCTGCCGGTATACGACGAAACGCAGGCGGGGCGCTACCTGGTCAGGAGCGGCGGCAGCAGCACAGAACACCTTGTCTATGGCCGCAACATTGCCGGGCGCGTGGTGATCAACGCCGAGGGCTGGGGAAAGATTGCGCAAGGCCTTCACAGGCAGTTTTTTACCCTGATGTGTTTGAGCGCGGCGGCGCTGGCAATTCTTTGGATACTCTATGGCCTGCGGGATCAATGGCAGGCGTGGCTATCGCAGTTACAGAAAGGAAGAACGGGATATGAAACAGGACGGCACGGCCCCCGAAAAGCGGAGGAAGTTAAGACCGGCACAGGCAAAGACGATCACAAGCCTGGTGCTCACATTGCTGTTGCTGGGGGCGGGCTGCGCGGGGGCTTCCCTCGCGGCGGTTCTTTACGCCACGCCGACGGCGGCGGCACTGAACGTCTTCACAGTGGGGAACGTGAGCGCGGAGCTGACGGAGCCAAGCTGGGATTCGGCAGCGTCGGCGCGGACGACTTACCCGGGGCGGGAGATTTCGAAGGATCCAACGGTGACAAACAACGGGAGCCTGCCGGCGCTTCTCTACCTGGAAGTGAAAACCCCCATGGCCAACGTAAGTACAGTAACCCCTGGGTCATCGGGTAACCCGGACACCATCAACCCGCCGCAGCTGCTGCCGCTGTTTGAATACACAGCAGACAGCGTGCACTGGCTTTTGCTGGAGAGCGACATTGAGACCACGCAGGCCGGCGATGTGTATGAAGTGAAGCTCTATGGCTACTACGAAGTTGCCGCGAAAGACAAAGTAACGGAGCCGCTGTTTGAGCATGTCACGTTCGCTCGCGTTTTGCAGGGCGAACTTTCTATGGGCGAGCAGCTCGACATGCCCGTGACCGCCGTTGCGATTCAGTCGGATCATGTGAACCCCAGCGGCGCGTCGTTCGCCGATCAGCTGCGGGATGCCTATGCCATTGCCATGAACTGAGGAGGAAAACGCCATGAAAGCAGCATTGAAAAAATACAGGAAATCCATCCTGATCGCCGTTATTGGCTGCATCCTCATTTCGTCCCTCAGTTTTGGGGTGACAAGCGCGTGGATGTTCAACCAAAAGACGCTGAGCAACAATTTTCTGGTTGGCGACTGCCAGATTGCCATTGACGACAGCGCGGCCATCCCCGATACGCTGACGCCAGGCAGCAGTTTCCCAAAGCCTGTGACGATTACCAACACGGGCAATCTGCCTGTTTATCTGCGCGCGCGGGTGGATTTTTCCACGCCGGAAGCGGCGGCGCATTGCGCGGCCGATCTTGGGCCAGAATGGGATGACGCCCCGGGCGACGGGTTTTATTACTGCGCGGCGCCGGTTCCGCCCGGCGGCAGCGTAACGCTTTGCAGCGTTGTTACCATTGACGCGGCCGCAGGCGATCTGGAGAATTTTGATATCACTGTTTACGCCGAATGCGCCCTGCATGTGGATGGGGACACGCTGGCGGCTGCCTGGGCCTGAGTTTATGCGCGCAGGATGTGAAAAGAAGGGAGGCGGGGGCAATGGAACCGCGTTTTAAGAGCCTGGATGAGTTTGACGAAGAGTTTTGTGTGCGCTTCGCCGAAGAAAGCCTGATGGCGCTCCCCGTGCCAAACATACGGCAGCAGCCGAAGCCACGGCCTTGGCCCCAACGGGGGCCTGTTAAGCGGCCCCAGCCGACAGCGCCGCCGGAACCTGTTATGCGGCCCCAGCCGGCAGCGCAGCCGGAGCCTGTTAAGCGGCTCCAGCCGGCAGCGCAGCCGGAACCTGTTAATCGGCCCCAGCCGACAGCGCAGCCGG
Organism: Oscillospiraceae bacterium; assembly: GCA_031256825.1. Lineage (GTDB taxonomy): Bacteria > Bacillota > Clostridia > Oscillospirales > Acutalibacteraceae > WRMQ01. Next base: position 49,374 of record JAIRPV010000029.1, on the reverse strand, counting down.
AGCCTGTTATGCGGCCCCAGCCGGCAGCGCAGCCGTTTTTCCATGGCGGCGGCGGGGCTGATCCGTTTGTCACGCGGCGCAAGCCCCCGACACAGCGCGAGCCGCAGCCGCCGGATGGGCAGCCGAAGCCGAAGATGACCAAAACGGCGCAGACGGTTTTAGCCGGGTGCAGCACCGGCGTCATTATTTTGCTCATTTTGGCCGTTGCGCTGGCTTTGCTGCCGCATCTGCTGGGGATGCAGATGCTGGCGGTGGTGTCGGGCAGCATGAAGCCGGCGATCCCCGTCTACAGCATGGTGCTGGTGAAAGCGGCGCCCTATGAGCAAATCAAGGTGCGCGACGTGATCACATTCAAGACCGCCAACACGATGGTGACCCACCGGGTAGTGGAAAAGCGCGACGGCGAAAAAAAGCTCGTCACCAAAGGCGACGCGAACAACGCCACCGACGCGCCGATCAGCTATGAAAACGTTGTGGGCGTGGTGCGGTTCCATATGCGGTTCCTGGGCTATCCGCTCAGCTGGCTGCAAAGCACTTCCCACAAAATCATTGCCGTTACGGTTGTGATTGCCGTTTGGCTGATTGTGTTCATACTGGTATCCGGGTTTGGCGCGGAGCCTCAGGCGACTGGGGAAACGCGTTCAAATACAAAAAGAAAAAGCGCAAGAAGGAGGACTCCCCATGATCAAGCATCGCAAAAAGCTCATTACCATCGCAACCCTGTCCGTCGTCCTGGTGGCTACTATCATCGTTGGCGTCACCATGGCCTTCCTGTCGGCCAAGACCCCTGCCGTGACCAATGAATTCACCTTTGCAACCAGCGCGCCTCCCGCCCTTTCCGCCGTGATTGAAGAACCCAGCTGGCTGGCGGCGAACGCGGAAAACCTCAGCGCGGGCGCTGTTGTTGACAAAGACCCGCTCGTGCTCAACAACAGCACGGAAGACCTTGACGAGTGGATTGCCCTGCGGGTGACCTATCTCGACAACGCCGGCGTGGAACTGACCGGGCAGGATCTGACTGATCTGCTTGACATCATTACGATTGACTTCGACACCACAGGCGCCTGGACTTACGACGCGACGAGCGACGCTTATCTCTACAACACCCTTGTGCCGCAAAACGGGCAAACCATTCCGCTGTTCACCACCGTGACCATTAACGCGGGCGCCACCCAGCAGCAGCTGGATGACATCGCGGGCTTCCAGATCAAGCTGGCTGGTTTTGCCGCTGGCACAGCCGACGAAGCAGACCTGTCCGGCGCTTCCGACATGCTTCTGTTCGCAGACTTTGAGGCGTGGGCGCAGGCAGGCAACCTCCAGTTCAACTAATGGTTTGGAGATCGGGCAGGCGGGGAACACCTTGTTCCCTGCCTCCTGTTTCCTGCCTCCTGCCACCTATTGGGGGCCGGGATCGGCTGGCCGGGAACCCCTGTTCCCTGCCTCCTGCTTCTTGCCACCTATTGAGAGGATGATCAAAATGCGTACCCGATTTATCGTGATAGCGGCGCTGTCGCTCGTGTTGGTGGCGGCGCTGGCAATTGGCGCTACCATGGCGTTTTTGACCGATACAAAAGAGGCCGAAAATATATTCACCGTGGGCAAGCTGACCCTGGCGCTGGCGGAGCCTGATTATCCCAGCCCCGCGCCGAGCAACAATGCCCCTGGCGACAGCTTTCCCAAAAACCCAACGGTTACCGCAGCCAAAGGGAACGGTTTTATGCGCGTCACCGTGGAATACATTGACCTGGACACGGACGCGCGCATAACGGACGCGGCGCGGCTGGCGCAAATTTGGGAAACCATCTATTATACCCCCGATTACGAGTCAGCCCGGCCCGGCAGCCCGGCGTTGCCGCTGGATACCGACGGCAAAAACGCGCCGGCGCAGCTGCAAAAAACCGAGGCGCAGCTGAGCGCGCTGACGGCGCAGGGGATGGCGGAAAAATTCAATACGGCGAGCTTCGCGAAAGATATGGCCCGCTCCGAGCCGGGCCTTGATTTCTACAACTACAGCAAGAGCGGCACGCAGCTGCCCGGCGCCGACCCTGTGGATGATATTTTCCTCGAGGGCGCATCCGCCGTGCTGTTCAATTCCATCGTGATCCCCAGCGACTGGGGCGAGGCGGAATTTGCCCTGCTTGGCCGTTACAAAATTGTCATCAGGGCCGAAGCGATTCAGGCCGACAACTTCGGCAGCGCCGCCGCAGCGTTCACCGCGCTGGACACGGAGCTGACGAAAGCGGGGTAGGAGTTCAACCGGCAGCCGCCGGCGGAACTCCCCCCCAGGAACCAATGAAAGGGTGATTTGGTGAAAAATCGAACTGTGCGCGCGGCGCTGAGCCTTGTGCTGGCTTTGGTTTTTGTTTTCTCTTCCGCCAAAACAACTTATGCGCTATGGAAAGTGCGCAGCGACACGACGAACGAAATCACCATCAGCGCGGTGCAGGGGCAGATCATAGAAGAAGCCCAGGCCAATGCGGTGGTATCTCCCGGTACGGAAGTGAAACATACAGCGTCGTTTAAAAACACGGGCCCCGAAGATATCGCGGTGCGTGTGAAAGTGGAAACCAGCTGGGGCAGCGTGATCGACGGCAAATTCACGCCGGACAGCGCGCTTGCCGCAGACAATATCATCGTCGATTATACGGCCAACGCCGGCAGCTGGCTGGCGAAGGATGGCTACTATTACTATAAAGGGGTTCTTAAGCCGCAGGAGCTTACCCCTTCGCTGTTTGCATCCTATCGGCTGGGCGAAGAAACCGGCAATGCCTACGAAGGCAAACAGGCCAAAATAAACGTGCGGCTCGAATGCGTGCAGGCGGCCGGCGACGGCCTTTCGCTTTGGGGCATAACCTGGGCGCAGCTGGGCGTGAGTTACGCGCCCGTCGAGCGGCCGCTGAACACCCAAACCGTAACGTTCCATAGCCCCGAACAGGGGTTTGGCTTCGGAAGCGGCGGCTTGTTCTCGAGCTTTTCGGCATTGCTCCCGGGCGAAAGCTACGGCGAAATCATGGAGCTTAAGAACGCGTATTCGCAGACGGCGTCGTTTTATCTGCACGCGGAAGAGGCCCCGCGAACCTCCGCCGCCAATCAAGCGCTTTTGGATCAACTGCTCAAGGAATATGCCGTGCTCAGCTTGCTCACCGAAAGCGGGACGGTGATTTATCAGGGTCCCATTTGGGGCGGCCAGACTGCCGACGGTTCCAGCGAATATTTCCTCGGCAACTTTGCGCCGGGGCAAAGCGGCAAGCTTTACGTTGGTTTGTCGCTGGACAAAGCGGTGGATAACCGGTACAAAAACGCGATTGCGCAGGTCAGATGGGTCTTTAGCGCCAGCGGCGAAGGCACGGAGCCGCCTTCTACTTATCCGCCGCCAACCATGACCAGCACAACGACCCAGACCCAGACATCCACCCGTCTGCCCAGTTCCTTCTGGCCGACCATGCCTACCACCAGAACGACGAGGACGACCCAAACGACAGCCACGACGCAGAAGCCCTCGTCCTATTGGCCAACAGACAGCACCAGCGCTTCGGTCAAGCCCACCTGGCCCTCCGATCCGCCCAAGAGCACGGTGCCGCCCAAAACAGGCGGCAGCGCGGAAAATACGGCTCTCTGGGCCTGCGTGATGATCTTGTCGGGGTTGGCGCTGGCGGCTGTGCTGGTTTATCCAAAGTATGAAAGGAGGCGCGCAAAATGAAGCTGAAATTGCGTCTGCGCAGCCTCAATGTAAAAAATATCAGCCCGCGCGGCTGGGTGATCCTGTTGCTGTCGGTTGTTCTGCTGGGCAGCGTTACGGCGGGCCTAGCGATCACATTTGCCGCGCCAACAGAGCTTGGCGTGAGTTTGCGCTGGGCGGGGGACGATTCTTCCATTTCCCATAACGGCCTCGCTTACAACTACGCGGCATCAGAAGAAGAAACCCGCCTGCTGCGCCTGGCCGTGGGATACGACTGCCTGCCCGAGCAGGACTACGGCCCCGGCGACGTGCGCATTACCCTGCAAGGCCTGAAAGAGATTTTCCGCACCGGGGAGGGGTTCCCCAGCGCCATTGCGGCGGATGCGGCTTCGGCGGCCGTGCAGGAATATGCATGGAGCTACACCTATGTTTCCGGCAGCGACACATTCACGTTCTATAACAACAACGCCATTGCGGCGGGCGAGCGCTTTCAGGGCGACTTTGAGCTGCTCTGGGATGTGAACTCGGCGGAATCGAAGGAACTGTCCATTTCGCGCGCCGCCAGGATCAGCGCGGGCGGATCGCAGGTTTTGGGCAACGAACTCATCTACAGCGCCACGCGCCAAAAAGATAGTTACAGCCTGACGTTCGACGCCGCGCAGCGGCTGAACAGCTACGAAGGCCTTGCGCAGCGGCTGCCCGCAGGGGAAATCGGCACCTCCGGCGAACCCTATACCGCAGAAGGCTGCACCTTTGTCAGCTACACCCTCGACGGCCAGTTTCACCAGTATTTGCGCAGCCTGGAAGGCCCGATGACCGTCAAGCTGTTTTTACCGAAATTTGCCGCTTTGCTCAACGGGAATTTCACGAAAACCGCAGAGGTGCAGGGCGGCGGCGGCTACGACAACTGCGAACAGATGGTTGCCTGGACAACGCAGATCTCTGTCACTGCGGAAACCTCGCGCTACTGGCTGAAAGACCTCATCGTCGCTTATCCGATGACGCATTACTATCAGGATCAGCGCACTGTTACAGCGGAATGCTACGGCGCTTATCAGGACGGCGGCGCGGCGGAAAACCTGGCCAACGCCTCCACTCACACGCAGCTGGCGAATTTTGAGGCGATCTTGCCGCCCACAGAGCAAAGCTATCGCTTCAGCGTCTCCGGCGAAGGCGAGCACAGCGCCGCCATTGACGCGCATTGCGCTCAGTGCGCCGCGTCTGGGGCGATCCTGAAGTCCCATATGAACGACGGCACGGAATACGGGGCGGCGTTCCAGTTCAGCTTTACCCATGCGCCGAGCGTAGCGGAATCTTATAACGTCTCTATTACCGTACCCGAAATCCGTGTGAGCCCGAGCAATATTGACCCGTCGCTCTACGATCTGCTGTCCGTTGAGATCCCTGCCAATACCGACATTCTCAATCTCAATGGCCTGCCCATTGCCGCCGGGGTTTATTCGGCCAAAATTTTTGCCGATGGCGCGCTGGCAGACACCGTGCTCATTGGGGCGCAGCCACAGACCATCTCTTTGCCCGCCCACACGAAAGAGCTGAGGATGGATCTGGAAAACCTCGCGGAATCCATCGCAGATTCGGTCATCATGAAGGTGCGCTACCGGCTGAACGTTTCCGAGACGAGCAGCGACGCGCTGGGCCTGCGCGCCGTGGTTTCCTGCGGCCCCTTTGGCTCCGATGATTATACTTTGCTCCACCATATTCTAGACTACGCCGGTTCGTATTCTGTTGAGGGCAAGCTGACCGACGCCGACAATACGGCAAGCGACTACGGCATGAGCGCAGACGTGGCCGTCAAATTTGACAAGGCCTATGCCGGGGCGCAAACAGGCGGCGCGCATGTTACGGTTACTTTGCCCGAAGGCGTGCGTCTGCCCGACTGGGCCAACACGCCCGCCGCGCTGCAAAATCTGTTGCAGCTCTCGGACAATTGCACCATAGTGCTTGAGGAATCGGCCGAGGGCGAAAAGATTTCCTTCCTGTTTGACGACGCTGGCGCGAAAGAGATCAGCATTCGCGGGATCCCGCTGCTCTATGACCGCGCGCTCGTGACGGATGTCAGCAAAGAGCTGCGCCTGCTGGTGGAAGCTTCTCTGGAAGGCAACAGTTACTGGCATTCCCTGAACGCGGCCGACATTAGCGCGAGTGTGCGGCACGCTGCGGCCTATGTGAAACACACGCTATACAATCCGCCGCATTCCACCCCCGGCCTGGCGCTCAGCGCGCAAGGCTACCACGCCGGCTTTGTGATCCCCGCGCTGAACGAGAACGACGACTACCCGCAGGATGTGCCTGTGACATATCAGGGGCAGGAGTACCAGTATAAACTGGCGCTGCAAGCGGGCGGCCAGGCCGCGCACAACCTTTCGTTTACCCTGCGCTCCGACGGCCCTCGCGGGAAGTGGAACGGCACGCTGATCAGCGTGGACAGCAGCGCCGCGCAGGCCTTGCTTGGCTGCGCCGCGCCGGTGGTGACCGACAACGGAACAGACGTCGTTGTGGAATTCCCTTCCGGGGCAACGCTGCCCGCGGGCGAAACGCTCTATGTTATCTTTCAGATGCAGGCCCCTGCGGGCAAGGAGCAGGAACTGGCCGATGATCCCTTCTACATTGCCGAATACAAGGGCACGGCGGCGTTTGCTGGCGGCGCAATGGAATCCAACTATGCCCCGGTGCGCCTGAGCGCCGACGGCGGCACGCTGGCGCTGCGCGTAGCGGACGAAGCGGATGGCAGACCGGTTGCGGGCATTGAGCTGTCCCTGCGGAACAGCGACGGCGTCATCCTTCGCAGCGGCCCCGCGTCTGACGCGAACGGCCTGGTGCAGTTTGCCGGTTTGCCCAGCGGCACTTATTCCATTGGCCTGGCGGGCGAAAACCATAAGGGCTACGAGGCCGGCGGCGACGTCTCCTATACCATTGGAGCGACGCTTGGGGAATATGTCAGCGGAACGGTTCCGCTTCAGCGCAAAACGGCGGCGTTTTCTGCGGTCGTTGTCAACGCGGGCAACGAAACGGTAGCCGTTCCCGGCGTTGCCGTGCAAATTGAGGGCGCCGGGATTGTGAAAACAACAGGAGCGGATGGCGTGGTAACGTTTGACGCCGCCGACTTCTCATCGAATGGTTTGCCCTGGGGCGATCACCATCTTGTGGTGGCTTCCGTCCCTGCCGGTTACAAAGCGCCCAAAAATCCCAAAACAGCGTTTGCCGTCAACGCCGAAAACGACGCCGGGCGGCTGCTGGAGCTTCGGATCGCTATCCCGCAGGAGCCAGCCCAGGCGGCGCTCACGGTAAAAGATGAAAGCGATGTTCCCGCCGCAGGCGTGGTATATGCGCTTTATCTGGAGCAGGGAACGGCAAAGCGGGTTGGCCTGTATACCACGGACAGCGCCGGCAGCTTGATTGCCGAAGAGTTGGCCTATGGCAACTACTACTTCCAGCAATTCACTTCGGTGAAGGGGTACAAGACCAGCCCGGCCAAAATTGAGTTTACCCTCTCGCCCGCAGAAAACAGCGCGGTTGCCGAAGCGCAGTTGCAGCAAGTTTTTGGGATTATTTCGCTGCGCAAGCTCGACGAAGATAGCCAACCCATTCCGGGCGCGGTTTATGGCCTGTTTGCCGGAGACAACACGGCGTTTGATCAGCCGCTGCAAACCCGCGAAACAGACGCGGACGGCAAATTTGCCTTCGATCCGGTCCCCTGGGGCGACTATTGCGTAAAAGAACTGGTTCCGGCTCCGGGCCATGGCTCCGACAGCGCGGTTTACAACGTGACGATTGACCGCGACAACTGCGAAGAGGGCTATGAAATCATCACGACCGAATACCTGGAAAAGGGGCAAGCCCAGCTGAAGCTGACGGCAAAATCCGGCGGCGCGCCGGTTCCAAATGCGGAATTCGCGCTTTACAAAGACGGCGCGCTGCATTTGGACAATCTGCTGACTGACGCGAACGGCTTGCTGACCGTGGCGGAACTTCCCTGGGGCAGCTATTACTTCCAGCAGACGGCGGCTCCCGACGGCTTTGGCCTTGCGCCCGGCAAGATTCCTTTCGTGGTGAATGTCAACACGGCGGGCGTGTTACAAAAGCTCGCCGCCGCGGCGGAAGCCGCCGGAATCGACGTCACAGCCACGCGAGTGCTCAATGTGGCAGGGCTTTCGCCCAACCTTGCGCCGTATGTTTATCGGCTGACCGTAGCGGACAGAATGCAATATCTCCTGTTCGATTCGGCGGCAATCCGCGCCGCGCAAAGCGATTCTGCCGCAACCATCAGCCGATCGGCTGTGTTTGCGAATTTGCCGGTGGCGGCGTATCATTCCAATTATCATGGCCTGAGCAGGGCGGATCGGAGCAGCGGCAACGTGGCTGCGCCATCAAGCCCCCCTTACGAGAGCAGGGAAGACACATTCCTCGCGGAGCCGCAGCCGGGCGCTCTGAGCCATTATGGTTCCGCCGCGATTTCTACAAAAACTTACCGCGCGGGCGGCAAACAAGCAACGGCGCTCAGCGCCGTCTGGCACGGTGGCCGGTTGATCAACGCGGCGGCGTTCAACGCGGCGCAGCTTGAGGTGCGCCTGATTTATGACGACGGCAGTTTCGCGCCGATTGAGGCGGGGGAATACGGCGTTTTCTATCAGGGCCTTCCTCTGGAGCAGGCCACCGGCCTCAGCGGGATTGTCACGCTCGAGGTGCAGCATATCCGCAACGGCACGGCCTACACAGCCTCTTTCGACGTCGAATTCGGCGTGTAGCCAAAATTCAACAAAACCAGCGCCCTCCGAGATGGGGGGCGCTTTGGTTATGCGTTGCCAGCTAGGATTTCAATTTTTTGATCATCAGTTTTGCCGCCTTATAGATATCGCCGCAGCCCATTGTCAGCACCAAATCGCCGGAACGGGCATGTTCTACGATGTAATCCGCTGTCTCGTCAAACTCATCGAACCAAACGCTGCCCGGCACCTTTGCGGCCAAATCGGCCGTGGAAACGCCGTAGGTATTGATTTCCCGCGCGCCCATGATCTTCGTCAGAACAACACGATCGGCAATGCGGAGCGCTTTTGCGAAGTCGTCCATCAGCATGGCGGTGCGTGAAAATGTAAACGGCTGAAACACCGCCCAAACGCGCTGGTAGGGCATTTGCTTGGCCGTTGTCAGCGCAACGCTCAGTTCCTTCGGGTGATGTGCGTAGTCGTCCGCTATCGTGATACCGCGATAAGTGCCCAGCACTTCAAAGCGCCGGCCCGCCCCCTGAAAAGCCGCGAAGGCATATTCACAATCTAAAATGCTGGCGCCCGAAAGCATGGCCGCAGCAATCGCCGCAAGGGCGTTCATCACGTTGTGCTCTCCCGGGAGGCGCAGATAGATTTTCGTCAGGAATTCACCCTGATAAAGCAGATCAAAGGTAGCAAACGCGTGCCGCAGCGTCACGTTTGCCGCGCGGAACATATTTTCCTCCGAACGCCCGAACGAAATCAGCTTTTTCCCCTTCAATCCCTCCAGGGCGCGCAGCGTATTGGGGTCATCACCGTTGTAAATCACTGTCTTGGACATGCTCGCAAAGCGCCGGAAGGAGGCGATGAGATTCTCCAGCGTTTTAAAGTATTCCATGTGGTCTTCGTCAACATTGAGAATAATCGCCACATTCGGATCGAGCTGAAGGAAGGTATCCTGAAATTCGCAGGCCTCGCACACCATTGTTTCGCTTTCGCCAACTAAACCATTGCTGTTGGTCAACGGCAACCGGCCGCCAATGACCGCCGTTGGACTCAGTTGGGCGGTGAGCAAAATTTGGGTTAACATGGCGGTTGTTGTCGTTTTTCCGTGCGTTCCGCAGACACAGAGGCAGTTGTTATATCGTCGCGTGACGGAACCCAACAATTTTGCCCGCTCATAGGTGGGGATACCCGACGCTTTGGCCGCCAAAAGCTCCGGATTATCCGGCAACAGCGCCGCCGTATAGACAATCATTTCCGCTCCGGCGATGTTTTCTGCGCGCTGTCCCATTGCCACGGGAATGCCCAACGCCTTAACGCGTGAAAGTGTTTCGCTTTCATTATTGTCCGAACCGCTGATTTTGTAGCCATCATGGTGAAGGATTTCCGCCAGCGGGCACATTCCTGCGCCGCCAATGCCGATAAAGTGAATGGATTTCACGGTTTTTAGCGTATTGTCAATTTCTTCCACTCTCTCACTGCCTTTCTCCGCTAACTACTTTTATGATACCAGAATAAGGAAAATAATGCAAGCTATTTAGCTCGACAAATCCTGCGGTTTTATGATGCCGCGTTCTGTGACGAAAGCGGATATCAGATCTGCCGGGATTACGTCAAACGCCGGGTTGTAAACACTGATATTGCGCGGCGTCATCCGTTTTTGATACCACAATTCCGTGATTTCTGACCCATCCCGCATCTCAATCGGGATATCTCTGCCGTTTTGACAATCAAAATCAACAGTTGAAAATGGTGCGCAAACATAAAATGGCACAGAAACACGTTTTGCGATAACGGCTAACCCTAAACTTCCCACTTTATTTGCTGTGTCGCCGTTGCGCGCAATGCGATCAGCGCCAACCAGAACGGCACGGATTCGGTGATTCGCAAGCAAACTGGCGGCCATATTGTCGCACATCAGCGTGACAGGTATTCCCGCCTGAACCAATTCGTAGGCAGTTAGCCGTGCGCCCTGCAACAGCGGCCGCGTTTCATCCACGAAAACGTGCACGCGCTTGCCTTGCTCAGCCGCCACATAAATCGGTGCCAGCGCCGTGCCATAGCGCACCGCAGCGAGCCGTCCAGCATTGCAATGCGTCAACACGCTGTCGCCGTCGCGCAGCAACGCGCTGCCCTGTTCGCCGATGCGCCGACAAGTGTCGATGTCCTCCTGCCAAACGCGCAAAGCCTCATCTTGCAGGGCTTTCTGGCTCTCGGCATGCTCCAGCATCCGTTCTGCGGCCCAGCGTAAATTCACCGCCGTGGGGCGTGTATTGAGGATTCGTTTCGCATACTCGCGCAGCAGCGCGCTGTCGTATGGATGCATCTCATTGGCAAGCACAGCCAACCCAATCGCCACCGCAACGCCGAGCGCTGGCGCCCCTCGTATCCGCAGCAGGCGAATGGCCTCTTCTATCTCTTCAACGGTGTGCAGCGACAGCGTGACGAATTCCCCGGGCAGACGAGTTTGATCGATCAGACAAAGTCGATTTCGCGCGGTATCGTAATACAAAGTGTCGCTATCGCGGTTTACAGTGCAGATCATTGAGACAATCCCGCCTTCCGCAGCGTTTTCGCAAGATACTGTCCCGTGTAAGAATGCGGGTTTTGCGCCACCGCTTCCGGCGTCCCTGTGGCGATGATCTCGCCGCCCGCGTCGCCGCCTTCCGGACCCAAATCAATGACCCAATCAGCGGTTTTTATGACGTCTAAATTGTGCTCAATCACCAAAACTGTGTTTCCGCCTTCCACTAATTTGTATAAAACCTCCAATAATCGATGCACGTCAGCGGCATGGAGACCGGTGGTTGGTTCGTCCAAAATGTAGATGGTTTTCCCGGTGGAACGGCGCGAAAGCTCTGTTGCTAGCTTAACGCGCTGCGCTTCACCGCCCGAAAGAGTGGTGGCGGGCTGGCCGATTTTCACATAGCCCAGCCCAACCTCAAAAAGGGTGCGCAACTTTCTGTATATTTTTGGTATAGCTTCAAAAAAATACATTCCTTCCTCGATGGTCATTTCGAGGACGTCGTAGATGGACTTGCCTTTATACTTGACTTCCAGCGTTTCCCGGTTATATCGGGCGCCCTTGCACACCTCGCACGGAACGTATATATCCGCTAAAAAATGCATTTCTATTTTCACAATACCGTCGCCCTGGCAGGCCTCGCAGCGGCCGCCCCTCACATTGAACGAAAAGCGCCCCGCTTTGTAACCGCGCTGTTTTGCGTCGGGTGTGGCGGCGTATAATTCCCGGATGTCATTATAAACGCCCGTGTAGGTGGCTGGATTGGAGCGCGGCGTGCGCCCGATGGGGCTTTGGTCGATGTCGATGACCTTGTCGAGGGCCTCCAGGCCTTCCACGCTGTCGCATTGCCCTGGAAACGTGTGCGCGCGGTTGAGTTTTTGCGCAAGGGTTTTGTGCAAAATTTCATTCACTAAAGAGCTTTTGCCGGAGCCGGATACGCCGGTGACGCAAATCAGCATTCCCAAAGGGAACTGCACGGTGATATTCTTCAAATTATTCTCTTTTGCGCCAATAACCGCCAAAAAATGACCGTTGCCGGGCCTGCGCGTTTCTGGGACAGGGATTTGCTTTTGCGCGCTGAGGTATTGCCCCGTCAGCGAGTTGCCGCAGGCCATGATCTCCTGCGCCGTACCCTGGCAAATGAGCTGCCCGCCATGAATGCCCGCGCCGGGTCCAATGTCCACGATATGATCGGCGGCGAACATGGTTTCTTCGTCGTGTTCCACCACAATCAGCGTGTTTCCCAGATCCCGGAGATTTTTCAGCGTTTCGATCAGCTTCGCGTTGTCGCGCTGATGCAGCCCGATGCTGGGTTCGTCCAAAATGTACAGCACGCCCATCAGCGACGACCCAATCTGCGTAGCCAGTCGAATGCGCTGGCTTTCGCCGCCCGAAAGCGTGCCCGCCGCCCGCGAAAGGTTCAGATATTCCAGCCCGACAGAACGCAAAAAGGCCAATCGCGCGCGGATTTCTTTCACAATTTGTTCCGCAATCATCGCGTCGCGGGGCTTCAATTGCAGCTGCTCTAAAAATTCAAGGCTTCTTTTTACGGAAAAGTGCGTGAATTGCATGATGTTCAGCCCGCCCACGGTGACGTGCAGAATTTCTGGCTTTAAACGGTCGCCATGGCAGGCGGCGCAGGGCTGCTGCCGCATATATTGTTCAATATCCGCTTTCGCCCAGTCGCTGTTTGTCTCTTTATAGCGGCGAAGCATATTGTTGGCCACGCCCTCGAACGCCGCCATGTAGGTTCCGCCGCCGAAGGGCCCGCTGCGTGTGAGCTGGATTTTTTTCCCCTTTGTGCCCCAGAGCAGCATGTCGACAGCCGCCCGCGGCAGCTTGCCAACAGGCGTGTCCATCGAAAAACCGGCGTAGCTGGCAAGCCCTTCAAAATACATCTGGGCAACGGTGCCGCCCTCGGCAGCGTTCCAGCCGGAAGCCTTCACTGCGCCGCCGCGCAGCGACAGCGTTTTGTCGGGCAAAATCAGATCGGGGTCGGGCGTGAGCAGCGCCCCCAGCCCGCCGCATTCCGGGCAGGCGCCGTAGGGGTTGTTGAACGAAAACATGCGCGGGGCGAGTTCCTCCAGGCTGAAGCCGTGCTCCGGGCAGGCATAGTTTTGCGAAAACAGCTGCTCTTCGCCGCCGATCACATCAACCAGCAAAAGCCCTTCGGCCAGGCGCGTTGTGGTTTCAACCGAATCCGACAAACGGCGCCGCAGATCCGGCTTCATCACAAGACGATCTACCACAATTTCGATCTTGTGCTTTTTATTCTTGTCCATCTTGATTTCTTCGGATAAATCATATATGCTGCCGTCCACACGCACCCGCACATAGCCGCTTTTGCGCGCCTGTTCCAGCTCTTTTTGATACTCTCCCTTGCGCCCGCGCACAATGGGGGCCAGCAATTGAAAGCGCGTGCCTTCGGGCAGTTCCATGAGCTTGTCCACAATGTCGTCAACGGTCTGCCGGGCAATTTCGCGCCCGCATTCCGGGCAGTGCGGCACGCCAATGCGGGCATAGAGCAGGCGCAGGTAGTCGTAGATTTCCGTAACGGTGCCCACGGTGGAGCGCGGGTTTTTTGAGGTGGTTTTCTGGTCGATGGAAATTGCCGGCGACAGCCCGTCGATGCTGTCCACGTTGGGTTTTTCCATCTGCCCCAAGAATTGGCGCGCGTAGCTGCTCAGCGACTCCACATACCGCCGCTGCCCTTCGGCATAAATTGTGTCGAACGCCAAAGATGTTTTCCCCGAGCCGGAAAGCCCCGTGAACACCACAAGTTTGTCGCGGGGGATGGTCAGGTTGATGTTTTTCAGGTTGTGTTCGCGCGCGCCGCGGATGACAAGGTCTTTCTGCATGCGGTTCCCCTAATATCTATCATCATTCACTCATGTCTGTCACCGGTAACTGCTTCGCAAAATCATACTTCGCCACAGGTCGTGTATTTATTATACCACGGATGTTGCCCCTTTGCAAGCCTTTTTATGCGCGGGGTTTTTTCGGTTGACTTTTATTTGGCTTTGTGTTAGAATTGATTTGCCATCTGAAATAGTCTTACACTGGAGGGTGACGATATGGTTTCTTCGGCTTCCATCGCTTTTATGGCAGTGTCGGCGCTGATAGCGTTCGGCTTGCCTGTTGTGCTGCTGATCGCTGCGCGCAAAAAATACAACGCTCCTATGGTTCCCGCCCTTGTTGGCGCGTTGGTTTTCGTGTTGTTCGTCCTTGTGCTGGAACAATTGCTGCACTCGGTTGTGTTTAACGTTTTTGGGCTTTCGGCAAAGGCGTCGCCCGCCCTCTATGTCGTTTACGCGGTTTTCGCGGCGGGGATATTTGAGGAAACAGGGCGTTTTATCGCGTTCAAGGCGATGCGCAAAAAGCTAAACGGCATGGAAACGGGTTTGGCCTTCGGTATCGGGCACGGCGGAGCGGAAGCCATATTGCTCGTTGGGCTAACGATGATCGGCAACATCGTCTTGAGCCTTGCGGTGAACAGCGGAGGCAGTTCCGTGCTCGGCCATTCGGAGCAAATCGCAGCCGCCCTAAGCGGACTGGCCGACGCCGCGCCCGTGATGTTTCTGCTGAGCGGTTTTGAGCGCGTTTTCGCCATCGCGATCCAAATTTCGCTGTCGCTCATCGTGTGGCAGTCGGCAAACCGCCCGCGCAGAATATGGTTGTTCCCCGCCGCGATTGCGCTGCACGCTCTGGCTGATATCCCCGCCGCGCTGGCCCAAGTTGGCGCGATCGGGAACATGTGGCTAACAGAGGTTCTGACTGCTGCCTTAGCGGCCCTGGTTGCAGCGATCGCTGTGGCGGCGTGCCGTTTTCGTTCTTCTTGCGCGGCCGGCTGAACGACCCCGCAGCAGGTAGCCGGCTCAAAACGGCAGGGAGCGTTTGCTTTTCTGGCGGCTGCATGCTATCATGAACTGGGCATTCGCTCCAATCTTGCAGTTGGGAGGAGAGCGCGTTGGCATATTTGGCGCACATCCGTCCGGAAGACGGCGCGCAGCAAAGCGTACTGGAACACCTGCGCGGCACGGGGGCGCTGGCGGAAGAATTTGCGGGCGCTTTTGGCGCGGAGGAATGGGCGCGCTTTTGCGGCTTGGCGCACGACATTGGCAAGTATTCCAACGCGTTTCAGCGGCACATCGGCGGGGAAGCCATGCGGGTCGATCACGCCACAGCCGGGGCGCAGATGTGCGTGCAGCTGCTGGGGAAAGCGGGCTGGCTGCCAGCCTACTGCGTGGCAGGGCACCACGGCGGCCTGCCCAATGGCGGCAACCAAAGCGATCCGCCCGCGCGGGAAGCCGGGCGTCAATCTACGCTGACAACGCGCTTGCGGTTGCCGGTGGAAGATTACAGCGCCTATGCCGCCGAAGTATCGCTGGAGGGCGCTCTGCATAGCCCGCCGCTGCGCCCGCTGGGGCGGCAGGGGTTTTCGCTTGCGTTTTGGGTGCGCATGCTGTTTTCGTGCCTGGTGGACGCGGATTTTTTGGACACCGAACGCTTCATGCGGCCGGGCGCTGCGCGAAGCGGCGCGCAACGCATCGAAGCCCTGGAAGCATTGCTTGACGCACAGGTGAGGCGGTTTGCTTCCCCTGCCAGCGCGCTCAACCGCATGCGCACAGAGATTTTGCACGGCTGCATTGCAAAGGCGGCGCTGCCCCCGGGCCTGTTTACGCTCACGGTACCTACCGGCGGAGGAAAAACCATCTCCAGCCTGGCTTTTGCGCTTAAACACGCCCGCGCCAACGGGCTGCGGCGGGTGATCTATGTGATCCCATATCATTCTATTATCGAACAAAACGCCCGTGTGTTCCGCGAGATTTTGGGCGACGAAAACGTGCTGGAACATCACACGAGCTTCGACTATGACGACTGGGGCAGCGGCCTGGGGGAGCAATATCGGCTGGCGGCGGAAAACTGGGACATGCCGCTGGTGGTTACCACCAACGTGCAGTTTTTTGAAAGCCTGTTTGGCAACAAAACAGCCCGCTGCCGCAAGCTGCACAGCATTGCGGGCAGCGTGGTCATCTTTGACGAAGCGCAAATGCTGCCCTTGCCCTATTTGCGGCCCTGTGTGCGTGCGATAGCGGAGCTTTGCTGGAATTACCGTTGCAGCTGCGTGCTGTGCAGCGCAACGCAGCCAACGCTGGCCCCGCTGTTCCCCCGGGAGTTGCCGCCCGCGCGGGAGCTTTGCGACAACAGCCGCGCCCTCTACGACGCCTTTCGCAAAACGCGTCTGACGCTGGCGGGGCCGCTGACAAACGAAGAACTGGCGCGGCAGCTGCGCGAACTGCCGCAGGCGCTTTGCATTGTGAGCACGCGCAACCACGCGCAAACGTTGTTCCAAATGCTGAAGGATGAAACAGGCGTGTTCCATTTATCCACATTAATGTGCCCCGCGCACCGCAGCAAGGTGTTGGAAACCATCCGGGAGCGCCTGAAGGCCAGGCAGCCCTGCCGCGTGATTTCCACCAGCTTGGTGGAAGCCGGGGTGGATTTGGACTTTCCGGTGGTGTACCGGGCGCTGGCCGGGATCGATTCTCTGGTGCAGGCCGCCGGGCGCTGCAACCGCGAAAAAGAGCTGGATTGCGGGCAGGTCATTGTGTTCGAGCCGGAGGAGGCCTACGTGCCAAAACGCGCGGCGTTCCAGCGCCCGCGGGAAATCACCCGTTTGCTGGCGCGGCAATTTGACGATCTGAGTGCGCCCGAGGCGATTCAGACCTATTTTGAACTGCTTTATCAGACGGACAATTTGGACGCCAAAGAAATGGTGAATCGCTTTGAAGACGGCGCGCGGAGCCTGTGTTTCCCCTTTGCGGAAGCGGCGCAGGAGTTTCGGCTGATAGAAGAAAGCACCCGGTCTGTGCTGGCGCCGCTGGACGAGCGGGCACGGGAGCTGGCGGAACAGCTGCGCTTTGGTCTGCGCAGCCGCGCATTGCTCCGCCGGGCACAGCAATACATCGTTTCGGTTTATCCATATGAATACGAGGCGCTGCTGCGCTGCGGCGCGCTGGAACCGCTGGACGAAGCGCTGGCTGTGCTGGCGGATGTGCTACAATACGATCCGCGGCAGGGGCTGAAGGTAAAATTTGAAGAGGGAAAGGCGATCATGCCATGATTCCTCCGGTGGGGGAGTGGTAATCATTTTCACAATGCCAGAACAGCGCCGCCGCAGCGCTTTTTTACGATAGTTCGAAATTTCGGAATGGCGAACCGTTTTTTGACCCCTTTTCAGAGCCAAAATCCAGTATTTCGGAATTTCGGAATTTCAGAACTTGTTATAGCTAATGCCGCACCTTTTTCCGGGAAAACACTTGCAATCCTCGCCGCAATCTGGTAAAATAGATAATGGCGCAAAAATTTGAATGGAATGCGGGAGGGTGCGCAATGAAAACAACCGCGCGGCGCATGCGGCAGGCGGAACAGGCGCTCGAGCAGCGGCGCGCCGCCGCAGAACGGCAGCAGCGGCAGCGGCGGGATATCGCCTGCGAAAAAATTCCGGCGCTGGCGGCTCTGGAGCAGCAGCTGGCCGAAAGCAGCGCGGCGGTTGTCAGCGCCATGAGCCCGGGGCAGGATTCATCGGAATTCCTTGCTTTGCTGGCAAAGCAAAACGCCGCCGCCCAGGCCGAGCGGGCAAGGCTGCTGCAAGCGGCGGGCCTTCCGGCGGATTATCTCGATCTGCGATGGGAATGCCCGGAATGCCACGACAGCGGGTTTGTGCGCGGGCGGCGCTGCGCGTGTTTCGGCAAGCTGCTCCAAAGCCTTGCCTATCAGGAGCTGAGCATGGACACCCCTCTGGAGCGCAGCGCGTTCGAGCTGTTTCGTCTGGATTACTACAGCACGCAGCCGGAAGCCGCCACAGGGATAGCGCCGCGCAAAGCGATGGAAGGCGTGTTCCAGTATTGCCGGGAATATGCCGCGCACTTCACCCCGCGTGCAAAAAGCCTCTTTTTTACAGGGCCAACCGGCCTGGGGAAAACGCATCTTTCGCTGGCCATAGCCAAGGCCGCGCTGGAACGGGGCTTCCCGGTGATCTATGGCTCCGCGCCGAATCTGCTGTCGCGGATGGAGCGCGATCGCTTTTCGCGCTTCGGCGAGAGCGCGGGCGAAACCGAGCAGGCCCTGCTGGAATGCGACCTGCTGGTGCTCGACGACCTGGGCGCGGAGTTTTCCACGGCGTTCACGCAGTCTTGCGTTTATAACATTGTCAACACCCGGCTCATGGGCGAAAAACCGGTGATCGTCAGCACCAACCTGAACCCCGCGCAGCTCAACGAAAAATATGGCGAGCGCGTCACTTCGCGCATTATCGGCAACTACATGACGCTGCGCTTCTTCGGAGGAGACGTCCGCCAGAAAGCCAGCGGGCGCGGGTAACGCCAATTTTTTTTGGCTCAACCGCAAAATTTTACGTGACAAACGCGGCGTTTTATGGTATACTAATTATAATATATATACATCGCCATGGCGGCGATGAGGAAGGATTTCGACATATGATGAATGCAAACGAGGCGCTGGCATTGATTCTGAAGGGGCTGGAGCCTACGATGAAAGAACTTCAGCTTCGCGCCAAAGCGCAGGGCGAGGGCACGGCGGAACTGGTTTCGGCCGAGGGCGCGCTGCTGCGGCTGCGCCTGGCCGAAGACCGCGCGGCGCTGGAATTGCGCAAAGAAGACGGCAGCTTCCAGCGGCTGTCTCTTTCGCTGCTGGAACTCGACGCGGCCGCGGAGCGCGACTGCCAATATATCGCCAGCGACTTCGCCGAGGCGCTCGAAAAGCAATTTCAGGTGCGCCGCGCGCCCGCTGCGGGTTCGGCAAAAAAGCCGCCCAAAAGCGTCTCAAAAACCGCGATTAAAAACGGCGAGGCTTACTACGACGCGCTGAGCTTTGTCAATAGCTTTACAGGAATCTATCAGGAACTGCGCGGGGCGTTCAAAGAAAATTACGAGACCTACGGCGAATTCCTGCCCGAAGAATTTTTCCTGCGGCAAGGCGGCAACGACGCCGTCCTGGCCACCATCCAGCGCAACGACGAAACGCAGATGAAGCGGTTGTTCGGGCTGCTCAACGACGTATACGAAAACGGCGTCAACGATGTGCAGAGCCTGATCACCGTCACCATCTTAGGCGTGCTGCATAACGACGAGCAGCTTCTGGCCAACTGCGTGGATTACATGAGCCGCGATCTGGCCCCGGTGGTGATTCGCGTCAACAAACTGCTGGCTTCGCCCGCGGGCAAAAAGAGCCGCGAAAAACTTGCGCGCCCGCCGCTTTATAAGCCAAAAAAGGCAAAAAAGCCGGGGCTGATGCAGCAGATGATGAGCGGCGGCCAGGGGCTCGCGCGGTGAACGCGCGGCTTTGATTGAACAATAACATCGGAGGTACTCCTTTGGACGAACAGGAACAACAGCAGGAAGCCCTGGAGCTTATGCAGTTCGACTACGCGGCGGAGCTGAACACCGCCGTAACAGAAAAATACGACGAAAGCCAGATTCAGGTGCTCGACGGCCTGGAGGCCGTGCGCAAACGCCCGGGGATGTACATCGGCTCCACCGGGCCGCGCGGGCTGCACCACCTGGTCTACGAAATTGTCGATAACTCCATCGACGAAGCCCTGGCCGGGGTCTGTACCGACATCCATGTTGAGATTTTGCCCGGCAACGTGATCGCCGTGCGCGACAACGGCCGCGGCATTCCCGTCGGCGTCAACGAAAAAATGGGCATTTCCACCCTGACCGTCGTCCTGACCGTGCTGCACGCGGGCGGCAAATTCGGCGGCAGCGGCTACAAAGTCTCCGGCGGCCTCCATGGCGTTGGCTCTTCGGTGGTCAACGGCCTTTCCGAATGGCTCGTCGTCGAGGTGTCGCAGGAGGGCAAAATCCACCGACAGCGCTTTGAGCGGGGCGACCCCGTAACAGAAGTGGAGGTGGTTGGCGAAACGGATCGCACGGGCACCTATATCCAGTTCAAGGCCGATCCCGAAATTTTTACCGAAACCACCGTCTACGACTTCGAAACGCTGGAGCGGCGGCTGCGCGAGTCGGCGTTTTTAAACGCCGGTCTGCGCATTATCCTCGACGATTTGCGCCAGCCCGAAGAACCCGTCCACCGGGATTTCTGCTACGAGGGCGGCGTCGCCAGCTTTGTTGAGTTTCTCATCAAAGCCCGGGGCCTGAACGCCCTGCACGAAAAAGTCATTTTCCTTTCGGCCGTCAGCGGCGATCGCAGCGCCGAAATTGCCCTGCAATATAGCGACAACTATAACGAACTGATGCTGAGCTTTGCCAACAACGTGCATACCGTTGATGGCGGCACGCACGAAACCGGCTTTAAATCGGCGCTCACGCGGGTATTCAACGACTACGGGCGCAAATTTAAGTTCCTGAAAGAGAACGACAAAAACCTCAGCGGCGAAGACGTGCGCGAAGGCCTGACCGCCGTCATCAGCGTCAAACTGACCAACGCGCAGTTTGAAGGGCAAACAAAGGGCAAGCTGGGCAATACCGAAATCACCCAGATGGTCTCTTCGCTGGTATACGAAAAACTCATGACCTTCTTTGAAGAAAACCCGAGCGTGGCAAAGGCCATTTTCAACAAAGCCCTCGATGCTTCCCGCGCGCGGGAAGCGGCGCGCAGGGCGCGGGATCTGGCCCGCAAAAAGAGCGCCACCGAAGGCGCGGCCCTGCCGGGCAAGCTTTGCGACTGCACCGAAAAAAACCCCGAGCGCACCGAAATTTATATCGTCGAGGGCGACAGCGCCGGCGGCACCGCCAAGCAGGGGCGCGATCCGCGCTATCAGGCTATTCTGCCGCTTTGGGGCAAAATGCTCAACGTTGAAAAAGCCCGGCTCGACAAAGTGCTGGGCAACGACAAACTGGCGCCGGTGGTGCTGGCGCTGGGCACGGGCATTGACGAAGATTTCGACGTCAGCCGTCTGCGGTACCACAAAGTGGTAATCATGGCCGACGCCGACGTAGACGGCGCGCACATCCGCTGCCTGCTGCTGACCTTTTTCTTCCGCTATATGCGCCCGCTCATCGACGAGGGCTATATCTATATCGCGCAGCCGCCGCTGTTCCGCGTCAGCCGCGGCAAAAAGCACCACTACGCCTTCAGCGACGCCGAGCGCGACGCGCTGCTGGCGCAGCTGGGGGAAGGCTGCGACGTGCAGCGCTACAAAGGCCTGGGCGAAATGGATGCGATTCAAATCTGGGAAACCACCATGGATCCCAGTTTCCGCACCATGCTGCGCGTCACGCTCGAAGACGCGATTGCCGCCGACGAAAGCTTTTCCATTCTCATGGGCGACAAAGTCGAGCCGCGGCGCGAGTTCATCGAGCAAAACGCGCATAAGGTGATGAACCTGGATATCTAGCCCGAACCGGCGCCTCAGAGAAGGGAGACAGCTATGGGAAGCAATATGACGCAAGACCATAGCAATCTCTGGACGTATGGGAAATTACAGGCGCTGGAGGGAGAGGATCGTTGGGAGCTGATCTATGGCGTTCCATATCTGATGGCTTCCCCCTGCCCCCGCCATCAACGGATCAGCAAATTATTAACGCGCCATCTGGATGATTTTCTTGCGGGCAAGCCCTGCGAAGCCTATCAGGCCATCGATGTGCGCCTGTTCCCGCAAGAAAGCGGCGACGACGATATCGTGCCAATTCCCGATATCAGCGTGGTTTGCGATCCCAGTCAGGTTGACCAACATGCCTGCAACGGCGCGCCGACGCTGGTGATAGAAATCTTGTCGCCCAGCACGGCGGGGCGCGATTTTGGCGACAAGAAAGATTGCTACAAAAAAGCGGGCGTGCAGGAATACTGGATCGTGGATCCGTTTAACAACGAAGTGCAGCGGTTCCTCTGGTTGGGAAGGCAAGAAAAGCGAATGACATTCCGGCGCGGCGAAACCTTGGTTAGCCCAACCTTTCCTGGGCTGGAGCTTCCCTTGCTCGGCATTTTTCCCGCTGAACCGTAAAAAAACAGGCAGGAGGCAATGGAGATGAAAAAATCGTTTCGTATTATTTTGGCGGTCATATGCTTGGCTGCCATCCTGGCCGTTGTCGCTAACGCGGCTCCGTTCGAGGAAACTTTCTTCCAAGGGCTTTCCAGAGTCTTTGGCCACCATTTTTCGCTCAGCTCAGTTTTCTCTTCGCTGAGCCGGTTTTTCTCGCACTTGTCCTTTTGGGCCTCTCTGGTAACGTGGCTGACCAAAATTTTTTCGGCAAACAAATAGATAAAGGCAGGTAACACCCCCTATGGGCTTCGACGAAACTCCCCTGGAACAACAGAAAATAACCGAGGTGGACGTCGCCAGCGAAATGCGCAAGTCCTACCTCGATTATTCCATGTCCGTCATCACCTCGCGGGCTTTGCCCGACGTGCGCGACGGCTTAAAGCCCGTGCACCGGCGCATTCTGTTCACCATGCACCGCAACGGGCTGATGCCCGATCGCGCCTACCGCAAGTGCGCCGATACCGTCGGCGCCGTGCTGGGCAGCTACCATCCGCATGGCGACGCTTCGGTTTATGACGCAATGGTGCGCCTGGCGCAGGATTTTTCAATGCGCTACATGCTCGTGGATGGCCATGGCAACTTTGGTTCCGTCGACGGCGATCCGCCTGCGGCCTATCGTTACACCGAAAGCCGCATGAGCAAAATATCGCTGGAAATGCTCACCGATATCGAAAAAGAAACCGTCGATTTTATGCCCAACTACGACGACCGCCTGAAAGAACCGGTCGTGCTGCCGTCGCGCTTCCCCAACTTGCTGGTCAACGGCTCTTCGGGCATTGCCGTGGGCATGGCCACCAATATCCCGCCGCACAACATGGGCGAGGTCATCAACGGCATCTGCTGCATGATCGACAACCCGGAAGCTTCGCTCGAAGAGTTGATGGAGCATATCCCGGGGCCTGATTTCCCTACGGCGGGCACCATTATGGGGCGCAGCGGCATCCGCGCGGCCTACGGCACAGGCCGCGGAAAAATCATCGTGCGGGCCAAGGCCGAAATTCAAGAGAAAAACGGCAAATTCACCATCCATGTCAGCGAGCTGCCCTACGCTGTGAACAAAGCCAGGCTGGAAGCCTATATCCAGGAGCTGATCAAAGACAAACGGATCGAAGGCGCTTCGGGTACCGACGATTTTTCTTCCCGCAACGGCATGGATCTGGTCATTTATTTAAAGCGCGACGCGAACCCGCAGGTGGTGCTCAACCAATTGTATACTTTTACGCCCATGCAGAGCACCTTTGGCGTGATCATGATAGCGCTGGTCAAGGGCGAACCAAAGCTGCTGACGCTGCGGCAGATCATCCGGCACTATATCGACTTCCAGATGGAAGTGCTCACCCGGCGCACGCAGCACGATCTGCGCCGCGCCCGCGAACGCGCGCATATCCTGGAAGCGTTGCTGGTCGCGCAGGATCACATCGACGAAGTGATCGCGATCATCCGCTCCTCTTCCAATATCCCCGAGTCCAAGGCGCGGCTGAGCGAACGCTTCGGGTTCGACGAACCGCAGGCGCAGGCCATTGTGCAAATGCGCCTGGGGCAGTTAACAGGCCTGGAGCGCGACAAACTGGAAGACGAAATGACGGCCCTGATGGCGCAAATCGCCGCATGGGAAGAGCTGCTGGCCGATCCGCAAAAATTGCTGGCCGTCTTAAAAGAAGAGCTGATGCGCATCAAAGATAAATTTGCCGATCCGCGCCGCTCCGATATCGCCAATATTTCAGGCGAAGTTGATGTGGAAGATCTCATCCCTGTGGAAGACTGCGTCTATACCATGACCAATATGGGGTATGTTAAACGCCAGCCGCTGGACACCTATTCCAGCCAAAACCGTGGCGGCAGGGGCATTAAGGGCATGACCCGGCGCGACGAAGACGTGGTGCAAACCATGTTCACCTGCTCCACGCACGACTATGTGATGGCGTTCACCAACGCCGGGCGCGTTTACCGCCTGAAGGGCTACGAGATTCCCGAGGGCAGCCGCAGCAGCCGCGGCATGAACATCGTCAACATCCTTCCCATTTCGGGCGAAGAAAGCCTCTCGGCGCTGATCCAGGTGCCGCGCGGCCTCGCCGAAGCGGACGACGCCTATGTCTGCATGGTAACCCGGCAGGGGATCATCAAGCGCACAGCGCTCAGCGAATTCAAAAACGTGCGCAAAAACGGCGTCATCGCGCTCAATCTCAACGAAAACGACGAACTGGCCTGGGTGCGGCTGACCGGCGGCCAGGATGAATTGATTGTTGCAACGCGCGGGGGCATGGCCATTCGCTTTGCCGAAACGGATGCGCGCCCGCTGGGCCGCGCGGCAAAGGGCGTAAAGGCCATTGAGCTAAAAGAAGGCGACGAAGTCGTTGGCTTCGACGTCATTGCCCCGGACAAAATGGTGCTGACCCTGAGCGAAACCGGCCTTGGCCGCCGCAGCCGGCCCGGCAACTATCGCCTCCAGAGCCGGGGCGGCAAAGGGCTGATCAATTACCACTGTGAGCGCTACGGGAATGTTGCGGGGGTAGCGGTTGTGGAGGAGTCGGAAGATCTGCTTCTGATATCGTCCGACGGCGTGCTCATCCGCATGCCCGCAGGCCAGGTCAGCGTCTCAAACCGCCCGTCCAAAGGCGTGCGCGTGATGAAGACCACCGGAGGCGAGCGCGTGATCACGATGGTGCATGTGCCATCCAATGACGAAGAAATCGCGGAACCAGCCGTTGAAATCCAAATGGAAGAAGGATCCCCATGAACATCGCTTTGATTGCCAACGACACAAAAAAAGAGCTTATGACCCAGTTCACCATCGCCTATTGCGGGGTGTTCGGCAGGCATACCCTCTTCGCAACAGGCTCAACGGGCCGCATGGTCACCGAAGCCACAGGTCTGCCCGTCAACTTGATGTATTCCGGCCAGGGCGGTGTGGAGCAGGTGGAATCCATGGTGTCCTGCGACGAAGTCGATCTGATCCTGCTCTTCCGCGACGGCGTCAATTCCGGCACCGATGCGGAGGAGCACAGTCTGCTGCGCCTTTGCGACGTGCACAATATCCCCGTCGCCACCAATATCGCCACAGCGGAAGCGCTGGTGCATGCCCTGGAACGCGGCGATCTGGATTGGCGCGAAATCCAAAAGGCAAGCAGAAAAAAAATCGTCTGGTAGGGGAGTGCCCCCGCGGCCGCGTTTGGCCAAACAACGCATTGCCATAAAGGATAGAAAGGGAACCCTATGCCGCTACTCACCAAAGCCGTGCGTGGCACGCGCGATGTATTGCCCCAGGAGGCCTATCTGTATCGGTATCTGGAAAATACCGCGCTGGAAACCGCGCGTAATTTCGGCTACGCGGAACTGCGCCTGCCCGTCTTTGAACATACGGAACTGTTCGAACGCGGCGTGGGCGGCACAACCGACGTTGTGCAAAAAGAAATGTATACCTTTTTCGACAAAAGCGGCCGCTCCATCACCCTTCGCCCCGAAGGCACGGCTGGCGCCGCGCGCGCCTGCCTGGAGCATGGCCTTCTGGCTGAAGCGCTTCCCCGCAAGGTCTGTTACGCGCTCAACTGCTACCGCTACGAAAAGCCGCAGGCCGGGCGTTACCGGGAATTCCGGCAGTTCGGCGTGGAGTGTTTCGGCGCGGCTGCGCCCTCGGCCGATGCGGAGCTGATAGCCCTGGCGGCGGAATTGTTCAGCGCCATCGGCCTGGAACACTACCGGATTGAGCTGAATTCCATCGGCTGCCCCGGCTGCCGCAAGGTCTATCTGGAATCCCTGCGGGAATATTTTCAACAACATCAAGATACCCTCTGCGGCACCTGCAATGAGCGGCTGGCAAAAAATCCCATGCGCATTTTAGACTGCAAAAGCCCCGTCTGCGCCTCCGTCGCGGCAAACGCGCCCAAAGTGGTCGATTATCTTTGCCCCGACTGCCAATCTCACTTTAGTGCGGTACAGCGCCTGCTGGACGCAATGGGGATTCCCTTCACACTGAATCCGCTGATTGTGCGCGGCCTGGATTACTACACCCGCACGGTGTTCGAGTTCATTTCGGAGTCGCCGGAGCTGGAGGGCCTGACATTGGGCGCGGGCGGCCGCTACGACGGCCTGATCGAAGAGCTTGGCGGGCAGTATACGCCGTCGCTGGGCTGGGCGATGGGGCTGGAACGCGTGTTGTTGCAGCTTAAAACGGGAAACGCCCCGCTGCCGGAACAGGAGCCTTGCGTGCTGTTCATCGCTTCCCGTGGCGAAGACGCCGCCACGGTGACAATGCAACTGGTCAACGCGCTGCGCGCTGAAGGGCTGCATGTTCAGTCGGACATTGCCGGGCGTTCGCTGAAGGCGCAGATGAAATTTGCGGACAAGATCGGCGCGCAATACACCATGGTTTTGGGCGAAGAAGAGCTGCAAACGCGCCGGGCAAATCTAAAAAATATGTCGAGCGGCGTCGAAGAAGCGGTTTCGCTGGATGATTTGGCCGAATGGGTCGAGCAAAAAATCATACAAACCATGCAGGAAGATTTGCAGGCATATTTCAACGAATGAGGGGATTTTAGATGGATACGATGGGCCAACACAAGCGTTCGCACTACTGCGGTGAAGTGACGGCGGCAGATATTGGGAAAACAATCACCGTGGCGGGCTGGGTGCAGCGCCAGCGGGATTTGGGCGCGTTGATTTTTGTCGATTTGCGCGACCGGACAGGCCTGATCCAGCTGGCGTTCGACGAAGATTGCCCCGCCGAGGTTTTTGAAAAAGCAAAAACCTTGCGCGGCGAATACGTGGCGCTGGCGGTTGGCGCTTTACGGGAACGCAGCGCGAAAAACCCGGAACTGCCAACAGGCGATGTGGAAGTGGCGGTCACGGAACTGCTGATTTTGTCGAAAAGCGAAACGCCACCGTTTGAAATTGTCGAAAATTGCAACACCAGCGAACTGACACGCCTAAAATATCGCTATCTGGATCTGCGGCGGCCCGATTTACAGCGCAACTTACTGCTGCGCCACCGCGTTACAAAGATAACGCGCGACTATTTCGACGAAAACGGATTCATCGAAATTGAAACGCCAATGTTGATTAAGTCCACGCCAGAGGGCGCCCGAGATTACCTGGTACCCAGCCGCGTCCATCCCGGCTGCTTTTACGCTTTACCGCAGTCGCCCCAGATGTATAAGCAATTGTGCATGGTTGCCGGCTTCGATCGCTACATTCAGCTGGCGCGCTGCTTCCGCGACGAAGATTTGCGTGCCGATCGCCAGCCGGAGTTTACGCAGATCGATTTGGAGATGTCGTTTGTCGAAATCGAAGATATTTTGTCGATTGTGGAGGGATATATCAAAAGATTGTCGCAGAATCTATCCCTGAATGTGACATTTCCTATCCCTCGCATGACGTACCGCGACGCGATGGAACGCTATGGCTCCGATAAACCCGATACGCGCTACGGCATGGAGCTGTTTGACGTGAGTGATCTTCTCAAGAATTGCGGCTTTGCCGTCTTCGAAGGCGCTTTAAACAGCGGAAGCGTGCGCGGCATTGTTGCAAAGCAATCTTACAGCGTATTAACGCGCAAAGAAATCGATAAATTGACAGAATATGTAAAAGGAATTGGTGCAAAGGGGTTGGCCTGGGTGCGCCTGGCGCCCGACGGCGCTGTCTCGTCCTCCTTCGGCAAGTTTCTACCAGAATCATCCATGCAAGCTATACTGCAACGCGCTAGCGCGGCAGAGTGCGACGTCGTTTTCCTCGTAGCAGACAGCAAGAACGCCTTGGTATTGTCTGTTTTGGGCGGTTTACGTCAAGAATTGGCGAAAAAGCTCGGTTTAATTGATAAAAAACTGCTTCAGTTCCTATGGATCACCGATTTTCCCTTCTTCGATTGGGATGAAGAGCGCCAACAATTCGTAGCAATGCACCATCCCTTTACTTCGCCGACGGATGAAAGCATACCAACGATGGAAAGTGATAAAGCGAACGTCATCGCAAAAGCTGCCGATTTAACGCTTAACGGCATTGAATTGTCCAGCGGTTCCATCCGTATCACAGATCCTGATTTGCAGGCGCGCATCTTCCGTTTGCTTGGGTTGACAGAAGTCGAAATACAGCAAAAATTCGGTTTTTTAGTCGAAGCGTTCCGTTATGGACCGCCGCCCCACGGCGGAATGGCCCTCGGCCTGGATCGCCTGGTCATGCAGATTTTAGCCTGCGAAAGCTTGCGCGATGTCGTGGCGTTTCCAAAAGTGCAAAACGCATCGGAACCGATGACGGAATGTCCCTCGCCCGTAGACGAGGCGCAATGGCAGGAATTGGGAATTTCAAGGAGGACATAGCATGCCGGAAGAGCATAAAACAGGGCGGCGAGCGCGTTATCCCGTTGTGATCGAGATTCGCGATAGCCACGAAATTGAAGGAGAACTTCACTCATCTGAAGTTCTGTGCGATGGTGTGTTAGAGGAGTTGCCGGATGAAGCGGGCGGGGGCTGGCAGCTCGATTATATCGAACAAAGCGATGGTTTAGAGGGCAGCCGCGCGGCCCTAAGGGTGCAAAATCGCCTTGTCTCGCTGTCGCGCGAAGGCGAACATCCCCTCGAAATCACGTTGGAACAGGGCGTGCGGCACAGCTGCTACTACTCCACGCCTGCCGGCCTGATGCGTCTGGGCGTTTTTGCGCGCTCTGTTGAGACAAATCTCAACTACAGCGGCGGCCGGATCAAGCTCAACTACACCCTCGATTTTTATGCCGACCTCATGTCGAGCAACCAAATGGAGATCAAAGTGCAAAGGAGCAACGTCTAATTATGTCATATATGGTCGAATTTGCACAGCAGCAAATCGCTGAAGCAATAAAGCGTGCCGCGAAACAAGCGGTGCAGATGGGAGAATTACCTATCCTGCCTGTTGGCGATTTTTTGCTGGAGGTTCCAGCGGATCGGCAGAATGGCGATTTGGCCTCCAACGCAGCCATGGCTTGGGCGCGGGAATTGCGGATGTCTCCCCGGAAAACGGCGGAAATTTTAGCGAATAAAATCGATTTAAGCGATACTTATGCGAATCATGTCGAAGCGGCAGGCGCTGGATTTCTCAATTTCACCCTTTCAGAGCGGTACTATGCGAAAGTGGTGGAGGACATTTTGTCCAAAGGGGAAGCATATGGGGAATCGAATTATGGCGAAAATAGTCGGATATTAGTGGAATTTGTCTCTGCCAATCCAACTGGGCCGATGCATATGGGCAATGCGCGCGGCGGTGCTTTGGGAGATTGCCTTGCTGCTGTGTTACAGCGTGTGGGATTCACCGTGGAGCGTGAATTTTATGTGAATGATTCAGGCAACCAAATCGAGAAGTTCGGGTTGTCGTTAGATGTTCGATATCGTCAGCTTTTAGGAGAAAATGTCGAACTTCCGGAGGATGCCTACCATGGAGACGATATTACGCAGCGCGCGCGGGAGTTTATCGAATTATATGGTGACAGTTGTTTGCGGCAGAGCGAAAAAGCGCGCCGCAGCGCTTTGGTGCAGTATGCTCTTCCGCAAAACATTGCGGCAATGCGGCAAAACATGAAAAAGTATCGCATTGAGTACGACACCTGGTTTTGCGAGAGCAGTTTGTATCAAAGCGGCGAAGTGGAACGCGTTATCGCGCTATTTCGCGACAGTGAATATACTTACGAGAGCGAAGGCGCGCTTTGGTTCAAAGGCACGGAATTTGGCTGCGACAAAGATTTCGTGCTGGTGCGCTCCAACGGGCTGCCCACCTACATCGTTCCCGATATCGCGTATCACTACAATAAACTGGTAACGCGCGGATTCGATAAAGCAATCAATATTTTGGGGGCAGATCACCATGGATATACGATTCGGCTCGCTGCTGTGCTAAAGGCAATTGGCATTGACACAACAAAGCTCGACATTGTTCTTATACAATTGGTGAAGCTGATGCGCAACGGCGAAGTGGTGAGAATGAGCAAGCGGACGGGGAAATCCATCACACTAGAGGATTTGCTGGATGAGATCCCGATCGATGCGCTGCGCTTTTTCTTCAATATGCGTGATCCTTCGTCAAAAATCGACTTTAATTTAGATCTTGCAGTCGAAGAATCTTCACAAAATCCGGTTTATTATTGTCAATACGCGCACGCACGCATTTGCAGCATTTTCAATAAGCTGGCGCAAGAAGGCGTTACTCCGCGAAATTGTACGCCGGAGGAGCTTTCGCGCCTTAACGCGCCGGAGGAGCGCGAACTTATCCGTCTGCTGTCGCGCTACACCGGAGAACTGATTGAGGCCGCAAAACAGTACGATCCGGCCAGGGTAACGCGTTATTGCATGGAATTGGCGGGGCAATTTCACCGATTTTATAACGCTTGCCGCGTAAAAACCGAAGACGAAGCGCTCACGCAGGCGCGGCTGGCGCTTTGCCAATGCGTTAGAGCGACCATTTCCAACATATTGCACATGTTTAAGATGACTGTGCCGGAGAAAATGTGACATATGCACTGGGTGATCGATCGATTTGAGGGGGAAACCGCCGTTTGCGAGCACAGCGACGGCTCGTTTGTGCATTTTTTGCGCAAAGATTTGCCCTGCGGCGCGCGGGAAGGAAGCCTGCTTCGCCTCAAATCGGACGGAACTTTTGAGCTGGATTTGGCCGGGGAGCAGGCCCGGCGCGCGCGATTATTCGCGTTGCAGGAGGGCTTGTTCGGCGGCGACTTTTCTGCAAATTCCGAAATTTCGTAATGGCGAACCGTTTTTTACCGGTCATTTTAGCCCTTATTCCAGGAGTTCGGAATTTCGTAATCCCCAAAATATGAACACGATGTAAAAACAGCCGCACCCCCTTGCACATTGCGCGGGGGTGTGGTATAATTTTTTTGGCACAAAAGTGAACCGCGGTTCACCATCAAAATAAGAGGAGAGACGCTTATGGACACCCGCTTTGCCATCCGCGAATACCACGACGCGCGCCAGGTCACCCGCGAACTCGACGAGCTGCTGCTCAAACCCATTTATTCCATCAAACCTTCCAAGCTGAAGGAGTACGAAGAGGACTATTACGGCAAAAAATGTCAAAAATCCAAGGCGATGATCGACGAAGCCCGGCAGATCATTCCCGGCGGCGTGCAGCACAACCTTGCCTTCAATTATCCGTTCCCGCTGGTGTTCACAAAAGCGCAGGACTGCTGGCTTTACGACATTGACGGCAACGAATACCTGGACTTTTTGCAGGCGGGCGGGCCGACCGTTTTGGGCTCAAACCCGCCGGCGGTGCGGGCGCAGGTCAAGGAATTGCTGGACACCTGCGGGCCTTCCACCGGGCTGTTCCATGAGTTCGAATACAAGCTGGGCAAAAAGATTGCCGACAGCATAGAGAGCGTGGATATGTTCCGCATGCTCGGCAGCGGCAGCGAAAGCTGCATGGCGGCGTGCCGCGTGGCGCGGCTGGCCACAAAGCACAAGAATATTGTGAAGATGGGCGGGGCCTACCACGGCTGGAGCGATGCTTTGGCCTACGGCATCCGCGTGCCCGGCAGCAAGTTCACGCAGGCCAACGGCGTTCCGCTTTATATGTTCAAACATACGCAGGAGTTTTTCCCCAACGACCTGGATTCGCTGGAGCGCGTGCTGTTCCTGAACAAATTCAACGGCGGCACGGCGGCGGTGTTTATTGAGCCGGTTGGACCCGAAAGCGGCACGCGGCCCCTCGACTTCGATTTCAACAAGGGCGTGGAACGGCTTTGCCGCAAATACGGCGCACTGCTGATCTTCGACGAGGTTGTGACAGGTTTCCGCATTGGCATGGCGGGCGCGCAGGGCTTCTTCGGCGTATCGCCCGACCTGACCATCTTTGGCAAAGTGGTTGCGGGCGGGTACCCGGGCGCGGGCGGCATCGGCGGCAAGCGCGAATACATGAAGTATTTGGGCGCGGGGCTTGACGGCGATCATAAGATCAAGAAGGCGCTGATCGGCGGAACCATGGCGGCCACGCCAATCAGCTGCGTGGCGGGCTATTATACGCTGGAAGAAATTGAGCGCACCAACGCCTGCCAGAAGGCCGGCGAAATGGGCGATTTGCTCACAAACGGCCTGAAGGCGCTGGTGAAGAAATACAACCTGCCCTTCGTGGTATTCAACCAGGGCAGCATTTGCCACCTGGACAACGCGGGCACGATGCACTTCGCGATCGACTGGATGAAGCCGTGGGGGATTCCCGGCGTGCTCAAGGCCACCAGCGTGCGCAAAAAAGAGATGGAGCACATGGGCGCGGCCTATATGGCGGAGGGGATTGTGACATTGGCGGGCAGCCGCCTGTATACCAGCGCGGCCTACACGCCGGAACGGATTCAGGATGCGCTCAACCGCTTCGAGCGCGTGTTCGCCAACTGCGAACGGGTGCAGACGGGGGCTTAAGCGGCCAACGCGATATTTTACGGAGAATAAAAGCTGGAAGGGAGCGCGGCGGTTTTGCTCACGATTTTTGACTGCAATTATCCCCAAATGCCTTTGGCTGAAAAGTTCGCCCTCATTCGGCGGGCGGGGTTTGGCGGCGTTATGCTCTGGGGTGGGCCGTCAAGCCCGGATTTTGGAGCGGATCGATCCTTGGAAAACCCACGGTATGCCGCTATGGCGCGGGAGGCGGGTCTCACAGTTGAAAACATTCACCTGCCGTTCGACGACATGAATCATCTCTGGGAAGACACGCCGGCGGGGGCGGAATGCTTTCATACTTTGGAGCAATGCCTGGAGCGCTGCGCGCACGAACAGATCCCCGTGGCGGTGATGCACGCGGAGCAAGGGAAAACCCCGGCTGCTATGAGCGAGCTTGGCTTTTTGCGCTTTGAACGGCTGGCCCGCCGCGCCGAACAGCTCGGCGTAAAAATTGCCCTGGAAAATATGCGCCGCGCACACCAGATTGAACGGGCCGAGATGCTGCTGGAGCGCCTGGATTCGCCGAACTTTGGGATCTGTTTTGACGCGGGGCACTGGCACGCGCGGCTCAAGGAATTCGACTGGCTTTCCCGCTGGCCGGAGCGGATCATTGCCCTGCACCTGCACGACAACCTGGACGTGGTAACGGGGGAAGGCGACGACCTGCACTGGATCCCCGGCAACGGAACCATCGACTGGGCCGCCCTGATGCCGCGGCTCCCGCAGAGGCTTTCCGTTGCGCTGGAGCTGGAGCCTGACCCAAATGAACTGCCGCCCGAAGCGTTTTATTCGCTGGCCTATGAAAGGGCGCAATGGCTGGAGGGCCTGCGAACGGAGGTTGTCGAATGATAGGAGGTTCCTGTGGTTGCCATCAACGCGTTTTTTGACTGCCGTCTGCCGCTGGAGGAGCGATTCCGGCTCATTCAGCGGGCGGGGTTTGGATGCGTGACGCTGGAATGGCGTAAAGAAGAAGGGGAGGCGGCGTTCCGGCGGCAGCCGGAATTGGCGCGCGCGCTGCATCTGCACATTGCGAACGCGCACGCGCACTATGACCAGACCGATCGGCTTTGGGAAGAAGGCCCGGAAGGGGAGCGAGCGCTGGCCTATTTTTTGCGGCGGATCGAAGACTGTGCGCAGCACGAGATCCCGGTGATGGTGTTGCACGCCTACCATGGCCCATGGCCCGCACGGGATGACCCGGCCCGACGGAAGCTGCGCCGCCCCCGCGTTTATCCGACAGAGCGAGAACCCGCCAGCGCGGTTGGCTTGGCGCGGTTTTTGACGATGGCCGAACGGGCGGAGACGCTAGGGTTAACTTTGGCGCTGGAAAATATTTTTTTGGGCGAAGTTACCGCGCGCACGACCTGGCTGCTCGAACAACTGCCGCAGATTGGGCTGTGCTACGATTCCGGCCACCACCATTGCCGCAGGGAAGGCACGGCGGATTTGCTCCGGCGCTTTGGCCCGCGGCTTGCGGCGCTGCACCTGCACGACAACCACGGCCGCCCGATGTATGACGAGCACCTGCTGCCGTTCGACGGAACCATCGACTGGCCCGCGCAGATGCGAACCATTGCGCAGACGGGATACCGGGGGCCGACGGCGCTGGAACTGCATCAGGAATGGGGATACCCAAACACCGGCCCGGAAGAATTGCTTGCACTGGCCTATGAAAGGGCGCAATGGCTGGAGGGCCTGCGAACGGAGGTTATCGAATGAATCTGGCCGACATTCAGGCCGTGGCCGCGCAGCAGATGCAGCGGCAAAAAGCGCGCTTGGAGCGCGAAACAGGACATATTTATTATCACGGGCAGCGCGTGGGGCGTTCGGTGATTTTGCTGCGCGAACGCGTTGCGCCAGAAGATGCTTCCCACGACGACATTCTGACGGTGGCGGCCTGGTTCCACGACATTGGCAAGGCCTTTCGGCATCACCAACGCTTCGGCGCGGCGCTCGCCCGGGAGGCCTTGGGGGATCTGCTTTCCCCGGCGCAGCTGGAGGACGTTTGCGCGCTGATTTCGCGCCACGACGACCGCCGCCCCGGCAGCGACGACAGCCTCTGGCTGAAGCTGTTGCAGGACGCGGATTTGATCGACCACTTCGGCACGCAATGGATTTGGCTGCACCTGTTTTGGTACGCGCACGCGGACGAATCCATCGCCGAAGCGCTTGCAAGCGAAAACCTCGCCGCGCAGCAAAACGAGAGCCGCGCCCAGCTGCATTTTCCCGAAAGCCGCCGCATTTACGACGAAAAGTGCGCTTATGAGCGCGCGTTCATCGAACGCATGGAAACGGAAAGCCGGGGCGAATTTTTTGAACCCCGCGAAACCCAACCCGCAGCCAACATTTGATTGAGGAGGGCATTTATGGACATTCTGGAAGCAAAGCTCGCTGTGATCGCGGCGGGCAAGCGGTTAGTGGAAACCGGGCTGATCGCCCGCACATGGGGCAATGTCAGCGCCCGCGTGGACGACAAGCAATTCGTTATTACCCCCAGCGGCAAGGCCTACGACGGCCTGACCCCCGACGACATCGTGCTGGTGAACATCTTTGATCTGGCGTATGACGGCGAGGTGAAGCCCAGCAGCGAAAAGGGCATCCATGCGCAAGCCTACGCGCTGCGGCCGCAGGTCAATTTTGTGATTCATACGCACCAGCGCAACGCCTCCATCGCGGCGGTGATGGGCCGGCCCGTTGCGTCGCCCTACTGGTCCGACGTGTTGGGCGAAACCGTGCCCATTGCGGCCTACGGCCTGCCCGGCACGGGCAAGCTCAAAAAGGGCGTAACGAAGGCGCTGAAGGAATACCCCGGCGCGAACGCCGTGCTCATGGCGCACCACGGCGCGCTTTGCGTGGGCAAAGACGCGGAAGCGGCCTTTCAGGTGGCCGACGCGCTGGAAAAAGCCTGCCTTGCGCACCTGAAAAGCCGGCTGACGGAAGTCACCGGCGAGGTGGCCGAAACCCTCGAGGGCATTCACGCGCTCATCGACGCGCGACGCGCGCAGCCGACGCAGCCCGCGCCTATCCTGGAGGCCTATACGAGCTTCCGCAGCGGAGCCGCTTTTTGCATGGAAGGGCGCAACGGCACGATACTCGACGTATCACTTGCCAACGGGAAGGTGGCCGGAGGGCTGGAGCCGCCGGAAACGCTGGAGCTGCACCGGACGATTTATCAGAAAAACCACAAAATCAACGCGATTGTGCACAGCCAGCAGCCGGATATCATTCGGGCCTCAAAAGCGCGGCAGAAGCTGCTGCCCTTTTTGGATGACTTTGCGCAGATTGCGGGAATCAACCTGCGCCTGAACCGCTACAATCCGAACAGCCAGCTGGAATCCGCGGCGCTGGCCGCGAAAGCCCTGAAGGGCCGCAGCGCGCTGCTGCTTGAAGACAACGGCGCGCTTTGCGTGGGCACGAACCTGGAGGAGGCCCGCGCGGTGGAGACTGTTACCGAAAAGAACTGCGCCGTTTCGCTTTCGGCCGATTTGTTTGACAAAGTCCGCCACATCGGCGTGATCGACGCGCTGCTGATGCGCACGGTGTATGTGTTGAAGTATTCCAAAAAGAAGTAGGGGCCGCGGCGCTATCTTTTCTTTCAGGAGACGGGAAAACGATACACGGCTGCTGTTCCCGGCGCTTTCCTTCTCAGGGGGAGCGCTTTTTGCGCGGGCCGCAAAATAAAGCGCCGGGTTTCGCCGCGCTTTTGCGCAGCAAAACCCGACGGCGGGCCGCAATCTTAGGGTTCTTTTGTTTCGGGAGGGTCTTTGCCTTCCGGCGCGGCGGCTTCCGGCGGCTTGAGATCCAGGAACCGCCACGGGATATCTGCGCCGTGCTCCCGGCGGCGGCGGACGATTTCATCTACCAGGCGAACAGACTCTTCGACAAGCTCTGGCTCGCCGGGCTTCGCAGCAGATATTTCTTCGACAGGCTCTGGCTCGCCGGGCTTCGTAGCAGATATTTCTTCGATTGGCTCTGGCTCGCCGGGCTTAGAAGCAGGTGTTTCTTCGACAGGCGCAGGTTCGCCGGGCTTAGCAGCAGATATTTCTTCAACAGGCTTTGGCTCGCCGGGCTTCGGCGGCGGCGTTGGCTGCATCAGCGGCCGCACGCGCTGCTCTTCTTCCCGCGCCTCTTTGCGGCCTTTGAACAGCAGAATCACCACAACAAGGGCGGCAAGCGCCAACAACGCCCCCGCGCCGAGCAATACGATCCGGCGAAGGGCTGCGCCGCTGTCGTCGTACCCCTGCATATCAGGGAACGTTTCTTCTTCCTGCGTTGTGGTGGTGACGGGCGCGGTTGTGGAAGGCCGCGTTGCCTGCGCGACTGTGTTTTCGTAGAGATCGGGGTTCTCGCGGTACCAGAGCGGGCCGGTGTAGGTATCGTCCGGATGGGCGGGATTGACCTCAAACGGGGGAAGGGTATAGGTTGTGGTTTTTTTTGTGGTTGTGGTGGCCTTTGTTGTGGTCGGCTTTTTTGTTGTGGTTTCGCTGGGCAGCGGGGGGAAGAGCGTTTCGCCGAATTCGTCCGTTGGGGATTCCCAGCGGGTGGTGGTTTCGGTTGTAGAATTCTCGCCGTTCGGGGGAGGCGTGGTATCAAAATCGGGATCCATGGTGGTCGCGTCGGCAGCCATAGAAGAGGGCAGCATTTCGCTGGGCAGCTCGTTTTCGGCCCGGGCCGCGCGCGCGCTGGCAAGCATAATCACCCCAACCGCCAGCGCCGCCAGCGCCCGCAGTTTTGTGTTCCGCCCGTGCTTGTCCATGTTGATTCCCCCGCCGTCTGAATTCTGCGATATTATCTACTGTCTATTATAGCAGATTTTCGGGAGAATGCAAGAGAAAAATCAGGCTGACGCACGGAAATCCCGCGCGGGGCGGGAGGAGCAAAAATCAGGGATTGCTTTTTTATCCAAATGGTGGTATAATAAATACACGACCTGTGGCGGGGGATATCTTTGCAAAGCAGGCGTGATATCATAATAAATGCGGGGTAATGTGCATGCTGTTGACCATCGACGCCGGAAACTCCAACCTGTCGCTGGGAGCCTATGCAGGAGACAGGGGGCAGGAGGCGGGAGGCGGGGCCGGGGGACGGCTGCTGTTCAGCGCAAGGCTCAAGACCGACCGGCGCGCCACAAAAGATGAGCTGGCCATTCAACTGCGGCAGGTGTTCGCTTTGCACGGCCTGCGCGCGGAAGACTGCGGCGACGCGGCAATCGGCAGCGTGGTGGCGGAACTGACTTCCACGCTCGCGCAGGCGCTGCAAATGCTGACCGGGCGCGAACCGCTTGTGCTGGCCCCGGGGATCAAGACGGGGCTGAACATCAAAATCAACAACCCCGCACAGCTTGGCGCGGATCTGATCGCCACGGCGGTTGCGGCAAAAACGCTGTATCCGCTGCCATGTTTGATTATTGACCTTGGCACGGCAACCAAAATCAGCGCCGTAGACGCGCAGGGCAATTTTTTAGGATGTTCTATTGCCGCGGGCGTTGCGCTCTCGCTCGAAGCGCTGGCCGCGCGCACGTCGCTGCTGCCGCACGTTGGGCTGGAATTGCCCGGGCGGACCATCGGCGCTGACAGCGTGGAATCCATCCAGTCCGGCGCGGTTTTTGGCACAGCCTGCATGATCGACGGGATGCTCGCGCGCATGGAAGCGGAACTGGGCGCGCCCGCCGCAAGCGTTGCCGCCACGGGCGGCCTTGCCAAAGATATTGTGCGCCACTGCGCGCGGGAGGTTATCTTCAACGGGGAACTGGCCCTGACCGGTCTGCGGGAAATTTACCGAAAGAACCGGTGACTGCGGGTATCGTCTTTCCCGGGGCGGAACTCATCCAAACGGAGAATTACCGCCGAAACGGGAAAGATAGATATACATCAACAAGCGCCGCATCCGCAGGGAGCGGCAGCAAGGAGGATTACCATGGCACAAACATTCCAACGGCAAAAACTGTTCCGCATTTCGGCCTACAGCATGCTCACGGCGCTCATCATCATCCTGACGTTCACACCGATTGGCTACCTCAACACGGGCGCGCTGAGCATCACGCTCATTCACCTGCCTGTGATTGTTGCGGCCGTGACGCTGGGCATTCCCGGCGGCGTTTCAATGGGCGCGGTGTGGGGCGTCACCTGCCTGATCAAAGCGTATCTCGTTCCCCCGGCCGACGGGCTGCTGTTTCGCAACCCGCTGACTTCCATTCTGCCCAGGGTGCTGGCGGGGCTTGTGGCGGGGCTGCTGTTTTGGGCGCTCAGCCGCAGGGCCAAACAGCTGAAAACCGCGCTGGCGGCGGGCATTGCCGCGTTCGGCGGCGCGCTGACAAACACCATTGTTACGCTGAGCATGCTCTATCTGCTCTATCACAACGCGCTGCAAATTGAAAATGTGAGCATCGGCGGGCTGGGGAAATGGATCTGGGTGGCCGCAGGGCTGAACGCGCCGATTGAAATTGCCGCTGCGGTGCTGTTGGCGGTGCCGGTGAGCCTGGCGGTAAAAAAGGCGTTAGAAAGCAGGTAAGCCATGCTCATTGTCCTCGAAGGCCTTGACGGCAGCGGCAAAAGCACGCAGCTGCGATTGCTGCGCGACTGGCTGAGCGCCCAAAGCAGGCCGGTGAAGACCATCAAGCTGCCCGACTACGAAGACGGCAGCAGTTTGCTGGTGCGGCAATACCTGGCCGGGCGCTTCGGGCGCGCGCCGGGCGATGTGAACGCCTACGCCGCTTCGCTGTTTTACGCGGTGGATCGCTACGCGAACTATCGGCTGAAATGGGCGGCGGCATACGCTGCGGGCGAAATCATATTGGCCGACCGGTATACCACGTCGAACGCGTATCACCAGGCCACAAAGCTGCCGCCGGAGGACTGGCCCGCCTTTTTTGCCTGGCTGGAGGACACAGAATACCAAAAATTGGGAATCCCGGCGCCGGATCTGGTGTTGTATCTTGACATGCCGCTGGCGTTTTCGAAGCAGCTGATCAGCGCGCGCTACGCGGGCGACGATGGGAAACGGGATATCCACGAAGCCGATTTTGCTTATCTGGAACAATGCGCCATTGCGGCGGCCGCCGCCGCGAAGGCCATGCACTGGACAATCATTCCATGCGCCGCGCAAGGCGCCACTTTGCCATATACGCCGGAGGAGATCCATGAGCACATCCGCACTGTTATCCGCGAACGAACCGGAAGCCGCTTTGCTTGACTTCCATGCGCCAAAGCCGGAAGATATCGCATGGGCAAAACCGATTTTGCGCGCCGCGGGCCGCATGGGCTGCGAATACGCATTCGGGAATATTTATGCCTGGAGCGGGCGCTATCGCACCGAAATTGCCCGCGCCTGGGGATTCTTCCTTGCCCGCTGCGCCTGCTGGACGGAAAGCGACGGCTGCCGTTTGGTCTATAGCCTGCCCATTGGGCCGCTGGACGACACGCCGGCGCTGCGCCGCGTTGTTGCGCTGCTGAAAGACGACGCGCGGCAACGCGGGCTGCCGCTTTCGCTTTATGGGCTGACGGAAGGGGATATCCCACTGCTGGAAGCCGCCTGCCCGGGGCAATTTATTTGCGAAAGCGACAGGGCCGACGCGGACTATATCTATCGGCGGGAAGACCTGGCGCAGCTGGCGGGGAAGAAATATCACCAAAAGCGCAACCATGTGGCCCGTTTTATGAAAAACAACCACTGGAGCTACGAGGAAATTGACGCGGATAACAGGGAGGAATGCCTGAAAATGGCGCGGGAATGGGCCGAGCTGCACGCCGAGCGCGACCCCGAGGGCCTTGCCGAAGAGGAGCGCGCCCTGCGCCGCGCGTTCGAGCACTACGAAGCCTTTGGCCTGCGCGGCGGGCTGCTGCGCGTTGGCGGCAAGATTGCCGCTTTCACAGTGGGCGAAGCGCTGGGCGGCGGCACGTTCTGCACGCATTTTGAAAAAGCGATGCCAGAGACCGGGGCTTATCAGATGATCAACAAGTGCTTTGCGGAGCGGCTGACGGAATTTGAGTTCATCAACCGGGAGGAAGACCTGGGTGACGAAGGGCTGCGCCGGGCGAAACTTTCGTATTACCCGGAGCGGCTGCTGGAAAAGTTTATCGCGGTGTTTGCGGAATAAACAGGAGGGAGCGGTTCTATGATCTGCGAATTTTTTGCCGAGGGGTTCGAGGAGCTGGAGGCCATTGCTCCGCTGGACATTTTGCGCCGCGCGGGGGTGGAAATTTGCACCGTTGCGCTGGGCAAGACGGCGACCGTGACGGGCGCGCACGGCGTTGGGATGCTCTGCGACACGACGGAAGACGAACTTGATCTTGCGCGCCTGGAGGGCGTGATTTTGCCCGGCGGGCCGGGGCACGCGCGGCTGGCGCAATCGGCTGTTTTAGAGAAAGCGCTGGCGGCCGCGAACAAAAACGGCGGGCTGCTGGCCGCCATCTGCGCCGCGCCTTCGGTTCTGGGCAAATACGGTTATTTGCGGGGGAGGCGCGCCTGCTGCTTCCCCGGATACGAAGCGCAACTGGCCGGCGCAACGGTTTTGTTTGACCCTGTGGTCACCGACGGCAATGTGATAACCGCGCGGGGCGCGGGCTGCGCGGCGGCCTTTGGGCTGGCGCTGGCGGCCTACCTTGTTTCCCAGGAAAAGGCGGAGGAAATCGCGGGGCAGATACAATGCCCATAAGGGATACCGACACGGAAAAAAAGCTGCTGCGCCGGGAATTGCTGGCGCGGCGCGCGGCCTTTGCGCCGGAGCGCAAACGCGCGGCAGACGAAGCGATTTGCCTGGCTTTGCGCGATGTTTTGGAAAACCACGCGCTGGTGCTGGCGTTTTATCCCATTGGCTCGGAGCCGAATCTTCTGCCCGCGCTGCGGGCCTTTCACGGGCAGGTTTATCTGCCGAAGTGCACGCCGGACGCCCGTGAAATGACGTTTTACGCTGTGGAAGACTGGGACGGCCTGCGGCCCGGCGCTTATGGGATTCCGGAGCCGCGCGCGGCGCTGCCCGCCCGGCACGCGACGCTTTGCCTGACCCCCGGGCTGGCGTTCGACCGGGAGGGATATCGGCTGGGCTATGGCGGTGGATATTACGATCGGTTCCTTGCGGGGTTTTCCGGCGAAAGCGTTGGCGTTTGTTACGAAGCGTTTTTTATGGAACGATTGCCGCGCGGCGCGTTCGACCGGCCAGTGGGACGGGTGCTGACGGAACGGGGCTGGGCGGGCGCCGCCGCCGAATGACAATAGCTGATGACAGGAGTTTTTTGCGATGGCAGCCAAACCAAAAACCGTTTACATCTGCGCGCTGTGTGGATACGAAAGCTCAAAATGGATGGGTTGCTGCCCCGGCTGCGGGGAATGGAACCACATGGAAGAGACCGTTCTCAGGGCACAGGAGGCAGGGGGGAAAGCAGCGAGGCCCGGCGGGACGCTGCACAGCGAAGCGCGGCGGCTCAACGATATTACTTCCGACAACGCCCTGCGCTACCACACGGGCCTGGGCGAGCTGGACCGCGTGTTGGGCGGGGGGCTTGTAAAAGGCTCTGTTGTGCTGCTCGGGGGCGACCCGGGCATTGGGAAATCGACGATTTTGCTGCAAATTTGCCAGACGCTGGGCGGCGCGGCGGATATTTTGTATGTTTCCGGCGAGGAATCGCCTCATCAGCTGAAGCTGCGGGCCGACCGGCTGGGGGTGATCACGGAGCGGCTGACGGTTTTATGCGAAACCGATGTGGCGGCCATCTGCGAACATGTGCGTGGCAGCCGCCCGGGGCTGGTCATCATCGACTCCATTCAGACGATGAATGTGGCGGATATCAGCAGCTCCACAGGAAGCGTTACACAGGTGCGCGAGAGCACGAACCTGCTCCTGCGATGCGCCAAACAGCTGAATGTCCCCATGATGCTGGTGGGGCATGTCAACAAAGACGGCAACATTGCCGGGCCGAAGGTGCTCGAACATATTGTGGATGCGGTGCTCTATTTTGAGGGCGAACGCCATATGAGCTACCGGATTTTGCGCGCTGTGAAAAATCGCTATGGCTCCACCAACGAGATTGGCGTGTTCGAGATGTGCGACGGGGGCCTGCGGGAGGTGGACAACCCCAGCATGATGCTGATTGCCGGGCGGCCCAAAGGCGTTTCGGGCAGCTGCGTGGCGTGCGTGATGGAGGGCAGCCGGCCAATTTTAGCCGAAGTGCAGGGGCTTGTTGCCCCAACGGGCTTTGGCAACCCGCGCCGCATGGCCAACGGCGTGGACGGCAGCCGCGCTTCGATGCTCATGGCGGTGCTCGAAAAGCGCGCGGGCTATTTTTTTGGCAATATGGATACCTATATCAATGTGGTGGGCGGGCTGAAACTCGACGAACCCTCAACGGATTTATCCATTGCGCTGGCGCTGGTTTCAGGGCTGAAAGACGCGGCGCTGCCCGAAAACGCGCTGGCGTTTGGAGAAATTGGCCTGGGCGGGGAGCTGCGATCGGTTGGCCAATGCGAACAGCGCGTGCGCGAAGCGGCGCGGCTGGGGTTCACCAAGTGCGTGATCCCGCGGCAAAACCTGAAGGCGCTGCCCGCAAAGCTGCGCGGAGAAATTGAAATTGCGGGCGCGGCGGATGTGCGCACGGCGGTTGGTCTGCTGATCGGATAACAGAACGAAGGCGGCGCAAGAAAATTTTGCGAAACCACTTGATTTTTCCGCTTTGTTGTGTTAAATTATAAATATGGGGCAGGGGAAGCCTGGCCTCCTGCCGCGCGCGCAACTATGGCGGCCCCTGGTGGGGCGATGGACTTGACCTCAATTCCCATCTAAATCAGTGTTCGATTCCTGATGCCGCCACTTAAGACGCATTTCAGTTTTACGTTTTAACGCGATAAATCAAAGGGCAGGGCAGGGCAGAGCAAAATATTTTGCGAAGTTGGAGTGGGATGTGCAAGAAGAAGCGATTTTGATCCGTGCGGCAACAAGGCGGAATGCCGCGCCATTACAGCGGCTCTGCGCAGCGTTCAATGGCACGGCGGAGGCAATGGCGCGCGCGCTGGCGGAAGAACGGATTTGTGTTGCCAGCTGCTCTGACGGAAAATTGGCGGACTTTGCGGCGGGGCTGGTGCGGCGCTCATTTTGCTATGCGGCGGCCTACGGTGAAATGACGGAGCTTTAGGATGGGCGGAGGGCAAATTTATTATGCGAAGTTGAGGTGGGCGCGTGAACATACCGGAACATATTTATTTTGTGATGGGTACCGCGCGCAGCGGCAAAAGCTCCGTTGCGCGGGCGCTGCACGAGCGCTTTGGCGGGGCGCTTTATTCTGTGGATGAAAAGCGGCCAGACCTTTTCGCGCGGGCAAGGCCGGAGCGGCAGCCCACCATGTGCAAGAAAATAACCAGCCTGAAAGGGTTATCCGCCGCCGATCTGGTGGCGCTCGAACGCGCGATTGCGCGGGAAATGACCCCGATGGCGCTGGAGGATGTGATAACGCTCGCGTTGCGGCACGAAAAAGTGATTTGCGAAGGCGATTTGGATTTGGCGCTGTTCGCGCGGGACATCCGGCCCGACCGAATGGTATTCCTGCGCACGGGCAGCGAACTGCTGCACCGGGAATTCCTCGCGGGATGGCAGCTGCCGGAGGGCGCGCGGCAAAGCCCCTTAGCCCAGGCGATTGCGCGGCATGTGGAAGAGGTGCAGCAGCGCGCTCTGGGCGGCAAAGCGACCCCCGAAGGCGTGCGGGAGATTTTCAGCGGCGACGGAACCACATTGGAAGAACTGACAGAACAGGCGGCGGTGCAGTTTGGCCTGGCTTGATGCTTGTGTTGTTTAATGATTTACCGCATTAAATCGCAACAGGATCAGGGCAGGGGAGTAAAATATTTTGCGAAGTTGAATAAAACCGGCTGACGGGAGGCTGGCATGCCATGGCTATCATTGAAGTGATCAACATCAGCGAACCGGACGTCTGCGCGCAAGCGGGCGCGCTTGTGCGGCGCTCGTTTGCCACCGAGGCCGCCGAATTCAACCTGACGCGGCTGCGCTGCCCGTCGCACCGCGCGTTTGAGACCGACGAGCACCTGCTACAGGCGCTGTATCAGCCGGGCGGCAGCTGCTTTGGGGCATACTCGCAGAGAAATATGATTGGGTTCGCGGCCATTGTGCCCTGGCGGCGCGGCGACGCGGAACTGACCAGACTGTGCGTTGCGCCGGAATGGCGGCGGCGCGAAGTGGGCACATTCCTGGTGGAGTACGCCATGGTCTACGCAAAAAAGCAGGGCGCGCGGCGCATGCACATTGCGATTATCAACGAAAACCGGCGGCTGAAGGAGTGGTACCGCTCTTTCGGCTTTGTGGCGTTGAACACGCAGCGCGTGCAGGGTCTGCCGTTTTTGGTTTGCGAGATGGTCAAAACGCTGTAGAAAACAGGATGCGGAGGGAGCGCCTGAGAACCGACTGGGGCTTATCCTCGGGCAGTTCCGGCATATGTACGCCCACATCGGCATCCTCAACGGTGTGACCATCGCGCGGACGGGCCGTTACCCACGCATTGACAACGCCGCCACATGGCGAGCGGGACAGGGTGCGCTATGGGACGAAGAAGTGCGGAAGTGCGGCTAGGCGCAGAAGAACACGGTGCACGCAAGCACATGGCAGGGTATCAAGAGAATATGTGTTGCGCAGAGA
The DNA here is from genome assembly GCA_031256825.1 of Oscillospiraceae bacterium. Taxonomy (GTDB): domain Bacteria; phylum Bacillota; class Clostridia; order Oscillospirales; family Acutalibacteraceae; genus WRMQ01. Next base: position 4,381 of record JAIRPV010000029.1, on the reverse strand, counting down.
GCGTTGCTGTGTTTTTTGGTTGAAATGGTGATTGACAACGTGCTCTGCGGTTGATTTGAGCGCCGCCCACCGCCGGTTTTCTACCGGGAAGAGAAGATCCCCCTTAACTTCGTAAAACATATATTATGCGAAGTTAATGTTTTGCTTTACAAGCGCCCTGTTCTGTGCTATAATGATTGAGCGTTGCTTGCCGCCTGCTGGCATGGCGCTGATTTGTTGCCAAGCGGCGCATTTGCTCTGCTGGCATGCGCGCTGATTTGTTGCCAAGTGGCACATTTGCTCTGCTGGCATGCGCGCGTTTGGGCGGCACAGGTTTGGAGGTGCTTTTTCGGTGAAACAGGAAGATATCGTAACATTACCCCCGCTGGCGCGGGATTATATTCATAGCCTGGCGCGGCAGCTGCGTTCGGAACTGACCGTCTGCGAATACGCCTCCGACCTGCGGCTGTTTTTCCGTTACACGGCCGCGCGGCGCGGGCTGCTGGAAGACCCCGACGCGCCATGGGGCGAACTGGATTTGGCCGGGCTGGTGGATCATGAATTTTTGCGGCTGGTGACCGCGCGCGAAGTTTCGGAGTTCATTGATTACTGCCGCCTGGTGCGGCGCAACAACGCCAATACCCTTGCGCGGCGTTTCATCGCCGTCAAGCGATTTTTCCGGTATTTGACGGTGCAGCGGCATATTCTGGAGTTTAACCCCATCGACGAACTGGATCCACAGCGCACAGGCAAAAGCTTGCCAAAATATTTGCCGCTGGAAGATTGCCTGGATCTGCTTTCGTGCGTGGAACACGATTTGGAGAACAAGTTCCGCGAGCGGGACTATTGCATTTTGATTTTGTTTTTGAACTGCGGCATGCGGCTTTCGGAGCTTTGCGGGCTGAATCTGGTGGATATCAAGCGCGACGGCACCATGCGCATTCAGGGCAAAGGCAGCAAAGAGCGCACGGTATATTGCAACGCCGCCGTGCAGGCGGCGCTGAAGCGATATATGAAAACCAGGCCCCAAGAGGGCCTGGCGGCGGCGGACCGCAACGCGGTTTTTATCAGCCGCAACAAACGGCGGCTCAACCAGCGCTCCGTTGAGTTGATGCTGGAGAAATATCTTGCGCGCTGCGGACTGGATCACAAAGGCTATTCGGTGCACAAACTGCGCCACACAGCGGCCACGCTGATGTATCAAAACGACGTGGATGTGCTGCAGCTCAAAGAGATACTGGGGCACGAGAACCTTTCCACCACGCAGATCTATACCCATGTGGTGGACGAACAGCTGCGCGCTGCTGTGGATTTAAACCCCTTGGCAGAGCTGAGAGCGCAGGAGCTGGGCGACAAAGACTAGATTTCAAACATTCCCGCGAACATATTGAAGCAAAGGGCGTGCAGCAGCGCCGCGCAGGCGCTGAGCGGCAGAAGCATCAGATAGCGGGAAAAATATTGCCGGGGTGCGGTTTCCGCCTGCTCTAAGCGGCCGCTGATCATCAGCGCCATATCGCCCGACATCAGCATGCTCTGCTTGCAGCCGCTGAGCAGAATCAGCATGGAGACAATCGCCGGCAGGTAAAGCGTAAGCACGCAGTAGCCAACGCCCTGGAAGCCATAGCTCAGGTATAACCAGCCGCTCAGGCAGCCCATGCCGAGGCCGCGCAGCACGGGCAGCAGCAGCACCAGCGGCAGGCCCGCCGCGCACAGGCCCAGCAAGAACGCGGCCGCGAGGAACAACGCGTCCACACCGAAATAGCCCGCCGCGTTGGCGAAGACGCTTTGCCCGGCGCGGCGCAGGCGCTGATCGCGCAGCAGCTCAAGCAGCCGGGCTTGCCAGCCGGAGCCAGCGTTGGCCGCCGTTTTTGCGCCCAAAAGCAGACCCAGGCCATACAAGGCCAGCAGGGCGAGCTTCTGCCAGTTTTCGCTGAGCAAGCCAGCCATGTCGCCAATTTTTTTCGCGCCCAGCCCGGGTAGGCGGGAGGCCCGCACGCCGCGCGCGCGGAACATATTTTGCAGGCGCGTAAAAGAGTGTTGCATACCGTGTCCCTTTCTTTTTGCAAGCGCGTAAGCGATCGGCGCTTGCCATTCTTGTCCTTGTTCCTGTGCTATTAAGATATGCGCCGCCGTTTGCTGTTAGAACAGCGCAAATGCAATTTATCATAATAAAGCAACGACTGCTTCACTGCGATAAATCGCATTCGCTTTATCTCGTTAAAATATATCTGATTTACCCGGCAAAAGTGCCGCTTCATCGTGTAAAAGTCGTAATTTCGCGCGCTAAAGCGCCTTTCCCCTATCAGGGCAGCCCATAGAATTTTATCGAACTAAAGTTCTGTTATGCAACGCCGCCAACCAACGCCTGCAATAGCCGCTTCAGCACTTTGTTGTATGTCAGCAATTCCACGGCGTTCGGCGCGGTTAAGGGATACACGCCCAGCGTTTCGCCGTCTAACGTAAGCGTCACTTTTCCCAGTTCCTGCCCTTTTTCCACAGGAGCGTGCACATCCAGCGCGAGATCAACGCTTTGCTGCAAATCGCCGCTGCTGCCCCGCGGCACCAGGATAGGCATTGCCTGAGGGGGCACGGGCATGATACTGTTCTCGTCGCCGCGCAGCACCCGCACGGGCGTGATCAGCCCGGGATTGATGACGGGGGTCACGGTTTCGTAGTTGGCAAAGCCCCAGTTGAGCAAGCGCTTTGCTGTTTCAAAGCGATCGTTGCTGTTGCCGGAGCCGAGCACCACGGCAATCAGATGGGTATCGCCCCTTTTTGCGCTGGCCGAAACGCAGCAGCCCGCTTTGGTGGTTGTGCCGGTTTTCAGGCCCGTGGCCCCTTCATAAAAGCGCACGAGGCGGTTGGTGTTGACCAGTTCCGTCTTTCCGCCGCGCAAGGAATCCATCCAGACTTTCGAATACTTTATCACGCTGTCGTGCTTCAGCAATTCCCGGCTCATCAGAGCCACGTCATAGGCGGTTGTGAGATGTTCAGTGGTTTCGTCATCTAAACCGGTGCAGTTGACAAAATTGGTATTGTTCATGCCCAACTCTTTCGCGCGTTGATTCATCAGCTTGACGAATCCTTCCTCGCTCCCCGAGAGGAATTCCCCTAACGCGCAGCAGGCGTCATTCGCGCTGTAAATCGCGGCGGCTTTCAGGAGTTCTTCCACCGTCATGGTTTCGCCTTCTTTGAGCCAAATCTGCGAGCCGCCCTTGCTCGCCGCAGCGGCGGAGACTGTGACATTGTCGGTTAGATGGATTTTCCCGCTGTCGATCGCTTCAGCCACCAAAAGCAGCGGCATGATTTTCGTGACCGAAGCGGGGTATAATTTGTCATTTCCGTGGTACTGCACTAAAGCTTTTCCGGTGGAAGCATCCATGAGCACTGCCGCCTTTGCCGCGATATCCACGGGCGGAGACGGTTCAGTGCTTTGGCTTGCTGAATTGTTATCGCTCTGCGCCGGCTCTTCCGCAAGGGCATGTACTGTAGTGAATGAAAGCGCTAAAGCGAATGCCAGCGCGCAAACGGCGATCTTCTTCCTCATAAAGCGTCCCATTTTTGCCACCTCAATCATCGGATTGCTTCATTCTATGAAAGGGCAGAAAAATTTATACATTTTCACTTGCAATTTCAAAGAAAATCGTGTATAATAGAAAGGATTATTTTGGCGAAAGGGACTTTGGTATGACCGTCGCGACCGTTACCCTGGGCTGCAAAGTGAACCAGGTGGACTCCGAAGCCCTGCGCGCCCGCCTTTTGGGAGCGGGTTTTGTTGACGCCGCGCCGGAAAAGGCGGACGTGGTTGTGGTGAATTCTTGCGCTGTTACGGCCGAAAGCGAGCGCAAAACCCGCCAAAAATTGCGCCAATGCCGGGCGTTGAACCCCGATTGCATCCTGGTTTTAACTGGCTGCGCCGCGCAGGTGAGCGCCAATGCCGCCGAGGAATACCCCGAGGCGGATATCGTATTGGGGCATATTGACAGCGGAGATTTAGCGCGCTACATCGATAAATTTATGTCTTCGCAGGGTAAATCAATTAACGTTTCAGCGCATTACATCGGAGAACCGTTCGCTGAAAGCGCTTTCTTTCGCGAAAGCGCCCGCACCCGCGCAAGCATCAAAATTGAGGACGGGTGCGACCGTTTTTGCAGCTATTGCATTATCCCCCGCGCGCGCGGGCATGTGCGCTCAAAGCCCCTCGCCGCCGTTCGGCAGGAGGCTGAAACCCTTGCACAGCAAGGCTTTCGCGAGGTTGTGCTGGTGGGAATCAACCTTGCCGCCTATGGGACGGATATCGGCTGCGATCTTGCGGATGCGGTGGCGCTCATGGACGAATGTAGCGGCATTCAGCGCGTGCGTTTGGGTTCGCTGGAGCCGGATCTGCTGACAGATAAGCTAT
>JAIRPV010000019.1 GCA_031256825.1 Oscillospiraceae bacterium | reverse complement strand
TATCCCTTTTTTGCCTGGTTTTCCGTGGCTCCGCATTTTGGGCAGCGTTTCCCCTCGCCCGTTGTTGTTTTTTTCATGCCCCTATTCTATCATAAAACGCGCTGTTTGTCCACACCTTTGCTGTCACTCCCCGCCGCCCGATATCTCCCTTCCAGAGCCGCCCATTCTTCTCCGTCCGCGCGCTTCACCCGCCGGAACGCCGCCAGGGTCTTCGGGGCGTCGGCGCCTTGCTCACGCCACAGGCATCGGCCAGCTGCGTGACGCTCACACTGCCGTTGCATTTACGAAATTAACTGCAATTGCCGCAAACAGCACCAAAATTGTGGAAAGCGGCATTCGGGCGGCCTCCCAAATGAAGGATTCCCCGGAGCGCAAGCAGCTGCGAACGCTCAAAACGCAGGCGGCTGCCGTGAAACGGCTCAAAGCGCTTGTGGAGGAAGGCATTTTGACGGAGGAAGAGTTTTCAGCCAAAAAGCGCGAGATTTTGGGGTTGGAGTCTGTTGGCACGCTACCGGGAGAAACCACCTGATGAGTGCTGACCGGCAATCAGCCGAACCCTGAGTATACGTCAAAAACTTGCTTGCGCTTGGATGCAAAGGAACTGCAAAATGCAGACTTGCGAGGCGAGGGCAAATCGTCGTTCAAGGCATGGACGCGAATGGATCGAAATTCGCCGCACTAAAGCTGGCTGGTCGATTATCCTGCCAACGGAACACTTCGAGGAGCGCGGCATCGTCATCAGGGAGGAGTAAGCTAATGGTATGCAAGACATCAAAACCGCAGCAAGTGCAGAAACTCACAACCGAAGACAGACGCGAATTTCTACCCAAATTAGCATGACTACTTTCAATGACACGCGACAGCAAAATCGCGCTTTTCACCAGTTTGTTTGTTCTTATATCCCGAGTATGGGCTGTTCTTTTAGGGTTTATCTACTCTAGGGGGCGAAGAGCCAGAATTTTTTGCTTGACAAACCTCGAACAATCGTGTATACTATTACCAATCCCAGTTCAAAGCATATGGCAAAGAGCTTCCAAGTGCCGCACGGTCAGTCTTCCAAACGCGAAAGCGGTTATTGGCTACCGCACGCTGTTCCTCTCTGGAACTGGAACGAGCAAGGCCAAAGTAAATTGCACTATAAAATGCGGGTGTAGTTCAATGGTAGAATTCCAGCCTTCCAAGCTGGTTACACGGGTTCGATTCCCGTTACCCGCTCCAAAGACAGACGTCACCTATGCGACGGTGACGGCACAACGCTGAAACCCGCTATACGCCTAGTGTAGCGGGGTTCACTATGTCCCGACGTGTTCGCACCCAAGGCAAAATCCAGCCGGAACAGAAGAATTCCCCGCCTTGAGCCTTCCCGCTGCTTACTTGCTGCACCCGCGCCCGGCAGTTCGCGTAATCGTGCACCCAAGAGTGGTGCATTGTCGGCTTGCTTTTGGCAACGTGCCAGGCTATACTTGTGAAATCAGGACATAAGGAGCCAAGCATGGAAAATAAAAACCAGGCGGCAAAACACCAAAAAGTTGCTGTAGGCTATTACCGCACGGCAGCCAGCGATGACGGCGGCGATATGCTCAGGCAGACAGAAGCAGCAAAAGAGAAAGCCGGCATATTGAGCGCGCGCATTGATGCGGCGTATGCTGATCGTGATGGGATGAAGGACGGAGAGATAGAGCGCCCGGGATTCACGCTGCTGTCAAAATTTCTATCGGAGGTCAAGGTAGATTACGTGATTATGAGAAATCAGGATCATCTGAGCGACAATAAACAAGAAGCCGCCGAAATGATGCAAGCGATTGAGCAAACCGGCGCGCGTGTGGAATTTGTCGGGATGCACCGCCAACCGAACAGGGCATGACTTACCCTTCCAACAGCAACCGGCACAGTCGCCTGATTTGCCTACCTCTGTGGATTTGACAGCAATTTTTGACAGCAACAGCACCAAGCAATCGCGTGGTTGTGTGTGTTTGCAAATGTTTGATAACAGAGGTCGTCCTATTAACTCCAGCGGTGAAAAATGGCTTAAAAAGGTCTGAAGAGCCTTGTGTCACTGGTTCAAGTCCAGTCGGAGCCACCATGATCAGACGTCACATTTGCTGTCAGGACAGCAGCTGAGAACCCCTGTAATGGGGGCCTTTCGGTTTCTTGGGGCCAGTAGTTTACCCAAATTAGCCGCTTTGAGCCAGCTACTCTTCTCCCAAAGACCAAGCCCAGTGAATAACTGTTGAACGAACCGTCCAGTGATGCACCCGCGCTGGGTGCAACGGTGAAACGAACCAAAGCCCAATCCGTGCCGCTTGTGCGATACCGTTGCAACGCGACGCGCATCGCGGCGTAAACGCCGTTCCGACAAGGTGCGTGGATTGACACCATACTTCACCGCTCAGTAGTTCGTTATCAGAACTTCCGCGCTTTCTCCTTTCTGCGTATTATAGCTTGCGTTGGAGTAGTCGTTGTCAATCCGCGTGACAATGTATTTTTTGCACCAGTCAAGCAAAGTATCATTGCGAACGCCCTTATGCGTCAGCACATTGGACAGCGCAAACCTTACGCCGCGTTCATGCAACCTGTCTAATAAGGCGTACAGCGCGGTCTCCTGCGCTTCTTTCCAGTCTTTAAAGCCGCGGTTGCCGTCGTTATAACTGCCCGTCGTAATCAGGTACGGCGGGTCGCAATAGACCATATCGTCATAACCTAGCTGAGACAGGTCGAACTTCTCAAAGTCCCGTGACACAAATTCTATATCTCCGCGCTTAATTCTCTCCAAAAACGCAATCAGGTTGTTTCGCATAGGAGCGGAGAACTGGCTTCTGTTGCGCCCAAACGGATTATTGTACTCTAGGTTATTGTTGAATCTGAACTGATAGTTGAACGAGTAGCAAGTCAGCGTATAGAGGTCAATCGGGTCTCCCGTCTCGTTGTAGTGGCTGCGGAAGTCGATGAAGCCCCTCTCGTTTTCTTTGGACAAACCGAATTCGCTGATACTACGTTCTATCCGCCGCAGAATCGCGTCTGTATCGGTGCGCTGAAACATACGGAACATATCGATAATCTTAGAGTTCAGGTCATTGCAAATAACGCGTTCGGCGTTGACGTTAATGCCCACGTTGCACCCGCCGGCAAACAGGTCGACGAACGTGCCGATTTCACGCGGGAACAGCGGCATAATCTGCGGCAGGAGTTTGTATTTGCCGCCTACATAGTTGAGCGGACTTTTCAGGTACTTTGAGCGTTTCACTGGCGGTTTACTTACTCTTCCGCCGTCGGCGGGAACCACAAACGCCGCAACCTGCGGGATGTTTTTATGGACGTAGAACAGGTATTCCTGCACCGTTTTGGTTTCGTCCGTAATCTTGCTTTTATATTTACGGTACGGAATGTGATAGCGTTGATAACTATCCTCAACACCATAACGTTTAAGCACGGCTTCAATCTGCTCCGAGGTCATAAGCCCGTCCGTACTGTAGCTCATCACGATGTTGGCGAAATGAGCCTTAGCGATAAGGTCGGTGAAAACCTCAAGCACCTCCGATTTGACGCAGAACGCCGATTTCATATCATCGTAAGGGCGCATCCCCGTAACACCGCGGATTTGAGGCCGGTCGTAGCGCGAAATTGTTTCAAGCAAATGATAGTTCGGCGCATACTGCCGCGAGTTATACGGCGGGTCGATATAGAGAATATCGCCCTCTAACTCGCGGATAAGCGCGTTCGCATCGGCATTGTAACTGCGGTTTGCCCTGCCGTTGTCTATGACCGACAGTCGCGCCATTTCAAATGCTCTCAGCGCCCGCTTATCCCAATCTTTCAGATACGCGCCGTATGTTCCGGTTATGTTAGACACGAATGGAACGCCCTCAATGAGCGACGCGAGCAGGTGATAATACTCGATTTCGTCAATCAAGCCCGCGCTTTTCCAAGATTCAATCGTATGGCGGATGAAGTCAATGCGCAGCGCGTTGCGCTTGGTGATATACATGCGTTCGCAGTGGCCGTTCGGAGCGTAGTTGTCTGAAATGAAGAACGCTCCCGCTTCAGCAATTGTTATATCCGCTTCCTCTAAAAATTTAATCGGGTCGGCAATACCGATATTGGCAAGTCTTGTGAAGCGCGGATTGCTGTTGTTCTCGACAGTCGCCTTTTGAATGACATAGGAAAAATGAAGCATGTCGTTCGAGTGAACCTCATACCTCGGTTTAAAATGCCGCGCCACGCTTCCCGTGCCGGCGAAAATATCACAGAACACACGCTCCCGCCCGGTCGTGTTCTCGCTGATAACCGCCTCAATGTCGCCGAGCAGCTGTGATTTGCCGCCTATATATCGCATTTGTGATTACCTCGCATCCCGAAACATCCTTGATTTTTATTGTAGTCTAAAGTTTGCCCTGTGTCAAGTGAATTCGATAAAATTTTGTGCAAAATGCGGTCAACCAGAAATTAAAAGCGCTATGATAGGCGCAGCACCCCCCTCAACAGAGGGAGGTGTTTTTTGGGAGAGGGAAGCTCGCGCGGAGGTTGGCGTAAAAAGAGCTACAGAATAATGCAGATCAATCCCGAGCAGCCTTCGTTGATGACTTTTTCGATGGTTTCCTGGAACTTCAGCCGCGCGTCGCCGGGCATGCGGTAAAGCTTGTTGTGCAACCCCTCATTGACCAGCTCGTGCAGACTCTTGCCGAAGATATTGCTTTCCCAAATGGCCGCCGGGTTTTCTTCGAATTCGTTGAGCAAGTACATCACAAGCTCTTCGCTCTGGCTTTCGGAACCCACAATGGGCGCCACTTCTGTGGTGATATTTGCCTTCATGATATGCAGCGAAGGGGCGCTGGCCCGCAGCCGCACGCCATAGCGGCCGCCCTGCCGCATGAGCTCTGGTTCCTCCAGCCGCAATTCTTCCAGCGACGGCATCACGATTCCGTAGCCCGTTGCGTCCACCTCATCCAGGGCGTTTTTGATGCGGTCATACGAGGCTTTCGTGCGCGAAAGCTCCGTCAGCCACCGCAGCAGATCCTGTTCGTCGTTGATTTCCAGCCCGGTTGATTCGGCCAGCACCTTGTAAAACAAATCCGGCTGGGTGCTCAGTTCCACCACGGCGGAGCCTTCAGAAAGATTCAGCGCGCTCAGCGCGGTTTGGCTCACGTGTTCGCTGCCCTGCAACCCGTTCACGAACAGGTTTGTGTCGCGCATGACGCGCAGACCCTGGGCGGCGGCGCGCACACTCTGATAAAGGCTGCGGCGCAGCCAGTGTTCGCCATCCAGCGATACGATCCAGCTGGGCAAATTGACGCTGACTTCCCGGATCGGGAACTCGAACAGCACCTGCGAAATGATCTGTTTGATCTGGAACTCGGTCAGCTGCATGCAGTTGACCGGCATTACCGGTACGGCGTAGCGGCCGCTCAGTTCCTGTGCCAGGGCAATGGCGCTGGAAGACTCCGGCTGCGCAGAATTGAGCAAGACCACAAAGGGCTTGTTGAGCTCCCGCAGCTCATTGATCACGCGCTCTTCCGCCTCGGCATACTCGTCGCGGGGGATTTCGCTGATGCTGCCGTCCGTTGTGATCACAAGGCCAATGGTGCTGTGCTCGCTGATCACTTTGCGCGTGCCGATTTCGGCGGCCATATTGAAGGGGATTTCCTCTTCATACCAGGGGGTTGTTACCATGCGCGGCTGATCTTCTTCAATATAGCCCAAAGCGCTGGGGACGATGTAGCCCACGCAGTCGATCATACGCACGCGGAACTTTGCGTTGCCGGGAAGATTGATTTCCACAGCTTCTTCCGGGATAAACTTTGGCTCCGTGGTCATGATGGTGCGGCCGCTGGCGCTTTGCGGCAGTTCATCCATCGCCCGCGCGCGCTGGGCCTCCCCGACGATGTTCGGGATCACCAGCGTATCCATGAACTGCTTGATGAAAGTGGATTTCCCCGTGCGCACGGGCCCTACCACGCCGATATAGATATCCCCCTGCGTGCGCTGGGCGATGTCGATGTAAATGCTGCGTTCTTCCATAGATCTTCCCTCCATAATAGATGTTAGACTTTAGATTTTAGATATTAGATGGTTCCGGCCGCAATGGTATCTAACGTCGAATGTCTGCCGTCTAAAGTCTCTCATACCGAAGGTATGAGCAGCATCTGCCCGGCGGCCGCGGTATCGGACGCAAGTTCGTTTTCCTGCCGCACGGCGTCCACCGTGGTGCGGTAGCGCTTGGCGATATCCCAAACCGGTTCGCCCGAAGAAGCAAAGTAGATGGTCAGCGGCGAGCGTTTGGGCAGCGCCTCCTCTTCATTGGCCGAAACGGCGTTGACCACGGTATGGGCGGCGGCGGCCGTTGTTTCGCCTGTGGCGGCAAGTTCCGCGCGCACATCCAGATGATCACCGCTGACGGTTTCCTGCAAGTTCAACAGGTCGATATCCAGGTCGGCGGCCAGATTCTTGCCGCCCTGTTTCATAGCGCGGCGGAAGCTGTAGGGCAGCTCCTTTTCGGCGCTGGCAATTTGCCCCGCGCCATCCAGATAAACGATTGAGAGCTTGATCTTCCCGTTGGCATGCAAGCCGTCGTCTTTGACCGCCACCACGGGCGGCAACAAATCACCTGTGAGCAGCTGAACCGATTGGATGCCGCCAGAGCCGAAGTCAAACCCCTCTTTGGCCGTAAATGTGTCGCGGAAAGTCTCCGCCAGTTCCCTCGATTCCAGCCGGCGGGTGTCCAGCGCGATGCCGCCCTGGGTCGAATAAGCGTCTTTCACCACGGGCAATTCCACCGGCGCGTAGCCTTTTACATCCGCCGCTACGCGCGCCGCGATATCCAGCAGCCGCGCCGCGCCGTTTGTGTCGGGTTTCGGGGTGATATCGAGCGAATTCACCCGCAGCCGCAGCGTGTTGGCCGTCTGCTCCGAAACGCCGGGCGCTTCGATGATCTGGCTCAGCGGCATAATATGTGTGATGGTGATCGGCTCTTTCGCGCCTCGGCTGCTGTAAGTCAGGCGGACTTCCAGGTTGCCCTTTATCAGCAGCTTGTTTTTGATTGCTTTCATTTCTGTTGGGATGACCACTGCCTGGCGCGAAAGGATCTGATCCACCGGCGGCAGATTTGGTTCCACCTCGATGACCTCGTTCATCTGGAATGTTGTGCCGTGCAGCGCCTCGAGGCTCGAAAGGTTCACCGTGCCGCCCAGCGCCTGAATCCCTCCGCCGCTGACCTGTGTCAGTATGGCGTCTTCGCGGCGGCGCAATACGTTCAGCGCGATGGACAGCAAACCATGAACATCGAGCCTGCGGGGGCTGACGGCCCGCGCGTTGGCATACTCGGTTTTTACCGTGGCGCGCACGGCGGCGCCTTCCGCGCCTGGGATATCCGCCGTGCGGGCAAAGGGATACGTCTGTTCAAAGCTTTGCAGCGTGCCGTCTTCCGCGGCATAAAGCACATGTACCCGCGCCGCGCCCTCCACGGCCACGCGCTCGCCCGAGGCCTGCGCGCTGTGGATGCTGGGTTCCACGGTGCATTTCAGAATGCGTATGATGTCGGGGCAGTATTCCGGCAGGGTGATGTCCCCGTCCACCGCCTGTTCGAGCTTGCCGTCGTAGATGGTTTCCAGGCTCCCCACATTCTGCGTGATATGTTGAAACTCCATGATGATAACTCCCCCTTTGGATTGGTTGTCATGGCATGTATATGCGGGAGGAATGAGGGTTAGACGTGCTTTCGGAATTTTTATCTGTTTACAAAGCGCCCCGTTCGACCTGAATTCCACGGGATGCAGAAAGAACAAAACCCCCGCCGAAGCGGGAGTTTTGTTCTTTTCAGTGATTCGCGACGGGAAGGCGTCCGTGCAGCCTGCGGGCGCTGGAAGATGGTACCGGAAAGCCATGCCTCGAACGGTTGGCCGCTGCCGCCTGAACAAATCTGTCGGGCCAGATATCCCGCGCGGAACGCAAGCCGCGCCTGGTTAGGCGGGGAACCTATTTTGCAAAGCGCCGCACAGCGCCGCAGTCTTCAGCACCCCCGCCTGCGTTTTGCCATCCGCCACTTCGTTGCGCAGCACCATGCGCACGGCCTCGCCAAGAGGCACGCGCAGGCATTGCAAAAACTCGTCGTCGTCGGGCTGCGGGGCTTGAAATGTCAGCCCCCGGGCCAGGTACATATATATTTTTTCGCCGCAGTAGCCCGGCGTAGGGTAAAATACGCCCAGCGACTCATATTTTTCCGCAGTTGCGCCGGTTTCTTCCCGCAATTCCCGCTGCCCGGCCAGCAAGGGGTCTTCGCCCGGTTCCAGCTTGCCCGCAGGCAGCTCCAGCAGGATTTCCCCATAGGGGTAACGGAACTGCCGCACGAGCAGCAGCTCCTGTTCGCCTGTCAGCGCCGCCACGCAAACACCGCCCGGGTGTTCCACGACCTCGCGCACGCAGGGCAACCCATTGGGCAGCCGCGCCTCGTCGCGGCGCAGTGTCACAATTTTTCCGCGGTAAAGCACATGTTCCGCCACCGTGGTTTCCGCCAAAGCGCTGTCCGCAGCGGCTGTTTCGCGCAATATCTCTCTCATGCCGCCGGACGCCGCCGGGCGCTGAGTTTTTCGCCCAGAAGGCCCTTATGATCCACATTGTAGGTCTCGGACTTGAGCAGGATATACGCATCCTCCAGCACTGTGAGCGCCGCGCAGGCAACAACGAACAGCACCGTCCCGAACGCCACTTCCCCGCGCAGGAAGCAGATGGGAACAAAGCTGAACATCACCAGGCCCAGCGCTTTGTTCGAGTAGGTGTGCATGGTGTTGAATTCCCCAAAGCGGATCTTCGTCAGGGTGAAGATGAACACCTTGAGCGCAACGCCGACAAAAAGCGTCGCAATGCACTTGACCGGGTCTTCGAAGGTTGGTTTGCGCAGAAAAATCAGGCTGACGAATGCGCAGACAAACAGGCCTGTGTCGCCCAAGTTGTCGATCTTCGCGCCGAATTCCGATTCCCAGTGGTATTTTCGGGCCAGAAAGCCATCCAGCGCGTCTGTGAAGCCAATCAGGCAATACAGCACGGTGAACAGGATGTCTTTCTTGAAATATGCCACAGGCAACAGGATCCAGACCGTTGACAGCCGGAAAATGGACAGGGCGTTTGGAATATATTTCTTCTTCATGATGTGCACCTCCACAAAGAAATGAGTTTCTCCTTCATTATAACTCATATATTGCCGCTTTGTCAATGGAAATCCGGGATTTTTTTCGATTTGCCGGGGACTGGAAAACAGCAGGGGTCCGCCTGAACGGCGAACCCCCGCGTTATCTCATGCCCTCATCCTGCGCAGATGCTGCACGATCAGCCCCGGATGATCCACGTCGTATTCTTTCATGGCAAACAGCAGGTAAAGCTCTTCGGCGCAGGCGTAAATGGTAATGGCGCCCAGCACGATTGCAACGCGGAAATCCAGCCGTTGCAGCCACATGAACGCCAGCGCGGCGAAATACATTACAGTGCCCGCGGTTTTGAACGACCAGGTATGCACGCCGTTGAACTGCTTGAAGCGCGCGTATGTCATAAAGTAGTTGAACGTCTTGAACACAATGATGCACGCGCCTGTGATGACAGTAACCAGTATGTCGAGAGAGCTTAGCTTGAGGCAGTCTTTTTGGTACAGCAGGAACAGACTGGCCAGGCACACCAGGAAGAATGTCACGTCGGCAAGGCCGTCGAGGATACCGCCGCTCTTGCTTTCCCAGTGGTATTTCCGGGCAAGGTAGCCGTCGAGAATATCGGTCATGCCGGAAAGCAGATAGAACGCCGAGAAGACCCACTTAAACGGGTCGCCGAGCAGTTTATCCGGGCTGAGCAGCAATGTCCAGGCAATCAGCGAAAGCGCGATGGGGAACCGCGCGATGGACAGCGCGTTGGGAATGTGTTTCACTTCAATGACCTCCCACAATTAAACTTTGTTGTTTGGCGCGTAACAGGTTCCGGTGAAAACCGGGGGCGCATGCCAGTGCGGCTCAGGCCGCTTTGCCGCGCCGGGCGGCGATCTTTTCAAAAAGCAGGCCCTTGTGATCCGCGTCGTAGTGATCGGCTGTGAAGAGGATCACCGTGTCTTCCAGCACCGAAATTGCAGCCACGATTGAAATTGCCAGAACAAACCAGTAGTTGATGCTGCGCAGCCACATAAACACCGGCACAGCGCAATAAAGCGCCGCCCCCAGGAACTTATTGAGCAACGTATGCATCATGTTCCATTCCTTGAAGCGAACGCGGGTCAGCACAAAGCTGAAGGCCTTCAGCGCGATCGCAACGCCAAGCGTCAGCAGCGTGCGCGTTGGATTTTCGTAGTTGACGGGCAAGAGGAACATCAGGCAGATAAAGCCAAAAATGAAGATGGTCAGATCCCCCAAGCCGTCGAGCTTTGCGCCGAGTTTGCTTTCCCAGTGATATCTGCGGGCAAGGAAACCATCCAGCGCGTCGGTAATGGCAATGGCAAAATAAAGCAACGTAAAGATCAGCCGCTCCTGTAGGGTGTCGTCGCAAAACAACAGCAGCAGGGCAGAAAAGGCAATCCGGAAGCACGAAAGCAAGTTTGGTATATGTTTCCTCATTTGATCATCTCCTTGGTTGATTTGGTTGCTCAGGCATGGGACGCTCTGCGTTTTCCCATCTTCCTGGTGCGCACAAAGAGCGATGCATCCCTCCTTTTCCGGCTGTTATAGCACTATTATACACTTATTTTTAACGATTGTCAAGCAATTTTGACGCAAGGGAATGGAAATCCATTCACACAAGCGGCGCGCCGAAAAATTTCGCTTGACCGCCACAGCCGTTTGTGCTACAATTAACTGAAGAAACGGAAGGGAAGCGATACATATGGCAACCGCGATGCTCGATCAACCAATCACCACCCAAAAGCCCGAAGAAAACGAAGGGCGGCTTTGCGTAGCCAAACTCCAGCGCACCTGCGTGCACGATGGCCCGGGCCTGCGCACAACCGTGTTTTTTAAGGGCTGCGGCCTGCGCTGCCTTTGGTGCCAGAACCCGGAAAACCTCCGCGCCGGCGGCGAGGCCCTTTGGATGACCCCCGGGGAAATCATAACGGAGCTGCGCAAAGACGCGGCCTATTATCAATCCACCGGCGGCGGGGTCACGCTTTCCGGGGGCGAGCCCCTGCTGCAAAACCCGCAGCTGCTGGGCGAACTGCTGCAAGCGCTCCGCGACGAGAAAATCCCTGTATCGGTCGAAACCACCCTGCATGTCCCCTGGGCGCATATCGAGGCGCTGGCGCCGCTGATCGGCCTGTTCCTGCTGGATTTTAAGTGCGCGGGCGATGCAGCCGGGCACAAAGCCCTGACGGGGCAGGAAGACGCGCTGATTCGTTCGAATGTAAAAAAACTGCTGGCGCTGAAACCCCGGCCAAAGGTGCGCGCGCGCATGGTGATAGTGCCCGGCAAAAACGACAGCCCCGCGCAGATTGCGGCGGCGGCAAAATATCTGAAATCGCTGAAGTTCAAAGAGATCGAGCTGTTGCAATACCATACCATGCACGAAGAAAAGGCCGCGCGCCTGGGGCTTGATATTCCACAGCTGGGCATAACCCCCGCCCAGGCCCTGCCCGCGCTGAAGGCTGGGGCCGAAGCCTTCCGGGCGCAGGGCCTTGCGGTGTATTCCGACAGCTTGCAGGAAAAACCCCGGCCCGCCGTGTTCACAGAGCGCGTGCTGAAGCTCCGCGACGAAATCCGCGCGTGCCCGCGCGAAGTTTGCTTCGAGACCTCGCATCTCAAAACGGACTACTACAAAAAATACAAAGGCTTCCGCAAACCGGTATATCTCCACCGGGCGGAGCGGCTCTATTATGTTCTGGAAAACCGCACCATCCACATTTATCCCGGCGAGCTGCTTGTGGGCAACTTCACAGCCAAGCGCGTGGCCGGGCAGGTTTGGGAGGAGCAGTTCGGCGTGATGTATGCCACCTTCCTCTACAAAGGCGAAAAGATGACCCCCGTGCAGTTCGTCAGCAGCAAAGAAGAGCGCCTGGCATACTATAAAAAGATTGTTCCTTACTGGCTGCCGCGCTGCATCATCGGGCGCTTCACACGCGAAAACGGGCTGGGGCAGCTGACGCAGTCGTTCAGTTCCGTAGCGGAGCAAAAAGTGGGGTTCCAGAACAATTTTGCCGCTATCGCGCACTTTATTGTGAATTTTAGCCGCATTCTGGAACTGGGTACCATGGGGCTCAAGCGCGAGGTGCGCCAGGCGCGCGACGAGCATCCGGAACAAAACCGCGATCTGTATACCGGCATGCTTGTGTCGCTGCAAGCGCTTGAGCGCTTTGGGGAGCGCTACGCGCAGGAACTGGAGCGCATGATAAAATACGAGCCGGACGACAAGCGCCGCGCCGAACTGCGCCGCATGGCGGAAGTGTGCAAGCGCGTGCCGAAATATCCGGCGCGGACGTTCCACGAAGCGTTGCAGAGCATGCTCTTTTTGCAGATTGCCATCTGCGCAGAAGCCTACGAAAACGCCGTTTCGCACGGGCGGTTCGACCAGATTCTGCAACCGTATTACGAGGCGGATCGGAAGGCCGGGCGCATCACTTACGACGAAGCCAAAGAGTTGCTGGCGCTTTGGGTGCTGAAGATGGATGAAGTATTCCTCATCAGCGACGGCGACGGGATTTTCAATATCTCAAAGCTGTTTGAGACGGTATCCACCGATCAGGCGATGACATTCGGCGGCGTTAAGCCCGACGGCACAGACGGCGTCAATGACGTGACCTATATGCTCATGGATATCTGCGAGTTGCAGCCGCTGAGCGTAAACATGTGCGCGCGCATTGCGGAAAACAGCCCGCAGGCTTATCTTGATCGGCTGGCGGAACTCTATGTGGGGGCCTGCCCCATGCCGGAACTATTCAGCGACGCGGAGTATATTCCCAGTTTGCTGTCGCATTACAATATTACGCCGGAGGATGCGCGCAATTATGCCATCACCGGCTGCGTGGAGCCAAACGCTTCCAGCGAACACTTTGGCAACACGGATTCGGCCAACATGAACGTTACCCTGCCGCTGCTGCAAGCGATGAAAGGCCAGTCAGATGACCTGTGGAACTACGGCTTTGCCATGCAGCTGGAAAAGTTTGTCTCGCGCGGGATTGATTATTTTACGAACAACAAAGAGGAACCCCTCGCGAAGATCATTCGGCTCAACCGCGAAGAAGCCATCCGCCGCCGGGAAGAGCGGCGCGGCGCGCTCGTATGTAACCCGCCCGGCAGCATGGAAGAACTGCTTGCGCGCTATCAGGAGCGGCTGAACTTCCTCGCAAGATCGGTTTTGGCCGATCAGCAGAAGGTGGAAGCGGTGCTGGCGCGGTATTTTCCAACGCCGCTGGCGTCTACCCTGTTCAAAAGCTGCGTCAGCAGAGGCAAAGACGCCTATGAGGGCGGCGCGGACTTCAATACGGCGGGCATTCAGGCGGTGGGGATCACCGACACGGCCGATTCGCTTTACGCCATTGATCAACTGGTATACCGGCAGAAGAAATATAGCATGGAAGAAATGTGCCGCGCGGTGGACGACAACTTTGAAAGCGCGCTGGGCAAGCGGGTGCTGAAGGATGTGGAAGCCCTGCCGAAGTTTGGCGACAACCGCAGCGACGAAACGGCGCGTTGGGTAACGAAAGCCATGGAGATGTATAATATCGCCCTGGCACAGTGCCCTTACGCTCTGCGCAACGGCCATTATTCCGCCGGCTATTACGCGCTGAACACCTCCGATCGCTACGGGAAATATACGGGCGCGCTGCCCTCGGGCCGCAAAAAAGGCGTGCCCCTGGCCAACAGCGTTACGCCGCACTACGGCGCGGCGCAGGACGACCTGCTCAGCGCGCTCAACGACATTTCGAAAGTGAACTTCCGCGATTACGCGCCCAATGGCACCACGGTGACGTTCACCATCGACGCGGCGCTGTTCCCGGGGCAAACCGGTGTGCGCAACCTCAGCGAAATTTTCCGCACCTTCCTTACGCAGGGCGGCATGCAGTTCCAGCCGAACGTTGTCAGCCGCGAGTTGCTGCTGGAAGCCTATGAGCATCCGGAAAAGCATCCCTATCTGATGGTTCGCGTGGCGGGATACTGCTCGTACTTCAACGAGCTTTCGGACGACCTGAAGAAAGTGATCATCAACCGGACGTGCTATGCATAACACGCCAAGTTTTTCCGTTTTTGCGCCGCAGCAAAAAATATTTTTTCTCATCCCCTTGACAAACGCGCGCAATTTGCTTAATATATTGTATATGCGCATGCGTGCGCGCGCGGCGCGAAGAAAAATGAAAGGAGTGACGGTTTATGGTTTTTGAGCGCGTGCAAAAACTGGTGTGCAGCCAGTTTGATTTGGATCCTGAGCAGGTGACGGAGGAAACCACGCTCGACGACGTCAACGCCGACAGCCTGGATGTTTACGACCTGGCTCAGACGCTGGAATCCACGTTCGATGTGGTATTCAACGACGAAGCGCTTGAAGAACTGCACACCATCGGCGACATCGTGCGGTTCATTGAGAACAACTGATATGTTGCTCCATAAAGCCCCGGCGGAGGCGCCGGGGCTTTTCCTGAAACGAGCCATGGTTTGCGGGCTGTGATGTGGCGGCGATGATAATTGGGAGGTGCGGTCATGAGCCGGGTACAGGCGTTTTTGCGAAACAAAGTTTTTTTGGGCGTTTTGCTGGCGGCGGGCTTTGCCTATGTGACGTTTTTCTGCTTTCTTGAAAATCCGCTGCTGGAAGAGAACACGGCAAGTCTCATTGGGGTGCGGCATCCGGCGCTGTTTTTTGTGTGGAACCTGCTGACGGGGGCGGCGTTTTTTTTCAACTGCCGCGCCATGTACGCAACGTGGCAGTGCAAAAACCGCCTTGGACGGATTGCCATATGGGCGGCGCTTTGCGCTGTGCCGGTGATTTATTTTATCCATGGGCAGTGGAACGGGGAAACGGTGGTATTCCCCGGGGTTACCAAAGCGGTGCACTGGACTGCCACCATCGTGTTCATGGTAGGCAACGCCGCCGCGCTCGCCATTGGCTTTTTCCACGCGCGCAAGCAGTCGCCCCGCTTTTTCAACCGATTGCTGGCGTTGGTGATTGCCCTTGTCGTGGCCTTGCTTGTGGTGTTTTTCACCATTGGCAAGAGCGGCCTGTTTGAGGCCGCGCCCATCTGGGTGGTCTATGTCATGCTCTTCCTGGTCAACTGTACCGGGCGCAGGCCGTTGCCCGAATCCCAGCCAAAACAGGAGGAAGCGTCATGACAGCGATCCCAACAAAACTTCCGGGCGTTCTTTTGCTCGAACCCGATGTTCATGGCGACAGCCGCGGCTGGTTCTACGAAATGTATTCCGAACAGTCCCTGCGGGAACTGGGGATTGCCGCGCGCTTTGTGCAGGATAACCGGTCTTTCAGCGCGCGCAAAGGCACGCTGCGCGGGCTGCACTGCCAGACGGATCCCTTTGCGCAGGGCAAGCTCTTCAGCTGCACGCGCGGGGCTGTTTGGGATGTTGCCGTGGATGTGCGGCAAGGCTCGCCTACCTATCAGCAATGGATCCGGGCGGAGCTTTCGGCTGAAAATAAGCGCCAGCTCTGGATCCCCGCAGGCTGTTTGCATGGATTTGTGACGCTGACCGACGACGTAGAAGTGTTCTATAAAGTAGACGCCCTCTATTCCCCGGCACACGACCGCTCCATTTGCTGGAACGATCCGGCCTTTGGGGTGGATTGGGGAGTCGAGTCCCCCAGTCTCTCGGCAAAAGACGCCGCAGCGCCGCTCTGGAAAGACGCGGATGTGCGATACTCCTACTTGGAACAGAGATAAGCGCCGCTCAAAACAGGAGGCTATTTTGAGAATTTTAATCACAGGCGCCCAGGGCCAGCTGGGCCGCGCGGTTGTTTTGGAAGCTCTTCGGCGCGGCCACGAGGCCATTGGGGTTGACGTAAACGACTTTGACCTGACCGACAGCGACGCTGCCGGGGCTTGCCTTGCGGCAGCCCGGCCCGCGTTTGTGATTCACTGCGCCGCCTATACGGCGGTTGATCAGGCGGAAAGCGAACCGGAGCGCGCGTTTGCCGTCAACGCGGACGGCACGCGGCATGTGGCCGAATACTGCGGCGCGGCGGGCATTGGAATGATCTATATCAGCACCGACTACGTTTTTGACGGCAGCGGGGCGGCCCCGCACGAAACAGACGAGCCGCCTGCGCCGCTGAGCGTCTATGGCAAAACGAAGCTGGAGGGGGAACGGGCAGCCCTCTTGGCCTGCCCTAACGGCATCATCGTGCGCACGTCGTGGGTTTTTGGCCCCGGCGGAAAGCACTTTGTTGGAACTATGCTGCGGTTGGGGCGCGAACGGGAAGCCGTGCGGGTGGTAGACGATCAGGTTGGTTCGCCAACCTACGCGCCGGATTTGGCGCGGCTATTGATCGACATGGCGGAGCGGCCCGTACCAGGGATATACCACGCGGCCAATACCGGGTATTGCAGCTGGGCTGAATTTGCCGCTGAGATTATGGCGCGGGCAGGCCTGCCCTGCCGGGTGGAACCCATCTCCAGCGCCGATTATCCCCAAGCCGCGCGGCGGCCATTGAACTCCCGCCTGTCGCCGCTGCGCCTGATGGCAGCAGGATACGATCGATTGCCAACCTGGCAGGATGCGCTGGGGCGCTATCTTTATGGAACAAAATAAAGCGTGGCCAAGTCCCCCGGGATTTGGCACGCGACAATAAAGTCTGGGCGCAAATAGCATACCCTTTCCCTGCGATTTGTCAAGGGGTTTTTGAAAATATTAATTTTATTTCAGGAGTATGTATGACGATAACCGAACAGCTTACCGCCGAATTTCACTTGCAGCCGTGGCAGGTGGAAAATACCGTTGCCCTCATAGACGAGGGCAATACCATTCCCTTCATTGCGCGATACCGCAAAGAGCGGCACGGCACGCTCGACGATCAGGTGCTGCGGGAGCTTTCCGAGCGCCTGGAATACCTGCGCGGTCTCGAAAAACGCAGACAGGAGGTTTCAGACGCGATCACGGCGCAGGAAAAAATGACAGACGAGATTGCCGCAGCGCTGGCCAAGGCCGAAACGCTCGCGGAAATTGAGGACGTCTACCGGCCGTATAAGCCAAAGCGCCGCACCCGCGCCGGAATTGCAAAAGAAAAAGGGCTGGAACCGCTGGCCAACGAGATTTACGCACAGGCGCCGGATTCGCCCGCGCCGCTGGCCATGGCCGAAGCGTATTGCAGCGAGGAGCTGGGCGTCGCTACGGCGGAAGAAGCTTTGCAAGGGGCCATGGACATCATTGCGGAAATGATTTCAGACGACGCCGGCATCCGCCGCCGCCTGCGCAACCTGTGCATGGTCGTGGGCGAACTGACAAGCGCCGCCGCGAAGCCGGACGAAGACAGCGTTTACGCCGATTATTACGACTATAAGGAGCCTGTCAAGAAGGTGGCGGATCACCGCGTGCTGGCGCTCAACCGGGGCGAGCGGGAAGAATTTCTCAAGGTTAATATCACGTTGGACAGCGTGAAGGCCCATAACGTTATCGCATCCGCCACGCTCGAGCCAACCGGCCATTCGCTTTGCACCGAAACCGTGCGAGCCGCCGGGAACGACGCTTACGTCCGGCTGATTTTCCCTTCCATCGAGCGGGAAGTCAGAAGTATCCTAACAGAAAAGGCCAACGCCGCAGCCATCAAAAATTTTGCCGTGAATCTGCGGGAGCTGCTTTTGCAGCCGCCCGTTAAGGGCAAGGCGGCGTTGGGACTCGATCCCGGTTTTCGCACTGGCTGCAAAGTTGCCGTCGTCGATCCGACCGGGCGCGTATTAGACACCGGTGTGATTTATGTTACGCATTCGCGGGCGCAATATGAACAGGCAAAGCGAATGGTGCTTGCCTATTTGGAACAATACCATGTGGAAGTCATCGCCATTGGCAACGGCACCGCCTCGCGCGAAACGGAGGCGTTTGCGGTTGAGGTATTGCGCGAGAGCGGCACGGAGGCCGCGTATATGATTGTCAACGAGGCCGGCGCCTCCGTCTACTCCGCCTCAAAACTGGCGGCGGAAGAATTCCCACAGTTCGATGTGAGCCTGCGCTCTGCGGTGAGTATCGCCCGGCGTTTGCAGGATCCCTTGGCAGAACTGGTGAAGATTGACCCAAAGGCCATTGGCGTGGGGCAATATCAGCACGACATGCCAAAAAAAGAACTTGAGCACGCGCTGGATGGCGTTGTAGAAGACTGCGTGAATGCTGTGGGCGCGGATGTGAACACGGCTTCCCCTTCGCTGCTGCGCCATATCGCGGGCGTCAGCGGCGCGGTGGCAAAGAATATTGTGCTCTACCGGGAAGAAAACGGGGCGTTTGCTTCGCGGGCCGCGCTGAAAAAAGTCCCGAAGCTTGGGGCGAAGGCCTTCGAGCAGTGCGCGGGCTTTTTGCGCGTGCCCGAAAGCAAAAATATTCTCGATCACACCGGCGTGCATCCGGAAAGCTACGGCATGGCAAAAGCGCTGCTGGAAGCGCTGGGCTGTTCGCCTCAGGAACTCAAGCGGGGGCATGTGCCCGATCTGGACGAAAAAGTAACGGCGGCTGGCGGGGCGGAAGCTTTGGCGAAGCGGTTGGACGTGGGGTTGCCCACGCTGCGGGATATCATCAGGGAGTTGCAGCGGCCGGGGCGTGACCCGCGCGATGAACTGCCGCCCCCTGTTTTGCGCACCGATGTTTTGCGCATGGAAGATTTGCGCCCCGGCATGGAACTGACAGGCACCGTGCGCAATGTGATCGATTTTGGCGCGTTCGTAGACGTTGGCGTGCACCAGGATGGCCTTGTGCATATCAGCCGTATCACAGACAGATTCATCAAGCACCCTTCGGAAGTGCTGAAGGTGGGGCAGGTGATCACGGCTTGGGTGCTGTCGGTTGACATCAAAAAGGGCCGCATCGCGCTGACGATGAAGCAACCTGCGGAATCAGCTTGACGACATCCGCTGCGGCGGGAGCAGTTGCGGCGCAGCGGGATAGAAAAAAGAAAGCGGATACCTCAAGCAAGGTATCCGCTTTCTCAAAGCGTAAAAGCGTAAAAGTGGCTTTTGTTCGATTCGCTCGCCCGCTTTAATGGAATAAATCCCAGAACCAGCGGAACCAGGCCGGAACATTGCTTGCTGTTTTTTTTGCTTGCTCATGTTTTTCGCCCAGTTGGGGATCCGCCCGGCCAACGCCCACGGGGGTAAAGAAATCGTATTCCGCGTGGCTGACGGGCGTTTCCCGGTCAATTACTACCGTGCCGTTCCAATGATGGTTCTGTTCCGCTAGCGTGACCACGCCGTTGACGCAGGTCTTGACAACTGCCCAGTGACTATAGGGCTTTCCGCGGCGCTCGGCGGGGGAGTAGAGCAGATCGCCGGGCTTTGGCTTTTTTGTTTTTTGAAAGCCGTATCCCGGGGTTACCATCGTTGGGGAGGCGCAGCCGGTGGAAGCGTACATTTCCAGGTCGTAGGCCTCCCGATAAAAGCGCTGCACGTATTCAAAGCACTGCCAGCGGCCATAGTAGCCATTTTCGCCCTCGTCGTAATAAGCGGGCACTCCCATAAAAGTGTCGGCAACAAATTTTTTTCCTTTGATGACCACCTTCTGAGCCGCGCCTACGGGCAGGGTTAACAATGCCGCCAGCAGAGCGGCTATCCCCACGGACAGGACTCGCTTGAACATAGTATCAACCTTTCGCAACGCCGGATGCGGTTGTTTTTCAGGCGTCTTTATGATGGGAAAGAAGCGCAGCGTTTGTATTGCTGGCTAAAACTCCAGCGGCCATTGCCGGATTGCCGGGGCACATCACGCGGCGCGCCCCAGCGCGATTGCGCGCAGGTTTTGTTCCAGCAACGCCTGTTTGCGCGCGGGCACGGTTTTTGCCATGGCCGCCGGGATGGTTTCCTGTTTTAGCAGAGGAGAAACGCTCAGCAGCTTGCCGGTCAAAATCATATTGGCAAGCCCGGGCATGTTTTCGTCTGAGGCCAACTGCGTGGCGGGGATATAATAGGCCGAAATGTCTTGCCGCGCGCTCTGCTCGCCAATGAGGGCGCTGTCGACCAGAAGAACGCCGTTGGGTTTGACCATCGGCTCAAATTTACGGTAGCTCGGCAGATTCATCGCAATCAAAATGTCCGGTGCGAGGACAATCGGCGAACCAATGGGTTCGTCGGAAAGAATCACGGAGCAGTTGGCCGTGCCGCCGCGCATTTCCGGGCCGTAGCTGGGCAGCCAGCTGACTTGGCGGCCTTCGATCAATCCCGCGTAGGCCAGGAATTTCCCCGCAAACAGCAGCCCCTGCCCGCCGAAGCCCGCAAACAGCAATTGGGTTGTCATGCGGCCACCTCCCCTGCGTAGCGATCACGGTATACCCCGAGCTTGTAGTAATCCAGCATATGTTCCCGCAGCCAGGCCAGCGCCTGCACAGGGGTCATGCCCCAGTTGGTGGGGCATGTGGACACCACTTCGATCAACGAGAAGCCCTTGCCCTGTGCCTGATATTGGAACGCCTTTGTGATGGCTTTTTGCGCCGCGCGAACATTTTTTACGCTGTCCACGCTCACGCGCTCAATGTAAGCCGGGGCTTCCAGCGTGGCCAGCAGTTCGCAGACCTTGATTGGCATGCCGGTTTTTGTCACGTCGCGGCCGTAAGGGCTGGTCTGGGTGATTTGCCCCGGCAATGTTGTTGGGGCCATTTGGCCGCCTGTCATGCCATAGATCGCGTTATTGATGAAGATAATTGTAATATTCTCGCCCCGGCAGGCGCTTTGCACCGTTTCGGCGGTGCCGATGGCGGCCAGGTCGCCGTCGCCCTGATAGGTGAAAACGATGGTTTCCGGGTTGGCGCGCTTCAGGCCCGTGGCGACGGCAGGCGCGCGGCCATGAGCCGCCTGAATCATATCGCAGTTAAAATAATTATAGGCAAACACGGCGCAGCCCACCGGGGCCACGCCCACGGCCTGCCCGGTCAGGTTCAGGTCGTCGAGCGCCTGCGCCGCCAACCGGTGCACAATGCCGTGGGTGCAGCCGGGGCAATAATGCATGGGCGCGTTGGTTAAGCCCTGTGGTTTTTCAAATACAATTGGCATGAGATCCTCCTTTGGCTTGCTGTGTTATTTGGCGGCTGTGCCGTTACCCTTTCGCCGCCTCCAGAATCTTTGCCAGCACTTCGTCCGGGCTGGGTACAACGCCCCCGGTGCGGGTGCAGCGCAAAACAGGCTTTTGGCAGCGAATGGCCAGCTCCACGTCTTCGGCCATTTGGCCCATCGAAAGTTCGACGCAGACAAATGCTTTTGCGCGCTGCGCCAGCTCGAGCAAAGGCGCTTTTGGGAAGGGCCAAAGCGTAATCGGCCGCAGGAGACCAACTTTTATCCCCTGCGCGCGGGCGGCTTGCAGGGCGTTGGCCGCAATGCGCGCCGTTGCGCCGTAAGCTGCAATCACAATATCCGCGTCGTCGGTCAGCATCTCTTCCCAGCGGGTTTCACGGGCGGCAATTTCGCCGTAGCGCGCAAAGCGCTCTACCACGGAACGCTCCAACTCCAGGGGATCCATCAGCAGGGAGTTGACGATATTTGGCGGGCGAAGGCCGTGCGTACCTGTCAGCGCCCAGCTTTTTTCAACAGGAACGGCGTTGTTGAGCGTTTCTTCTTCCGGGAAAGTAACCGGCTCCATCATCTGCCCCAAAATGCCATCGCTGAGCACCATGCTGGTGATCCGGTACCGATCGGCAATATCAAACGCCAGGCAGGTCAGGTCAAACATCTCCTGCACGCCGCTGGGCGCCAGAACCGCCATATGGTAATCGCCGTGGCCGCCGCCCTTCGTGGCCTGGAAATAATCGGCCTGGCTGGGCTGGATACCGCCCAGGCCCGGCCCCCCCCGCTGGATATTCACTACAACAGCGGGCAAGTCGCAGCCCGCCAGATAAGAAAGCCCTTCGCTTTTCAGTGCAATACCGGGGCTGGAACTGGATGTCATGGCGCGCTTGCCGGCGGCGGAAGCGCCGATGACCATATTGATGGCGGCAATTTCGCTTTCGGCCTGCAAAAAGCAACCGTCTTCCAGTTTTGGCATGCGCTTCGCCATATAGGCCGCGATTTCGGTCTGCGGCGTAATCGGGTAACCAAAATAATGCCGGCAGCCGGAACGGATGGCCGCTTCGGCAATGGCCTCGTTGCCCTTCATTAACACTTTTTCTGGCATGGATCCTACTCCTGTTCTATGTCTGTGATTCCCCTGCAAAACGCGCGCTTTGCGTTGGTCTCCCTTCCGGGGATCGGCGTCTATTTTTCCACCGTAATGACGCAATCCGGGCACATCGTTGCGCAAAAGGCGCAGCCAATGCATTTTTCCATTTCGGCTACAACCGCCGGATGGTAGCCCCTGGCGTTGAGCCGCGCGCCATCCGTCGCAATGATTTTCTTCGGGCACGCCTCCACACACAGCCCGCAGCCTTTGCAGATGTCCTCCTGGAATTGTACCTTTGCCATGCCCGCTCCTCCTGTTTTGTTACAAAATCCTTACAACCTTCTTACCATATGATATCTTATTTCCATGCATTTGTCAAGACCCCGCGCGGGCAAAATTCTGGTTTTGCAAAACTTGCGGCTTATATGGAAAAAAATCCCGTCAGGCCTGCGGCGTGGCGGGAGGCATCATCCAGTGTTTGCCTAGGGCATTCTGCCGAAAAAACGGTTCTCCAGCGGCACGATCTCCAGCCGTTCACCAAAATCCGCCGGTATCGCAGTGGAACAGCCCGGCGGCGCCGTCGTCAACACCACCGGCAGCGCCAGGGCGGATGCGATTTTTCGCATGGCGGCGAACCCGCCTATTACAATCTCCTCCGTCGTATCCGCTCCCAGATTGGTGTTGTTTACAATTCCATTGAACCGCAGCCCCGCGGCGCGCTCTATTTCGCGCCGGATTTCCGCCAACCCCGCCACGTCGCGCGTCAGAGGCCGGTAGGGATTCATCACCAGCCAGAGACGCAAGTTTTCCCTTCCCCGCAGCCGCCCGGCAAAGCGCCCCAGCGCCAACGCCCCGCAGTCGTCGCCGCCCAGATCGATGACCGAGGTCAGCGCCGGATCGTCGCATATGCGCGCAGCTTCGGGAGGAATCCAGGGCAGTTCCACATTGGTATTCGCGTAGGGCGAGCTGATGAGCTCCACCCCGTGCGCGGCCAGCAATTCCCGGGAATCTGCCGTGCGGAAATACGGGTTGACAATATCCATATCGCAAAGCGCCAGCGGCCCGGCAACCTGTTTCCGCAGCGCTATCGCGTAACGCACCGCGACGGTGGTTTTTCCGCTGCCATAATGCCCGGCAAAAATCGTGATACTCGGCGTCATGCGCGCTCCCTCCCATCGTATCCGTCCGCAGCAATCAAAACAACTGCCGAAATGCGGTCTAAACATGAAACCGGAACAACACCACATCCCCGTCCTGCATCACATATTCTTTGCCTTCGCTGCGCACAAGGCCTTTCTCTTTCGCGGCGGCAAGGCTCCCGCAGGCCATCAGTTCCTCGTAGGAGATCACCTCGGCGCGTATGAACCCCCGCTCGAAGTCGCTGTGGATTTTTCCGGCGGCCTGCGGAGCCTTCGTGCCCCGGGTAATGGTCCAGGCGCGCACTTCCGGCGTGCCCGCCGTGAGGTAAGAGATAAGCCCCAGCAGGGCGTAGCTATGCCGGACAAGCAGATCAAGCCCGCCGCTTTCTACGCCCAGTTCCGCCAGGAACATGCCGCGCTCGTCGGCAGGCAGTTCAGCCACCTGAGCTTCCAATTCCGCGCAAATGGGCAACACCTGCGCGTTTTCGCGCGCGGCAATTTCCGCGACGACCCGGTAATTGGGATGCTCCAAAATATCGCCGCTCGTAAAATCCGCTTCGCTGAAATTACAAACATAAATGACGGGTTTGGCTGTCAGCAGCGCGATTTCGGCCATCAGCGCTGTTTCGTCCGGCGCGCAGGGGAAAGTGCGCGCGGCGCTGCCGCTTTCCAGATGCGTGTGCAGCCGACGACAAAACTCCAGCTCGGCCGCCGCCGCTTTGCCGCCAACCTTCACCGCCCTCGCCCCGCGCTCCATGCGCCGCTCGAGCAGTTCCATGTCGGAAAAAATCAACTCCAGCTCAATGGTCTCAATGTCCCGCGCGGGGTTCACGCCGCCCTCTACGTGAACGATATCATCGTCTTCGAAACAGCGCACCACGTGAATGACCGCATCCACCTCGCGGATGTGCGACAGAAATTTGTTGCCCAGCCCCTCGCCCTTGCTTGCGCCGCGCACCAGCCCCGCGATATCGACAAACTCAATCACAGCAGGCGTAACTTTGTGCGGATGATAAAGCTCCGCCAGTGCGTCCAGCCGCGCATCTGGCACGGCGGCCATACCAACATTGGGTTCGATGGTGCAAAAGGCATAGTTGGCGCTCTGCGCCCCGGCATTGGTCAGCACATTGAACAGCGTGCTCTTGCCCACATTGGGCAAGCCAACGATTCCCAGTTTCATCAAAATCCCCCTTGCGCTTTTGTTTTACCCATCATACCACATTGGCCGCCGCAAGTCAAGCGCTAGTTTTCCGGGCGTCCCTGCGCCGGTGCAGCGCCTGCATGGCCAACCGCGCCAAGGGCTGCGCAACAAGCAGTTCCACGCCCAGCGAAATTGCAAAGTTGCGCGGCCACTTATAAAAGAACCCGGTGATGGGATCCCATGTCAGGCTCCGGCTGCCGATCCAGGTGCCGATGACCGTCAGGAATATAGACATCAACAGCACCGTGCACAGAATATTAATCGTAACCACCGCGCGGAAGCTGTCGCCTTCGCGCACCGCTTTGCGCGTCAGCCATTCCGCAGGCTTGTAAGTCAGCAATACCAGCGCCACCACGCTCAACCAGATAAACGGAATCATTTTCAGCGCGCCGGCCCAAACAGCAAGGCGAAAGCCAAATTCGAAGCAAGTGATCAGCGGCGCTATGATGTTGACCGAGAGAATCGAGACGATCGCGATAAACAGGGCAAATTCGCGCTTTCCGCGCGGCAGTTTGTTGTGGAATTCCATAAGCACGCTCCTAATCTTTTTTTGCGCAAAAATAACAGCGCACCCGATCGAGTGCGCTGCACCATTCTACGCGCTGTTGTAATATATTTATTATAGCAGGAAAAGCGGGGTTTGTCAAGCGAAATTTGTAACCAGAAGCGCCCTATCAGGGTCGCTGGACATAACAGGAAACGGAGAAATGTGAGTTTTTGCTTGCATTCCCAAAAATCTTGTGCTATAATAAATATATTAGGCGCATATGTCTAAAACAATTTTATGTGAAATCACAACAGAAGGAGCGATTGCCATGACCGCCAACGAACTCTATTGCCGTGCATTCCAAAAAGCCATGAAACTGACAGCGCTTGTGTTTGACTGGACGGAGCCTGAATTGATCCAAGGCCCCGGCAGCGTAAAAGATTTGCCTGCACTGATTCAGTCCAAGGGGATCCAACGCGTTTTGCTTGTCACAGACCCGGGGCTGATGAAAATCGGTCTGCCCAAGCCGCTGATCGAGGCCCTTGAGGCGGCGGGGATCTTTTGCGCTGTGTATGATCAGACCTGCGTCAACCCCACCATCCAAAACGTTGAAGACGCCCGCCAGCTTTATCTGGAGGCTGACTGCGAAGCGATCATCGCCTTTGGCGGCGGTTCGCCCATGGACTGCGCCAAAGGCTGCGGCGCGCGCGTGACGAACCCCAAAAAATCGATGATGCAAATGAGCGGCCTGCTGCATGTGAGCAAAAAACTGCCCCCGCTGTTTGCTGTTCCAACAACGGCGGGCACCGGTTCCGAAGCCACGGTTGCCGCCGTTGTGACAAACCCCGAAACCCACGAAAAATGCCCCTGCAACGATCCGAAGCTGCGGCCCAAATATGCCGTGCTCGATCCGGCGCTGACGGTTGGCTTGCCGCAGCCCATTACATCCACCACGGGCATGGACGCCCTCACCCACGCGGTGGAAGCCTATATTGGCCAGAGCAACACAAAATATACTGCAAAACGCGCCCTAGAAGCCACGACGCTGATTTTCCGGTGGCTGAAAAAAGCCTACGACAACGGAGCCGATATGGAAGCCCGCGAGAATATGCTGCTGGCTTCCTACTACGCCGGCGTTGCCTTCACCCGCGCCTACATCGGATATGTCCACGGGATTGCGCACAACCTGGGCGGGTATTATAACGTCCCCCACGGGTTGGCCAACGCCATCATCCTGCCACGCGTGCTCGAATACTATGGCGAAAGCGCCTACGCGCGGCTGGCCGATCTGGCCGACGCGGCTGGCGTCGCGGGCAATACGACGGAAGAAAAGGCAAAGGCGTTCATTCAGGCCATCCGCGATATGAACGCCAGCATGAACATTCCCGATCATTTTGACTGCATTCAGGAGGCGGATATTCCGCTGCTTGCGCAGCGCGCCCTGAAAGAATCCAATCCATTGTATCCGGTGCCGAAGATCATGACGCAGCCGGAATGCGAAGCGCTGATCCGCAACCTGATGGGCTGAGCGATCCCGTTTTCTCTATAGAAAGGCGGCGCAGACATGAGCAAACCTACTATTTACACCGTAGCAACCGCGCACCTCGACACATCCTGGCGCTGGACGCTCGAACAGACCATTGAAGAATTCATCCCGGCAACGCTGACCAAAAACTTTGCGCTGTTCGAAAAATATCCCGATTACACATTCTCTTTTGAGGGCGCGTATCGGTATGAGCTGATGGAGGAGTATTATCCGGAGCTGTTCGAGCGGCTGAAGCAATATGTTGCCCAGGGGCGCTGGCGTGTGGCGGGCAGTTCCTACGAAAACGGCGACGTAAATATTCCCTCGCCCGAGGCGCTGTTTCGCAATATTCTGCTGGGCAACCGCTATTTTGCCGAAACATTCGGCAAGCGCAGCGTTGATATTTATCTGCCCGATTGCTTCGGTTTTGGCTGGGCGCTGCCGGGCATTGCCGCCCACGCGAACCTGAAGGGGTTTACCACACAAAAGCTAACCTGGGGTTCGGCGGAGGATGTGCCCTTTGCGCTGGGGCGTTGGCAAGGCCCCGACGGCGGCGAAATTTTTGCCTGCCCCGATGGGCATACATACGTCGGTTTTTTCCTGCGCAGCTTGCGCAAGAACTACTTTATGCGGCGCGCCCTGGGCTACCTGAAGCGGCGCAATCTTTTCCCCGCGGCGCTGATTCTGCATGGCGTGGGCGACAAAGGCGGCGCGCCAAAAGAGATTTCCGTTGCAACCGTATCGCGCGACGCCGCCAAAAACAGCAGCCAAACCGTGCAAGTGCGCAGCGCAGCGGCCGACGATATCTTCCGCGACGTTTACGCGCTGCCGGAATCCGAGCGGGCGCGTTTCCCTGTCCATAAAGGGGAGTGGCTGCTCACCGATCACGGCACCGGCTGCTACACAAGCCGCATTTGGAGCAAGCGCTGGAACCGCAAGGCGGAGCAGCTGGCCCAGGCCGCCGAGCACGCGGCTGTTTACGCCGCCCTGCTGGGCCGCGCCGATTATCCGCTGCAGGCGCTCAATGCCGCGTGGAAGCGCGTGATCGCGCATCAGTTCCACGATGACATGACGGGCACGTCGAACGAAGTGAGCTACCAGCGCAACTGGAACGACCTGATGGTCAGCCAGCAGGAATTTGCGCGGTTGTATGCCAGCGGCGTTTCGGCTGTGGCCGGGGCCATGCACACGGGCTTTGCCGCCGGGCAGTGCGTTGCCGTTTGCAACCCTACGCAATGGGCAAGAAGCGAAGCTGTTGCCATAAAACTGCCGCGCAAACTCGTTGGCAGCCATGTGCGCGTGCTCAGCGGCGAAGGCCGCGAACTGCCGTGCCAGTTGCAGCCCGATAAGGAAACTTTGATTTTCCAGGCCCCTGTGCCGCCCCTGGGCGTTGCCCTGTTTGATCTTCAGGTAAGTTCCATTCCCTGCGGGCTGGATACCGGGCTGCGCGGCGCAAAAGAATTTTTGGAGAACAACCACTTGCGCGCGCTGATTGATGAAAACGGAGATATTGCGTCGATTTATAGCAAAGACGCGGGCCGCGAAGTGCTTGCCGCGCCGATACGCCTGGCGCTCTTCGATTTCGACGGCAGCCCCTTCTGGCCCCAGTGGGAGCTTTATTATCCCGAGCTGAAAAAAGCCCCGTCGGAATACCCGGCGAAACCGGAAGTGGAACTCATCGAAAACGGCCCGGCCAGGGTGGCGGTCGCCGTTACCCGCAGGGCGCGCGGATCCGTGTTCCGGCAAATCATTTCGCTCAGCGCCGGCAGCGACGTTCTCCGCGTGGAAAACGAAATCGACTGGCAATCGCCCCGCACGCTGCTGAAGGTGGAATTCCCTTTGGAGGCCGCAAACAAAGAGGCCGCTTATGACCTGGGCTTTGGCGTGGCCATGCGCGGCGTGAATACGCCCCGCCGCTACGAGGTGCCCGCGCAGCAGTGGGCGGATATCACCGATAAAAAGCAGGGCTTCGGCGTGAGTATTCTCAGCGACTGCAAAACCGGCTGGGATAAACCCAACGAAAACACCCTGCGCCTGACGGCGGTCTATACCCCCCGCGCCGCGAACCGTTCCCACGACGACAAAGTCAGTTCCGATTACGAAGCCAATGTGCTCGATTTTGGCCGCACACGTTTCGCCTTTGGGATCTATCCCCACGCGGGCGGCTGGCAGACTGGCGCGCCCCAGGCGGGCGCCTGCTTGAACCAGCCCCTTGCCCCCTTTTATCCGGCGGCCCTTTCTGACGATGACAATCTGCCAACGGCCCTTTCGTTTGGCCGCGTTGATGGCCATCTGCTGCTGCGGGCGCTCAAGCAGGCGGAAGACGGCAACGGCGAATGGATAGTGCGCGTGCAGGAAGCCAACGGGTATCCCGTTGAAGACGCGGAACTGACGCTGGGCGGCGGCATTGCGGCATGGCGCGAGCTTTACGCTTCCGAAGAACCCCGCGAGGCGGGCCCGGCGCAATTGCGCGACGGCACGCTGCGGCTTCCGTTCCGGCCGTTCGAAATCCGCACGTTTGCCCTGACACTGAACCCCATGCCCTTGGCGGCGGCAATCGTCAACACGCCCGTGGCCCTGCCCGCGCAGCGGCAGCCCTTGCCGGGCGGCCTCTGGCTGCCGGATAACGCCCCGTTGCTGCGCTGCGCCGGGCAAACCATCCCGCTGCCGGCCGGCCGCGAGCTGCATTTGGCCGCCGCGAGCTTTATGGGCGACAAAAAAGCGGTGTTTACCATCAATGGCGCGGCGCACACGCGCATGGTCTGCGACGCGCGCGAGGCAATCGGCGCGGGCGATCTGCCCAGCCGCCATGCCAGCGGCTATGTGAAGAACGCGTATCCCGTGCGGGAATTTTGGCACCTGCACAATGCCCAGGGCGGCGATCTTTACGGCGCGCAGGCCTGGTTCTTTGATATTGCTCTGCCTTTGGGCGGCGGCCCGGCCACGCTGGTTTTACCGGAAGACAGCGACATTGTTGTGCTCGAAGCCTATACCCGCAGCGAACCAACAGCCGCCCCTGCGGCGGCGCTGTTCGACCAGATGGAGCGCTTGCCGGAATGCGAGGTGCATTTTACGCCGAAGCAAAACGCCGTATGTAAAAAGCGAATGAAAGCCCGCATGAGCCGCATGGGGCTGCGCAACGCCCGCTCGGCCCTGCGCGTGCGGCGCGGGATCGACTGGCGGATATAACCGAACACAAAAAACAAGGGGCTGTGCGGCGCACAGTCCCTTGCGGTTGTTATTCTGGGTTCCAATGTTACATCCAGATCCAGCCGAAGAACAGGTAGCGGAACACCCAATGCCAAAAATCGCTGCGCTCCCAGAGAGAATACTGCGCAATACCGGCCTTGTGCAGCGCCGCTTTCAGAACCCTTGTTTCGCCCGCGATGATCAGCGCCAAATCGGCCCAGTTGCCGTCGCGGCAATCTTTGTCGATGCGCTTGATATTCTTGTATTTGGCGTTGATCCGCCGGGTGACTTCGGCCTGCGCCGACGCGGTGATTTTTTCGTCTTGGCAGCCCGTGTGGTACAGCGTATAGATGGCTTGCATTTCCCGCCAGGCCGCCCAGAATTTGGCGTAGCCGGGGGTGCAGTATTCTTTTACCAGATCCGCAAAGGCCGCGTCAGAGATCCCGGTCTCTTTGACAGCCTTCGTGGCCGCCGCCTGGAACGCATCCAGCAGCGCCGTCAGATCCGCGGCGAGGGTTGCCGCGCCGAACGCCGCCTCCAGCGCCGCCGGATCGGCCACAAAGGCCTGGTATGCCCTGTATTCCGGCAGCTCGTCCAGCTTTAGGGCGTTGTTATACGCCGCCGCAAAATCCGCCTGCGTTTTTCCGTCGAGATAGACGTTTGGCCCGCCGTAGAGTTTGCTTTCAAACTGCGCCGCAAGCACGCACAACTGCTTGGCATAGCTGGCAAAAATCAGGTTCGCCGCCTCAACGGCGCTGTCAACGCTGGCCTGATCCTCCGCGCTGAGGGCCTGGGGGGCAATTGCCAGCGCAGCAGGTTCGAACATTTCAACGGGCAGCCCTGTCAGTTCCGAGGCCTGCGCCGCATCGAAGGCGCTGGGCGCCACTGCCAGAGCGCCGGACAGCAGCAGAGCCGCCAGCAGCGCTGATAGAAACTTCTTCACGGAAAAATCAATCCCTTCTCTCTCGTAGTATAACACATTTTCATTGCACAACCGTTGTGATATGCTCTTATTATCGCACATCTTGTCCCAAATGTCAAGAGCCAAATTTCAAAAGAATGCCAATTCGCTGTTGGAAATCGGACGCGATCGCGTAACTTTGGCCGCCGCGGCGCGAGTTCTTCCTTAAAAAAACAGCCGCGGGTAAAAAAAATAGATTGCCAAACGGAGATCCCGCAGAATTTTTGCTTGCTTTTTCGCGCGGTATCAGGTATAATAAAAAAGTATGATTGTAAGGGAGGCTTGAAACGGATGGATTTGGCAATTATGGGCTACGGCGTTGTTGGCTCGGGGGTGGCGCGGCTGCTGGCGCGCAATAACGAAAGCATTGCCGCGCGCTCTATGCAGCCGAACATGCGGCTGAAATACATACTGGATTTGCGGGAGTTCCCCGGCGATCCTTTTGCGCCGCTGGTGGTGCACGACGTGAATTTGATTCTTGACGACCCTGAAATTGGCATTGTGGCCGAGACCATGGGCGGGCAGCATCCGGCGTTCGAGTTTGTGAAAGCCTGCCTCGAGCGCGGCAAGAGCGTGGTGACTTCGAACAAAGAGCTGGTTGCCACGAAAGGCCTGGAGCTGATGCAAACAGCCAAGGCGCACAATGTTAACTTTTTGTTCGAGGCCAGCGTCGGCGGCGGCATTCCAATCATACGGCCGCTGTCGCAGTGCCTTGCCGCGAATGTTATCAGCGAAGTTGCGGGGATTCTCAACGGCACCACCAATTTTATCCTGACGAAGATGTTCGCCGACGGCATGCCCTTCGACACCGCGCTGGGCCTGGCGCAAGAAAACGGCTACGCCGAAAAGGATCCCTCCGCAGATGTGGATGGGCACGACGCGTGCCGCAAAATTTGCATTTTGGCTACCCTTGCGTTCGGGCGGCATGTCTATCCGGAGCAGGTTAGAACAGAGGGCGTTCGCGGCGTTGCCACCGAAGACGTGCTCTATGCCGAGCACGCGGGCTACAACATCAAGCTGATAGGCCGCGCGCGGCGGCTGGAAGACGGCCGCGTCAGCGCTGTGGTAGGGCCAATGCTTGTGCCGTTCGATAACCTGCTGGCGAATGTGAACGATGTTTATAACGCCATTATGATCCATGGCGACGCTGTGGAAGACGTGATTTTTTATGGCCGGGGCGCGGGGCGCTTCCCAACCGCCAGCGCCGTTGTGGCCGATATGATCGACTGCGCCAAGCACACCCAGCGGCGGCGCTTTTTTGACTGGGAGACAGGCGGCGCGGATTACGTTGCCCCGGCGGCGCAGGATGTGGTCAGCCTTTATATCCGGCTGCGCTGCGGCAGCCCGGACGAAACGTTTGCGGCCCTGCGCGGCCTTTTGCCCGGCGCGCAAAAACTCAGCCGGGAGGGCGCGCAGCCCCATGAGCTGGCGCTGATCACCCCAAAAATGGAAGAAGGCGCTGCGCTGGCGGCGCTGCGCGGCCGGGATGTTCAATCTGTTATGCGGCTTTTTTAAGCGGGCGCTTGCCGGCTCGCCGCATCTGAAAAGCTGGATAGTTTGTCTGTTTTTGTCTGTTATTTGAACGCATTAGAATCGGAGGTACCAAATGTCTCTTATCGTCCAAAAGTTTGGCGGCAGCTCCGTCGCCAACGCCGAACGCGTGCAAAATGTGGCGCGCATTATTGCGGAAACCTACCGCGCGGGCAACGACGTTGTTGTTTCGGTCTCTGCCCAGGGCGACACCACCGACGACCTGATTGAAAAAGCCGCCGAAATCACCCAAAAGCCCCAAAAACGCGAGATGGATATGCTGCTTTCCGCCGGCGAACAGATGTCGGCGGCGCTGCTGGCCATGGCGGTGCAGGAACTGGGCTGCCCGGCGGTTTCGCTGCTGGGCTGGCAGGCGGGGTTCATCACCAGCTCCAATTACGGCGCCGCGCGCATCAAGACCATTCGCACGGAACGCCTGCAAGTGGAGCTTGGCCGCAAGAACATTGTTATCTGCGCCGGTTTTCAGGGGATTTGTAAATACGACGATGTGACCACCATTGGCCGCGGCGGCAGCGATACCAGCGCCGTGGCGCTGGCGGCCGCGCTGCATGCCGACCGCTGCCAGATCTATACCGACGTGGAAGGCGTGTTCACCGCCGACCCGCGCAAGGTGGAGGGCGCGCGGAAACTCAACGAAATTACCTACGACGAAATGCTGGAGCTGGCCACCCTGGGCGCGCAGGTGCTGCACAACCGCTCTGTGGAAATGGCAAAAAAATATAACGTGGAGCTGGAGGTGCTTTCGAGCTACACCAACCGGCCCGGTACGATTGTGAAGGAGGCAACCACCATGGAAAAAATGCTTGTGCGCGGCGTGACAAAAGACAGCGACACAGCCCGGATCTCGGTCATTGGCGTAAAAGATATCCCCGGCGTGGCGTTCCACATCTTCAGCCGCCTGGCCGCAAAAAAAATCAATGTGGATATTATTCTGCAATCCATTGGGCGCGATAACACGAAGGATATTTCGTTCACCGTCAGCCGCGCCAACGCGGAAGAGGCCTGCGCCCTGCTGCATGGCCTGGACATCACGGCGGGCCTGAAAATTATGTGCGACACAACCGTGAGCAAGATCTCTGTTGTGGGGGCGGGCATGGAGTCGCATCCCGGCACGGCTTCCACCATGTTTGAGGCGCTGTACGCGGCGGATATCAACATTCAGATGATCGCCACAAGCGAAATCAAGATTTCGGTGCTGATCGACGAAGCGGCGGCCGACAGAGCCGTGGCCGCCGTGCACCGCGCATTTTTCCCGGCGGAATAGCCGGGCTTTGCGCTGCCGCCGAAAAATACGCGAAATTGCGTTTGGAGCCTACCGTATGACACAAAACCGTCTCCGGGCCATCTACGCCGCCAACCTTGCCGCCATACTGACCGTGCTGGCCTCAGCATTGCTGCTGGCCGTGTTTTGGCGTGTCCCCGGCACCAATTCCAGCGAGGGGACGGCTTTGCTGACCACCACCGCCCCGCCCGCGCCGCCGCCCTCCGTGGTGCGGCTGATGGCTGTTGGCGATAATCTTATTCACGATACCATTTATGAACAGGCCGCCGCCCGCGCCGCCGGGCGCGGCTACGACTTTGGCTATGCTTATGAAGGCGTGCGGGGCCTGCTTTCGCGGGCGGATCTTTCTGTGATCAACCAGGAAAGCCCCATCACAGGGGCTGTTGCAAGGCCTTCCAGCTACCCGCTGTTCAGTTCGCCTACGCAGGTGGGCGACGCGGTGTATGACCTGGGCTTTCGCGCGGTCAACTTGAGCAATAACCACATGCTGGACAAGGGAACCGCCGGCGTAACGGCCAGCCTGGATTATTGGGCGGCCAAGGCGGGCGTGGCCACAAGCGGGGCCTACCGGGACGAAGCGGATTTTGCAACGCCGCATGTGCTGGAAGTCAACGGCGTTACCTTTGGTTTTGTGGGCGCAACCTACAGCTTTAACGGTTTGCAGCTGCCGCGCGGCAGCGAACTGGTGCTGCCGCTGCTGGAGGAGGAGGATCGCCTGTTCCGGGCGATATCGCTGGCCCGCGCGAACGCCGATGTTGTTGTGGCTTCGCTGCACTGGGGCACCGAAAACTCACAAGAAACGACAGAAGGGCAGCGCCTTCTTGCGCGCAAAGCCGTTGGCTGGGGCGCGGATGTGATCCTCGGCACGCATCCGCATGTTTTGCAGGGCATGGAGTGGCTGGAAAAACCCGGCGGCGGCAAGGCTTTTGTGGCGTATTCGCTGGGCAATTTTATATCGGCCCAGAGCAAGGCTCCGCAGCTCATCGGCGGCGTGCTGGAGCTGGTTGTGACAAAAGACAATACAGACGGCGCGGTGACGCTTTCGCAGCCGAAGTTTACCCCTGTGATTACCTATTACGGCGCGGGTTACTCGAACCTGCGGCTGGTTCCCTGGGCCGGTTTTGGGCGCGCGCTGGCGGAAAGCCACGGCGTCAGGCGCGGCGACGCGCGATTTTCGTATGATTATTGCAAAAGATTGCTGAAAGAAACCATTCCGGAAGGAATTTTAGATCTGACTTCGACAAAAGGATGACCTATAATACCAGAAAGGAGCATCCCAATGAAACATAGAAAAACCGGAACCCTTCTGCTGTTGTGCCTGCTGACGCTGGCTTTGCTGCTGTCCGCCTGCGGCGCGCAGAACAAAACGGCCGATTATGAGTCTACGATCATGGCTGAAGACGCTGTTCCCCGCGAGGCGGACGCCCTTTTAGACGCGGGCCTGACCAAAGCCGCGGAAGATTCCTCCGCAAGCGCGGCCAAGAGCGGCGCGAACGAAGCCGAAAGAGCCACTGCGGGGCGCAAGCTCATCAAGGATGTTGACGCGAACCTGGAAACGGAGAAGTTCAACGAATGCCTGAAGGGGCTGGAGGCGAAAGCCATTGCCCTGGGCGGACATGTTTCCAGCAAGAACACCAACAATGGCAGCTACAACTGGGAGCAGCACCGCAGCGCTACCCTCGTCCTGCGCATCCCCGCCGACAAACTCGACGCGTTCGAGAAGGCGCTGGAAGAGAAGGCCCATGTGATTGATATCAGCGAAACCGTGCGCGACGTTACCATGCAATACACCGACGTGGCCGCGCACATCAAAGCGATGACGACCGAGCGCGAAACGCTGTTGCAGCTGCTGGAGAGCGCAAAATCGACGGAAGAAGTTTTGCAGGTGCGGCAGCAGCTGACCCAGGTGCGCTACGAACTGGACAGCCTGGAAGGACAAATGCGGTTGCTGGAAGATCAGATTGCGCTGAGCACGGTGACGCTGAACATCACGGAAGAGCGGCGCGTTAAGCCGGAAAAACGCGGCTTTTGGGCGGGTGTGGGCGATATTTTTGACAGAAGCCTGGAATTCTTCTACGATCTGGCGCAAAACCTGCTGGGCGGCGTGCTCTACCTGCTTCTGCTGGCCGCTGCGGTTGCCGCGCTGATTCTTTTGATCCGCGGCCGCCGCCGGAAAAAAGCCGCCCGGAGGGCGCAGGGGTAACCGCTGTTACCGACATTGACCGCACGCTGTGCACGCGGGGGCGCAATGCTCGCTGGCTGGAAGAGAAACTGTTATAGCGGAAGGGGAAGGACATGCCGATGACATGGGAAGAACTGGAGGCGGAATGCCGGCAATGCCAAAAATGCGAACTGGGGGCCACGCGCACGAACCTGGTGTTCGGCGTAGGCAGCCCGCAGGCCGAGGTGTTGTTCATTGGCGAAGGCCCAGGCGAGCAGGAAGATCTGCGGGGAGAACCGTTTGTTGGGCGCTCGGGGCAGCTGCTGGACAAGTATCTGGCAGCGATTCACCTGGATCGCCGCCGGAATATTTACATTGCCAACATGGTGAAATGCCGCCCGCCGAAGAACCGCGACCCCAAACCAGAGGAGCAGGACATGTGCCTCAACTGGCTGACGGCGCAGGTGAAGCTGATGCAGCCGAAAATCATCGTGTGCCTGGGGCGCATTGCCGCGCAGCGAATTATCGGCAAAGAATTCAAAGTCACGAAAGAACACGGCAAATTCTATGAACACAACGGGATTTTGCGCATGGGCACCTTCCACCCTGCGGCATTGCTTCGCAACCCCAACCAGAAACCCGACGCGCTGGAAGATTTTTTGGCCTTGCAGGCAAAGATAGAAGAAATCTGCGAGAGCACCTATTCCTGAACCTGCGCGGCATACGGGAGGAGATTTTGTTGTGATACCGAATATGCGCCGCCAGGATCGGCAAGTGGCAAGTTTTTCTGAAATCATAGACATTCTGGCCCGCTGCGACACCATTCGCCTGGGGCTAAACGCCGGGGAGCAGCCCTATGTTGTGCCGCTGTCTTTTGGGATGGAGGCGGCCGAGGGCGCGATTACGCTTTATTTCCATGGCGCGAAAGAAGGTTTTAAGCACGAACTGATGGCGAAGAACCCAAAGGTCTGTGTGGAAGCCGATATTTTTCATGGCTACAGGCAAACCGAACGAAGCGTCACCACGGAGTACGAGAGCTTCATCGGGTTTGGGAAGGCGGAGCCTGTGTTCGGGGAGGAATCCGCTAAAGGGCTGGATTTGTTGCTGACGCACTGCGGCTTTGACGGGTTCGCCTACGGCAGCGGAGCGTTGGACGCGGTAAGCGTTTATAAAATTACGCTGGACGAATATACCGCAAAGCGCCGATTTTTAGCATAGGGGCGGCGGCGCAGCGAACACAGCGCAGGGGATGCTGCGCCTTTCAGAATTGCCATAAAAAAACGACAGGCCCGCGCCCATTGCCACGCAATGGATTGCAGGCCTGCCTTTTTTGGTGGAGATGGCGGCAATCGAAGCCGCGTCCGAACATCCGTTGGCAAAGTTTTCTCCGAGCGCATCCCGTTGTTTGGATTCCCCTCACGCGCCGCCAACGGGCAGGCTGCGCGCTATGGTAGCCGTGTATCTTCATGACGGCGGGCAAGGCGTCCCAACCGTGCACGTGCCCTGCTAAATGACGCCCCGCTCCGGGCCGCAGGCCTCCCGGGAAGGACGGCTGCTACCGATTAAGGTTAAGCAGCAAGAAGTTCGTATTCGTTGTCGTTTATTTCTAAACTGCGGCTTGATATAGCGGGTCCGCGCCGCTGCTCGCTTGCTTTGCTTCCGAATACCCGTCGAAATCCTTTCATCCCCCTCTGGGCGGGGAAGCTTGTTTTTGCTCCCAAAGAAGTTTTGGAAACCTCTTCTTATTTAATAGTATACCCGATTGCCCGGGGTTTGTCAACAGAAAATTTTGGAGGAAGCGGCTGTGGGCCGCTTTTTGCCGTGCCGACGGGAATGCACACGATTTGTAAACCCATCGTTCATTCGATATGCAAAAAAGTTTCGCGGATTCTTTCCACCCGCGTCACGCGCCCGACACACAGCAGTGGTATGATATAGGCAAGGGGAAACCAGGGGGAAAGGAGGGGCGGTTATGCTGGCGTTTTGGATGTGGCTGATGAATGAGTGGGCGGACTGACCCACTGGCGATACCAAATATAACGAGGGGACTGAGTGTCATGCTACGAAATTGGCGGGGCCGCGCGCGGCTCCGCCACAATCTATTTTTGCGCCAGGTTTCCCGGGCAATCAGCGCGCCGGTCGAACGTTTCATCTTCAGGCTGCGCTACCCCTTAAAATGCCGCTCTACGTCGCGCTTCGCGTCGCGCTCGGCGGCGGCTTCGCGCTTATCATAGAGTTTTTTGCCCTTGCAAAGGCCAATTTGCAGTTTGGCCCGGCCATTGAGAAAATACAGCGAAAGCGGGATAAGCGCCAGGCCCTGCTGCTTGAGTTCGCCATACAGGCGCAGGATTTCGCGCCGGTGCAGCAGCAGCTTGCGCGGACGTATGGGGTCGCCGTTGAAGATGTTCCCATGATCATAAGGGCTGATGTGCATGCCGTTGACATACATCTCGCCGTCTTTTACGCCGCAGTAGCTGTCTTTCAGGTTCACTTTGCCTTGCCGCAGGGACTTGACCTCCGTGCCGTGCAAAACAATGCCCGCCTCCAA
This sequence comes from Oscillospiraceae bacterium, assembly GCA_031256825.1. Taxonomy (GTDB): domain Bacteria; phylum Bacillota; class Clostridia; order Oscillospirales; family Acutalibacteraceae; genus WRMQ01. The sequence goes on along the minus strand of JAIRPV010000019.1, from coordinate 12,885 downwards.
TTCTTCGAGCACGAAGAAATCGTGGTAGGCTTTTTTATTTTTTGCCACGGGAATGGTGTTGGGCTTTTTGGGATCGGGCATAGGGGGCCCCTTTCCTAATCGTGAAGATTGGTGTCATTCGCTTGCGTCAATAAACGCCGCACATATTCAGCGCCCAGTGGGCCGGGACGGCGCCCCAGACGCTTTTGTCGCGCTTGGCCAGGGCGCCCAGCAGCAGCCCGCCCGCGAACATCAGCGCTGAGCGGGCCAGCAAGGCCGCCGCCGCCGTGCGCTGGATAAAAATTTGATCGGGCAGGTGAACCGTGGCAAACAGGAAAGCCGAAAGCGCCACGCCGCCCCAGCCGCCGAAGAGCTTTGCGAAACGCGGCTGCGCGTAACCACGGAAGATCAGTTCTTCGCTTACCGCAACGATGGCCTGCACGGGCAGTTGCAGCCAAGGGCTGTATCCCCGATCCCATGTGCCGAACGTTAAACGAAGAAAGGAGGAAACCGCGGCGCCGATCAGCAGCGCCGGGAGGATGAGCGCGTTGTTCTTCATCGCCGGGAGAAATTGCTTCGGCGCGAGGCCCAGGGAGGAGGGGAGGGGCGTTCGAAAAACGGCGCGTTCCAGAAGGGCCAGCAGCAGCATGGCCGCCACGGGGACGGCATAGTTGAGGGCGTTGCGCTGGAGCACGCGGCCGGGCGCAAACACGCCCGTGCGCATGGTCAGCATCAGGCGATGGATGTGGTACGACCAGACGGACACCGCAGCCACGGCCGCCAGGGCAAACAGGGCCTGCGCGAATGCTGGGGAGGCGGATTTCTTCATGGCGCGGTTCCTTCTATGTATGTTTCGCTTTCTTTGGTATATTATAACACAGGCCGGAGGGAAAGGCAAGCCCGTTTTTTTGCCCCCTGTGAAGGAAATAATGCAGCTAAGTGAATTTTTCATTAATTTTTGCTATAAGGCCTTGCAAAAGCAAAAAAAAGATTGTATAATCAAATCAGGCAACGGCTCAGAACAGTATAGGAGGAGATTTTGTTATGGATGAAAATGAAACCATCGAAACAGGCGCGGGCGCCATTGGTGAAGGGAAACAGACCAATCTGGTGAAAACCATCGTGATTGCCGCGGTGGCGGCTGTGGTTGTGGCAGCGATTGTGCTGCTGGGGATTTTTGTGATTAAGCCGATGGCGGCTTACGGCAAGGCCGGTTCGCTCGAAAAAAAGGGCGAATACGCGCTGGCGTTTGAGTCGTTCAACCGCATGGGCGATTATCGCGACGCGAGGGCCCGCGCGCTGGCGCTGCAAGGCAAGCTGGTGACCGCCCGCGCCGAACAGGAAGACATCACCCTGGGCGGCGTTGCGTGGCAGGTGCTTGAGGTGCGCGACGGCAAGGCGCTGGTGATTTCGAAAGACGCGCTGGAAGAGCGGCCCTATAACGATGAGCTGGTCAACGTCACATGGGAGACCAGCAGCCTGCGCAAATATCTGAACGAAACGTTTATCAACAACCGCTTCAGCGGCGAAGAACAGGCGCGGATTCAGACCACGAAGGTGAAGAATGGCGTGAACCCCGAAAACGGCAGCAAAAACGGCAAGGATACCAGCGATCGCATCTTCTTGCTTTCGTTGGAAGAAGCAAACCTTTACTTCACCGACAACGTGGCGCGCGCGTGCCGCTACAACGGGAGCGGCGCTTATTGGTGGCTGCGCTCTTCCGGAGCGGCCATGGATGGCCTTTATACCGCGGCGATTGTGCTCGACGACGGTTCGCTGGGATACACCGGCACGGCGGTGAATTGGGGCAGGCGTTATGTGCGGCCCGCGATGTGGATCTCCCTGTAAATTTCAGGCGGAATATCTGACAATAAAAGGCAATGTGCTATAACAGAAAAAACCACGGGATGGCCTATGCGCCGTCTCGTGTTTTTTTGTAAGATATTACTAAAGCGTGAATCCCAGATTGTGCAAATTTAACAATCTTCGTTCACGAAACATTTTTCTTCTTGACATTTTACCGACATAGTGCTATTATAATAGTGTGAAATTAGCATAGTATATTCTGCCTACATTGCGGGTTGTCGCGATGTGACAATTGCACGGTATCGTGCCAAGACATGAAGGGAGCACTATTATGAAAATCACCAACAACCTGACCAAACTGCCCCGGCGCGTGCTAAGTGTTCTGCTTAGCATCCTTATGGTGGTCACGGTGATCCCGTGGACCGCCATTCCGGCTGAGGCAACTGCCGCGCATGATGTTATTACGCAGACGGACGCTTGGAAAACTTTTAAGGAAAAACCGGGCAACGGCACTAGTGCTAATAAGCTTGCCGTTACCGCATGGGATGATGAAACAGCGGCTCGGTTCCGCCAGCTGGCGATAGCTTTGCGCGCCTATGTTCATGCTCCCGGCGGGTCTTGGAGCAGAGGCGCGCTGGGCGAAAACAATTATCTTGGATTTGGCTCCAATGCCGGCGATGGCTACGGCAAGTATCACTGGGGCACGGACAGCGATAACAACAACAGGGACAGAATGAACGGGATGAACGATTCCAATAAAATGCCCAACCCCTATTATATGGCGCAATATACAGGTGGCGGCAGCACGGAGTTGCTCCAGGTTCTGGACGCCTACTATACTTTGATGGAGCGAATTGCCATTCGCATCAACGGCTCACCCACTGCCGCTGAAATAAATGCCTTGATGGGTGGCAGTGGCACCACCTTAGCAACCGTTGCTGCTAACCAGCTGATGGCGTCACCGGTTTCCATTGGTTGGGCGGTTTACAAAATTCTGGGAGAATCTTTTTTGCTGAGCGAAGAAGAGATAAACGACCAGAGGATTATAGATTTGTTCGGACGGCCTTACAACAATGACTGGACATTATTGAAAACTAGAGGTACAACCGCCTCTGGTACAGGCAATGGCGGAAATGAAGGGATAACCAATATTCCTGGCAGCGGAAGGCGCACGGACAACGGACTAGAAGGCGAGAACGGCTGGGGCGGCGCGCTGAGCGGCTTTAGCTGGCTATATAACACAGGGGCATGGGGCGTTGGCAACGGCACTTGCTCGTCGAATGCCGCACCGCTTAGTCCCGGCGCCAAGGCCAACTGGGCCCGTGTTTCCGCGCGGGTGGTTACAACCACGGAAGACCTGATTCTTGGCAACAAAGCAACTTATCCAACGTTGGACAGCATCCAAAACATTAACAGCGCGCAGTTGACTGCGAAGGAGTTTTTCTTCGACCTAGGCGCGTATGGGCTATATAACAGCAATCAGTGGCGGTATTTTGATTATATGATTGCTGCGGACGCCCCGACCTATGGTACTGGTGGTCGAGTACAGAATGTATATAATATTACGTCGGGTGGGCCTGGCAGGATGCGCGGCATTGGCACCCGGGATTGGGCCATGGGCTATGGTAACGCAAGTCTTTACACCGACCTGGCCGCTTACCGCAACGCGACGATGCGCCTTGACGGCGGGGTTTATAAAAAGTGGGACATGGCGAGCCTGCTGACGCTAGCGGGTAGCGGTGCCCTGAATAGTCTTAGGACTCAGCTTACTAACGCGCAGAACACATTCGCGAGCAAGAGCTACACACGCGAGAACGAGCTGTTCGAACATTTTGGTCTGCCCACGAGCGGCGAACTTTCTGCGGTGAAAAGCATGATCGATCTGTTCCTTCAGGGGAGCACATATGAATCGGTAATTCGGTATTTTTCCAATAATGTTCCCGCTCTCGGCCCAATCGGCAAGCTGATTACCACAAACGGCGGCGGCGTATTTAAAACCGTGGATGACACTGCTCCGACGGCAATTGACGGCGAGTACACCGAGGTCAGCGTGAGCACGACTTTTTTCAACACCGCTGTTGCCGACAATTTTGACCCCACCAGCGGCGGCACACTGAAGAAGTGGAACGGCTATACGCTGACGATGCTGGAAAACTTGCTGGCGGAGGCCTCGGGCTATTACGGCCAGTTTTCCTTCTTAAATGATCTGACAGCGACGCAGATTAACGCGCTTACCGTTAGCTCTAATCTAAATTACGGCAACATCAAGGCGTGGATGACCAATCTCCAAAAGGTCATCAACCTTTGGAAGCTCTACGAGAAAAAGGCAGAAATAGAGGTATTTTTGCGTAATCTGCCGAATCCTGCAACGATTCTAAGTGAGTGGCAGACGCTTCCTTCGGAAGAATGGAACGCCAGCCCCAGTACAGTATTGGGCTGGTACAACCAGATCAAGAACTATGCCGCGTTTTTGCAGCCGTATATGAAATATTACAGCGGCATTGTATATGCGGTGTATAATAATGTTGTGACCCCTTGGGATTCGGGCAATACTCCGTTGACGGGGTTGCCGATGTGGCAAGAAATCAATAATTTGCTGACAAGCCTGCAACAGGTTGTGACGGCCGCTTCAGATCCGGCGGGCGGTCTCCAGCTGCTTGACCAGCAAACCGTTCTTTCCAGCGGAGAGTCGGACTATTACGCCTATTTCTACAACATGTTCGTTACGCCCATAACCAAGCCGCTATCTGTCGGCGACTGGTACAATACGCTGAAAGAAGCGCTTGCGAAGCAGACGACAATGCTCGCAGGTTCCCCCTCGACAGAGTTGCAGCAGCTTGCTACCAACACAATTAACGAGCTTTGGGGGATGCTTGCCGGGGCGATCAATGCGGAAGTGGCGCGCGCGATGGATGAGTTGGGGGCAATGGGGCCGACAGGGACGAACAGAATTACCTATTATTACGATGCTAGCCATACAAAGGATGCCATTGTGGTCAACACCATGGGGACCAATGGTTCGTTGAATCCGGGCTCGCCAGGAGGGAACGAGACCGCGCAAGAAAAGAACCTTGGGTCGTATGTGACATTGGCTGACTTGGAACATGTTCTGAACAGCCTCAAGAGCGCTGGCGGTGTTTATGATTTTCTCGTTGCAAACGGGAAAACTGGTTTGTTGACAGCCGGGGTATCGGATCAATATAAGTTCCTGATCAATGCAATCCCTGAAGTATTGGAATGGTACACGCGTTACCCTGGTCAATTCTGGACGGCAGGGAATAAAATCCCGGTAGTTGTGCGTCCTTCAAGGACGGATGACTTTTTAGAAGATCATGTGTATCAGGATGTCGGCTCAGACACTTACCTGGGGCAGGCCATCACCAAGCTCGACAATTTCCTTGGCTCCAGCGGCAACATTACCCCGCTGCTCAAGGCGCTCAAGTCGCTTTCGCCCGCGCTGGCGAAGACGCTGGAAGGGCTGGGCGTGAAGATTCCCACCAACAACACGGTGAAGACCATTGGCGACGTTCTTGACGAAATCATGATGGATAAACTTTACAGCGACGAAGTTGTGAACGCCGTTGTGGGCATGCTTTACCCAATGGTGCTGGGTGCGTTTGAAGATATCTGGATGAACGAAGTTGCCAAAATGCAGGCCGGAACCAACCCCGACAACGGCGAGGGAAGCTTTTTGTCCTGGGCCTGCGCTGGTGACAAAAACCCGGTTTATGGGCACTTTATGACGCTGTATTCCCGCATGAATGAGAAGCAGACCGATACCACCGGTAATGCCGCGAACAACTTCTGGCAATTGCGTCTGTACCCCGATATGTTTGGCAGAATGATCTCTGGGCAGAGGCTCAACACTGACGGAACAGAAAAAACAGGAGATGCGAATAGAGACGGAGCCAATACAGATCCTGATTTTCAGGCTGTCGCGCTGAAGCTGAGAGAGCATTCGCGCTATTCGACTGCGCTGAATCAGTCGTGGGATGTGGAAAAGTCGTGGCGCAGCCCCTGGAAGCAGAATTCGGCTGGAACTTGGCATTATCCAAGCGGTACGACGGCCATCGACACGCTTCGCTCGAACGCCAGCAATAGCACATGGAGAGAGTATCCGGCCTACGTTACTACGGCCAACGGTTACCTTGCCACAGACAATGTAGAAAGATATCTGCCGGAGATGTTTAGGGGCGAAACGCCGGAGCACTATGTCAAGCGCATTGGGCCGAAGATTCCCGGCGACCCGGAAGCGGGCCTGAACCACATATACCCCACCAACGCTTGGAGCAAAGAAGTCAGCCCGAACCTCTACCGAGTGAACCCCAAGACCGGGAAAGACGAATTCTACCTGCCGTGGGGCATCAATAAACTGACGGGCCAGGCCCGCAAAGATAAATTTATGGCGGCCATGGCCCAAGTGCTCAAAGGCTTGAGTCCCCTCCTGGGCGGCCTGCTGGGCGGAAAATACCAGGAGGTGTTCACTGGCGTGATCGCGGCTTTGTGGGGCGATCTGCCACTTGGTCCGGGGACAAAAGGCAAGCTGGATATGAGAATAAAATTCAGGGCAACCGAAGGCTTTGCCAATTTGCTGACGCCGATCTTTGAAGCGATGCTGGGTTCGGATTCCAACAAGACGTGGAACCAGTTTGCCACTACCTATGGGGCAGTGCCCGCTGGCTACACGGGGACGAATAATATTATCCCAACAACAGCCACGCTACAGGCTCTCTTCCCCTATGCTGAAGAGAACAGCGGCACTAGAATGACGGAGAACACAGACGCCAATATGCTGGCATTTGTGAAGTATGTCTTCGGGCCGATTGACGCTTTCATTATGAAAATGAAGAAGGCGCCGCTGACCGAAATTTTGAAGTTGCTGCCGAACTTGGCGTTTGCCACTTCGGCCAATCGGATTAAGCCGTTGTTGGATAGCCTGAAATTAAAGATTGACTATCAAGCTTATGTGGTTCTTTGGCATTGGATCGGAGATCAGGGGCAAGTGGGGGCTGAGGGCAACGCCAACGTTGATATCATGGGTCTGGTGGCAAGCGGCGGCGGGGCCATTGGCGAAATTTTGGCGCTGACCAACGATTTGGGGGGGTTGATTAGCAAGTTCCTCGGGCAGCAAATGGCCTTTATGAACCAGGGCGAGCTGGCCACGATGGGCACAGCGCTGCATACGAGCGCCGAAGGCGGCGACTGGGCCACCCGGCGACAGCAAAAGACGATGGGCGCCGACTATTATTTGCAATCTAACAGCATATGGATGAACACGCGATACTATGTGGAGGCGCGGCCTGCGGATGTGCTGAAATATCTGGTTGACTGGCTCATGCGCAGCGGCATGATACCGCCGGGCTTGCTGGCGGCTGACACGATGTATGACCGGGGGAGCTATCCGGGGGGCAATTATGGCACGGGCGCGAACTCGGCGGCGATTACCCACTTGATTGCTTCGTTTACGGAGCTGCTGGAGCCACGCCCGAATCGATACGCTCAGACGACATTCGTGGCCAAAAAGCCGCCAGGCGCAACCAGGGGCGCGTTCGATTACCCGAAATGGTGGGGCGAAGTCGGCCAGCAGGGCACGACAGACCCGAATGACTATGGCGACGGCGCCAACGGCCGCGATGGCAGCGCCGAGGCCGAGGGCGATATGGAGTACCTGCTGGAAAACAGCGGGGCGATACTGGATATTGTTTCGCAGGTGCTTGCGGGTAAAAACTTTGAAGCGCTTGCCAATCAGCTGCTCGGCAACGCGGCGAACCTGGATCAGGCTGGCTTTGAGAAGTTTGTGCGCTCGATTCAGAATATGCTGACGAAGGAACTTGTGCAGTTCGAGGGCACGGAAGACGAGAAGACGACAACACTCTACGGCATGCTTTCGGATTTGGCTGATCTGCTCGACAACGCGCTTATGACTGGCACTATCCAAACGACAAGTTGGACCACAATTAAGATCAAGACGGAGTTGCTTGACCTAATCAAGGACTTTGATTCAAGCTCCGTAACGGTCAACAGCCCGGAATCTTTTGTGCAGGGGATTGTGACATTCCTGAAGCCGGCCGCGCCAATTCTTGACTGGCTGCTGGCGGGCAAAGATTTGGGCATTCTGTCAACGCAATCTGGGTCAACCGTGCCGCTGGTGGAGTTGCCCGGCTTTATGGGTTACGCAAGCGGCTTGCTGCCCATTCTGCAAGCGCTGTCGTTGCCGCTTGGCATGACAGAGGCCGCGGCTGTAACGTCTGGCGGGGCGAATATCATCAATGCGGCGGGCTTTGCCGCTGCGACGAGCGAGGACAGACTGAGGGCGATTGTGACTTCGCTGTTCAACATCGTTCAAAAGGTGCTGGCCAACCCGGCAGATAGTCTGCTGAAGATTGTGCCGAACCTGCTGGCGTTTGTTACAGAGCCGGATGGCGGCGACTCGGCGCTGCAACGCGCTTTGGATGGGCTGCTGCAATCGGTGTATGTGGCGGTTGACACCCTGCGGCCGCTGGTGAATATTGACGGACTGCTGGGCGATTTGCTGGGCAATCTGTCGTTGCCGGCCGGTATTGCGCTGAATCTCAACGGCCACCTTGGCCCGGTTGATCAGGGCGGTTTGCGCGTAGACGTGATTGCGTTGATCATTGGCATACTGACGAGCAGCGGAAGCGATCTGTTTGACAGCGCCACGGGCGAACTGGTGCTGACGCTGCTAGACAAGGATAACCCTGTCAGGCTCGACCTGGTTTCGGGGTTGATCCAACCGCTCATTGCCGCCGGCACGTGGAATGCAGGCAATGGCTACGTGCAAGGCGACCCCGCGAAACTGCTCTTCACATTGCTGGATAAACTCGGCATCCTGGGTCTTGTGAAAGACTATGCGGAATTCACGAAACTCATCCAATATAAGAAGCTGACGGCGCTGGCGCCCATTGACTATGACAAGGCGCCAGATGATGTGAGCACAGCCACCTCGTCGTCGCCAAACGCTGCCGCGACGCAAATCTACGGCAACTACAGCTGGTTTAACAGCGATGTGTCGCATTACCTTGCGGACAATGTGGACTCTGTGCTGAACTACCTCTGGAAGGCCGTTGTTTATGATGTGCCGAGCGTGAAAACGCTGGTGGAAAATCTCATCCACGACTTGCCGACAACGCTGGAGAAGCCGGATCTGGATGTTGCGAACATTACGGTGCGCCAGACGATTTCCGACACGCTCTATAACGCGATTGGCCAGACGGCGTATGCGCAGAATATGCTCGATATGGTTGCCGGGATTGTTGTGGATCTGAAGGACACCCTCACCAACCTGTTCAACGATATCATTGCGGCGCTGCCGACTTCCACGCTTGCTTCGCTGGGCATTTTCATCGGCGACGTTACCAGCCCGGCGGCTGTGGCGGCGCTGGCCGCGGCTATGGCAAAAGAGCCATTGGGCGACGCCGACATCGCCAGCTACGTGGCCCGGGCTTATAAAGAGATTGACAAGGCGCTGGAAAAGCAAGAAATCGCGGCGCCGACGCAGGCCGATTACGATGATCTTTTGGCCGCGATGGATCCGGAGGACAACTCGCTTTACGCGCAGATCAAGAAGCTGGTGTTGCAGGATTACAGCGGTGCGGAGAGCTATAGCGCCGACGCGTGGCGGGCAAAGCTGATTGAAACTGGCGTTGTGCCGCAGGCCTACGACGCAATCGACAAGATTCTCAACGCGGACGCTGCCGCGCAGGAAAAGCGCCTGAAGAAGTATCTGGATCAATACCTTGACCAGGCGTATAGCGAAATTAACGCCTACCGGGCGGAGAACCCCGCTGTTTCGCTGGCGGATATCAGGGCGGAGCTCGACAATGATCCGACGGATCAGACGCTGAAGACGAGGATCCAGCGCGTTTTGCTGGCGAGCATTGCCAACTATAACAACGCGGATATTCACAGCACGAAGAACAATTCCAGCCGGTGGACGCTTGCGGACTGGGCTACGGCGCTGCCGTTGCTCTACACCGATCTTGTGGAAGAATTCAGTGCGACCGATTACAGCTTGCAGGGCTTGGCGAAGCTGGTTTTGGCGGGCAACGAGGCGCTTTATAACGCCGGGGCCGCCAGCCAAAGCGGCGCAGTGTGGGCGGAAGCGATCTTCAACAAGAACGTTGATCTGGCCCAAGAGGAGATCGACGCTTATCTGGAAGCGGGTCTGGAACACACGCCGAACCTTGTGGAGGCCGATCTGCTGAAGGATCTGAATCCGAGGGATCTGAGCCTGCACACGATCATCAAGCGCATTCTTTTGAAGGGCACTACTCCGGCGCTTGGGGATGCCGTTCTGGAGACGGAACTGGTTGACGCGATTAACACCGCAAAGAGCAGCGGCGCGATTTTCCTTGACACAAAGAATGAGCTGACGCTGAACGTGCTCATCAAAAGGCTGGTTGCTATCAGCACGGATAACGGCAGCAGCGCGCCGACGCCTATTGACATCGACACGATGATCTTTGCGCCGTTCGAGCGCTATCTGGCGCTGCGCGAAACTGCGCAGGAAGTGGCTGAGGGTGGTACTTGGACTTCGACGGCAGATCAAACGGAGTACGAAGCATACTTCGAGATTGAAGGCCAGGATGACGCGGCTGCCCGGGATAAGGTAATTGCCGCGCTGGTGCACCTGCTAACCCCGGCCTACCCGATTTTGAACTTCCTGCTCAGCGGCGAAAATCTCATGGTTCTCTGGGATGGGATCAAGCAGAACACGGCCGGCGCGGGCGATCGCGGCGCCAATGATCCCAACGAAGCCCCGAACCAGGGTTGGCCGACCACCACCGGCAAGGCGACGGATAACGCAAAGGGCCTGTTGACGTTCTATGGCTACGACGGCTATAAGAACGGCTTGATGCCGCTGCTGCTGGCGCTTTGCGCGGATACGGTGCCGGATTATGAAACCAAGATTCGCACGGCGACGGCGTTCGATAACGCAAATTCCGAGGGCAGACTGAAGGCGATTGTGGAGCCGATCTTTGCGCTGGTTGACCAGCTGCTGAAGAGCCCGTCGCAGACGCTGCTTAAGCTGCTGCCGAACCTGGCCTATATTCTTGTGGACGACGGCAGCGAAGCGAAAGATTCTTCTGTGCTGCAACAGGCGATCAACCACCTGCTCGAGCCGGTGACGCACCTGCTGGAGTTCGTGCCGTCCCTGGATACCCTGCTCAGCGGGCTGCTCCAGAGCATTTTGCCCTCTGGCAAAACCCTGTTGGGAATGGTGACGGATTTGGGCATTGGCGCGGAAGTTGACGCGATGCTGGCCGGACTGACTGCTCCCGGCGGCGCTCTGAGCAAGCTGATCAAGGCCGGCGAAACGCTGAAACTGGAAGATTTCCTGATTGGTACCATCACGGAATACAGCTCGAGCTATACGGAATGCGGCATTGACAAGTCAATATCGCCGACCGATCCGCATGCCTATTATGTCGATACCGACATGGGCGATCTGCTGGCCATCCTCTTGAATAAGCTCGGCGTGTTCGACATGGTCACAGAGAATAATCTGGCAGGCCTCATGACGATCATCTCTAAGATGCTGACGCCGGGACTGGATTTGATGGACGGCCAGGAAGCGCAGCCGATCAACTACGATAAGCCGCCGACGGGCGCGGCGCTCGACCCGGCGTTGGTGCTGAGTCAGGCTCCGGCGTGGTTCGCGCAGGCGCCCGCCGGGCAAACCGTGAGCGTCGCGAAGTATCTGACAGACAACGTGGACGCGGTGATCAATTACCTTTGGAAGAATGTGGTTGCCGGTGACGGCACGAACGGAACGCAGGACACGCAGTTTAAACAGGCCATGACAACGATTCTGACCAACCTGTATAACGCGAACAAGCCCAAAGTGATGGAGCTGCTCGCAAGGGCGCAAGGGATCGACGACAATTTGGATGCATATCTGGCGAGCCTGAATCTGGATCAGTTGACCGAGGTTGAAATCGGGAATGTGATCAACACGATCATCAAACCGACGCTTTGGGAGACGGTGCAGGCGGTTCTGGGCGACGAAGTTTACAGCGACAGGCTGTTTTCAACCCTGATGCTGGTGGTTGCCGGGTTGCTGGAAGGCGTGCTGGGCGGATTGGATCTGCCGCTCGGGCTGGATGTGACGGATCTGGAGAACTTTGATCTGGGCGCGCTGGGGATCACTGGCCTGAGCGGAACGATAGACTTGCTGGATGTGATCGGCAAGATTATCACCATCAACGGCGAGGGTCTGGGCGACAGCATTCAGAGCCTTTTGAACAGCTTCCTCGACAGCGCGACGCGCGACGATCTGGTGGATACGATCGAGGATCGCGGGACGTTCTTTGCGGCGCTGTATCAGGTCATCGGGCCGATTATGCCGATTCTGAACATCCTGCTGGCCGGGAGCGATTTGGATATCATCTCCGACGCGGATTACACGGATCCCGACGGCGAAGTCTATGATCCGGCGATCAATCAGGATGGGAAAGGAACGAACAACGGCAAGGCCTTTATGAACATCAAAGGCTTTGGCGGATATGAAAGCACCTTGCTGCCGATTTTGATGGGCATTGGCGGCGGCGTGGATGGGTTCACCAACACGCTCAAATCGCAGGCTGAGTTTGCGGCGTTTGCGGCGGCCAACGATACCGAAGGCGAAGTTCATGCGCTTTTCGATCCGATTATGTTCCTGATCGAACGGCTGATGAAGGCGCCGGTGGCAACGCTGTTGCAGATACTGCCGAATGTGGCATATCTCATCAGCGAATCGGAAGATTCGGGTGCGTCGATCCTGCAACAAGCGGTGAACAATATTCTGGTTCCCATCGAAAAGGCCTTGGAATTGGTGGATAGCTTTGACATATTGACGCCGGATGTGAAGAATACGCTGGACGAAACGCTGACTAAGATCAAGTCGCTGAACCTTGAGAAAACGATCGATACGTTCTTGGCAGATGCGAACATTGATCTGACAGTGGCAGAGTTAATTATAGGGACGAAGACCAGCTTTGGCGCTGGGTTGCTGGAAGTCGGGGAAATCAATCACGATCACGGTTCTGGCACAGATGACTGCGGCGCGCACTATATCGCGACAGCGGGGCACGAAGACGC
>JAIRPV010000014.1 GCA_031256825.1 Oscillospiraceae bacterium | reverse complement strand
TCAAATTTCGCAAACCCGTACAGCATAAGCCCGGCAACGAAGGCAAACACCTGCACCACTTCCGCGAAGTGCCCTTTTCCCTGCACGATTTTCTTTAGACGCGCAGTTGTCCACTCCCTCCGCAACATTTGCCTTGACATTTGCCACAACCTGTGTTACACTATTCTGTAGCAATCACCGGGAGGAAAACATATGCAGGAACAATTACAGGCTCTGCGCGCGCAGTTCGATACGGCGCTGCGGCAGGCGGAAGATTCCACCGCGCTGGAAGCGCTGCGCGTGGGCTTTTTGGGCAAAAAAGGCCATGTGGCGGGGCTGATGCAGCACTTGCGGGAGTTCAGCGGCGAAGCCAAAAAAGAGGCCGGGCTGCTCATCAACCGCCTGAAAGACGACATTGCGCAGGCGCTCAGCCTGCGGGCCGAAGCGCTGCGGCAGGCGGAACTGGACAAGCTGATCCAATCCGCCGGGCAATATGATACCTCGCGGCCGCCCCAGGCCCCGGCGGGATCGTATCACCCGATTACGCTGACGCAGCGGGAGCTGGAGCGCATTTTTATTGGCATGGGCTTCGCTGTGGAGGACTACAACGAGATCGTCAACGAATACCAGTGCTTTGAGTCGCTGAACATTCCGAAGCACCACCCGGCGCGGGACATGCAGGACACCTATTACCTGGACAACGGGCAGGTGCTGAAGACCCACACGTCGGCGGCGCAGAACGCCATTATGCGCAAATATGGCGCGCCGCTGCGGGCGATCTTCCCGGGGCGCTGTTTCCGCAACGAGAGCATTGACGCCTGCCACGAGAACACATTTTTCCAGATGGAAGGCATCATGATTGACCGGGACATTTCGATTTCGAACCTGATCTATTTTATGAAGACCATGCTCAGCGAAGTGTTCCGGCAGGATATCAAAGTGCGGCTGCGGCCCGGGTTTTTCCCGTTCGTTGAACCGGGCTTTGAGCTGGACATCAATTGCCTGATCTGCGGCGGCGAGGGCTGCCCCACGTGCAAGAACTCCGGCTGGCTGGAGCTTTGCCCCTGTGGAATGATTCATCCGCGGGTGCTGGAAATGGGCGGGATTGACACGGAGGAATTCACCGGCTTCGCCTTTGGGCTGGGCCTGACGCGCCTTGCGATGATGCGCTACGGAATCAAAGACATCCGTGACCTGAACGCGGGAAATTTGAAGGTGCTGGAGCAATTCCCGTCGTGAGAGCGCGGGCGATTCAGACACAGAAAGGATTTTGTTTATGCTGGTATCCATGAACTGGGTGCGGGATTTTGTGAATCTGGATGGCCTCGACCTGGAGGCCCTGATTCACCGTTTTACGCTTTCTACCGCGGAAGTGGAAGAGGTGATCCACAAAGGCGCGCAAACGCGCGGCATTCTTGTTGCAAAAATTCTCACGGTGGAAAAGCACCCGGATTCGAAAAAACTGCACCTGCTCACTGTGGACAAGGGCAGCGAAGTGGTGGACGTGGTGTGCGGCGCGCCGAATGTGCGCCCCGGCATGCATGTGGCGTTTGCCCCGGCGGGCGCGGTTGTTTCAGGCATGGAACTGACCCGCGCCAAAATCGCGGGATATATCTCCAACGGCATGTGCTGCTCAGAAAAAGAGCTGGGAATGAGCGACGACCACGAGGGCATTGCCGACCTGGATGAGCTGGGGCTGGAATACGAGCTGGGCGCGCCTGTGGAACGATATATCGAACTGTACGACACCATCTTTGAGGTGGACAACAAATCCCTGACCAACCGGCCCGACCTTTGGGGCATATATGGCGTCGCGCGCGAGTTCGCGGCGCTGACGGGCAGGGCGCTGGGGCCTGTGCCGCAGACGGATTTGAACCAATACGAAGCGCTGCCGCCGGTGGACATTTCGGTTGAAAGCCCGGCCTGCCAGCGCTATTGCGGGCTGAAGGTGGAGAACGTCAGCGTGCGCAAAGCCCCGCTGCCCATTCGCGCCCGGCTGCACGCGTGCGGCATGCGCGGGATCAACCTGCTGGCCGACCTGACGAATTATCTTATGCTGGAACTGGGGCAGCCCATGCACGCGTTCGATCTGCGGCGCGTCAGCGATATCTGCGTGAAGACATTCAACGCGCCCTTTGTTTTTCAGACGCTTGACGGAAGCGACCGGGAAATCGACGCAAACACGCTGATGATTTGCAACGGTTCGGGCAAGGCTGTGGCTGTGGCCGGGATTATGGGCGGATTCGACTCGGAAATTAAGGACGACACCAGCGCCCTGCTGCTCGAGAGCGCGACCTTTGACCCGGTCAGCATCCGCAAAAGCTCCAGCCGGCTGGGGCTGCGCACGGATGCGAGCGCCCGCTACGAAAAAGCCCTGGATCCGGAACTGACCATTCCCGCTGTGGGCCGCTTTTTGCATCTTTTGCTGCAATGCGACGGCGGCGTGAAGGTGATCTCCCGCCTTTCGATGGCAGAGACGTTCCGGTACCCCGCAATTTCGATTGCATTGAAACAAAGCTATCTGGATCGATATACCGGCATGCCCATTGCGCGCGAGCGCGTGACGGCGATTTTGCGCAGCCTGGGGTTCGGCGTGGAGGAGCAGGATTGGGGGTATCAAGTTGGCGTGCCCGGCTGGCGCGCGACGAAAGACGTTACCATGGCGGCCGATTTGGTGGAGGAAATCACGCGGGTATATGGTTACGACAACTTTGAGATCTCTTCTACGCGCAGCCTGCTGGCGCCTGTGCGCCCCCGGCAGGGCAAAACCGACGAAACGCTGATCCGCGACATGCTGGTGCTGCGGCGCAGCCTGCACGAGGTGCACAGTTATATTTGGGCCGACAAAGCAAAGTTCCGCGAGCTGGAACTGGAAATTGAGCCGAATGTCCGGCTGCTCAATAGCGTTAACCCAAACCACGAAACGCTGCGCCGATCGATGATCCCCACGCTGCTGACATTCATAAACGAAAACCGGGGCTACGCGCCAAAGTTTGGCATATTTGAGATTGGCCGCACGGTGCGCGGGCTAAAAGACAATGGAGAGTGCGACGAGCGCCGCATGCTGGGGATTGCCGTTTACGGGCGGGAAATCACGGAAGAAGCGCTGTTTTTCCGGCTGCGCGATATGGTGGACGAATTGTTGCGCGCGCTGCGGCATGCGATCCCGGTGTATCCCAAAGCAGAGCCGGAGCACAGCTGGCAGCATCCGATGAATACGTTCCGCATTGAACTGGAAGGGCAATCCATTGGGCAAATCGCGCCGCTGCACCCGCGGCAGGGGCAGAAGATTGACAAGAAGGCGGCGATTGCCGTTGCGGAACTGGATTTGGGGCTGCTCGAAGCGATTGCCCCGCTGCCGCTGCGCTACCGCGAGCCCTCGAAGTTCCCGGGCATCGACGCGGATTTGAGCTTTGTGCTGGGCGCGCAACAGGCATTTGCCGACATTGAGCGGGCGGCAAACGCACTGGACTGCGAATGGCTGGAATCGATCAAGCTCACCGATGTGTTTGCGCTGGAGGACGGCGCCAGCGTGACCGTGCGGCTGGCCTTTGCTTCGAACAGCAAAACCCTTGCCCGCGCGCAGGTGGAACCCTATATTGAGCAGCTGGTGCAGACGCTTGCCGAGAAGGGAATCCCACTGAAACAATGATTTTTTCGGATTTTTCATCAAACCCCTTGCATTTTTTTCCGGAATGTTCTATAATAGAAGGTGGAATTGGGAAATTAATTATAAGGGGGGAATTGCCTTGGCCGGGGATTTGCACTGCCACACAAAGCTTTCCATGGGTTCCATGGGGATTGACGACCTGATTATGCTCGCGAAGCAGCGCGGGATTGGTACCATCGCCATCACCGACCAGGACTGCCAGGCGGGCACCATCCGAGGAAGGATCATCGGGGAGCGCTATAATGTGACAGTGATCCCGGGAGTGGAGTTCTCTTGCACCGACAACCGTTCGGGCAGCGAAGTGCATATGCTTTGCTATTTAAGCGAAAGCCCGGACAGGCTGGAGAGCCTTTGCCGCGCCAACCTTGCCGCGCGCAAACGGGCCACGCAGTTCATGCTCCACAAGTTTATCCAGCGGTTTTCGATCACGCCGGAGCTGGTGCAGGAATGCGCGAAGGGTTCCACCTGTATCTATCCGCAGCATATGATGCGCGCGCTCATGGAAAGCGGCCTGACCGACAGTTTCTACGGCGAAATCTATGAAGAGCTGTTCCAGGAGGGCAGCCCCAGCAATATTTTGCACCCGGCCCGGTTCCCGTCGCCTTTCGCTGTCATGGACGCCATCCACCAGTCGGGCGGGATTGCCGTATTGGCGCACCCGGGCGGGAGCGCGGCGATGGATCTGTTGGACGAGCTGATTGCCGAGGGGCTGGACGGCTTCGAGGTATTCCACAGCCGCAACAACCGCGAGGAACAAAAGCAGCTGCTGACTTTGGCCAAAGATAACAATCTGCTCGTCACCGGCGGCAGCGACTTTTGCGGCATGTATGGCCGCGGATGCGTGACCATTGGCCACGAGCAAGTCAACGACGCGCAGGTGAGCTCTCTGCTGACCTATAAGTCGCGCATGCGCAGGGCGAAGCGCATGGCGGGCTGAACAGGAGGCAGGGATCAGGAGGCAGGAGGCAGGAATCAGGAGGCAGGAATCAGGAAATGCCTGTTTCCTGAATCATGCTACCGCTTGAATCCAAGTATATGATAAATCTTCGCGTCCCCTGTTTCCTGCGTTCTTTTGAATCCCAAGTATATGATGAATCTTCGCGTCCCCTGTTTCCTGCATCCTGAATCCTGCCTCCTGAGGAGGGGCCATCATGGACAATGACATCAAAATTTTTAGCCCTTCCGCCAGAGGAGGGGGCATTCCCGATGATCTGGACAGCCTTGCCGCGCAGACCGAAAAGCTGCGCGAAAGCGGGGAGTTGACCCGCGCCAAGCGGCTGGGCCGGGAGCTGGCGGCCTATTCGGCGCAAAGCCCGGAACTGCTGGAACTGGCGCAAAGCTTTGGTTTTGCGCTAACGCCGGAGCGCGAGCAGCAATTGCATGTGCTGATGGTATTTTCGGGGCAGCAGGCGTTGCGCGCGTGGCTTTCGCCAAAGCTGCTGGCCGAGGCGGCCGTCACTTCGATGAACAATTTTCTGATCAACCGCTCGAAGAGCTTTTGGGATACCATTTCTGACGGCAGCGCGTTTACGCAATATTTGCTGGCGGCGCCTTCCGGCGTATTGTCCGACGAGCAAACCGCCGCTGTTGGGGCCGCGTTCGCGCACGTATGCGGGCAAGAAGACAACATTGATTTGCGCGCGCTGGGCGCGGCGGTATATGAACAGGCGATGGAACTGATCAGGACGAAGTGGGAAAGCTAGACGAGAGAGGATGGGGGATTTTGCGGTGATATCCCACCGCCCCATTGATCTTGTGCGTGACCGCGAATGCCGTTTGGAGCGGCATTCACGAGAAACCTGGACAGGAAGTGTTCCGGGTGGGGTTTGAGAGTGCGCTTTGGAAAAGCAAAAACGCGCCGCCCCGAACATTTTACCGACCCTTTGCGCCCGTAGCTCAGCAGGATAGAGCGTCCGCCTCCTAAGCGGAAGGCCGCGCGTTCGAATCGCGCCGGGTGCGCCAGTTGCACTGGAGGCAGTTCGCGCCTCCGGTGCTTGTGTTTTTTCGGGCAAGCGGCCCGCGTCCAACTTGCATTTTTTGTTGTGGGCAGGCAAAGTGCCGTAAAACAAGGGTTTGCGGCGCTTTTTTATTTGGTTGTAGGTCAGAGAGGGTAAGCCGCAGCGCATGAATGAGAACTGCAAAAGCAGGAATATCTGCTAATTGGAATCGAACCAAAATTGGCGCTCTGTTAATAAAACAGCTCATTTTGCTAATAAGCGCATTTTTTCCTTTCACGCCCGCAGAAGTTCTGCTAAGAGCGCCAGCTTGTCCGGTGGCGCAGATTTGAGCCTGGCGATGAAGCCCTCAATATCCAGTTCGTCAGGCGCTTCGCTGGCTGGCGCTTGGACGGAGCGCAGATCGGGATTTGCTTGGACGGAATAGAAGGCCTGTTCCATCTTTACGGCGTTGACCTTGCGGTCTTCATCCAAGATATGCGCGTAAACGCGGGTTACCATATCTGCCTGGGAATGCCCTGTGTCGCCTTGATGTCGCCTTTGTTCAGCTTCAGCTTGTAGGTGGCGCTGGAGTGACGAAGCGAGTGAAACGCAACCATCGGGAGACCGCATTGTTCCCGCAGACGCTGAAAAGCTTCCGTAATCAACCGTTCTTCGCAGGGACGGCCATTGGGCAGGGCAACCACCAGGTTGTGGTCATAATACTCGCTGCCAAGGATTCGCTTCAGGCTGTCCTGTGATTTCCGGTATTCCAGCAGGATATAGGCCAGTGTTTTGGGAATCCAGATTTTGCGGATGCTGGACTCCGTTTTGGGCTTTTTCAAGACAAGCCTTGTGACTGCATTGGGCTTAAAAGCTGGAAACAATACCATGATGTCTTTCTGATCCAGCGCCTTGATTGCCTGAAGCGATGCCCGTTGCAGTTCTTTTTCCACAAACAAATGAGCGTTATCCGCCGCAATGTCTTCGTCTAATACTATTCCGCAATTAACCCATAGACAAAATCCAATCGCGGCCGGCAATGCTTTTGACGGTATCGCGGGGCAAGGAACGGACGGTTAGCGTAAAGCGCTCCAGGACGGCGGCAAG
>JAIRPV010000013.1 GCA_031256825.1 Oscillospiraceae bacterium | reverse complement strand
TCAAATTTCGCAAACCCGTACAGCATAAGCCCGGCAACGAAGGCAAACACCTGCACCACTTCCGCGAAGTGCCCTTTTCCCTGCACGATTTTCTTTAGACGCGCAGTTGTCCACTCCCTTATGTGGTATCCCCTTGACAAGCACCTAAAATGATGGTAAAATGTCCTTGTCAAACCGGTCATACGTTCCATTCGCCAGAACAATTTGTCGCCCAATGGCCGCAATGACCGGCACCGTTACGCCATTCCCCGCCTGCCTGTAAAGTTGTGCGTCGCTGTTGACGGCAGCGGCCTTGTCGAACTGTGCATCGCTGAAGCCTTGCAAACGCCATGCCTCGCGGGGGGTTAATTTTCGGATGCGCCCGCCCGCCAACACGCCGGATTTTTCGCCTTTGTGACGGCCAATCCCGGAATCATATTTTGACACAAGGCAGCGGGCCGTTTCGGTTTGCTTCATTGCGCCAGCGCTGAGATCAACGAATACGGCGGTCTGCGTCTGATTGCGATTCAGCCCGCGACAGTCGCTGGCCATCAGCGTGCAGGCGGTTTCGAGCGGCCCGGTCACGCCCTCGCGCCGGTTGAAACCCACGGCATAGAGCCCGGTTTTGCCCGCGAAACCGCCCGAACCGGCCATCAGGGTTTGGGCAACGCCGTCTGCGTCGTAGATTCGTTTGCCCTGCCGCTGTCGTCCGTTGAGGCCCCGCAAAGCTTTGCCAGCGCCGCAGGGGACAGGAAATATTTTTCGGCGACATCCGTCTCCAAAAAGTCTTCGAGCGACGATGAACACGCGTTCCCGGTGCTGCGGCACGCCAAACCGGCTTGAATCAAGGCATCCATACTCGCAATGGTAGCCGCGCTCGGCCAGCGAATGGAGAATCCGGAACATGTCCCAGCCGCCATGGATGTGTAGCACCGCTTTAACGTTTTCAAGCAGCAGCCAGTCGGGCCGAGCGTTGGCGGGGAGCCCGTCAAGCAACCTAACGAGCTCAAAAAACAGCCCGCTGCGGGCCCCGTCGAGCCCAAGCCGTCTGTTATTCGCGGTTGAAATGTCGGTGCAGGGGAACCCGGCGCACCACAGATTTGCTCGGGGGAGGTCAGCGGGCAAAACGGCCACAATGTCATTTGCGAACCACTCATCCTCCTTTAAATCGTGAATCGCGCGATAGCTTTTGTCGGCAAATTTGTCGATCTCGCAGTGCCCCAGGCAGCGCATGCCAGCCTGCTCGAGCCCAGCGCGAAACCCGCCGACCCCCGAGAAAAAATCTAGGAATGACAGGGGTTTCGGCGTTTCACATGCCATAAAATATGATCCCCATATCGCCCTGCACTTCTTCCTGCGAAATCTCCTCCGGCTGCGCAAATTCTTCGCAGAACGCTTCCGCCTGCTCATCCGTTAAAGAGCAAAAATTCTCGCCGTCGCCGCCTACAATCCCGACCGCCCCGGCGTAAATCTGCCCGCCGATGTGACGGTTTCCTTGCATATCAAGGAGTTTGGCCTCGTCATTGCCGACCAGCACGGCGTTATCTTCAAAGGGATAGGTTACTTCGATGCACCCGCCCACGGCCCGCTGCCATGACTTTAAATCGTCAAATATTTCAGCTTCGTAGGCTGGCTGATCAGGTTCGATCATGACAATTTTAAGCAAATTCTCGGGTTTTTGCGCCTGTGATGCGTCAAACTCCACCGCTCTATAGCCCACAGGATTGACATAAAAGTGACAATTATTCACTTCTATCACATCAGAAACGCACATGCTCCGGCCCCGGTGCAGCGCAGGCGACTGCTCGTTGAACTGCGCGAAAATGCTCTCCAAGTTAGCGCTAGCAACCGGCCCGCTGTAGACTTCATCATAGATTGACGCGTCAACTTGCTGGCTTTCTTTTAGCGCTTCGAAGCGACGATGCTCCGCGTCACGGTCAACATTGATCTGAAACACCTTGATCCACGGGCGTTCCGGCGTTTGCTCGGCCTCAGGCTCGCGCATTTTTTCGATGGCCCAGTCGGGCAAATGCTCCGGCAGCAGCGCCCCGAAGAAGTCCTCGCGGTTGAAACAGGCCTGTTCGCCGTCGCACAAAAACCGCCCATAAATCGCCCGGCCAATGGCGCTGGGACGGCAGCCATTCCCATAATTCGCCAAAAATAGCTGGCATTCCGGCGTTTTGAACTCGTCCGCCAGCACCTCCGGTCGCAGCACCAGCACATGCCCGGCAACGTCCTGAAACTCATGAATAGGCTGGCACTGTGGCGCACTGAACAGGTGCAGCTGCTCGTAAGCTTCGCGGGCGTGGCGCGCGACCATATCCACCAGGCCGGGATGGCTTTGATCCACAACAAAATCCGCACGACGATCCGGATATTGCGTGTCACCGCGCGGAATGTGAAAGCCTTTTGCCCATTCCTTGTTTGCCGTGCTGAAGCGGCCATCATGCTCCTTGCGCTGCAACGTGTTGGCCAGCACCCAATTCACACGGTCAAAGCCAAACCGCGCGATGGCATGCTCTGCGACGTCGCCATTCAGCCGGTTGTCCTGATAATTCAACGCGATGCTCTGGTCGATATAGTCGCGGCAGGCGATATTTTCGGCATGCGAGGCCCGCCACTGATCCGTTTCGCCCTGCCGCACTGCATCGCTGAAGCTGTGGCGGTACAGCTGTTTGTGTTCAGCCATCCAGCGTACCTCCGAGCAGCTCAAAAAGCCACAAGAACAAGGGTTTCAGAGATTCAATGGGGGCTGCAGGTGTAGGCTTTGCTGCCGCTGAAATGCGCGTGATTGTCACAGAATCGCCCTCGCGGCGGAAGCGCAGCGTGTCGCCCGGCTGCCAGCCCAGCAGTTTGCGCAGCGGCAGCGGGATGGTCGTGCGGCTCTTTTGGCCCAAAATGACGTGAACATCCATCACCAATCATCCCCCTCCCGCTGTGTGAAATCCGGGCAGTTCGCAAGGTCGCCATGAGCGTCCTCGCAGCTGTCAGCCCAGAGGCAATCGTCGCAATTTATAGCGCAGTGGCCCGCCAAAGTGTCCAATTCCGCATCACTCAGCACATGAATGTGCAGCGTTTGCGATGCTTCGTCGCAGAAATGCTCCACAACGCTGTCGCAATCCATGCGCAAGCTGTCAAAATATTGGCCCATCAGGGCCAGAAACTCCTGTTTTGACATCAGATTTTGCTCCTTCTGTTGTTAATTTAGATGGCGCTGAGAATTTGCAGCGCATGGCGAACAATCAGATCCAGAAAGCTGGGCAGCTCTTTGGCCAAAGCCAGAACGCATTCCATGAAAAACATAGCATTTCTCCTCCTTTTGTCATATTAGGCCGCTAAAATGAGACGTCAGGGCGGCTCGCCAGCGCAGAAATCGCTGTCAAAAAGTGATAATTGCACATGCTGGCGCGCGCGTTCTGTGGTATCATAGTTCGAAATGATCACTTCTTCGTACAATTTCCCACCTTCGTAGCGCTGCGCGATATTCGACAATCTGGAGATCGGTTCGATCATAATTCCGGGCCGATTGTACAGCTCGCGCACCTGCGCGCAATCGTTGTAACTCAAGAGCCACTTGCCTTTCAGGCCGAACAGCGCCCCCGCCAGCCGCCCGTGATCCGCCGCCGTGAAGCCCACGTCTTCGTAATAATTTTCGGTGAAAAAGTACGGCGGGTCGCAATAAAACAGTGATTCCGGGCGGTCATATTGCGAAATGAGTTTCTCAAAATCGCGGTTTTCGATGATTACGCCCTGCAATCTTGCGCTGGCCGCGCGAATGAGTGGGAAACGCGACCACATGTCGCGGGGCTGCGCGCCATAGCTGTCAAGGCCTGCGGCGTAGCTTTGGCGAATCAACTGATAAAAATATGCCGCCCGCTGCATGTCCGAAAGCTCCACTTTAGAGCGTAAAATTGATCGAATTTGCTCAAAATCGTCGCGCGAATTGAGCGTAAACTCCAGTTTTGCAATCAATTCTTCCGGCTGATTCCGCACGCAGCGATACAAAGTGACAAGATTTGCGTTGAAATCGTTGTACACTTCGAAGTCACCAGCAGGTTTGTGAAACAAAACCCAGCCGCCGCCCCCGAACACCTCGATATACCGCTCATATGCGAGGGGGAAGCGCAGCAAAATCTCATCGCGCAGGGCCTTTTTGCCGCCCACCCAGGGCATAAAACTGTTGATAAGCTCACCCCTTCGGGCCGAATGCGTGTTTTTGGCAACAAAAAAGCCGTTTCACATGTCCAAAAACACGCAAAACGGCTGTCAAAATTGATTCCTACTGCATGGTCATGCCCAGTTCTTCGTCTTCCTCCTCGGTCTCCTCAAGATCCTCTTCTTCGCATTCTTCAAAATCCAATGTGGCGATCGAACCATAGGTGTAGCCGTTGTCGTGGCTGAGGTAAATTTCATCCTCTGGTTCACAGTCTTCCAGGTAGCGCATCAGCTCGCCGACGGTCAAAGTTTTACCGCACTGACGTGGCGCATATCCGTTTCGCTTCGCATTTAAGACCAACATGCATGCATTCCTCCAATTATTGTCGTTGGTTCTTCGTTTTCGTCCAGAACAGCCGCGTTTTGATACGCTTCTTTGCCCAGCGATTCGAGCAAATCGTTGTAATATTCCCAAGAATAACAGGGTTGCGTACCCCAATCGTCGCAAAATTCGCGGCATTGCTGGGCCTCGGGGCTGTCATCGTCGTAGGCAGGGCTGGGTTCGAGCCAAGCGATTTCGTCCTCGAAATCATAGCACAGTACAGTGGGAAAGCCACCCGTGAAATCACTCTGAAAATCCGCCCCGGAGTAGACATTATTGCTCATCACGCCATCCCTCCCATGCCGCCAAAGCCTTGCGCTTCAAGCGTTTCGTCCACTTCAAGCACTCCGTGTTCCTCAACAATATCACTGACGTATTCCAGAAGTTCGTCCTCCCCGGCGCTCAGCAGAATGTGCCCAAAGCTGATACTCTCGAAACTTTCCCACTGTCCCGGCTGCGACTGCCGCAGCGCCAGCCACTCGTCGCCGCCGTTGACTTGCTGCACAAACGCCAACCCGCCATACAAAAATCCGGTGCGAATGTCCCAATTGCCATGTTCAAAGTGCTCGGCAAGGGTTTCGGGGTCATCAATTTCCTCGAAAGTGTACGCATAATCCCGCGCCGGATACTCACGATAGTTACAAAGTGATGGGCATTTGTCACAAACGGCGGTGATATTGCCATATTGCTCCGCATCCACTTCATCCGGGCGAAGTTTGCGATACGAATCTCCCATCAGAAGTGACAACGAACGCCCATTATCCCAAAGCATTTGCAGGCTCGGCTGGTCATCGCAGCCGACCACCGTTCCGCGCAGACCGGGCGGCATGCCAACCTCGAAGTTCGCCATGTCGATCAACTCCATGCGCGTGCCCAGCGGGTAATATTCGAGCATGCTTCGTGCTTTTTCGTTCATCAGCACATGCCCTCCATTCCGACAAAGCCTTGCATAGCAAGGCCTTCGTCCTCGTCGAAGTATTCATAGCCACTCCCGTCCGGCAGCAGACGCAGGCCCAGCGACTCCAAGTCTTCGCCGATGATTTCAGCGGCCATCTCGTAGGCCTCGCGCGAACCGCCTTGCGGCTCGAACGCATCCAGGCAGCGGCCGTCCCGATACCACGCCTCGCCAACGTTGTGACCGACATCCTCATCGGCCCACTGGTGATAAAATCCCACATCTGGATAAAGTTCTGACAAGCGCTGCAGCACCGGCGCAGGCCGTGACCACGCGGTCAGAAACTGGAGCGTGTCGCTGCCCGGCTCATAGGGCGGCATGTCGCCGTCGAATCCGAAGGCGCCCCACTTCGTCGCCCAGTCGCGCTGGTGCGCCTCATACCAGTCGTCGCCGTTCGAGGAGGGCACGATTTTCTGGAAGTCGATGCTGCCGGGGCCAAATTTATCGCACTGAATCGCTGCCAGCACCTCGCTCGTGCGTGGCTCGTCCGCGTCAAGTGTGATGATGTTCGTCACATTGTTTGCCATCAGCACATCCCTCCCATGCCGCCAAAGCCTTGCGTGTCAAGGTCTTCGTCATTCTCCGGCTCGTTGCACCAGTCCTCATCCTCGTCCTCAAAGCCTTCCGCACAAACCGGCTCAACGTATTCCATGATCACGCCCAGCGCACCGTCGTAGCTGCCCGCGTCCATAGCCCGCGACCGCATTTCCTTCGCCTGTTCGGCCAGCCCGTTTTCGCGCAGTGTCGCGGCGGCGAGGCCGATCAGGTTGAACACGTTGCCGTCCGCGCCGATCAAGGGGCGCTCCGGCTTGTGCGGGGTTGCTTCGCCAAGCCCTTGTGTATCAAGCGTTTGCGTGTCCAGCCGTGCGAGAAATTCTTGCTCCGGCAGCATAAAATAATCCGCGCCGCCATGCCAGAGGCTCACATATAAGTCGCCTTCTGAAGTGCTGACGGGACGCTGCTCAAAACCCTCGCCAAGGCCGTCGCTTGCCTGGCCGGTCGCCCAATCGACAAATTCCGACTGCTCATCCGCCGTCAGCGGCACACGCAGATTGCAAGAAACCTTTCCATACAGCAGCTCGCCAAAGCGGGCCACATCGAACTCCACCGACGCGATTTTGCCTTTCAGCGGCTCATCGAGATAGTCCGCCATGTTTTCGCCCTCGGAAATTTCATCTCGCAGCGCGGCGCTGATTTCGCCCTCGAACCAGGCAAGAATGTGCGGATCCGTCTCGACAAGATCGCAGCCGTCGTCGTCCTCCACGCACACCGTCAGCGGGCAGTAAAGGGTTAGCTCCTGCGTTTCCGGCTGCGGCAACAACCGCCGCGCGCTTTCCACAACTTCGCGCGTTGGCGCGACAACGCCCGGCACCTGCATCATCACGCAAGCCAAATTTGCGGTAGCAACGGTGTCGTAGGGGCTAATACTATCCCCCGACAAACCTATAGACAACAGCGCGAAGATGTGGTATAATAGCAGAGGGTGAAGAAAATGAAAGTATACCACATGAGCGAAGCGGAATATGAAGCCGCAAAGGCG
>JAIRPV010000028.1 GCA_031256825.1 Oscillospiraceae bacterium | reverse complement strand
ATCTTTTGTAGCTTCTTCCCTGCTGGTTGCCCGCTGTTTTCATCTGTTCTTTGTTCGGTTTTGAAGGCGCGGCTCCCCCCCCTTGCGCCCGCGTGCGCTGGCTTTGTGTTGTGAGTGCCCTCCCGTTTTCTGACCTTGACCAGCACCCTTAGCTCAGCTGGTAGAGCACCTGACTCTTAATCAGGGTGTCCAGGGTTCGAGCCCCTGAGGGTGTACCATATTTTGCCCCATGGCCGTAATCTTTCGCCATGGGGCTTTGCTATTTTTATCAGGGCTACTTGCGCACGCCGTCGATGTGCAGCACGCGCGTGCTCTGGTAGCTGTACGTATTCAGCGGGCGGTAGTCCGAATCGTAGCTGTGCGCGGCGATGAGAATGTTCATCGGGTCGGGCGCGTCGCCCTCGTCCACAATCAACAGCGAATGCGAGTAGTCCTCTTTGTCGGGGAAACGCAGCTGTATGATGTCGCCCACCTCAGCTTCTGCCAGCGGAATTTCGTGGCCAAACGGGCCGCGGCCCTGGTTGGTCACGAGGAATTTCCATAAAAACGGCACGCCCGACCAGCTGGGCGAGCGATTTTTCAGCGAATAATAGTACCAGCCGTTTTCCTGGTTGTCCTTCATGACCGCGTTGCCCGCAATCAGGCACTGTGAGATAAAATTAGAGCAATCCCCGCCCATATCCGAAAAGTCGCCGTACTTTGGGTTGCGGCCAAAGGCCCATGTATGCGCATAGTCTACCGCCGCCTTGCGTTGATATGGGACAATATTTGTCGGGTTCATCGCATCAACAGCTCCTCTCTCCCTATCACTGTTCCATCGTATGCGAAACGGGAGGCGGGGGTGCAAAAATGGCGCGGCCGCAGGTATTCCTGCGACCGCATCTATATCCGCAAACCCTTCAACACCGCCGTGCGGCGCGATTTGGTCAGTCAGTCAGGTACTGTGGCGTAAAGCCATTGTTCTTGGCCCAAGTGTCGGCATAAGAGCCTTCGTAAAGATAAAGCACCACGTGGGGGCTGCCGCTGAACACCTTTTCGCCAATGCGATTTTTCACGCTTCTTGGGATTTCCACAGCCGTCAGCTGCGGGCATTCCGCAAAGGCGTAGTCGCGGATGCAGTCGATGCCCTCCGAGATGATTACCCGTTCTACCGGGGTGCCCTTGAACGCTTCGTCGCCCAAATGCTTCATTGCAACGCCATCTACTATGGCGGGCACCGTCACATTCACCGCCGTGCCGGTATAGCGCACGATGAGGTTGCTGGCCGGGTTTACCAAAAAAGTTTCTGTGATAGCTTCTGTGGTTACCACCGTGGTTGTTGTCGTGGGGGGGTGCGTTGTCGTTGTCGTAGCTGTTGTTGTGGTTGGCGTGGTAGCCGTCGTGGTTTTTGCCCTGGTGGTCCAGGTGGGCAGCGATGGGAATTCCAGCTGCGGGAACGTCCCATTGGAAGCCTGGCTGTATGTATAAGGGGGATAGGTGGAGTTGGTCACCTGTGTGGTGATGAATTCCAACGTCACATTGCGGCTTGTTGTGGCGTCTGTCGTTGTGGCGGCGCTGGCCGTTGTGGTCGTTGTGGCCGCCTTTGAGGTGGATGCCTTTGCGGTTGCCGCCTTTGATGTGGCTGCCCGGCTCGTGCCGGCTGTTGGCTGCCCTGTGGAATTATCTGTGACGCCAGCCGTCTCTTCCGCCGCGCGCTCCGTGGTTGTCTCCGCGCCGCCGATGGGAATCACTTGCGTTGTTTTGCCGTGATAAACCGCCGCGCTGCTCTGGCTTTCCAGCGCAGTCCGCTGCTTTCTGCGGTAAACCGCTATGCTGCCGCCCACAGCGCCTGTGACTGCGATGGTGGCCGCCGTGGCAAGCGCCGCAATTTTAGCGGGGAGCGAAGCGCCTTTTGCCGCCCTCTTACTGGCAGAAGAGAGCGCGGCTTCCGTTGCGCCCGCCGCAGCCGCACCACCTGCCGCTGTGCCCAAAATCAGGGGCGGCAGGCGGTGGGCAGGACTCTCCTCAAACCCAAGCAACTGAATAAAATACGCCAGGAAGGGGATTGGCATGACCGAATATAGCCTGAGCCCCTTCCCCTGGGCTTCGTTTAACATCGTTGCAAGCTTTTGCCGCGCGCGGCTGAGCCTGCTTTTTACGGTCCCCTCCGGCACTTCCAGCGCCTTCGCAACATCCGCTACGTCCATTTCGTTGTAATAGTGCATCAGCACAACAAGGCGTTGATCTTCCGGTAGGCTTTTCACTAGCTTCGCAATCAGCGCTTTGGCTTCCTGCTGGTCAAGATTCTCGTCTGGCAAAAACGCGGGATCGGTTTCTTCCTGCCAGTTAACAGCGTTGTCGTCGTCGTACTCCGCAAAAGAATCGGGGCGGCGGCGGCTGATATAATTTTTGGCCTGATTGGCAACAATCTGGTTGAGCCAGGCCAAAAACAGCTCCGGCTTTTCCAGCTGGGTTAAGTTTTTGTAAACCTTTAAGTAGCTCTCCTGCAAAATGTCTTGCGCGTCGGTTTCGTTCTTCGCAATGGAGAGCGCCGTGAACCACGCGCGCTGCCTTGTGCCGAGATAGAGTTCCTGGAATGCATCCAAATCGCCCTGCGCCGCCTTCAGCGCGAGCTCACCGATTCTATCATTGTTCATTGGATGTCCCCCCCGACCCGGGTTCGCCGCCCTGAACGATGCGGCCCCAGAGAATTTGGTCAACCGCTTCCGGCACAACGCATTGCTCTGCCTCTTCGTTCAGCGCCGCCCGAATTAAGTCGTCCAACACCCGGGATCACCCCCTCAACACTAATAAGACAGGGGAAAACGGCCCCGGGTTCCATATTTTCGCTATAAATTTCAGGAAATGTTACTTTTTCTTCCAGTCCAGTGCTTGCGCCTGATGTTCATCTCTCGTTTGCTTTGCCAGGCCAGTGCTTGCCGCTTGATGTTTATCTCTTATTTGCTTTGTCGTTTTTTGTGCGCTAAAATCCTCAGCCGCGCCGATGAAAAATGCCTTGCCGCCGGTTCTGCGCGTTCTTCCGGGTCAAAAACGACGGCCCACAAAGGCCGCCGTTTTTTACATCCGCCGCGTGCTATTTCGCAACGTCGCTGGCGCGGCTTTCGCGGATCAGGTTGACCTTGATTTGGCCGGGGTATTCCAGATCTTTCTCAATCTTCTGCGCGATTTCGCGGGCGAGCAGCACCATCGCGTCGTCGCTGATCTTATCGGGCTTGACCATAATCCGCACTTCGCGGCCCGCCTGCATGGCAAACGCCGTGTCAACGCCCTCAAAAGATGTGGTCAGCTCTTCGAGCTTCTCCAGCCGCTTGATATAGTTTTGCAGGTTTTCGCGGCGCGCGCCGGGCCGTGCGGCCGAAACTGCGTCCGCCGCCTGCACCAGGCATGCCACAATCGTGCGGCACTCCACGTCGCCGTGGTGCGCCTGAATGGCGTGCAGAATCTGCTCGTTTTCTTTGTATTTGCGCGCAAACTCAACGCCAAGCTCAATGTGGGAGCCCTCTTGCTCGTGATCCAGCGCTTTGCCGATATCGTGCAGCAGCCCCGCGCGTTTGGCCAGTTTCACATCCGCGCCCAGTTCCGCCGCCATCAGCCCCGCGATATACGAAACCTCCAGCGAGTGCGACAGCACATTTTGCCCGTAACTGGTGCGGTAGCGCAGCTTGCCCAACAGCTTTACAATTTCGCCGTGAACATTGTTCACGCCCGCTTCAATCAGCGCGCGTTCGCCGGTCTGCTTGATTTCGGCCTCCACCTCGCGGCGGCATTTGTCGTGCATTTCTTCCACACGCGCCGGATGAATGCGCCCGTCGAGGATCAGGCGCTCCAGGGTGCGGCGGGCAATTTCGCGGCGCACGGGGTCGAAGCACGAAACGGTGATGGCTTCGGGCGTGTCGTCGATGATCAAATCAACGCCGGTGATGGTTTCAAGCGTCCGGATATTGCGGCCTTCGCGGCCGATGATGCGCCCCTTCATTTCGTCGCTGGGGAGCGCGACAACGCTGACAGTGGTCTCTGCCGTATGATCCGCCGCGCAGCGTTGAATCGCCGTGGCGATAATTTCCTTGGCCATGGATTCCGCGTCGTCGCGGGTGCGCTGTTCCGCGTCGATGATGCGCAGGGCTTTTTCGTGCTCCAAATCGGCCTCCAGCGCTTGCAGCAGGTGGGCCTTCGCCTGTTCTTCCGTAAAGCCGGAAATTTTTTCGAGCATATCGAATTGGCTCTTTTTGAGCAGCTCAATTTCGTCGAGCCTCGCGTCGGCGGCTTTCAGTTTGCTCTGCAGGGCCTCCTCTTTTTTCTCCAGGTTATCCGAGCGCTTGTCCAGCGTTTCTTCGCGCTGGTTGATGCGCCGCTCCTGCCGCTGCACTTCCGCCCTGCGGTCGCGCAGTTCGCGGTCTGCTTCCGTGCGCTGCTTGTGTATCTCGTCCTTTGCTTCAATGATCGCTTCCTTTTTTTTGGTTTCGGCCTGCGACAAGGCGTCGTTTAAAATCCTTGTGGCCTCCTGTTCGGCCGAACCAATTTTTTGCTCGGCAACCAACTTCCGGTGCTCTTCGCCTTTTCTATATAAAAAGACGCTTGCCACCGCAAACGCGGCCAAAAGCCCAAGGACCGTGCCGATATAAATCCATATACTGACGTCTCCCAGAATATATCCCTCCTCTGTCTATCTTCGCTGATTAGACATATCTCAAGCCGTTCGGCAGTACAACCAAAATACGTCACTATATATTGTAACGCATTTTGGTTGCCCTGTCAAGAAAAAGTTGGGTTTACGACCAAAAAAATGTGTCCGCGCGCCCGGGAACGTGTTCAGCAATTTTTTCTGCTGCGCCCGCGCACCCAGCCGGCCAGCGAAAACGCTCCGAACGCCAGCGCGTAGACCGCAACAATTGTTGCGCCCGTCGGCAGGTTTTGTTTCCAGAAAAGGGAAATCAGGAAGCCCGCCACAAAGCATACGACCGAAGTAACAGCGGCGCTGAGCACCACGGCGCGGAAGCTTTTGAACAGGCGCATCGAAATCATGGCCGGGAATGTCAGCAGGCTCGAAATGAGCAGCGTCCCCAGCAGGCGCATGCCCAGCACGATGGTCAGCGAAGTGAACAGCGCCGTCAGCAGCTGATAAAGGCCGGTGCGCAGGCCCGTTGCCCGGGCAAAGGGTTCGTCGAACGTAACGGAAAAAATGCGGTGATAGAGCCAGGCAAAGCCGGGCAAAACCAGCGCAAAAAGCCCCGCCGCAATCCATACGTCGCTTTTCGAAAGCGCCAGTATGCTGCCGAACATATAATTCATCAAATCCACGTTCGATCCGCCGGAAATGGTGATCGCCAGCACGCCCAAGGCAAGGCAGGTGGCAGAAAACAGAGCGATGGCGGCGTCGCCCTGCATTTTTTTGTGGCGCGAGCGCAGCAGCAAAAAAGCCGCCGCAATCACGGCGGGCACAGCCACAGGCAGCGGCGCCCAGTGCAGAGCCGCCGCCACGCCCAGCGCGCCAAACCCAACATGCGAAAGGCCGTCGCCAATCATGGAATAGCGCCGCAGCACAAGCGTAACGCCCAGCAGCGCCGAGCAGATTGTGACCAGCGGGCCAACAATCAGCGCGTAACGCATGAAGTCGTATTGCAGATAATTTTGCAGCTGGTGAAACATCTCCCCTAACCCCTACTTCCTAATTCCTGTTCCCTAAAAAGCGCGCCCCGGTTTCGGAAGCCCGGTAGGCGTCCGGCGTGCCCAAAAAGCGCTCGTGCGCGTTGACCAGATGCAGCACTAGGTCGGCTTCGCGCAGAGCTGTCGCAATGTCGTGGGAAACCATGACGATAGAGATGCCCTGCGTCCGGTGCAGCGCGCGGATCGCTTGCGCCAGATCCTGCGACGCCACGGGGTCCAGCCCCGCGCCGGGTTCGTCGAGCAGCAAAAGCTTCTGCGTGGCGCAAAGGGCCCGCGCCAGCAGAACGCGCCGCTGCTGCCCGCCGGAAAGCTCCCGGAAGCTGCGGCGGTTCATTTCCCGCACGCCCAGCAGTTCCATGGCTTCCAGCGCGCGGCGGCGCTCGCCGCGGGTATACCACGCCCGCGCCCCGCAGGAGCTGAGCAGCCCGGAGCGCACAACTTCCCCGGCCAGGGCGGGGAAGTCTTTCTGCGCGGCGCTTTGCTGCGGCAGGTAGCCAATTTGCCGCCGGCTTAGCCCCGCGCCGTATTCCACGCTGCCTCGGCTGGGCTTTTTCAGCCCTAACAGCGCATGGAGCAGCGTGCTTTTGCCCGCGCCGTTTTCCCCCAGCACGCTCAGGCACTGCCCCTCTTCCAGGCGCAGATCCAGCCCGTGGAGCACCTCGCGGTTTTCGTAACCCAGGCAGAGACTATGGCAGGTTAAAATAACGGACATAAAAAACCGCCTTACTTAACATACTCGAACACAAAGTCATAAACGCAGACTGTGTCGCCTTCCTGGATCCCTTCGGTCTCCAGGGCCTCAATGATCCCGCTGGACTGAAGCACGCGCTGAAAATATTGCAGCGACTCGTAATCGTCCATATTGCAGCCGCGCAAAATGCGCAGCAGCCACTCGGATTCAATGTTATAAATCCCGTCGGATTCCGTGATCGCAAAGCGCTGGCCTTCGTTCGGCGGTTCGTCGCTTTCCGGCGGAATCTGCGGCTCAAAGCGCTTCATCGGCGGCAGCTGCGCGAGCATGCGCGCCGCGGCCTGGATCACCGGGGCCGTGCCTTCGGCAATGGGCGCGCACATCTCAAAATAGTCGCATCCTTTGCCTTCGATATAGGTGCGCAGGCGGCTCAGCTGTTCCGGCGTCGCCAAATCCGTTTTGTTCGCCGCCACAATCTGCGGGCGGCCGCTGAGCTCCGGCAGGTAGCGCGCCAGTTCACGGTTGATGGTCTCGTAATCCTCAATGGGGTCGCGGCCCTCGCTGCCCGCCGCGTCCAAAATGTGCAGCAGCATGCGGCAGCGTTCCACATGCCGCAAAAAAGCGTGCCCCAGCCCCAGCCCCTCGCTGGCCCCTTCTATCAGCCCGGGGATGTCGGCCATGACGAACGAGCTGCCCGGCTCCAGGCTGACCACGCCCAGCACAGGGGTAATCGTGGTGAACGGGTAGTCGCCCACAATGGGCTTGGCCTGGCTGACCACCGAGAGGAACGATGATTTCCCCACATTTGGGAAGCCCAGCAGGCCAACGTCGGCCAGCAGCTTTAACTCCAGCTGCAACTCCCAGTGTTCGCCCGCCATACCGGGCTTGGCAAAGCGCGGCGTCTGCCGCGTTGGCGTGGCAAAGTGGATATTGCCCCAGCCGCCCCGGCCGCCCCGTGCCAGCAGCACCGGCTCGTCGCCCGAAACGTCGGCCATCAGCCGCCCGGTTTCGGCTTCTTTTACAAGGCAGCCGCGCGGCACGCGGATGATCAGGTCTTCGCCGTATTTGCCGCTGCGGCGCGAAGGGCCGCCCGGCATGCCGTTTTCGGCGTGGTATTTCCGCTTGTAGCGGAAATCAGAAAGCGTAGACAGCTGATCGCTCGCCTGAAGATAAACGCTGCCGCCATGCCCCCCGTCGCCGCCCGAAGGCCCGCCGGAAGCAACATATTTTTCGCGGTGGAAGGCGACGCAACCATCGCCCCCCGCGCCCGCTGTGACTGTGATTTTCGCGGTGTCAACAAACATAAGATGTCCTTTTTTTGGTGATATCAAACGCGCAAACCGCGCCTGTGCTGTGCGAACGGGTTCTTACTTCCCGCGCGCGGCAAACCATTGGAACAAGTTGGCCAGCCAGCGGAAGGGCAGGCTGAACAGCGAAATCAGGAAGCCGCCGATGGTCGCCAGGCCGTCCAGCGAAATTCTGCGCTGGAGGAATTCCTGCGACCAATAGAGCCGCCCGTTGGATTCTGTCACGCCCACGCCGATGCTGTTGAAATTGCCCAAAATATTCGCGCGATGGCCGGGCGAACTCATCCAGTCGTTTACCACTTCCTGTGGGGTTTTCTGCCCGGCGGCAATGTTTTCGCCCGCCGCGCGGTAAGAGGTAATGCCGCATTCTTCCAGCACCGTGAAGCATTCCCTGCCGTCGGGGCGCTGGTGGGTCTGATCAATGCGATAGGGCAGCTCTTCGGCGCGGATCTGCGCGGCGCGGCTGAGCGCGTCGTAATTGTTTGCCAACGCGGAAAGGCCGGCTTTGGCGCGCTCTTCGTTGACCAGGCGGACAACTTCGGCGGCGGCGTTTTGCGGCACGGCGGCGGCGGCAGGCAAACTCGCGACGCCAACCAGCAGCGCCAGGGCGGTCAATACGGCAAGCAGCCGCAACAGTTGGCAGTGTTTTGTTTTCATAGGAAAATCCTTCCTTTATCATATTTATTATAACTCACCTGCGGTGAGCAGTTCGTCACAGGTGGCAGCTTCGCGAAGCCATCTCTCGCCGCATGTTTTGTGTTATTATATCACAAAAGTTGCGGTAATTTACGAGATTCCGAAATTCCGAAATACTGGATTTTGGCTCTGAAAAGGGGTCAAAAAACGGTTCGCCATTCCGAAATTTCGAACTATCGTAAAATTGCGCTGCGGAAAACGCTTTCGGGGAACGCGCAAAATGTGAAGGTTTGTCTCCAGAAATCACTTCGCAAAGATATCTCTCGCCATAGGATTTGTGCTTATTATACCATAGATTTCCGAGAAATGCAATGGGTAATCTGGCGGCGCGCAGGAATTTTATCAAAATGTGGGCATACCCGGGCCGATTCCTGCCCAAAATAAAACCAACTGAACGATGGAGGAAGAGCGGGCTATGATCAAAGGCGTGAACCACAGAGTGATTGAAGTGATGGAAAGCGACTGTGAATATTTTGAGCGGGTGCTGTTTTTTGTGAAGCCGGAATACTCGGCGCTCAGCGAGGGAACGTTGCGTGACCGCGCGCGCGCGGTTGCCAAAAACAGCAGCGCGCCGCCGCCGAGCAAGGTTTTGCAGGCGCGGCTGGCAACCGTGGGGGCGCTGCTGGCTTCGGCGGGCCTTGGGGCCGCGATTGCGGCGGTGCTGGGGTTGGCGCTGCGGTAGGATCGGCAAACATCCGGGAAAGGGCTGGCGGCGCGCGCGCAACCGCGCAAAATTTGCTCTTGCGTTCCAAAACAAAGTGTGTTATAATAAGCACATCGCCTGTGGCGAGGGCGGGCTTTGGCTGAGAAGTTGCTGGGCCGAATGGCTTATGATCAATGCATGTAGGATAATATTTTGCTTATAATTATTATCATACAGGGACATTTTTGCGCTGCGCGGAATACCATACAGTAGACTGACATAACAGGAAAGGAAGGCGGCTATGGCAGAGTTCAAGTATGAGATTACGGAAGAAATTGGGGTGCTCAGCGAAACGGCAAAGGGCTGGACAAAAGAATTTAACCTTGTGAGCTGGAACGGGCGGGAGGCAAAGTACGACATCCGCGAGTGGGCTCCCGGGCACGAAAAAATGGGCAAAGGCGTCACACTCAGCGGCGACGAGGCGGCGGAGCTGAAGGCGCTGCTGGCAGGGATTGATTTCGACGCGATGGAATAAGGGAGCGGGGTAACGTTTGAAGGACGGGAAAGAAAACCGCGGGCGCGCCGCGAAAAAAATTGCCACCATAATTGTGATGGGCGGCATGGTTTTGATTTTCCTGTTCGATATTACGGTGAACCTGCTGTGCAACCATTATGAGCGGCGCTGGCTTGTGCGGGCGGAGGATTTTCGTTCGATTGGCGCGGGAGCCAGCCGCCTGCATTTTTTGAATGTGGACAACGCCGACTGCATATTGCTGGAAAGCGCGGGGCATTTTGCCCTGATCGACAGCGGATGGGGCAGCGACAACCCCATTGCGTCAGCCCGGCGGCCCGGTTACGAGGCGCGGGTGCTGGCGTACCTGAAACAGGTGGCGGCCGATCGGGCGGGGCGGGTGACGCTGGATTTTATTTTGCCCACGCACTACCATTATGATCACGCGGGCGGTTTTCCGGCCATTTTATCCGATCCGGCTGTGACGGTGAAGGAGGTGTTCCTGAAGCCGCTGGGCGACCAGAATCAGTTCCGATATGAGCTTGACGACTGGGGGATTGGGGAAAACCGGCAGCGCATTGCCGATATTGCTGCCGCGCGGGGGTTCCCGGTTGTGGAAACCCTGCCGGACAAGCCCTTTGCGCTGGGCGATATGACGCTGCAACTGTTGAATCTGGACAGCCACGACGACCCCCGGCTGAAGGGCGAGAACGACAACTCCGTGGTCACTCTTGTGCGCGTCTTCGGGCGCACGGCGCTGCTGACAGGCGATATCACCGCGCCGCACGGGCTTGAAAAAAAAATTGCGCGGGAGACGGCTCCGCTGCTGCCCGGCGGAAGGCTGGATCTGTTAAAATTGCCGCACCACGGGTATTCCCTGAGCACTTCTGTGGCGTTTTTGCGAAGGCTGCGCCCAAAAATGGGGATTGTAACCAACGGCCTGGGGCAGATTTATCCCAATGTGAAGTGGAACGTTGCCCTGGCCGCGCGCATGCCCGTTTATTCCACGGCGCGCGAAAACGGCGTGATTGTGACGATTTTGCCAACAGGGAATCTCTCCCTGAGCGGAAACCTGCATTTGGGAAATTAGCGCTACTTTATTGCCATAAAGCGTAAAATTTTCAGTCGCCTGTTGAAAACTCGGTGGACAATGTGGATAACAGAAGCCGAAATGTCCGAAAAATCTGGGATTTTACCTGTTAAAACCATGAGGGAGTTTAGAATCATGAACGAGCTGCGGTTGCGTTTGTCACAGGCAATATTCGGGAATTCGACGCCCGATCCAGAGGAGCTGGAGCTGCGGTACCCCCCGCGCGCTTTGCCGGAGGGAGCGTTTGTTACGCGCCTGGCGCCGAGCCCCACCGGCTTTTTACATATTGGGAATTTGTTCGGCGCTTTTGCCGATTTTCTTGCTGCCGCGCGAAGTGGCGGCGTGTTTTTTCTGCGCCTGGAAGACACCGACAAAAAAAGAGAGGTGGCGCAGGGCGCGGCTGTGCTGCTCGAGGGGCTGCGCTATGCGGGCATTCTGCCGGACGAAGGCGTTACCGCGCCGGAAGAAGAGCGCGGGGCCTACGGACCTTATACCCAGAGCAAGCGAAAATGGATTTATCACGCCTTTGCGCGGCAGTTGCTGGAGGCGGGGCTGGCCTACCCCTGCTTTTGCAGCGCGGAGGCGTTGGATGAGCTGCGGGCGCGGCAAGAACAGGCGGGGGTCAACAAAGGGTATTATGGCAAGTGGGCGCGCTGCCGCGATTTGCCGCTGGCCGAGCAGGCGCGGCGCGTGGAGGCCGGGGAGCCGTATACGCTGCGGCTGCGATCGCCGGGCCGCGAGACAGCAAAAATTACCGTGCGGGATCTGGTGCGCGGGAAGCTGGAATTGCCGGAAAACATCATGGACGCCGTTTTGCTGAAGGCCGACGGTGTTCCGACCTATCACTTTGCCCACGCGGTGGATGATCACCTGATGCGTGTTACGCATGTCATCCGCGGCGACGAGTGGATTGCCAGCCTGCCGCTGCACATCCAGCTGTTTGAGCTGCTGGGGTTCCGGCCGCCCCACTACGCGCATACGGCGCTGATTATGAAAGAAGAAAACGGCGGGCGGCGCAAGCTGAGCAAGCGCAAAGATCCCGAAGCGCGGGTCAGCTGGTTTGCCGAGCAGGGATACCCCGCCCAGGCGCTGCGGGAATATTTGCTGACGCTGCTCAATTCCAATTTTGAGGATTGGCGGCGCGCCAACCCGGCGGCGGATCTGGCGGAATTCCCGTTCGAATTGAAGAAGCTCAGCCCCAGCGGCGCGCTGTTTGATCTGGTGAAGCTGGAGGATGTGAGCAAAACGGTGATTTCGCGCATGACGGCGGAAGAGGCCTGCGAGCAGGCGCTTGTCTGGGCGGGGGAATATGACCCGGCGCTGGCGGCGCTGATGGAAGCGGACAAGCCCCGGGCGCGCGCCATGCTCGGCCTGGACCGGGGCGGCAGGAAGCCCCGGAAGGACATTGCCCGCTGGAACCAGCTGCGGGAAACATTTGGCTACTTTTATGAGGAGCTATATGCCCCGCTGCCGTGCGAACAGCCCGACAGCGCGGCGATTTTGCGGGCT
This sequence comes from Oscillospiraceae bacterium, assembly GCA_031256825.1. Taxonomy (GTDB): domain Bacteria; phylum Bacillota; class Clostridia; order Oscillospirales; family Acutalibacteraceae; genus WRMQ01. The sequence goes on along the minus strand of JAIRPV010000028.1, from coordinate 123,073 downwards.
TACCAGAGGATATATGACCCGGCGGACGACAAAGAAACGTGGTTTGCACGGCTGAAGTCAATTTGTGAGCCGCTGGGGTACTCGCCGGATGTGAAGGCGTTCAAGGCGGCGCCGGAGGCCTGGAAGGGCCACGTTGGCGATGTGAGCGGCGTAATCCGCTGGGCGGTTACTTCCCGGGCAAATACGCCGGATTTGTGGGCGGTGATGCGGGTGCTGGGGGAGGAGACTGTGCGCGCGCGGCTGGAAGCGGCGCTGGCCGCCTGCGCTGTGCGCTAGCCGCTGTTTTTTACGCAAAGCAACCAAGGAAGCCATCACACAGGCTTGCCTATTATTTGATCAGACGAAAGGATGCATGTTTCATGAAGAAAACCAAACGGTACCTGGCGATTTTGCTGTCCGCGCTGCTGTGCGCCGGGCTGGCGTTGCCCGCGTTTGCGGCGGAACCTTCCATTTTAAAGCCGGCAAAGAACTACGCTGCCGCCAACGGCAAAACCATCACGCTCGAGGTGGTGGCCGCGTTGCCCGAAGGCGCGGCCAACGCGACGTATCAATGGTATGAACAGGAGCGGGCGGTGGACGGCAGCGCCACCGAACGGCTCATTGAAGGCGCGGCGGACGCGAAGCTGACGCTCGTTGCGCGATCGGATGAGCTGCTGCAAAAAGCCACGTTCGGCGTAACGCGCACGTATGTGGCGCAGGTGAATTATACCGACGCGCAGGGCGCCGCCGCCAGCGCAAGGGCGGAAGTTCCCCTGCGGGTTTGCGCGTCGCTGCCGGAATGCTACCAGGTTTTGCGGGTCAGATACGCCGCAGCCTGGGCGGAATCTGTGCGCGGCAACTGGATGTTCCTGTTTGTTGGCGGCCCCGCCGTGTTTTTGCTTATGCCGATCTTCTACGGGCTGAACATTGGCGGAAGCCTGCTTGCCCTGCAAATTGTGCAGATGGCCGAAGGGATGGCGGGCTGAATGAAAATTGCCAAAAAAGCCCTTGCCCTGCTGCTGGCCGCGCTGCTTTGCGGCGGCTTGGCCGCGCCTTCTTTTGCCGAACCGGACGCCGCGGAAGAAGCCGCCGCGCAGGGCAGCCCGGTTGTTGAAAAGCCAAAAAAAGCCGTGACCAGCGCCACCGGCAAAACGGCCACGCTGGAAGTGCGCGCCACCGCGCCCGAGGGCGCGCTTGGCCCCCTGAGCTATCAGTGGTACGAATCGATCGCCGACGAAAACGGCCAGTGGCAGGATCGCCTGATCGAGGGCGCGACGGAGCCAAAGCTGACCGTTGCCGTGACAGCGGACGAACTGCTCTCTAAGATGGAATATAACGGGGCGCGCAGCTTTAAAGTGAAGCTGAGCTACGTTTACGACGAGAGCGGCAATGCGGCCGCCTTCTACACCAGAGTGCCGCTGCTCATTTATGCGAGCCTGCCCGATTGCTACCGGGTGCTCAACAAAAAATGCGACGCAGCGCGCAGCGCTTACCAGCCGGATTGGGTATTCTTGCTTTTGGGCGCGCCGTTTGCCTATGTTTTTATGCCGCTGTATTATCTGCTTGCTGTGGCGGCGATGCAAGTCACCGCCAGAATGCTGGAGTATTGAACTGCCGGCAGCCCGTTTTGACCCTTCCAAACAAGCCCGCGCGGCGCGCGCATTTGCCAAGAGAGCATACGATATCATAAGAGCGTCAAAAAATCCAGCCCCGAAAGGAGCGCACCCCATGCCTGAACCTTCCAATTTTATTCACGATTTTATCGACGCCGATCTTGCCGCGGGCGTCAACCGCCGCGTGCAGACGCGCTTTCCCCCCGAACCCAACGGATATTTGCACATTGGCCACGCGAAGGCCATTGCCATCAGTTGGGGCGCGGCGCGCAAATACGGCGGCGTATTTAATCTGCGCTTCGACGACACGAACCCTTCCAAAGAGGACATGGAGTATGTTGACGCGATCCAGCGCGACATGCGGTGGCTGGGCTTTGAGTGGCAGAATTGCTACTACGCTTCGAGCTATTTTGAGTTTTGCCACGCGTGCGCTGTGAAGCTCATCAAAAAAGGGCTGGCGTTCGTCTGCGATCTGGACGCCGGGCAGCTGCGGGAGTACCGGGGCACGCTGACGGAGCCGGGCCGCAACAGCCCCTGCCGGGAGCGCTCTGTGGAAGAAAACCTGGATTTGTTCGCGCGCATGACAGCGGGGGAATTCCCCGACGGCGCGCGCACCCTGCGGGCAAAAATCAATATGGCCTCGCCCAACCTGAACATGCGCGATCCTGTGATCTACCGCATCGCGCATGTGACCCACCACCAGACGGGCAGCCGCTGGTGCGTTTATCCCATGTATGATTTTAATCATCCCTTAAGCGACGCCGCCGAGGGGGTAACCTATTCGCTTTGCTCGCTGGAATTTGAGAATCACCGGCCGCTGTATGACTGGGTCATACAGAATGTTGGGTTTGAAGAGCCGCCGCGCCAGATTGAGTTTGCGCGCCTGAACCTGAACTATTGCCTGACATCCAAGCGCAAGTGCCTGCACATGGTGCAAACCGGCGTGGTTTCCGGCTGGGATGACCCGCGCATGGCCACCATCTGCGGCATGCGCCGACGGGGCTACCCTGCCGCCGCGATTTTGGATTTTGTTGAGCGGGTGGGCGTGGCGAAGGCCTACAGCGTTGTGGATTACGGCCTGCTGGAAGCTTGCGTGCGCGAGAACCTCAACCAGAACGCGCCCCGGGCCATGATGGTGCTGCGCCCGCTGAAAGTGGTGATTGAGAATTATCCCGAGGGGCAGACGGAGCAAATCGCGGTGGAGCGCCATCCGGATCATCCGGAATGGGGCGCTTCTGAAGTGACATTTTCCCGGGAAATTTTTGTGGAACGCGACGACTTTCTCGTCGATCCGCCGAAAAAGTATTTTCGGTTGTATCCGGGCAGCGAAGTGCGGCTCAAAGGCGCGTATTTTATCAAATGCGAGGGCTACGAAACGGACGGCAGCGGCAATGTAACGCTGCTGCGCTGCACCTATGACCCCGCGAGCCGAGGCGGGAACTCGCCCGACGGGCGCAAGGTGCGCGGCACGCTGCACTGGGTGGGCGCGGCCAACGCCGCCCAGGCGGAAGTGCGGCTTTATGACCGCCTGTTCAACGCCGAAAACCCATCCGCTGCGCAGGATTACCACGAGACGCTCAACCCCCATTCGCTGGAGGTGCTGCGCGGCTGCCAAATGGATGCGGCCGCCCTTGCGGAAGCGGCGGAGCAGCCTTCTGTTCAGCTGATGCGGCAGGGGTATTTTTGCCTTGATCCGGATTCCCGCCCGGAACTGCCTGTTTTTAACAGAACCGTGGCGCTTAATTCCAAGTGGTGACGCGGGCGCCGCTCGCTGCCAATGATTAGATTTGTATGAACCGCCGGAAAACGGCGCAAACTACCTTCTGGAAGACAAGAATACTGGGAGGTTTGTACACATGAAACACATTGGAATCCCCACAAAAATTGCCAGGCACGCCGCGGCGATTCTGCTGACCGCCGCGCTGTGCTTCGCGTTTGCCGCCTGCCGCGACGGCGTAAACGAGCAGCCGCCGGAAACCATGACGCCCACGGCAGAGGATCTGCCGCCCATTTCTGGCGGCGACTACTTCCCCACCAGCGACTACGAGCCAACGGATCCCAATTTCTTTACCACCACCGGGGCGGGGGACACGTCCCTGCCCGGCGGGGAGCCACAGGCCCCTGTTGCGGGCGGCCCGGCGCAAGCGTTCCCCGCGCCCACGGTTTTGATGGGCCAGAAAGACCCTGCGGCGAAGACCTATACCGGGCTGCGGCCGCTGGAAGTGCGCCCTATCGAAATGAAGGATCCCAACAACAGCAAAAATTTGCCTGTAACCAAAGTGGCTCACAGTTTTGGCGCGGCCAAAGACGGCCAGGTGCACCAGATCTCAAAGAATTACCAAACATTTTTTGATCAGAAGCAGTACCCCGCCGTTGTGTATGACAACAGGAGCGCCGGGAAGACGCTGTATCTGACGTTCGACTGCGGTTACGAAAACGGCAACACCGCGAAGATTTTGGATGTGCTGAAAGAAAAGCAGACGCCGGCGGCGTTTTTTTGCACGATTGATGAAATGAAGAGCGCGCCGGAAGTGGTGGCGCGCATGATTGGGGAAGGGCATATTGTGGGCAACCACAGTGTGACCCATCCCAGCTTCGCGGCCATTGACCGGGCGGCCATGGCCAAAGAGGTGCTAGAGGCCGACAACTATCTGCGCAAGAATTTTGGCTATTCCGCGCCGTTCTTCCGTTTCCCCATGGGCGAATACACCGAATCGGCGCTGGAGGCGGTTGGCTCGCTGGGCTTTACCAGCGTGTTCTGGTCGGCGGCCTACAGCGACTGGGACGTCAACCAGCAAAAGGGCGCGCAGTACGCCAGAGACACCGTGTTATCCCGCCTGCATCCGGGCGCTATTGTGCTGCTGCACAGCGTTTCGAACGATAACGCCGAGGCGATGGCGCAGATCATCGATCGGGCGAGAGAGGAAGGATATACCTTCCGTAAATTGACAGACTTGCCGATTTTTCTCTCCTGACATTGGGAAACGGCTGATTTCCGTTGCGCCCATCTCGAAAAAACGCGCTTTTGCCTGTTGACTTTTAAAAGCGGGTAGGGTATGATGTTAACAGGCCGTGCGCCATAGCAAAACCGAAGGGACAGGAAAACAATGTATCAGCCCGCAGCCGGCGCCTATGGGCAAGCCCCGCAGCCGCAACCGACGAAAGCAGAGCAGAAGGAAAAAAAAGAGCTGCTGCGCGCGAAGGTGCAAAGGCTGGTTGCGTGCTATGAAGATGAAAAACACCGCAATGAGGAGTTGACGATGGAAGTGGAACGACTGAGAGACCAAGTCAGGCAGCAGCAACAACAGCAACCGGCAGGCGCGCCCCCGATGGGAATGCCGCCGCAGGGATTTCAATTTGGCAATGCGCCGCAGCCGCCGATGGGCGGACAGCCGTTTGGCAGCACGCCGCAGCCACCGATGGGCGGGCAGGGATATAATCTTGGCAACCTGGGCCGGTCGCAGCCAGTCCCATGGCAGGGCGGCATGCCGGGGCCCTATGGCCAGCCCCCGGCCAACCCCTACGGCCAGCCGACAGGTCTCTATCCCCCTCCGTATGGCGGGGCCGACGGCACCGCGCTGATGATTCAGCAGGTGGTGCAGACCATTGAGCAGGTGCGCGCAAAGCTGCATCAGGCCGAAACCCTTCGCGGCCCCTATGGGAATCCGCAGCAGCCGATCTGCGTGGACTACGACACCGTTGGCTTGCTGGACAAGCTCTATGAGCAGCTGGGCGAGCTAAGCCGCGAACTGACGAACCGGCGTCAGTATCCATGATTATTTTCCCGGGCGGAATCACCGGGATCAAGAGGCACGGCGGAATGCTGTGCCTCGTTTTGATTTGCGCCGCATACCCTGCCGCGCCCGCGCATATACATCGGTAAGCAAGCGCGGGAAGGGGAACAGGGATGGACGACTATGGCAGCGGGTATGAATCGACGCAGGAGCGGTTTGCCGACGTGCGGGCGCTGCGGGAACAGCGCCGCCAGGAGAGGGAAGCGCAGCGCGGCGCGCCCTCGAAAAAAAAACACGCCGCGCCCCGCGACGACCGGCCATTGGTGCGGCGCGAGCCGCTCTATTACGAGAACGGCGCGGATGACCTGGAGGACGAGGAACCGCCGCCCAAAGGCGGCTACGGGCGCGTGGTGTTCACACAGGCGGTGGTTTGCGCGGTTTTGCTGGGCGGACTGTTTTTGTGCCAGAAGGCCATGCCCAATACATACGCGCAGCTGAAAGCGGCCTATGTTGCTGTGATGAAAACCGATATGTCTGTGCAGGAAGTTTGGGCGGCGGCCCGCCAGGTTTTTAAGGAGTTAAAGGATGGCGTTTATGTGATGGCGCCGTATTACCGGGAGGTTGCCGAAGAGCCGACCGAGGCCGCGCAGCACGAAACGGCGCCCCCCCCGGCCGCGGATGAAGCGCTGGATGGGCAGGGCGGCGACGATTTGGAAGCGGCGGAACCGCCGCCGGTGTTCGACATTGTGCAGGCGTATGCCGGGCACAAATGCTCCGCCGCCACGCTGCTGACTACCCTGCGGCCCTATCTGCCTGTGGAGGGCGGGCGCGTCACTTCGAATTTTGGCTACCGGGTCAGCCCCCTGACCAACGAGGAGGGCGTGCACACAGGCATCGACATAGCGGCGCCGCTTGGCACGCCGGTTCACGCCGCGTTCTATGGCACGGTCAGCGAGGTGGGCGTTGGCAAGGAATACGGCAACTATATCATTCTGGATCACGCAGGGGGGCTGCGCACGCTCTATGCCCATTGCAGCGAGATCATTGCCGAGGAGGGCATGGTGCTGCGTTCCGGCGACGTGATTGCCTTGGTTGGCTCCACAGGCGCTTCCACTGGCCCCCATGTGCATTTTGAGCTGCGCCTGCACGGCCTGCGCTGCGACCCCGCGCCCGCGCTGGGGATCGCGGCGGGCTGATGTTCCCTGTTGCGGACCGCTTTCCCGCGCGGGGGAAATCTTGCGAAAGGGGCCGCGCATGGTCATCAGAAAAACGCGCGTTCCAGTCAGCGTCAGCGCCTATTTTGCGGGCATGCTGGCGCTTTGTTTTGCGGCGGGCACTGCCCGGCAGATTTGCCTTGGACTGGGGTTTGCCGCGCTGCACGAGCTGGGGCACCTGGCCGCGCTGAAGCAAAGCGGCGGGCGGCCGAGCCGAATCTGCCTGACGGCGGCCGGCATGCGCATCGAACGACCGCCGGGCCTTGCCCTGGGCTTTGGGCAGGAGATTGCCATTGCCGCCGCAGGCCCCGCGGTCAGTTTGCTGCTGGCGGGGCTGTTCGCTGTGCCCGCGTTCTTTTTTTCCCGCCCGCTTAGCCCGGAACCCTGTCTGTTGAATCTGGGCTTCGGGCTGTTTAATTTGCTGCCTGTGCGGCAGCTCGACGGCGGGCGTATGCTGTATTACGCCCTGTGCCGCCGCATGGAGGAACCCGTTGCCGACCGGGTGGTGCTGGCGGCGGGGCTGGTTTGCCTGTTTGTTGTGGTGCTGCTGGCGGGCCTTTCGGCCCTGCGGCAGGGGCTGTCCATGCCGTTGGTCGTCATGGCCGTCTATTTGGCGGCGTGCGTGTAGCGCCCGGCTTTTTTTGGGCAGCCATCTTTGTGGTTGCACTTTTGTAAGAGATGTGGTATAATAAGCACCTAGCCTGTGGCGAGGTAAGAATTTTGCTGAGACGCTGCCAGTGACGAACTGCTCACCGCAGGTGGGGTATCATAAGCACATCGCCTGTGGCGAGGTAAGAATTTTGCTGAGACGCTGCCAATGACGAACTGCTCACCGCAGGTGGGGTATCATAACATCATTGGGAATTCACATAAATTGCTTGTACTTGCATGAGATTTATGGTATAATAAGTACCTAGCCTGTGGCGAGGGATGCGTTCGAACACCGGCAAGAGGTTGGGCAAAGGAGGAAGAATGGCAGTGAAACTTTTGCTGAAGGAGATCCGGGCGGTGCTGCCCGATGGGGACGGCGTTCAACTTTCGCGCTGCGATATTGGCGTTGAGGGCGGCGGCGTTGCGTTCGTTGGACAGGCCCCGCCGGAGTTTGCGCCGGACAAAGTGATTGACGGGAGCAAGCGGCTTGTTATGCCGGGCCTGATCAACGCCCACACCCACGCCTATATGACCCTTTTCCGCAACCGCGCAGACGATCTGCCCTTCCGGGCCTGGCTCTTCGACCGCATTTTGCCGATGGAAGACCGCCTTCGCCCGGGCGACAGCTACTGGGGCGCCATGCTTGCCTGCTGCGAAATGCTGCGCTCCGGCACCACCTGTTACAACGACATGCCCATCTTTTCGCCCGAGAATGCCCGTGCCGCGCTGGATAGCGGCATGCGCGCGGTTATTGGGCGGGGCCTGGTGGGCGAAGGGTACGACGATCCCGGCGGACTGCGGCGGCTCGGCGAAGCCGAAGCCGAAATTGCCGAATACCGCGGCTGCGGCGAAGGCCGGCTGCGTTTTATGCTGGCGCCGCACGCGCCCTACACCTGCGCCCCGGCCTATCTGCGGCGCGTGATCGAAACCGCGCGGCGGCTGGGCGTGGGGATTCACACCCATCTTGGCGAAAGCCGGGGCGAAATTGCCGGGCTGAAAGAGCAATATCAGCAGACGCCGTTCGAATACATGGAGGCCGCGGGCCTGTTTGCGCTGCCAACCGTTGCCGCGCACTGCGTATATATGACAGAAAACGATATGGCGATTGCCGCGCGGCACGGCGTGAGCGTGGCCACGAACCCGGTGAGCAACCTCAAGCTGGCCAATGGCGTTGCCCCTGTGCCGAAGATGCTAAAAGCGGGGATCAACGTGGCGCTGGGCACCGACGGCGCGGCAAGCAACAACAGCCTGAACATGCTCCGGGAACTGGGGTATCTTTGCCTGCTGCACAAGGGCTGGAACGAAGACCCGGAAAGCTTGCCCGCCGCCCGGGGGATTTTTATCGCCACCATGGGCGGGGCGAAGGCGCTGGGGCTGGCGGATCAGGTTGGTTCGATCGAACCGGGCAAGCGGGCCGATCTGACGATTTTGAATCTGGAGCAAAGCCACTGGTATCCCCACTCGGATTTGCTTGGCGCTCTGTGCTACGGCGCGCAGGGCGGCGAGGTGGAAACGGTGCTGGTCAACGGCGAAATTTTGCTGGAAAACGGCAGCTTCACAAAGCTCGACGAAGAGCGCGTTCGTTACGAAGCGCAGCGCGTGAGCGACAGGGTTTGCGGCGGCTGAGCGGGCGCCGCAGTTGAAAAGGATAGCATTACGGAGGTTTTTCATGACCCAGATCCGCGATCGTTCCCTGGCCCCTTCGGGCCGGCAGAAAATTGACTGGGTGCGGCGCAACATGCCGCTGCTGCGCGGCCTGGAGAGCGAACTGCGCCAATCAAAACCGCTGCGGGGCAAAAAGCTGGCCCTGAGCGTGCATCTGGAGGCCAAAACGGCCTACCTTTGCCAGGTGCTGGCCGCCGCGGGGGCGGAGTTATATGTGACCGGCAGCAACCCGCTGAGCACGCAGGACGATGTTGCGGCGGCGCTGGCGGAACAGGGCATGCAGGTGTTCGCCTGGCACGGGGCGGCCCCGGAGGAATACGAGCGGCATATCCGCTGCGTGCTGGAACCCGGGCCGCAGCTTATTGTTGACGACGGCGGCGATTTGGTCAGTTTGCTCCACCGGGATTACCCGCAGCACATTCCCCATGTGATTGGCGGCTGCGAAGAAACCACCACCGGCATCTTGCGCCTGCGGGCCATGGAGCGGGCGGGCAAACTGCGCTTCCCTATGATCCGCGTCAACGACGCCGACTGCAAGCATCTGTTCGACAACCGCTATGGCACCGGCCAAAGCGTGTTCGACGGGATTGACCGCACCACCAACCTGATTGTCGCAGGCAAAACCGTGGTTGTCGCGGGGTATGGCTGGTGCGGGAAGGGCGTTGCCATGCGGGCCAAAGGGCTGGGCGCGAATGTGGTTGTGACAGAAGTGGATCCCATTAAGGCGCTGGAAGCGCATATGGACGGCTTCGCGGTTTTTTCCATGGAAGAGGCCGCCAAACGGGGCGACCTGTTCATTACGGTGACCGGCTGCAACGATGTGATCACCGGCGGACATTTTCTTTGCATGAAAGACGGCGCGGTGCTGTGCAACGCGGGGCACTTCGACGTGGAAGTGAACGTGCGGCAGCTGGAGCGCCTGGCGGTTGAGCGCAAAGAAATGCGGCGCAATATCATGGGCTATTTGCTGCCCAACGGCAAGTGGATTCATCTGCTGGCCGAAGGCCGCCTGGTAAACCTTGCGGCGGGCGACGGCCACCCGGCGGAAATTATGGATATGAGCTTCGCGATTCAGGCGCTGAGCGTCTGCTGGCTGGCGCAGAGGGCGGCGGACGAAAAATGGGAGGCGGGGGGCAGGCTGCTGGCTGTCCCGCGCGAGATTGACCTGGAAGTGGCCCGCAGAAAACTGGAAGCGCTGGGCTGCGGAATCGACGCGCTGACGGCGGCGCAGCGGGAATATCTTTATGGGAACGAACAAGGAGGCTTCTGAAATGAACGGTATTCTGATAGCCCCCAGCATGCTCTCCGGCGACTTCAGCCGCCTGGCCGAAGAAGCCGGGCGCATGGAACAAGCCGGGGCCGACTGGCTGCACCTGGATGTGATGGACGGCATGTTCGTGCCGAATATCACCTTCGGCCCGCCGGTGCTGAACGCCTTAAGGCCGCACACGGCGCTTTTCTTCGACGTGCACCTGATGATCCGCGATCCGCAGCGGTATCTGGATGCGTTCCTTGCGGCAGGGGCGGATATGCTGACTTTGCATGTGGAGGCGATGGAGCCGCAGCACATTGGCCCGGCCATCGCGCAAATCCATTCCGCGGGAAGGCAGGCGGCGCTGAGCGTTAAGCCCAACACGCCCGTTGAGATGATAACCCCCTGGCTGAACCAACTGGACATGGTTTTGGTTATGACGGTTGAACCCGGGTTTGGCGGGCAGGCGTTCATGGAGCCTATGCTGGGCAAAATCAAAGCCCTGCGGGAGGAACTCACCCGCAGGGGACTGGAACGCGTATTGATTCAGGTGGATGGCGGCATTGCCGAAGGCACCATTGCCGCCGCGCGCGCGGCCGGGGCCGGATGCTTTGTGGCAGGCAGCGCCGTGTTCGGCGCGCGGGACCCAACCAAAGCAATCGCGGATCTGCGGCGCCGCGCGGCTCAGGCCTGAAGCCGGGAATATACGTTCCCCGGCGCGAAGAAGATGGCCGCCGTCTGGCGGGGCGGTTCTTTTCCGCCGCCCAGCAGCTCAAAGATCTGGCCTTCGCCGAGCTTCTTCCAGTATTCCCGCGTATGATCGGCGGCGAAAGAGTCCTCCCCGCAGCACAGTGCGTATTCCGAAAAGAACTGTTTCACGGCGGCAAGATCCTGCGCGGGGCAGGCCAGCAAGCGGTATTTCAGCTGATCGGAATACAGTTCGCTGTAGGCGAGCAGCCGGTTGGTTTCGCCGCGCGGCGTGCGCGCGTAGGCCGCGGCGCAATCCAGCAGGGCGTCAACGCTTTCGAACTCAAAGGCGATGAGCAGTTGATCCTGCTTGCGCATCACGCGTTCCGCCGCGCAGGCGCCGAACGGTTCCGCGCAGCCGCCGCGAATGGTAAAGAAGAGGATGCAACCGCCGGTGGGCCGGGGCATTGCGTCAATGAGCAATTGCCCGCTCGGGTCAATGTCGCAGCCGGTGATTTCGCGCACCTGGCTGAGCAGGATCCAAATCACGCGGCGCGTTTCTACGCTGGAATAATCAAGCGCCTCATAGGTGATATCCAGCGAATCCATATCCTCTGCGCTCAGTTCCACCACAATTTTTCGTCTGGTAATGGCTTCTATTCTCATTTGCTTCTATTCCGTCCCTCTTTGTTTTTGGAGTCTTCTAATAATATCATATAGAACGGACGGGCTGTGCGCAATACTGAAATGTTGGAAAACGGGCTAGGATTTGGCGAAATGCCCAAATCAGCCGCCCGCAACCCTTGTTACCTATGGATTTGAGTCCCCGACAACTCGTGTTTTTGAAAGAGGAGGTGCCCGCATGCCGGAACAGGAACAAGTTTATGAGCCGCGCTGGAAGCGGCGCTTTGCCGATAACCAGGAAGCCCGCAGGTGGAACCAGACTTCTCTGCTGCTGACGCTGCCGCTTTTGGCGGTTGGTTGTTATTACTATGGCCTTGCGGTGCTGCGCACGGCGGTGATCGCGGCGTTTGCGGCTGTGGTTTGCGAGCTGATTGGCGGCCGGCTGGTGCTGCGCCAGCGCGTTGGCGACGACTGGAACGCTGTGGTCATTGGCGTTTGGATGGCCTGCCTGCTCCCGGCCCGCATGGAGCCACGCAACACGGTTGCGCTCTACGCGGTGGTTGGCGCGGTGTTCGCGGTGCTTTTTGTGAAGCTTCCCTTCGGCGGCACAATGAACGCGCCGTTTAGCCCGGCGGCGGCGGGGTTTTGCTTTTTGTCGGTCTGTTTCCCCGCGAAGGTTTACGCGTTCCAGCCGTCTGTGCTGGTGCCGCCCGCCCACAGCCGCTCGCTGGCGGCCATGCTTGCGCAGGGGCGCTCTGTGCTCGACGGCGGCCATTTTATCGATGTGCTGCTGGGCCGGGTGATGGGTCCCGCGTGCGCGTGCGCGCTGGTAACACTGGCGATTTTGCTGGCCATGCTGCTGATCAAAGAGCGGCGCTCTTCTGTGCTGGTGAGCCTGGGCTTCCTCGTTGGCGTTGCGCTGATTGCGTTTGTGTTCCCCCGGGTGGTGTCGGCCGGTACGCCGCTGATGACCCGGCTGAGCGCCGTTGGCATGGAACTGTTTGCGGGGAACCTGCTGTTTGCGGCGGTGCTGATGCTGCCCGATCCGGCGATTATGCCCCGCCGGTGGTTCACGCGGTTTGGGTTCGGTGCTATGGCGGGGCTGTTTGCCATGCTGCTGCGCTTGCTGGGGCATTATGAAGACGGCGTATGCTTTGCCGTCATGCTGGCCGACGCCTTCATGCCCCTGACTTACCGCCTCCAGGCGGAAATCAAGAGCCAGAAGGAATTTCGGTCAACGCTAAACGTATAATCTGAAAGAACGCGCCGTTGCGGCGTTCCCTGGGAGGTTGGGTATGGAACCATCCACACAAAAAAAGAGATGGCTGGCGGGAGCCATATGGGAAAACCCGCTGCTGGTGCAGGCGCTGGGGCTGACTGCTGTTATTGTGGGGGCCGTCAATTTGCGCGCGGCGCTCTGGCTGTCGCTGCTTCTCAGCGTGCATCTTATGATATGCGAAGCGCTGGCCGCGGCGGCCAAGCGCGTTGTGCCGGAATGGCTGCGCATCGCGCTCTATTTTCTTGTTGGCCTGGCGCTGGTCTGCCCGGCGGCCTTTTTGTTTGAGCGCTCTCCGGTGACTTCCGAGGCGGCCTTGCGCCTCTTTTTGCCCCTTGCGGCGCTGAGCGGCTTTGCGCCCGCGCGCTGCGAGCGCTTTGCCGTGCGGCACAGCGTTGCCGAGGCTCTGCAAGACGCCGTTGCCAACGCGCTGGGCTTTTCGGTTGTGGCGGTGTTAACGGGCGCGCTGCGCGAGCTGCTAGGCTCCGGTATGATTTGGGGCTCGGCCGTTACCAATGTATATACCCGCGGGCTGCTGATGCCCTTTGGCGGGTTTTTGATCCTCGGAACACTGGCCGCCGGGCTGAAGGTGCTTTTGCGGACGCTGGGCGTCCGGCAGGGCGGGCAGGCGGAAGAACCCATGGGGCTTGCCCCGGAAGACCGCATGGAGCGGCTGGAAAAGGTGCGCCTGCTCATGGAAGCGCCCGAGCCGGAACCCGAACCGGAACCTGAGCCGGATGCAGAGCCAGAATTTGAGCCGGAACCGGAAGAGTTTGTTCCGCCGAAGCCCATCCCTGTGGAGCAAATTCTGAGCGGAGCGGCGGGGTTTGACGACCTGGACGGCCTGGATGACTTCGAAAGTCTGGGCGAAACGGGCCAGGCGCTGACGCCGGTAGAAAAGGCGCGCCTGCTCGAAGAACTGGAAAGCTTGCTGGATGATTTTGCGGGGCCGCTCGAATGAGGGGGATCCCAGACAGGAAAAGAGGTTTTTATGAAAGACGTCATTATGGTCATCATCACCGCGGCGATTTACGCCGTATTTTTGCACAACCTGGTGTTCAGCGGGGGGCTGGGCGCTTCGGAGGTGCTGCGCGCGGCGCAGCGCAACAGCGAGCCGCTGATGACGAGCGTTATGGTTTCGCTGTTCACAACGGCGCTTGCCGTTATCTGCCGTTTGCTGGAAAGCGCCTGGCTGCAAAACACGAAGCTGGCCTACGCCTGGCGCGCGGCGGTGTATGGCGGCGTGCTGCTGGCGCTATATATTGTCGTCTGCGTGGTGATAGCTTCGCTGCCGCTGCGGATCAAGCGCCTGCTGCTGAAGCGGATTGGCATGTCGGCGCTGAATTCCGTGGTGATGGCGGTGCCGCTGCTGATCTTCCGCGCGGGCGAAAATTTGTCCTGGGCCATTGGCATGGGGTTGGGCGCGGGCGTTGCTTTTTTTCTGGTGACGCTGCTGATCAACAGCGGGCTGCATATTTTGCAGCAGAACAAGGCCATTCCGCCCGTTTTTTCGGGCGTGCCCGCCGCGTTGATTTATACGGGGCTGCTGGCGCTGGCGTTCACAGGCTTCACGGCGGAAGCGCTGTTTTAACTCGTTTGCGCAACAGATGGTTCACTGAGAAGGAGGCGGCGCATGAAGAAGCCCCGTATGCTTTCGGCGCACATCGGCGGAAAAAAGGCAAGGCGGCGGCAGCGGGCGCGGCTGGCCGTCCGCTGGCTTTTGCGCGGCGCGCTGGCGGCGGGCATGCTTTCGCTGGGCTTCCTGATTACGGAAACCATGCTGCGCATTTCTGAACTGCCGTTAGAGACCACGGCCACCACGGTTCAAACTACCATCCAGACGGAAACCACCATACCGCCCAGGCCCGAAAGCCCGCCGTTGAAGACCTTTTATGTGCCCCTGGGCATGATGGACAACCGGGAACAGTCGCGGCAGCTGATGGCGCAAATCGCGCAGGCGAAGACTGATACGGCGGTGATGCTCTTCAAAGACAGCAGCGGGTATCTCAGCTACAAGTCGAACCTGATGCAGATGAGCCTGCTGGGCGCGAGCCAGCGCACCCGCTGGCGCACGGACTGGACGCTCTACGACCTGAAAAACCGCTCAAAGCAGCGCATCCTCGGCGTGATCCACTGTTTTGACGATCCGCTGGCGGCTTCGCTGATGCCCAATGGGGCGGCGCTCCTGCGGGAGACCGACACCGTGCCCTGGAAAGACGCGCAGGGAAGGGCCTGGCTCAACCCTTACGCCGAAAGTTCCCGCGAATATCTGCTGGCGGTGATCCGCGAGGTGCGGGCCTTCGGGGCGGATGATCTGCTGCTGTGCGGCGTGCAGTTCCCCGAGGGAAATCTGGAAGCGGCGGTGTTCCCCGGCGAAAGCGCCGCGCCGCCCGAACGGCTGGCTGTGGAGCGCGCGGGCGTGCTTCGTTCTTTTTTGCAGGAGGCAAAGCGCGCGGCGGGCGAAGGAACCCTCTATGTTATGGTGACCCCGGCGCAGGATGCGCTGCCGGGCATGCGGGAGACCTACGCTGCGGCGGACATTGTGGCTGTGGACATGCGGGGGCTTCCCTGGACGGGCGACGAGGCCTATTGGCGCGCGCGCGTGCCTGTGCTGGATTCGCCGGAAGCGGCGGCCGCGCTGCGCGACTGCATTGTAATGAAAGAAGAAAATCTTCAGGCAAGGTATTAGGGCGCGTCTGCACGCGCTGTTGGCGCCGCCCCAATCGAACGCACAGGAGGAATTATGCATCACATCCCTTACCAGTCGCGTTCCACGCTGCACAAAACGCCCTTTGGCGCCGTTGCCGCGGGAACGGAAATCACCTTCCGGCTCGTGCTCCCGCGGGAACTGGGCTGCCAGGGGCTTTGGCTTTGCTGGGGCGACTACGACGGCGCCTGGGCCAATTGCGAGGAATTTGAGTGGGAAGCGCTGCAGGGGGACTGGGAAGAGTGGTGGCAGTGCCGCCTGAAGGTGGAAGAGCCGGGGTTATATCGCTACCGGTTTTCTTACGACAACAGGCAGGGCGGCGGATGGATCGGCAACGAGGGCGGCGGCATTGCCCGCGCGGGCGAAGAAAGCTATTGGCAGCTGACGGTATATGAAAAAGAGTTTGCGCTGCCGCAATGGGTTTCCGGCGGGATTATGTATCAGATTTTTCCCGATCGGTTTTTCCGGGGAGAAGCCGCCGCGCCGCCGGATGCGGCGCAGGGGAGCGAACGGCTGCTGCGGGAGGACTGGGGCGGCGAACCGTTCTGGAATCCGGATGCGCGCGGCCGGATTGCGGAATACGATTTTTTTGGCGGGAACTTGCGGGGGATTGCCGCGAAGGTTGGCTATTTGCAGAGCCTTGGCGTCACCTGCATCTATCTGAACCCCATCTTTCTGGCCAGCAGCAACCACCGGTACGACACGGCGGATTACCTGCGGATCGATCCGCTGCTGGGGGATGAGGAAGCGCTGCGGGAGCTGTGCGCCGTCTGCCGCCAAGCGGGCATCCGGATCATACTGGATGGGGTGTTCAGCCACACCGGGGCCGACAGCGTCTATTTCAACAAATTTCACCATTTTCCGGGGCCGGGCGCCTATGAATCGCGGGAGTCCCCGTATTATGGCTGGTATACGTTCCGCAAATGGCCGCAGGACTACGAGAGCTGGTGGGGCATTGATATTTTGCCGGAACTGCGGGAAACGAACGAGGGCGTGCTGGAATTTTTTACGGGGTCGGAGGGAGTCGCGCGGCGCTGGCTGCGGGCGGGGGCTGCCGGCTGGCGGCTGGATGTGGCCGACGAATTGCCGGATGTGTTCCTGGATCGGCTGTTCGCGGCGGCGCGGGAAGAAAAACCAGACGCCTATCTTTTGGGCGAAGTTTGGGAGGACGCCAGCTGCAAGTTCAGCCACGGCGGGCGGCGGCGCTTTTTGCTGGGCGGGCAGATGCACAGCGTGATGAACTATCCGCTGGCGGATGCGATCATTGCCTTTGTGCGCAAGGGCTGCGCCGAACGGCTGGCGGAAGTGGTTATGATGCAGCAGGAGAACTATCCGCCTGCGGCAATCGATGGGCTGATGAACCACATCGGCACGCACGACACCCTGCGCGCGCTGACCCGCTTGGGGCTGGAAGACGAACGCCCTGTGCGCCGCGAACCGATCCGCCTGATGGCGGATCAACTGGCGTCGGCCTTGGAGCAGCTAAAACTGTGCGCGGCACTGCAATATACCCTGCCGGGAAACCCCTGCGTCTATTATGGCGACGAAGCGGGGCTGCAAGGCGGCATGGATCCCTACAACCGCGCGTGCTTCCCCTGGGGATGCGAGAACGGGGAGCTGCTGGCGTATTACCGGGAACTGGGAAAATTCCGGCGGGCGCACGCCGCTTTTGCGGGCGGGGCCTTTCGGCTGCTCAGCGCGGCGCTGGGCTGCGTAGCTTTTTTGCGGGTGCCGAAGAATAAGAAAGACGGGTCGGTTTTGGTGATAGCCAACGCAAACCCGCATAAAATTGAGTATAAGCTCCCGCCGGATCTGGGCGGGGTGATTGAAGTTCCGGGCGTGGGGGCTGTGATGCAGCGCCTTGCGCGGCGAACGGATTCCCGGGCGAGAGGATGATAGGAATGCGCAGCAAAAAATATGACCTGGAGTTCCAACCCGTGCGGAAACGCCGCGCGGGGCTTGTTCTGCGGTTTTTGCTGGGGTTTGGGGCAATCGCCCTGCTGCTGGCCGTTATTTCGGTGGTGGTGATGCAAAAAGACGGCTTGCTTGACCAGCTGATCGGCGTGTATTTCAGCCCGACAGAACCCACGACCGAAGCGGATGAGCACGCTTGGAACTACGGGGGTTCGGCGGTGTTTTTGCTGAGCATTACCGACGACGCGGGGCAGGCGCTGCGGTTCGCGGCCCTGGTTCGGGCGGATATGGCGCAGCGGGAACTGGACATTTTTCCGCTGACGCCGAACACAAAAGCGCCCGTGGAAGGGCAGGAAATCACGCTGGTTCAGGCGCTGAAAGAAGGCGGGGCAAAACAGCTCAAGCTGGCCGTTGAAGCGCTGACAGACAGCCCTGTTGACCGGTATCTGACCGCCGGGGACGACGAATTTGTGAAGCTGATCAATCTCATGGGCAGCGTAACCGTGCAGGTGCCGAAGCGGATTCACTACAGTTCCGCCTCGTTTACCCTGACGCTGGCGCAGGGCTCGCAACGGCTGCAGGGCGACATGCTGCTGCGATATTTTCGATGGCTTGGCACCCAAAAAGACAACGGCGCCGGGCAGGGGGAATTGCTTAAACGCGTGCTGGAAAGCTATCTTGTGCCCGGCAACGCGGATAGCCCGGAGAATATGGAGCGGCGGTTCAACAATGTGATGAACCTGATCCAGACGGATATTTCTGTCACCGATTATTACCAGAACAAAGAATTGCTTATGGCGCTGCTCCTGGAGCCGAACGAAATGACGATTCGCGTGAGGGATGGGGAAGGAGAACGGGAACAGTGAGACGTTACAAAGCCCTTTGGGCGCTTGTGCTGGCGCTGCTGATGGTTGGCGGCCTGATCTACGGCGCGTCGCTGCTGCGCGAAGCGCGGGGGAACGTGCCGGCCGGCGAAACGAGCGCCGCCGCCGAAACTGCGGCCCCCGCTTATCTTATGCCGGAACCGCTGGAGCAGGCGGCCAAGCGCATGCGCGCGGGGTATCATTATAAACAGCTGACGCCCGGGGAGCGCACGGCTTACCGGGCGATTTATGAGGCGCTGCCCGCCTGGCCCGGCGCGGTGGACGTCAGCGGCCTGGACAGCGACGGCATGAGCCGGGTGTTTCAGGCGCTGACGCTGGATCAGCCGCTGCTGTTTCAGATTTCATCCACGCATTACAAAACGCGAACCGTGAACGACACGGAGGTGACGGGGTTTCTTCCGGAATATCGCATGGAACCCGCCGAATACCAGCGGCAGCTGGAAGCGCTTTACGCGGTGTGCCGCAGCTACCTCCAAACCTCGGGCGGGGACGACTATCTGGCGGAACTTGCGCTGCACGATCAGCTGGTGCGCGAATGCAATTATACCGAAGATATTTCCCTTGCGGAAAACAACACGGCTTATGGCGCGCTTGTCAAGCGGCAGGCCGCCTGCGAAGGCTATTCCAAAGCCATGCTGCTGCTGCTGGAACTGCGGGGGATAGAAGCCGGGATTGTGACGGGCGACGCGAACAACGCGGCGGGAGTCAGCGGCGGCCACGCCTGGAACAAAGTAAAAATCAACGGGAACTGGTATCATTTGGACGCGACATGGGATGACCCGGTGAGCGAAACAGGCTCCAACAGCATCAGCCACGCTTATTTTAACCTGACAGACGATGAAATCGGCCAGTCGCACGAGCTGAGCGATCCGGGCGTTTCCTGCACCGCGACGGCGGATAATTATTTCAAACGCGAAGGGCTGGAATTCACGCGGCTGGAGCGGGCGGACGAAACTGTGCTAGCGCAGCGGATGACGGAAGCGCTCAGCCGGGGCGGCAATTGCCTGGAGTTTCGCTGTTCCAGCGGGCAGGCGCTGCAACAGGCGCAGGAGTATCTCTTCGATCCATCGTCGCAGCGCGTGTATCGTATCATTGCCCTGGCGAACAGCTCGGCGGAAAACGCGTTCAAAACCGACATGGTCTACCACGCGGAGCTGACAGAGCTGCGGGTCATCCGGGTGTTCCCGGTGAAAAAATAGGGGGATAGCGACGTGGATCAACAACGCATACAGATGGCTGTGAAGGAATTGCTGGAAGCCATGGGGGAAGACATGGGCCGCGAGGGCCTGCGGGATACCCCGCAGCGGGTGGCCCGGATGTATGAAGAATTGTTTTCGGGCCTGACAGAAGACCCCGCCGCGCACCTGCGTTTTTTTGAAGAAAGCGGCGACGAGATGGTGATTGTGCGGGATATCCCGTTTTATTCCATGTGCGAGCACCATCTTCTGCCTTTTTTTGGGAAGGCGCATATTGCTTACCTGCCAAAAAATCGGCGCGTGCTGGGGCTTTCCAAGCTGGCGCGGATTGTTGGCTGCTTTGCCCGGCGGCCCCAGCTGCAAGAGCGGCTGACTTGCCAGATTGCCGATTTTCTCTATAAGCAGCTGCCCTGCGCGGGGGTGGCTGTCGTGCTGGAAGCGGAGCATTTGTGCATGACCATGCGCGGCGCAAAAGCTTCGGGCGCGCAGACGCGCACGTCGGCCCTGCGCGGCGCCATGCGCGAGGCGCCTGCCCGGGCGGAAGCGCTGAGCTTGCTGAAAGGATAGCGGCAATATGCCGCCGATGCAATTGCGGCAAACACGACAAACAATATTTTTCTGCGGGAGAACATTGGATAGTATGGAGATCACAACGCCCTACGCGTTCGAGTTAACCAAAACCCAAATCATGGGCGTGCTGAACATCACGCCGGATTCGTTTTATGAAGCAAGCCGCCGCACCGCGCCGGAAGCGATATTGGCGCGGGCGCTGGAAATTGAGGCCGAAGGCGCGGACATTCTGGACATTGGCGCGCAAAGCACAAGGCCGGGGCATGTGCCGCTGCCGCCGCAGGAGGAACTGGCGCGGCTGCTGCCCGCGCTGGAGGCGCTGCGCGGGCGGATCCGAATCCCGATCTCGGTGGACACGTATGATCCTGAAACGGCGCAGGCGGCGCTCCGGCACGGCGCGCGGATCATCAACGACGTCAGCGGCGTTGTAACGGAGGCAATGGCGGCGCTGATCAAAGCGCGGGGCGCGGGCTGGATTTTAATGCATAACGGCGGCGGCGCGGATGCGGCGCCTGTTTATCGGCCCGATGTGATCACGGCCGTGGGCGCGGCGCTGCGCGGGCTGGCGCGGCAGGCAATGGCGCAGGGGCTGGCGGCGGGGCAGCTTTGTCTGGATCCGGGCCTGGGCTTTGGGAAGACGATGCAGGACAATTATGCGCTGCTTGCGGCAACGGCAAAGCTGAAGCTGCCTGGCATGGGGTATCTGGTGGGCGCGTCGCGCAAGCGTATGATTGACGGCTGCCCGCCGGGCGAACGCCTTCCCGGCACCCTTGCGGCGCATACGGCCGCGCAGCTGTTCGGCGCAACGATATTGCGCGTGCACGACGTAAAAGAGGCCGTGCAGGCGCGGAAAGTAACAGAGCGCATCCAAATTGTAAATTGTACGGCTGACTGATTGACTTTTGCGTAAAAAACAGGTAAAATAGAAGGAGCGCAGGATGGAACGGATTATGGTGCGGGGCCTCGAATTGTTCGCGTATCACGGCTGCAACCCGGAAGAGCGCCGCGACGGGCAGATGTTCCTGCTGGATCTGGAGCTGCGTTTCCATGCGATAGCCGCCTGCCGGAGCGACGATTTGGCCGATACGGTGAACTATGCCAAAGCGCTCAAGGCCGCCGCCGCCGCGTTCCTGAACCCGCCTTGCAACCTGATCGAACACGCGGCCTGGCGCACCGCCCAGGCAGTGCTTGCGCAATTCCCGCAAGTGGAGCAAATCACCGTGCGGGTGCACAAGCCGGATGCGCCGATCCAATTGCCGGCGGAAGATATTTTGTTTGAAATCACTTGCGATAGAGGAGAAAGATCATGAGCGAAGCGGTCATAGGGTTTGGAAGCAACCTAGGGGAGAAAAACGCGAATTTGCTGCGGGCGCTGCAAGCGGTAAGCCGTTTGCCCGGCGTTCAGGTAACCGGGATTTCGTCCATTTACGAAAGCAGCCCGGTGGAAGCGCCCGGCGCGCAGGAAGACTATCACAATATGTGCGTGAAAGTGGATGTGTCCATGTCACCCATGGCGCTGCTGGGGGCCTGCCTTGGTATTGAGGCGGCGCTGGGCCGGGTGCGTGCCGCGCGCAACGCCGCGCGGGTGATCGACCTGGATCTGCTGCTGTATGAGGGCGTAAAGAGCGAAAGCTTTGAACTGAGCCTGCCGCATCCGCGCCTGTTGCAGCGCGCGTTCGTGCTGCTGCCGCTGAAAGAACTTTATCCCAGCGGCCGCGCGCCGGGCATTTTCTTTGAGCCATATATCAAAGAGGTGGATGGTTCGGGCGTGCGGAAGCTGGAACAGCGAATCGCGATGGAATAACAAACGGGAAAAGCAGAGAATTGGTGATATGTATGACAGACGGAATTTTAGAAGGCCTGCTGCCGTTGGCGCGGTACGCGCTGGCGGGCCTGGCGCTGCTGATTTTTGGCGCGTGCGCGGCGCATATGGCGCGGCGGCGGACGTTTGTTCCGCAGGAGGCCTATTTGCTCAGCGTTGTCCACCGCGATAAACTGCCGCTCCAGCGGCACGAGAACGCCGTGGGGCGCTCCCCTCAATGCGACGTTGTGCTGAACTTGCCAACCGTGTCGCGCTACCATGCCGTGATTGCAAAGCGCCGCGAAGGCTGGGTGTTGTTCGACACAGGCTCCCACGGCGGCACGAAGATCGACGGGCGGCCGCTGGAACACCGCGCGCCGCTGGAACACGGGCAAAGGCTGACATTTGGAACTATGGAATTTATTTTTTGTGATCCGGCGCAGGATCCATAGACGGAGAAGCTCCCATGACGAACACCGAACCCCTGCTTTTGCCGAACGGCCTGCGGCTGCTGCTGGACGAAATGCCCGGCGCGCGCAGCTGCGCGGTGAATTTGTGCGTGCTGTCCGGCCCGCGGTACGAAAGGCTGGAGCTGGGCGGCATTTCCCATATGATGGAGCATATGCTGTTTAAGGGCACGCAAGAGCGCACGGCGCGGGAGCTGGCCGAGGCCGCCGACGACCTGGGCGCAAATCTCAACGCCTATACCTGCAAGGAATATACCTGCTTTTATATCCGGACGCTGCCGGAACATCTTTTTGCTATGCTGGAGCTGCTGGCGGACATGATCTTTTGCAGCAGGCTGGCGCAGGAAGAGTTGCAGACCGAAAAAGGCGTTGTGGCCGAAGAGATTGCAATGTATGAAGACAGCCCGGAAGACCGCGTCTTCGATCTGTTTTACGAAATGATATGGCCCGGGCACATGCTGGGGAAAAATATTTTGGGCACGCGCAAAACGCTGGAGGCCATGACGGCAGAAGATTTGCGGGCGCACGCGCGGCAGTTTTATACGCCCGGGCGGATGGTGCTTTCTATTTGCGGAATCTTCGACGCGCCACAGGTGCGTGCGCGGGCGGAAGAGCTGTTTGGGCGGGGAACAGGGGACGCGGCGCCGTTCGATCGGGGCGAACCGGCGGTATATACGCCGGGGATTTCGTTTCATCCAAAAAGCATTGAGCAAAACCAGATTGTTCTGGGGTTCCCCGGCTGCGCGCTGAATGCCCCGCAGCGCTATCAGGCGGCGCTGCTGAGCACGATGCTGGGCGGCAGCACTTCGTCGCGGCTGTTTCAGCGGCTGCGCGAAGAGCTGGGGTTGGTCTATTCTGTTGAGTATTTCAACGTACATCACTGCCGGGAGGGCATTTCCGGCATTTCCATGGGCCTTAGCGCAAAAGAGCAGATCGGCGCGCTGGCCGAAGCGCTGAAGGTGCTGCGTGCGTTCCCCGATGAAGTGACGGCGGGGGAGCTTCGGCGCGCGCAGGAACAGGCCGCCGCCGGTCTGGTCATGAGCCTGGAGTCCAATGCGGCGCGCGCCTCGTGCGCGGCAAGCAATGTGCTGCTGCTGGGGAAAGACATACCGGCGCAAGAAAGCATTGCGGCCTACCGCGCGGTTACGCTCGACGAGATCCGCGCCTATGCGCGGGATATCATGGACCAAAAAAAGTTTTCGCTTTGCGTGCTGGGGAAGTGCGGCAAAAAAGCGCAGCGGGAGCTGAAGGGGCTGCTGGAAGGGTAACGAAGGAAAGAAGCGAATCGCGGGAGGAAACGGCATGAACCAGCTCAAAGAAGCAAAACGAATCGTGGTGAAGGTGGGAACATCAACGCTGACGCACGGCACGGGCAAAACAAACCTGCGCATTGTGGGGCGGCTGGCGGCTGTTCTCAGCGATCTGCATAACAGCGGGCGCGAAGTGGTGCTGGTTAGCTCCGGGGCGCTTGCGCTGGGAATGAATAAGCTGGCGCTGCGGCAGCGCCCCCGCGAAATTTCGCAAAGGCAGGCGGCCGCCGCCGTTGGGCAAGGCGAGCTGATGTTTCTCTACGACAAATATTTCGGCGAGTTCGGTATCACGGTGGGGCAGCTGCTGCTTACCTGTGGCGATTTTACGCAAAAAACGCGGCGGCAGAACCTGCTCAACACGTTCTCGAAGTTGCTGGAAATGGGGGCCGTTCCCATTGTTAACGAGAACGACAGCGTTTCGACCGACGAACTGGAGGGCCTGCACATTGGCGACAACGACAACCTTTCCGCCCTGGTGGCGCGGTTGATTGGCGCCGACGCGCTCATTTTTTTCACCGACACCGACGGCCTGTATACGGCCAACCCCATGGACGACGAACGCGCGATGCTGGTCCCTGTTGTGCCGCGCGTAACGGAAGACATATTGGCGCTGGGCGGAAAAAGCCGCGGCAGCCGCGGCACAGGCGGCATGATCACCAAGCTGGAAGCCGCGAAAGTGGCTACGGAAGCGGGGATCGACGCGGTCATTATGAACGGCGGCATGCCGGAAAATTTGTATCAGCTCATGGATGGGCGGCAGGTGGGAACCTGGTTCCGGCGGCAGCAGACGCAAGGCAAAGAACAGGAGGGGTTCGGTGGAAATTAATCAGCTGGGGCAGCGCGCCAAACAGGCCGTGCGGGCGCTGGCCACAAGCAGCGGCGGGCAGCGCGACGCTGCGCTGGACGCCATGGCGGAAGCGCTGGCGGCGCGGGAAGACGAAATTCTTGCGGCCAATGAGCGGGATTTGACCAACGCGGCGGGCCTCTCGCAATCGCTGCAAGACAGGCTGCGGCTGACGCCGGAACGGCTGGAGGGCATGCGAAAGGGGATATGGGCCGTGCGGCGCGAGCCGGATCCCATCGGGCGGGTGCTGGATGGGCAGGCGCGGCCCAACGGCCTGCGGATTCAGCGCGTCAGCGTGCCGCTGGGGGTCATCGGGATGATCTACGAAGCGCGGCCCAATGTAACAGCCGACGCGGCGGCGCTTTGCCTGAAGAGCGCCAACGCGGTGATATTGCGCGGCGGCAAAGAGGCCATCTGTTCCAACGCGGCAATTGCCCGCGCCCTGCGCGAAGCGATAGCAAAAACCGGTTTGCCTGCCGACTGCGTGCAGCTGGTGGAAGATACGTCGCGCGAAAGCGCCACGGCGCTCATGCGGGCCAGAGAATTTGTGGATGTGCTGATCCCCCGGGGCGGCGCGGGGTTGATCCGCAGCGTGGTCAGCAACGCCGCCGTGCCGGTGATTGAAACGGGCGCGGGGGTATGCCACGCGTATATTGACAAAGCCGCAGACTTCGGCATGGCCCTGGATATTGTTGAAAACGCCAAGTGCAGCCGGCCATCGGTCTGCAACGCGCTGGAAACGCTGCTGGTGCACGAAGAGATCGCGGCGGCATTCCTCCCGCTGCTGCAACAAAAATTGCAAAGCGTGGAACTGCGCTGCGACGAAACAGCGCGCGCTGTCATTGGCGGCACGCCCGCCACGCAGGAGGACTGGGCCGCGGAATACGGCGATCTGATTTTGGCGGTGCGCGTTGTGCCGGATCTTGACGGGGCGCTGGCGCATATCGCGCGGTACAGCACGAAGCACAGCGAAGTCATCGTCACCAACAGCTACTCCGCCGCGCAAAAATTCCTGGATGAAGTGGATGCGGCGGCGGTCTATGTGAACGCGTCCACGCGGTTCACCGACGGGGGCGAGTTTGGGCTGGGCGCGGAAATCGGCATCGCGACGCAAAAACTGCACGCCCGGGGCCCGCTGGGGCTGGGGCATTTGACCAGCTGCAAATATTTGATTTATGGGAACGGGCAGATCAGGACGTAAGGGCGCGCGGGGCCGCGCGGGCAAACGAATCTCACAAAAACAGGAGGATTATCTTATGGCGGAGCTGAGAAGGCGGCGCACGCACCGGTGGGCATTCCCGCTGGGCATGGCGCTGGTGGCGTTGGCTGTGGTGGGGCTGGTGGCGCTTGGGCGCATGGCGGCCAACGGGGTGCAGGATATCCGGGAAAACCCGAAAGATAAACTGGAATACGAAAAATTCCTGTCGAGCATCATCGTATTCGACCCCGATCCGTTCGATTCCGTGGAAAGCATGCCGGATAAAAACGTGCCGCAGCTGCTGAGCATTGCGCTTTGGTCTATTCTGCGCGACGACAGCAACAAGCCGGAAGACATCGCTTATGACGACAACGGCAGCATGATCGTCACCCGTAAACAGGTTGAAAACAGGTATCAGCGGCTGTTTGGCGCGCTGCCGCCGCGGCACGCCACGCTGGAAGTGGGCGAGATGGAGTTCACCTACGATCAGGCGCGGGAGGTCTATCTGATCCCGGCCACCGGTTCGTTTGAGCTATATACGCCCAGCGTGCGCATGCCCGCAAAAAAAACCGGCAGCCAAATTGAGCTGATCGTGGACTATCTGTATTTCAACGACTTCGAGATGGATGAGCGGGGCCGCCGGGTGCTTCCGCCGAAACCATCGAAAACGATGGTGATCACGCTCTTTGAGGTGGACGACGGCAGCGGCGGAACCTATTACCGCGTTGGCTCTATCCGTCAGCCAACAGGAATTGATGTCGCCGTCGGCCAAACGGCGATCGCTTGAGGAGGCAGGGGACAGGAAGCAGGAGGCAGGGGCGCGTCCGCATTTGAGCGTTTTGATTAAAAAAGTGCTTGCATTTTCGGCTCAGATGTGTTATACGACGTCGCCGTCGGCCAAACGGCGATCGCTTGAGGAGGCAGGGGACAGGAAGCAGGAGACAGGGGCGCGCCCGCGTTTGAGCGCTTGATTAAAAAAGTGCTTGCATTTTCGGCTCAGATGTGTTATACTAAGAACAGCCAGCGCGATGCAACAGCAGCCGCGCGGGTTCCAGTCGGTTCATCAATGGCTCCGCCGCGCCTTGGGGAGCAGGACGTGAAAACACAATCGCCGGAATGATGGAATTGGCAGACGTGCTGGACTCAAAATCCAGTGGTGGCAACACCGTGCGGGTTCGACCCCCGCTTCCGGCACCAAAAATTTTCGTCCGCAAATGCTTGATCAATCAGCGTTTGCGGGCGTTCCTGTTCCTCCTTTTTTGTTGCCCGGAGGGCTTGATTTCTGCAAGATAGTGTGCTATAATAAGTATCTTGCTACCTTGCTTTCCAATATTTTGAGACAGATGCAACAACAGAAAGGGAATGGATCATGCCGACGCCGAAGAACAAAAAAGAACTGAAAGAACAGCTCGTGCAGCGCTTAAGCCGCTTTGTGGGGGTGCAGCCGACCGACGCCACAGACGAGCATTATTACAAAGCCTTGGCCGGCTTGCTGCGCGATTTGCTGGGCGAAAAACGCGCCGAATTTTCGGCCCGGCAGCGCGGAAAGAAGCGGGTTTATTACCTGAGCATGGAATTTTTGATGGGCCGCTCGCTCAAAAATACGCTGTATAACCTTAACTTGACCCAAATGGCGGAAGACGCGCTGAAAGATTTCGGCGTTAAGCTGGAAAAACTCTATGACTGCGAACCCGACGCGGGCCTTGGCAACGGCGGCCTGGGCCGTTTGGCGGCGTGTTATCTCGATGCGCTTGCCACGCAGGAAATCCCCGCCACAGGCTACAGTATTTTATATGAGTTCGGCATTTTTCAGCAAAAGATTGTGGACGGCTGGCAGACGGAGCTGCCCGACTTTTGGCTGCCCGGCGGCAAGGTCTGGCTGGTGGAACACGAAGATCAGGCCCGCACGGTCAGCTTCGAGGGGCATGTGGAAGAATACTGGATGGATACCTACCATCAGGTGCGCACCGAAGGCGCAAAAACGGTGACGGCGGTGCCCTTTGATATGATGGTGGCCGGGAAAGACGGCAAGGGCGTCAGCCGGCTGCGCCTTTGGAGCGCCAAAAAACAGAGCATTGACATGGAAAGCTTTATTCGCGGCAACTATATGGCCTCCGTGGAAGAGAACGCCATGGCCGAGATGATCTCGAAAGGGCTTTATCCCACGGATGATCATCCGGAGGGCAAGGCGCTGCGCCTGCGGCAGCAATATTTCCTGGTGTCGGCTTCCATTCAAGAAATTGTCTTTCGCCATCTGAGCCAATATGGCTCCATGCGTTCGCTGCCCGAAAAAGCCGCGATTCATATCAACGATACCCACCCCACCATGGCCATTCCGGAACTGATGCGCCTGCTGCTGGATGAGTGCGGCTATGGCTGGGATGCGGCGTGGGACATCACCACGCGCACCTTTGCGTATACAAACCACACCGTTATGCCAGAGGCCCTCGAAAAATGGCCGGAGGATCTGGTCAAGCGCCTGCTGCCGCGCATCTACCAGATCATCCAGGAAATTTCAAACCGCTTCCGTCAGACGGTCTGGGATGCCTCGCACGACGCCGGGAAGGTGGAGAACACAGCGATTATTTCCGGCGGAAAAGTGCGCATGGCGAACCTGTGCTGCGCGGCCTGCCACCATATCAACGGTGTGTCCGCCCTGCACAGCCAATTGATCCGCGAAACGCTCTTTGCCGATTTCGCGGCGATTACCCCGCAAAAGTTCGACAATGTAACAAACGGCATTGCCCACAGGCGCTGGCTCTGCCAGGCCAACCCGCGTTTGGCGGGCCTGATCAAAGAGCTGATTGGCGAAAAATTCGTGCTCCAGGGCGAAGAGCTTTCCCGCCTGCGGGCGTTTGCCGAAGACGCTCAGGTGCTAGAAGCGCTGGGGCGCATCAAGCTTGCCAACAAGCAGTCGTTCGCGCAGCGTTTGCTGCGGCAGCAGGGCATAAAGCTCAACCCCGAAACAATCTTTGACGTGCAGATCAAACGGCTGCACGAATATAAGCGGCAGCACCTGAACGCCTTCCAGATTCTGGCGGAATACCTGGCTATCAAAGAGAACCCCGGCCGCGAGGTGACGCCGCGCACCTATCTGTTCGCCGCCAAGGCGGCCTCCGGCTATTTTATCGCGAAGCAGATCATCCGCTTTATCGTCGCGCTGGGCGACCTGATCAACAACGATCCCGACGTGGCGGGCCGTCTGCAAGTGCACTTTCTGGAAAACTACAGCGTGACCCTTGCCGAAGATCTGACCCCTGCGGCGGAGATCAGCGAACAGATCAGCCTGGCGGGCACAGAGGCCAGCGGCACCGGCAACATGAAGCTTATGCTGGGCGGCGCCGTAACGCTGGGCACGCTCGACGGCGCGAATGTGGAAATCTACGAGGCCGTGGGCGAAAATAACATTCTTTTGTTTGGCCTGCGCACAGAAGAAGTCGAACGTCTCCGCCCGAATTATGTGCCGATGGAATACTACCAAAACAACGCTGAAATCCGCCGGCTGATTGATTTCATCAATATGGGCGTGGCGGGCAAGGAGTTCCGCGAAATCTGGAATACCATCCACTGGGATCCCTTTATGGTGCTCGCTGATTTTTCCGATTACCGCTTTGCGCAGCAAACCGCCGCCGCGCTTTATAAAGACGCCGCGCTGTGGAACCGCATGAGCCTGATGAATATCGCGGGCGCGGGGCGCTTTGCCGCCGATCGCGCGGTGGGGGAATACGCGCAACGAATTTGGCAAATCGGCGGCCGGTGAGCTGCCGTTCGGCGCGAGCGCTTTCGCGTGAGTAACGCTCACGTGAAAATGGCGGCGCAGGATATTCTGCGCTGGTTCGATCATTTTAATCAAATCGTGCCCACGTGATATGTGCAGGAAGGAACCACCAAATGACCCTCGCCATCGACGCCGACGGCTGTCCGGCCATCGCGGGCGCGGCCTTGACCCCGATTGCCAAGGGTTGGTCGGGCGACAAAAAATATTTCGTTGAAACCGCTGAAGGCCAGCGGCTGCTGTTGCGCATCGCTGACATGGTGGAATATGACCGCAAAAAAAGCGAGTACGCTGCGCTTTCCAAAGCTGCCGCGCTGGGGCTTTATACCCCTCAGCCGATTGATTTCGGCTACGATGATGCGAAGGTCTATTATCTCGCCACGTGGCTGGAGGGCGAGGACGCGGCCAGCCTTTTGCCGTCGCTTACAGAAGTCGAACGGTATGCCCTTGGCGCGCGCGCGGGCGAGTTGCTGCGCAAACTGCACACATTGCCCGCACCAACCGACGCAGAGCCATGGGCCGTCCGTTTCCAGCGGAAAATCGACGAGCGGCTGGCGCAATATGATCAAGGCGCACGCCAAGGCGCAAACGGTGAAACTGCTATTGATTATTTGCGGCAGGGCAGCGCTTTGCTCCAAAGCCGCCCGCAGACGTTCATTCACGGCGACTTTAATACCACGAACCTCATCGTTGCGCCAACCGGCAAAGTGGGCGTGATTGATTTCAACTGCTACAACGGCGATTTTGGCGACCCGCTGTGGGATTTTATCAGCAACACCTATATGGAAGCCCCTGATCCGCATTTTTTCACCGGCCTGTGGAACGGCTACTGCGGCGGACGGCCTGACGACACTTTTTTCGCGGTGACGGCGTATTATTTTGCCTATGATATTTTGGCGCAGTTGTGCGGTGACAGCGACTATGAAAACTGCCGCGCGGATGGGAGTGCTATGCTGCGGTACGAGGGCTTTACGCGGATCGTGCCAAACTGGTATTTGGAGGATTGGGGAGGTGCCCAACATCAAGCTCATCGCCACCGACCTCGACCGCACGCTGCTGCGCACAGACAAAAGCATCTCTGATTACACCGCTAAAGTGCTGCAACGTTGCCGGGCGCGGGGGATCAAAATCGTGTTTGCCACAGCGCGGAGTTACGCGAACGTCGCGGACTACGAAACGGCGGTGCGCCCGGACGCGCTGATCCTGACCAACGGCGCGGTGACACGCGTTGGCGGCACTGTCACAGCCAGCCAGGCGATCCCGCCGCATATCGTTGCCCAACTGCTTGCTGCGTTGCGTAGTCACCCGGGAACGCGCGCAATATCCGCCAGAGGATTGCACAGTTCCTATACCAACAACCCTCAAAAAGCGGCACAAGCAAATCAATCCATTGATATATGCCATCTGACCGATTTTGCTGCGCCGCCGACTGAGCCTATCTTGCACCTTTCCGCCCGCCATGACGACCATGCTTTTATGGCCGGGCTAGCAGCACAATACCCGCAAGTCGTAATGTGGCTTGTGAGCGATGAAGATTTATACGATATCAACCTTTCTACCGCGACAAAGTGGAACGCCCTTAGTGCTGTTGTCGCACAGCTTGGCATTACACCGGATGAAGTCATTACGTTTGGCGATGATTTGAATGATATTGAGATGCTGCAAAGTGCAGGTATTGGCGTGGCCGTGGCCAATGCGTTGCCAGAAGCGAAAGCCGTCGCAGATTTCGTTTGCGGGAGCAACGACAATGACGGCGTGGCGCGGTGGATTGAGGAAAATGTGCTGTGAAGCGGTGGGCGCACGAAAGGGCTGGGCAAGCGCACAGCGGAACAGGATAAAGCCTTCGCGGCTGCGTTGGATGGGATTTTGAAGGGAAGCCAATGACGATTATCTCACTGTTCATCGAAACATGAAAAGGACACCCTCTGCTATGAAAAATCACATAAAAAGGAGTACACCATGACACAACCCATCTATCAATTTTATGCAGAGCTGGAGGACTACAAACCGAAGATATGGCGGCGGTTTCAGGTTGCGGGGAATAGCACAGTGGCCCGGCTGGGCTATATCGTCATGACGATGTATGAAATGCGAGCCAGCCACCTGCTCGCCATTGAGCACGAACGCCCGTTCCTGACAGCCACCGGCAGGCTGAGCCGCCGCATGGAACTCATCCGGCGCTATGCGATTCCCGATGAAGCAGGTGAGTGGAAAGAATTTGACGACGCAGACGCCACGCAAACCAAGCTTTCGCAGCTGGATTTTGAAGAGAACAGCCGTCTGCTGGTCTGGTATGACTTTGGCGACGACTGGCGGGTGATTGTGAAACTGGAGAAGATTTTCAGCGACCCGGCGTTGCCCGCCAAGGAACTGCCCCGCGTACTAGAGGGCAAGGGTTACGGCATCGTTGAGGACTGCGGCGGCATTGGCGGCCTGGAAGACTTGGCGGCAGCGTTCAAGGCCAAACAGGGCGACGCGTATGACGAATACCGGGAATGGCTCGGCGTAGACGAGCTGGATTTGGCGCACTGCGACTTGGACGACATGAACTTTCGGCTGAAAAAGCTACCCCGGATTTTCGCCGATATTTACGAAAAGCATCTCTATCCCACGCAGCAGTCGATTGACCTGATTGAGCGGAAGTATCTGGAGAAGAAATAGCGCTTGCTGTAGTCGCGACAACAAGGGAAGCTACTCCTCGTCCCGCAGCAATTCCTCCATCAGTGCACTGCTGATTCGGAAACGACAATCATGCGCCGCCCTCCGAAAAGCGCCGCGCAACGGCTGCATCCTCAAAGACTTCGCTGGCGGGCATATCGAAATAGGGCAAGCCCAACTGCCCCAAATCAGTGATCAATTTCACCTTGCCGATACCCAGCAATTCTGCCGCTTTGCCAAACGACAACAATCCCCGGCGCACCAGATCAAACATCATCATTTCTTTCAGCCGCAATTGGTAGCCGTTGTCCTGCACGTCCACAAAGCGCGACACGGCTTCCGGCATATCGAAAGTCGCTTGCATATGAATCACCTCTTGCTTCTATTATACGCTATTTGAGCGAAGAAATCAAGCAATTGTTTTGCGCAAATCAGCCGCTTGTCAATCATGTTCTATACTATCCCAATAAATAGTTGGTCTGGTTAACCCCCGCGCCGGAAATGTCGCTGCGGATATCCGATACTGCGTCGCCGGTCATGGCCAGCGGCACGCCAATCTTTGGCCCCGCCCCGGCAAACAGCTGGCTGCCCAGCAGCGCCCCCAGCGGCAGCCGCAACCTGCCCTTGCGGCTGCGCACCGCCTTTTCAACGGCCTGATTGATCTTCGAGCGCAGCAGATTGATTTCCATCGCGTTGGTCTCGATGGAGCGCACGCCATTTTCCACATGTATCCCAACCAGAGTTTCGTAAGTCACTTTCTCTTCCACCAGCACCGTTTGCACGGCTTCCGATATCGCCTCGGAGGCTTGCTGCCTGGCGGCGGTTTCGGCCAGAGCCTGCACCTGCGGCGTAACGCGGCGCTCCAGCACGGCGCACATCAGCATCACCCCCGCCACAAACACAGCCCCCCATAGCAGCAGCGCCGCCCGCTGGGGCCGCCCGCGAACACCTCTTATCCCCCGCCGCAAGCGAAGCCGCGGCAGTTGCCATCCTGTCCTTCTGCGCAGCCGTGCCACGGCAATCCCCCCTGTATCAACATATCACAGCGCGAAACGAACGATCTTTGCGCCGCCAATGGTTCGCTGTGCATTATGTATATGTAAACCGCGGGGGAATCGTGCACGTCCAGCGGGAAACGGCGCCTGGCCGCCGCTGACTGGGGGATCTCTTTACAGGGCAATTTCCGGTTCGAAAGAACGATTCCCGGCGGGCTGTTCCCAAAGGAGCGCCCGCCGGGCCGTATTTTGGAAGACGTTACGCGGTTGCGGAATTCACCGAGCCCATGCTGTTGCCCGCAATGCCCAGGCTCACCGAAAGGGCACGATCCACCCTTTGCATGTCCCTGCCCTCTAAGTTCCCCATGCGTTCTTTCAGGCGCCGCTTGTCGAGCGTGCGCACCTGTTCAAGCAACACAATGGAATCGCGGGCAAGGCCGGAACTGTCGGCATTGACTTTGATATGCGTGGGCAGGTCGGTCTTATATTTTTGGCTGGTGATGGCTGCGGCAATCACGGTGGGGCTGAATTTGTTGCCCACATCGTTTTGCACAATCAACACCGGCCGGATGCCGCCCTGCTCCGAGCCCACAACAGGACTGAGATCCGCGTAATAGATATCTCCGCGTTTCACTGTCACATTTATCACTCTCCGTCATTTTTATGGCAACTTTATTTTTGCCACTCTTTCGGGGAATTAATCACGAAGGCGAAAAAGTTCCGGCGAGTGCGCGGAGCCTGGAGAGTCCCGCCTTCCCTATATGATATGAAGGAAGGCGAAAAGTGGGCACAAAGCAAGCCGGGCGGCGTGCTGCCGTCCGGCTTGCGGTAAAAAAACTTCTCTTCTATTGCGCCGCGGCCGCAATCGCCTGCCAGAGTTCCGCCCGGCCCAGCCCGGTTTCCGAAGAAAACGCGATGATCTCCCGCGCGCCGGAAGCCGCCAACTCCGCCCGCAGTTCATCCATGCGGCGGGCAAACTGCGTGGGGCCTAATTTGTCGCTTTTGGTCAGAACAATCACAAACGGCAGGTTCATTTCCCGCAAAAACGAGAGCATCACCCGGTCATCCTGCGAAGGGGGATGCCGAATATCAATGAGCTGCACCACCAGCGCGATGTTGCGCTGCGAGGTAAAATAGAAATCCATTAGATCGGCAAAGCGGCGGTATTCCCCCTGGGAGCGCTTGGCGTAGCCGTAGCCGGGCAAATCGGCCAGGCGGATGCCTTCGCCGAGATAGAAATTGATGGTGATGGTTTTCCCCGGCATTGAGCTGACGCGCGCCAGAGCGCGCCGCCGCAGCAGGCAGTTGAGCAGCGAGGATTTCCCCACATTCGAGCGCCCGGCAAAGGCAACCTCCGGCAGGGAAGAAGGCGGCAGCTGCTTTGGCGTGCCAAAGGCTTGTTCAAAAGCGAATTGGTTGGTGTTCATTTTCATCTCCGGTGTTCTGATTTTTCTTCCCTATTTTGCCCAGTTCTGCGCAAGAATTTCCATTCTGACGATGTCCACATAGTGCCCGTTGAAAAACAGGGCCTCGTGCCGGCGGCCATATTCCCGGAAGCCAACTTTGGTATAGCAGGCGATGGCCCGCGCGTTTTCGCTGTTGACGGTCAGGTCGATATTGTGCAGGTTGAGCCATTGGAACCCATACTCCAGCAACAGCCGAATGGCCTCCGCGCCGTAGCCCTTGCCGCGGCAATCCGCTTCGCCGATGAGGATGCCCAGCGTAGCCGTGCGGTTCAAGGGCTCCAAATCCCTCAAATCAACGGTGCCAATGGGGCGTTCTCCGTCGCGCAGCACGATAACGAAGCAATAATTGGAGCTGTCTTTCGCGATGTGATCGGCCCAGTCCTGCTCGGCGGGCAAACCAAACGCCCTGCCGTATTGCCGCACCCAG
Organism: Oscillospiraceae bacterium; assembly: GCA_031256825.1. GTDB lineage: Bacteria > Bacillota > Clostridia > Oscillospirales > Acutalibacteraceae > WRMQ01. The sequence goes on along the minus strand of JAIRPV010000028.1, from coordinate 88,166 downwards.
CGCGCGACCTCGAAGTCGTTGATCCACCGGGCATGCAGTTCGGCGTTCGCCGGGTCCAGCGGGCTTAGATAAATGCGTTCGCCCTGGATTTTCTGAAAGTATGGCATCATTTCCCCTCCTTTTTGGTGGTTTTGGTCGTTTCATACATGCGGCCGCAAAAATCAAGACGGCTCACGAAAAAGCAACGGCTGCAATTGTGCAATCACCGCAAGCGATTCCACCCAAATATTCTGCGCGCGCAAATCCTGCCCGCCGCGCTGAAACCCCTTTTCAATCGCGACGCCAATCCCCAGCAGCTGCGCGCCCGCCTGATCCACCAGATCCATCAACCCGCGGGCGGCCGCGCCGTTGGCAAGAAAATCGTCGATGATAAGCACCCGGTCGTCGGCCCCGAGGAAGCGCCGCGCGACAGAAACATGCGTGGTAACGTCTTTGGTATACGAATGGATCACAGATGTATATGTTTCTTTGTCCAACGTCTTGTTGCTCAGCCCTTTTTTTGCGAAGAGCACCGGCACGCCAAACCGCCGCGCCGTCGCGCAGGCAATGGCAATGCCCGAAGCCTCGACCGTCAGGATTTTTGTGACCCGGCCGCAAAGCGGCGCGAACAAGCGATAAAATTCCTCCCCCATCCCTTCCAGCAAAACCGGATCAATCATGTGGTTGAGGAACATGTCCACGCGCAGAATATCCGGCAGCACCGCCAGCGCTTCCCGCCGGATCCGTTCTTCTAATTCCCGCATGCAAGCACCCTCCGTTCGGTTGATTCTCTTATTATAAGGGATTGCGCGGGAAATTGCAAGAAAAAAATCAAAATTGACACAGGAATTGCGTAGGGCGGCGAGCTGTTGAGAAAGAGGAGTGCTTGCGCTGCACCTGAGCAGCGTAGGGCGCGTTGGTCTTTGATGGAAAAAATTTGTGGAAAGTATAGACAAAAGCGCGATAAAGTGCTATAATGAGCAAAAGAACTTTTGGGAGGTTATCGTATGGCTGGACAAGCAAAGGAAAAAGGCAAAACCATAAGTGCCGCTTGGATTGGGTTTGCGGGGGTGCTCCTTGCGGCCATCGTGAGCGGGATGTTTAACCTGGTTTTGAGCAAAAGCAATCAAACCCTGAAAAACGATCTCGTTGGTCAAGCCGAAAACGCGTCGGCGGCTTACTCCCGCGGGGTGGAGGATGGAGCGTCGCAGGTCAACGCCACATTGTCCCAGAAGTTGGAAGAAGAATACAGCAAGGGGTATGACGATGGCGTAAATGACCGGGAACTCCCGCCGCCAGGAACTGACCCTGCGGCAACTTTGCCAACAAGCGCGCCCATCTCGGGGGATGTTAAGCCCTTGCTCGACACGAATCCCCTCCGCTCTGTCAGATGGGATGTGAACAAGTGGGATCCGATTGACACCAGAGATCAACAACTGGCAAGCGGAATTACCTATGTGATACTTCTGGGGGATAGTGGTGGTTGGCAGTCTTGGGCGGAATACCCGGTGGACGGAAAGTATAATCAGGTGCATTTTTTCGTCGCGCCGCAACGAGGGATGCGCGCGGACGATCGTGCAAACATCAAAGTTTCAGTCAAAAGAGAAAATGCCGATGCGCTGGAAGCCATTTACCCTTCCACGTCCTACAAAAAAGACGTGCTGACGGCCTCCTCCGCAAAAACAGAAAAGACCTTTGACATTGGAAACAATGTGGAATACCTGCGAATTGAAATAGAAGAGATCGGCGACTTATTGCTTTGGGATTTAACGCTGTCGAATCAATAGCCCCTCCCTTCTGGGCGCTGTTCACACAAGATTGACAAATTCAACCGCGAGATGGCGCAGGGCTATGAAACGGTCATCGGCGAAAACGGTGCCAGCGCTTCCCGCCGGATCCGTTCTTCTAATTCCCGCATGCAAGCACCTCCGTTCGGTTGATTCTCTTATTATAAGGGATTGCGCGGGAAATTGCAAGAAAAAAATCAAAATTGACACAGGAATTGCGTAGGGCGGCGGCTAAGCCATTGTATGCCGCTCTTCGTTGGCGCGTCAGTTGGCTGGCGGCGGCGTGAACCGTTCCAGCCAGCGCTCAAACCGGTAGTAGTCCCGCACAGCTTCCGGCAGCGGCACATAGGGCCGTTCCAGCCAGGCGGGCAAATGCGCTATGTTGTCTTCGTCCAAAAAGAAAATATTGTCCGGGTGATAAATCGACGGCGCGTCGCCATATTCCCCGCGCAGCGCGCGGTTGTTTGTGATGAGCTTTTTCCCAAAAAAGAGGCTTTCCATTGCCCGCAGCGAAAACCCCGTCTGAATTTCCTGGTAGAGATCCAGCAACGCCCGGCTCTGGTTGAGCTGCCGCAAATAATCCCGGTAAGCCATCCATTCCCGCGTCACAAGCCAGCCTTCGGCCTGTTCCTGCGGCAGGTTGTCCGAAGGCGTCAGCCCAATCCGGAAATATGCCCGCAGCCCTGCCGAGCGGAACGACTTGTGCAGTTCCCGCAGCAGGGGCAGGCGGTCTTTTGGTACGCCGAGAAACAGGATGTCGTGGATCAGCGGCGCGTCGGGCGCCAAAAACCCCTCCGGCGGCGGCGCGTACATCGTGGAGTTGAACCGCAGGCCGAACGCTTCGCAGTCCTCCGGCTGAAAGGAATAGGTGTGGTACACCTTCCTGATGAGCGCCAAGGCGTTCGGCCCGGGGGAATAGTGCGGGCAGCGGGCGGGATCCCACAAAAAATAATAGGTATTGGGCGCGGCCAGCAGCGCCGGCTGGGTCAGCCAGCGCGGATCAATGCCGTTGATCAAAATAATTTTGCGGAAGAGCGCCGTCCAGTCCGGGTATTGGATGATCTGCGCAGCAAAAAAACGTTCCGGCGTGGTGATGATCGTTCGTTCGCTGTGCGCGAAAGGATAGAAATAAGCGCCCGCATTGGCGGCCAGAACTAGGCTGCGTTCGGCTTCAGGCAATAAAATCACCCCCGGCCATCTCTATGCCGGGCGCGCGGGCGATATGCCCGCACCTGTTGCCGAAAAAAATGCTTGACAAACGCCGCCGCGCGCGGTATAATAAGCATAATCAAATAAACGATCTTCAGGGGTGGTGCAATTCCACACCGGCGGTGATGCGGCCAGCGGCCGACCAGCCCGCCAGCCCAACGGAACTTCAGTTTCGGCAGGCAGATTCCGGTGCGAACCCGGAGCCGACGGTATAGTCCGGATGAAAGAAGAGCGGCGCGATCCATCCGATCCGCACCCCGGGAATATGCCGGGGATTTTTTTATTTTTTAGGAGGTTCTCTTATGCCAAACAAACCAAAACGTCTGATCCTGACGTCGCTGCTGAGCGCGGTTGCGGCGGCGCTGTTTTTCCTGGAATTCCCGCTTTTCCCGGCGGCGGCGCATCTCAAACTGGATTTTTCCGATCTGCCCGCGCTGTTCGCCGGCATTTTGTTGGGGCCGGGCTGCGGCGTCGCGGTGGAGCTGATCAAAAATCTGATTGAGCTGGCCGTGAAAGGGGTCGGCACCCAGCTGGGTTTCGGGAATATCATGAATTTTGCGGTGGGCTGCGCGTTTGTGCTGCCGTTTGCGCTGCTGGCGCGCTTTCGCCCCACGGAAAAACGGGGGGCCGGACGGTTGGCGGCGGCCTGCGCGCTGAGCATGTTCCTGCTGCTCGCGGTGGGCGTGGGCATGAACCTGGTCTTTACGCCGCTGTATTTCCGCAGCTTTCTGCACATCGAACTGCCGCGCGCGGCGCTTTATGGCGCGGTGGGTTACGCTACGGCGCTCAACGCGATCAAAGGCGCTATCCTCTGCGCGGCAGGCATTGGCATATGCGGCGCGGCGCCCCGGTTCGGCAAATTTTTGAAATAAAATGGCTGCAACACAAAAAAAGCCGTCAGGTCAAACGATCTGGCGGCTTTTGCTATGCCGGCTGCCCCGCGCCCGAACAGACTGATATCCCCCCGGATTCGTGCATATACTATTAGAACCCGCATTCACAGCTTTGTATGTCGTTTTTCCGGAGCTTTTTTCGAAATACTGCGTGGAATATTTTTTGTTTTCGAAAAAATCCATTCCACACTGTGAATACAGGTTCTAGAAACAAAACGAACGGGGGATGAAGTATGTGCGGCATCATTGGTTACGCGGGCGTGGAACCCGCCGCTCCTGTTTTGCTCAACGCGCTGGAGCGCCTGGAATACAGGGGATACGATTCGGCGGGGCTGGCCATCGTTGGCGCGCAGGGAATCGAACGCCTGCGCGCGCAGGGCAGGCTGCGGAACCTGCGCGGCAAAGCGGAAAGCGGCGCGCCGGAGGGCGTGGTTGGCATTGGCCATACGCGCTGGGCCACCCACGGCGCTCCAACCGAGCAAAATGCCCATCCGCATGTTGGCGCGAAGGGCCTTTATACCATCGTGCACAATGGCATCATCGAAAACTATGCCGCCCTGCGGGATGATCTGCGGGCGCAGGGCATTGCCTGCGCAACGGATACCGACACAGAAGTGATTGCGCAGCTGCTCGATCTCTATGACGCGGGCAGCCCGCTGGAAACGCTGCGCAAGGTGCTGCCCCTTCTGGCCGGCAGCTATGCGTTGGCGATTCTCTACCGGGGGGAGCCGGACTCGGTTTACGCCGCGCGGCTGCGTTCGCCGCTGCTGGCTTGCCTGTGCCCTTCCGGCGCGCTGCTGGCGTCCGACGCCGCGGCGCTGCTTCCGCATTCCCGCGAAATCTATCGCATGGCGGATGGCGAGCTGGCCCGCTTGCGCCGCGCCGAAATCCAGTTTTTTGACGCTTCCCTGAACGCTGTGGAAAAACAGCCCGTTGCAATCGATCGCCATGTGACCGCCGCCGACAAAGAAGGCTGGGCGCATTTTATGCGCAAAGAGATGGCCGAACAGCCTGAAACCGTGCGCCTGACCCTCGAGCCTCTGTTGAAACGCGGCGGCGTTGATTTGGGCGAAGCCGACCTGAAAAACCCCGGCGAGATTGACCGCGTCTTGTTCCTGGGCTGCGGCTCCGCCTGGCATGTTGGCGTGGCGGGCCGCCTTGTGATCGAAGAGCTGACCGGTATCCCCGCCTCCGCCGAGCTTGCCAGCGAATTTCGCAGCGCGCCAATCACCGTCAACCGGAACACCCTCGTTATTGTAATCAGCCAAAGCGGCGAAACCGCCGACACCCTGATGGCCCTGCGCCGCGCCAACGAAGCGGGCGCGCGCACGCTGGGGATCATCAACGTTGTGGGCAGCTCTATCGCCCAGGAAAGCGGCAGCGTGCTCTACACGAAAGCGGGGCTGGAGGTTGCCGTGGCCACAACAAAAGCCTACAGCACCCAATTGGCGGCCGTTTATGCCGTGGCGGCGCGGCTGGCGCAACTGCGCGGCAGTGTTTCCGAGGGCGCGCTGCAAGAATTTTTGCACGCCTTGGCCGCCTTGCCCGATCAAATGGAAGAAACGCTGCAAAGCAGCGAATCCCCCGCGCTTGCCTGGGCGCAGGCGGTGCACAAACAAGAGCATGCCTATTATCTTGGGCGGCAGCTCGACTACGCCGCCGCGCTGGAAGGCTCGCTGAAGCTCAAAGAAATCAGCTATATTCATGCCGAAGCCTACGCCGCCGGGGAACTCAAACACGGCACCATTTCGCTGATTGAGCCGGGCACGCCTGTGATCTGTGCCTGTTGCAGGGAAGACGTGCTGGCGAAAGCGCTGAGCAATATGGAAGAAGTGCGCGCCCGCGGGGCCGATGTGTTCGCTGTCACCAGCGATCCGCAATTGCGCGCCGCGCATGTTTTGCGCATCCCAAAAACGCATCCCCTGCTGGGGGTCAGCCTTGCCGTGCTGCCGCTGCAATTGTTTGCCTACCACTGCGCCCGGCTGCGCGGATGCGACATCGACAAGCCCCGCAGTCTGGCAAAATCCGTTACGGTGGAGTAATTGACCGCGCCATTGATTGCAACTTCTGCTATGATTCCTTTGCGGCGGTGCGATAAAAAACTTGCACCCTTTTTGCTCAGAATCATATGATGACAATGTAAGCTACTGGAAAGGAGGTTCCAATATGGGTTTCTGCGGAGGCAACAACAACATCCTGTTCCTGCTGCTCATTTTGATGCTGTTTAGCGGCGGCAACAATGAGTACGGCTGCGGCTGCGGCTGCAATGGCTGACCCCTGGCGCCCGCCGTGTACATAAAAAGGGACGGCATGGCGGGAAAACCGTGCATAGCGCGGGCGCGCGGCGCATATCATGCAAATGTGCACGCGCGGCGCGCGGATGCGCAATATCTTGAAATGGGGGAATTGACATGAACTGCTTCAACCTGAACTCGCTTCTTCCGCTGCTGATCCTGCTGCTCCTTTTAGGTGCCATGGGCAACGCCGGGACCGGCAACAACTACTGCTGCCAGGATAGCAATAACCTGTTCGGCAACAACGGATGCGGCTGCTGAGCTGCGGCGGCAAAAGGGCCACGGAAAGCAAAGCGTGTTGAATTCCCTGGATGCTAACCAGAACGTACAGGCAAAAAAATACATGAATGGCGCCGGCGTGGGTTTGACCCGCGCCGACGTTTTTGTATGAGGGGAAGGCTGTTTTTGCAAGATTCCGAAATTCCGAACTACTGGAATTAGGCTCTGCAAAGGGGCCAAAAAACGGTTCGCCATTCCGAAATTTCGAACTATCGTAAAAACGCGCCTTTTGCGGCGCAGCGGCTTTTGTTGGCGAAAATGCTCTCCCCCGGCGCCGCTATTAAAATTTGCAAAAAATTTTTTACAAAAAGGGCTAGCAATCTTGCGCGAAATCATGTATAATATTCGGTAGTATTATCTTGTGAGAACGAAGGAGTTATCTATGAGCTTGATTGCCAAAGAAAAAACCGCGCCGGCCACCTGGAAAGTGACGGCGCACATTGCCGCGGAGGATTTTTGCGCGCAGCTGGACAAAACGTTCGCCAAGCAGCTGCCCAATATTGCCCTGCCGGGCTTCCGCAAAGGCAAGGCACCCCGCGCGATGGTTGAAAAACGCTATGGCGAAAATATCTTTTTTGAAGAGGCGCTCGAGGCCCTGCTGCCCGGGCAAATCAGCGCGGCGCTGGAAGAGGCGCAGCTGGAACCGCTTTACCGCGCGGAAGAACTGGATGTACAGGAGATGGACAAGGCGCAGGGTGTGAGCTACAGCTTTGTTGTTGCCGTAAAGCCCGAAATTACCATCGGGGAATACCGGGGCCTTTCGGTTGCGGTTCCGCCCGCGCGGGTTGCCCCCGCGGATGTGGACGCCCGCATTCATGAGCTGCAGCACCGCAACGCCCGCCAGGTGGAAGTGGAGGGCCGCGCGGCCCAAAACGGCGACATTGCCGTTATTGATTTTTTGGGGCTGCTCGACGGAACGCCGTTTGAGGGCGGCAGCGCCGAAAACCACGAGCTTCAGCTGGGCACGGGGCAGTTTATCCCGGGGTTTGAGGAGCAGGTGGTTGGGCATATGCCCGGCGACAAGTTTGATGTGAACGTCACGTTCCCGGAGGATTATCACGCGGAGGAGCTTGCGGGCAAACCTGTGGTATTTCAGGTGACGCTGCATGAACTGAAAGAAGAGGAACTGCCCGAGGTAGACGACGACTTTGCGCAGGAAGTTGGAGAAGACTACAATACGGTGGAAGAACTGCGCGCGGGCGTTGAGAAAGAACTTTCTGAAAGCCGGGCGAAAGCCGCCGAAGACGCCTTTGAAAAAGGCGTGCGCGAACACCTGGCGGCCTTGGTAGAAGGGGAGATCCCCCAGGCGATGATTGCCCGGCGCGTGCAGCGCAACGTGGAATTGTTTGAGGAGCGCCTTCAGTTGCCGCTGGAGCGCTACTGCGAATTTATGGGCATGGAGATGGAAAGCTTTTTGGAGCGCATGGAAGAGCAGAGCGCCAACCAGGTGAAGGTTGAGCTGGCGCTGGAAGCGATTGCCGCGGCGGAAGGCTTTATGCCCACGGACGACGAAATTGAGGCGGAATACCAGCGCCTGGCGGACGAATACAAGGTGCCGCTGGCCAACGCGAAATTTGGCGTGCCGCGCGAAGAAATTCAGAAGGATTTGCAGCGCGAAAAAGCCATGGCGCTGGTGCAGTCCGAAACATTGAAAGTTACACAGGAGCAGGAAACCGCCGCGCAGGAAGAATAACTGCGGGGCGGATGTGGCAGAATTCTAATATCATGCGAATATGCGGAGGTGCTATTATGTCATTGGTTCCTATGGTGATTGAGCAGACGGGGCGCGGCGAGCGCTCGTTCGATATTTTTTCGCGCCTGCTCAACGAGCGCATTGTTATGCTGTCTGACGAAGTCAACGATGTTACGGCAAGCCTTGTGATCGCGCAGCTGCTGCACCTGGAAGCGGAAGACCCCGAGAAGGACATCAGCTTTTATATCAACAGCCCGGGTGGCTCTGTCAGCGCCGGGCTTGCCATTTTCGACACGATGAACTATGTTAAGTGCGATGTGAGCACCATTTGCATGGGCATTGCGGCGAGCATGGGCGCGTTTTTGCTGGCGGCGGGCGCGCCGGGCAAGCGCATGGCCCTGCCCAACAGCGAAATTATGATCCACCAGCCTTCCGGCGGCGCGCAGGGGCAGGCAAGCGACATCAAGATTACTGCGGAGCACATTTTGCGCACCCGCGCGCGGCTGAACCAAATCCTGGCCGAGCGCACCGGTCAGCCCATCGACGTGATTGAACGGGACACCGACCGGGATAACTTCATGACCGCCGAAGAGGCCCTTGCTTATGGGCTGGTGGATAAGATTTTAACAAAGAGGTAAAAAGAAGCATGGCCAATCATCACAACGAGACAGACGAGCGCGTGCACCCGGTTTTGTGCTCGTTTTGCGGGAAATCGCAGGCGCAGATTGATAAACTCATCGCGGGGCCGGGGGTATTCATCTGCAACGAATGCGTTGACCTGTGTGTGGAAATCCTCAACGAGGAACACAGCGAAGGCGAGGCGGCGGAGCCGCTGTATCCAACGTTTTATAACCGGCCGCTGACGCCGACGGAGATCAAACGCAAGCTCGACGACTATGTGATTGGGCAGGACGCGGCGAAGATTGCGCTGAGCGTGGCGGTATACAATCACTACAAACGCATCAACCACAACGGCGAGCGCGGCACGCGCGTTGAACTGCAAAAGAGCAACGTGCTGCTGCTGGGGCCAACGGGCGTTGGCAAGACCATGCTGGCGCAGACGCTGGCGCGGATTCTTGATGTGCCGTTTGCCATTGCGGACGCAACGACCCTGACCGAAGCCGGCTATGTGGGCGAGGATGTGGAAAACATTCTCCTGCGGCTGATACAGGCCGCCGACCACGACATGGAACGCGCCGAGCACGGCATTATCTATATCGACGAGATCGACAAGATCAGCCGAAAGAGCGAAAACCCGTCGATTACGCGGGATGTGAGCGGCGAGGGCGTGCAGCAGGCGCTGCTGAAAATACTGGAGGGCACGCTGGCCAGCGTTCCGCCCAACGGCGGGCGCAAGCACCCGGGCAACGAGTTTATCCAGATTGACACCACCAATATCCTGTTTATTTTGGGCGGGGCGTTTTCGGGCATTGAACAGGTGATTGAGCACCGGATTGGCGGCAGTTCGATGGGCTTCGGCGCGCCGATCAAAAACCGCGCGAAAGACAAATACGATCAACTGATCCGGCAGACGGTGCATCAGGATCTGGTTCGGTTTGGGCTGATCCCCGAACTGGTGGGCCGCATGCCTGTGATTGCGACGCTCGAAGAGCTTGACGAGAACCAGCTGCTGCGCATTTTGAGCGAGCCACGCAACGCGCTGGTCAGACAGTACAAGCAGCTGTTTGCCTACGACGAGGTGGAACTGGAGATGGAGCGCGACGCGCTGCTGGAAATTGCCCGCAAGACGCTGGAAAAGGACACGGGCGCGCGCGGGCTGCGTTCGGCCATGGAAGAACTGTTGCAGCCGCTGATGTATTCTATTCCGTCCGATCCTTCGGTGGAGCGGGTGGTGATCACGGCCGCCTGTGTTACGGAAAACGCGCCGCCGCAGATTGAGCGCAACCCGGCGCGGCTCAAGCGCAAGGCGGGGTAGCGCCGCGCGTTTTATCCGAACCATCACAAAAGCGCAAAAAGCGCGGCTGCTCAGGGGAACAGCCGCGCGATATTTTTTTTGATTTGCTCCCCGCGCCAGGCATAGGCCCGGCCCGCAAGGGGAGTTTCGGCGGAGACATGGGGCAAAGGCAGGCGCAAAAACTCCGGCAGGGGGGCGATCGCCGCGCGCGCGTTGCATGGGCAGGCCTCCTGGCAGATATCGCAGCCCCAGGCGCTGCCCGCCTGGCGCAGCAAGGCGATTTCTTCCGGCGCGCGTTCGCCCTTGCGCTGGCTGACGCGCGACAGGCAGCGGCCCAGCCCGGGAGGGGCCAGGCAATTTGCCGGGCAGCGCAGAACGCACGGGGCGGCGCACCGGACGCAGGGGGAGGACTGCTGCGCGCAGCTGACGGCGGGGAGATTGGCTGTTGTGACAATTTCGCCCAGGAAGACCCAGCTGCCGTAGTTCGGCGTGATCAGCAGGTTATGCCGCCCGCGCACGCCCAAGCCCGCCTGTTCGGCGAGCGTTACCTCGGGCAGCCGCGTGTTGTCGCAATGGCACGCAAATGCGCTGCCGGGATAGAGGGGCCGCAGGGCGGCGCAGACCTGTTCCAGCCGCGCGCCGCAGATTTTGTGGTAATCTTCGACAACGGCAAAGCGCGCGATATTGCGCCCCGCATAACAGGAATCCGGCAACAAATAGGGGAACGCCGCGCAAATCACACGGCGGTTTTCGTATTCTGTTATGCCCCAGAGGGGCAAATATTCGTTCAAAATCGCATGCATGAAACCACCTACCGCAGCGCCGAAAAGAACAGCCCCGGGATCAGATAGGACAGGATGACCATGATCAAACCGGCGGTCAGCACGCCCAGGGCGATGACCGGAAGGGCTTTTTTCATGCGGATATCAAAGACTTCGGCCACCAGCGCACCGGTCCAGGCGCCGGTACCCGGCAGGGGGATGGCCACCAGCACGAACAGGCCGAACAGCTTCCACTTTTCTAATTTTTTGCCCTGCCGGCGCGCGCGGCGCTCCATGCCCTTCACGATGCGCGCCGTTGGGCCGAAGCGCTCCAGAAAATGGAACACCCGCCGCAAAAACAGCAGGATAAACGGAACGGGAAGCAGGTTGCCCAGCAGGCAAACGGCAAACGCCAGCGCGAACGGCACGCCCCGCACCGCGGCATAGACAATGCCGCCGCGCAATTCGAACACGGGAACCATGCTGATTCCGAACGCGGTCAGCAAGTCTTTCCAGTGAGCGGCAATGGTTTGATAAAAAATCATAGTACCTCAAAAAATAAAGTAGGATACTTATTTCACGCTCCCGCGCCGAAAACGTTGCCGTTGATTCGGTAGGAACCGTCCAATATTTTTTTCCACCAGGGTTGGTTGGCCAAATACCAGCCCACTGTTTCGCGCAGACCTTCTTCCAAACGGATTTTGGGCAGCCAGCCCAAATCTTTGTGGATTTTTGCGGGGTCAATCGCATAGCGCAGATCGTGCCCGGCCCGATCGGCAACATAGGAAATCAGCGATTCGGGCTTGCCCAGCATGCCGAGGATGGCCTTCACAACGGTGAGGTTATCGCGCTCGTTGTGGCCGCCCACGTTATAGATTTCCCCCGGTGCGCCGCCGCGCAAAATCAAGTCGATGGCCCTGCAATGATCCCGCACATGCAGCCAGTCGCGGATATTCGCGCCTTTTCCGTAAACGGGCAGCGGCTTATTTTCCAGGGCGAAGAGGATCATCTTGGGGATCAGTTTTTCGGGGAACTGGTACGGCCCGTAGTTGTTTGAGCAGCGCGAAATGGTAACATGCAGGCCGTAAGTGCGGCAATAGGCCAGCGCCAGCAGGTCTGCGGCGGCTTTTGAGGCGCTGTAGGGGCTGGAGGTTTGCAGGTTTGTTTCTTCTGTGAAGAACAGATCGGGCCGCTCCAGAGGCAGTTCGCCATAGACTTCGTCGGTCGACACCTGATGGAACCGCACCCCGCCCTGGGTCAGGCAAGCATCCATGAGCACCTGTGTGCCCAGAATATTGCTGCGCAGAAACACCTCCGGCGCTTCGATCGAACGATCGACAAAGCTTTCGGCAGCAAAATTGACAACGGCGCTGAAGCGCTCCCGCTGGAACAGGTCCTCTATGTTCGCCCGGTCGGTGACGTCGATATATGCGAAGCGAACGCCCGGTTCCTGGAGCAAGGGCGCTATCGTATGATAATTGCCGGCGTAGGTCAGCGAATCCAGCAGGACAAGCGTGTCTTCCGGATGCTGTTCCCGCCAGTAATAGCTGAAATTGGAGCCAATGAACCCGGCCGCGCCGGTAATCAACAGATGCATAGGACACTCCTTTAGGGATTAGGGATTAGGAAGGAGGAGTTAGGGGACGGATTTATAGGGATTAGGGATTAGGGGGGAGGGGTTAGGGGGACAATTTATTTCCCGGCCTTTACGGTGCTGCCCTCAAAGGGAGCCAGTCCTGTTTCGTCGAACTGAAAAGCGATTTCCGCCACGATGTCGATGCAGGCTTCCAGCGTCTTCGGTTGCAACGCATCCGGAACATCCAGGCGCGTGTGGTAATAAGGCGCGGGGGCGGGATCCATCGCGGCAAAGGCGGCGGCGCGCAGACCCGCTTGCGTGGCCGCGGCGGCGTCGCTGGCGCCAAAGGGCAGCAGCTCGTAGGGCACGTTGTGCCCGGCAGTTTCGGCCGCTTTGCGCAGCATGGCGCAAACCGCCGGATCGTGCTTTACGGTGCTGGTCAGGTCGGTGATATAAATGCCCATGAAGTCGAAATCCGTCATGGTATCCAGCGCGACGAACACCGTTTCCACATCGCAAAACTCCGCCGCGTGCGCTTTGCAGAAGGCTTTTGCGCCGCGCAGGCCGGCTTCTTCGCCGCCCGAAAGCAATACCATCAGTTCCGTATGTTCCAGCTGCGTTCCTGTGGCCTGAAGCATTTTTGGCAGCGCCATGGCCGTAAAGCAGCCGGAGAGATTGTCGTTCGCGCCTTCCACAAAGCGGTTGTTGTTGCTGAAAAACCAGCCAACGATTAGCGAAACCCCCAGCCCCGCGAAAACATAGCCCAGGATGTTCAGCGCCGGGCCGCGCGCGCTGAGCGCGCCAACGCCGTCGAGGCCGTGGCTCAGGGCAAGGGAGACGATGGAGATCGCCGTGCCGTAAAGCATGGTGACAAGGCTGATTGCCACCACGACGACGGTCAGCGCCGTGCTGTGGAACAGCTTGTACCCGTAATAGGTGAAGCGCCACTCCGGCGCGGAATCCGCGTGCCCGCAAAAAATCAGCCGCCGCTTCACTTCGCCTTTGGGACGGCGCACGGCAATCACGTTGTGGGAAGTCTTTTTTGGGAAGAAGGGATCCAGCGCCTGTTTGTAGAGCAAAAATTCCAGGACGATGATGGCGAGCAGCCCCACCATGAGCACGGCGCTCACGGCGGCGTAGCCGATATTATAGGAGACGACGGACAGCAGACCCAGAATGACCCCCAGCTTGACCCAGGCCATGAACGCGCGGGGAGCGACCTGAAATTCTTCGGTTGCCACGCTGTCGCAGCAGCCTTCCAGCTCCGCGGCCATCATCTGCTGCGCCTTATATTCGGCCTCGCCGCCGGTTTCGCGCGGGCCGCACTCCTTGCAAATTTTTTTTATGCCGCGAAGGGCAAAATTGGCGTATTCCCGCACCTTTGGTTCGTAGTTGGCGATGCTTTGCCTTGCTGTCATTGCCGTGTTCCTCCTCTGTGTCAACTGCACGGGAGCGCCATTGATCCCGCTTTTTATAATGGTAACATATTTTGACCGGAAATGCAACTGTTATTTTGGAAATAAATTTAAAATGTCGCGCCGCGCTTGACAAGCGGTTCGGAAGCGTGTACAATACTATTGTCTGGAAAATCCCATCCGAACCACTCAGCTCAGGAGGTGTTCTATGAAGAAAACAATCGTTGCCCTTTTGGTCATTGCGCTGATTGCGGGGGCCAGCTTATATCTGTATTCGCTGAACAAAGGCAAGCCGGAAGGAGCCGGAACAACCGCTTCTGCCCCGCCGAACCAATGGAGCACGGCGGATCCCAACGGGCAAATGCCGCCCGACCCGGATCTTCCGCCCAGCGAAACCGATTTTCAGGAGAACTTTATCCGGGAAACGTGGACGGATGACACAACGTCGGAAGCCCGCTCTGCGGCTGCGACGGAGGCGCCCCCTGCCGTTTATGCCTTCGCGGGGGTATATCCGGGGATCAATCCCGTTGTGGCAAAGGTGCCCGCCGACCCCGCGCTGATTTATGTCAACCGCAACAATGCCCTGCCCAACGGCTACAGCGGCAACGTGCTCACGGCGGTGTGCGTGAAAGCCTACCCGAACCAGCGCATGGAAACGCTCGCCGCGCAGCAATACGGGAAAATGTATCTGGACGCGCTCAAGGCCGGCATTACGCTTGTGCCGTATTCGGGGTACCGCAGCACCAATCACCAGAAGGTGAATTTTGAAAATAAAATCGCCCAGTTCCAACAACAGGGCGAAAGCCGATCCAAGGCTGTGATATCGGCAAGCAACAGCATTTTGCCGCCCGGCTGCAGCGAACATGAGGCGGGCCTTGCCATGGACATTGCCGTGCCCGGCCACCTCACCACCGACCCGGATTTTGATCAGACGGATGCGTTCGACTGGCTGAGCAACCACGCGCACGAATATGGATTTATTCTGCGCTACCCGGCGGATCGGGTGGAGACTACGCTGGTGAAATATGAGCCATGGCACTGGCGTTATGTTGGGGCGACCCACGCCGCCGCCATGCGCGAGGCGGGGCAGTGCCTGGAAGATTACCTGAACAAAACGGCGTAGCAGAGCCTTTTCTTATCCGACGTCTTTCCTGCGGATCACCTGCCAGGCTGTGATGAATAAAATCTTCAGATCGAACCAGAAGCTTTGCTTTTGCAGATATTCGGCGTCGAAAGCGACTTTTTCGTCGGCCGACACATTCGCGCGGCCATTGACCTGCGCCCAGCCGGTCATGCCGGGCAGAACATCGTAGATGCGCGCGGCGGCGCGCTTTTGGCGGATATCGTCTTCTTCGGGGATCAGGGGGCGCGGCCCCACGAAGCTCATGGTGCCATCCAGGATATTGAGCAGTTGGGGCAGCTCGTCCAGGCTCAGCGCGCGCAGCAGTTTGCCTGTGCGGGTATAACAATCGTCCCGGCCCCGCATGTCGTTTTGGGCCAGGCATTCTGTGTCGCGCCGCATGGTGCGGAACTTGCGGATCTGGAACAGCTGGTTGCCTTTGCCAACGCGCGCCTGCCGATAGATGACGGGCCGCCCGTCGTCGATCAGCACCAGGAGCGCCACTGCCCCCAGCAGGGGCGACAACAATACCAGCGCCAGCACGCTCATTGTCGTATCAAATACTCGTTTCACACACATCACCCATTTTACGCGTTCGCGTTGGCCTGCATCTTCAGGTACGCGTTGATGAACCCATCCAGATCCCCGTCCATGACGGCGGGGATATTGCCGTTTTCGTAGTTGGTACGGTGGTCTTTTGCCAACTGATAGGGCATAAACACATAGGAACGGATTTGGCTGCCCCAGGCGATTTCCATCTGAACGCCCTTGATATCGTCGATTTTATCCAGGTGTTCGCGCTCTTTGATTTCCAGCAGCTTTGATTTGAGCATGCGCAGGGCGACTTCGCGGTTTTGGTGCTGGCTGCGCTCCACCTGGCAGGATGTGACGATCCCGGTGGGGATGTGGGTCAGGCGCACGGCGGAGCTGGTTTTGTTGACCTTTTGGCCGCCCGCGCCGCTGGCCCGATAAACATCCATCTTAATGTCGTCCGGGTTGATATCGACGGCGACATTGTCGTCAATTTCGGGCATGACCTCCAGCGACGCGAAGCTGGTGTGCCTGCGCCCGGAGGAATCGAACGGCGAACAGCGCACCAGGCGGTGCACGCCGTTTTCGCTCTTAAGATATCCGTAGGCGTTTTCGCCTTCGATGGTCAGAACGGCGGATTTCAGGCCGGCTTCTTCCCCGTCGAGAAAGTCCACCAGGCTGCATTTGAACCCATGGCGCTCGCTCCAGCGGGTATACATGCGCACCAGCATTTCGTTCCAGTCCTGCGCTTCGGTGCCGCCTGCCCCGGCATGGAAGGCCAAAATTGCGCTGTTGGCGTCATATTCGCCGCTGAGCAGGGTGGAAAGGGTCATGGCGTCGAGCGCCGCCGAAAAAGTATCGACGCCGCCAAGGCATTCTTCGTAAAGCCCTTCATCCTCTTCTTCGTTGGCCAGTTCGATCATGGTCAGTGCGTCTTCGAACTGCCCGGCCAGTTTTTCGTAGCTTTCGCACTTGCCCTTGAGCTTCGATATCCGTTGCAGCACCACCTGCGATTCCTTCGGATCATCCCAAAAGCCGTCGCGGGCGCATTCGGCTTCCCGCCGGGCAATCTCTTCCCGCATGGCCTCGAGCCCCAGCGCCTCGCGCAGTTCGTTCAGTTTTTCCCTGTAGCCCAGCAGGCGCAGGCGCAGTTCCTCGTATTGAAGCATGGCGTCCTCCAAGCGTTTCCTATCTCAATCACTGGTCTAGTATATCATGAAAGCAAAAAAATAGCAAGCATATTTTTGGCGCGGGGTTCCGGCTGCCGCAAATGGTGTTATTCCATTTCTGTCATGTTTGCCCAATAGCGCTTTGGCATATGGGTCATGCGGCAGCGGGGGTTTTCGCGGCCTTCGATGGCAACGGTGCGGTAGAATTGCTTCCAGAGCGCGCGAAAGGCCTGCTCGTCGGCGGAATAATCCGGGAAATCGATGCGATCGGCGGCGACCATGCGGGGCTGGCGCTGCTCATAGAGAAAGGCCACATGGTGGGTTTGGTCGAAAATCATAAAATCTTCGTTGCGGTAACGCACGCAAAAGTGCCTGGCAATAAACGGAAGCAAAAAATTTTTTGGCGTGATGACTGCGGCAAGGTGGCCGTCATAATCGGCAAAGCGCACAAAGCCCTTGAGCAGGTGGGCTTCGTTGAGCAAGTGCCGCTTGGCGGACAGCAGCCGGGCCAGCTCCGGATCGCTGAAGCCTTGCCGCAGATCAACGCCCCCGCGGAACCCCCGCAGCAAAAAGCGAAGCAAATGCAATTCTTTTTCTTCCAGACACGAGCAGAACACCGTTTCGGTCAATTCCAGCGCTTCGGGCGAGATCTTGTTTTGGATCCCGCCGCGCACGCGGGCGGCCTGCTCGGGCACGGTTTTAATTTCCACCGGCGGAAACAGCCGCATTTGCCGCGCGCCGAAGGCTTCGATGGCTTCCGGCGTTTCTTTTTGGCGCACCGCGCGGAACACCGCGCAATAAAAGCCCTCCAGGGAGCCATCATATTGGTAAACGGACATAGGGCGCTCCTGATCATGGCGATGGATCGCATTTTTGTTCCATTATAGCACCGCATGCGGATTTTGTCAAGCGAACAAAAAAGTTTCTTGAATTCCATAATTTTTTAGATTTAGGGCTTGCTTTTTTCTGTGAAATCAGGTACAATAAACATGGGGGCACGCGGGCCCCGGTTACAAAACGTTACAATTACATGATTTGTTGGGAGGTACACAAATGAAATTACGTAAAGTATTGGCCGTTGTGCTGTGCGTGGCCGCCGTGATCGGCGTTATGGCTGCGGTTGCCATTGTGAGCCACGCGGCGCAGGCCGCCGCCGTGCCGAACGACGCCCCGAGCGCGCTGGTGACAACGGCGACCGCGCCCACAACCACAAAATCTTCGCTCAGCGAGTGGTGGAACAGCTTTTACCCCGGGTTTGATCAATTCTATAAGGGTGCATTTGCCGGCGTGCAGCAGTTCCTGCTGCTGCTCTTCAACATGTTGTTGAAGATTGTTGGCCTGCGCTGAGGCGAACACAACAACGCCGCCCGTCCTCGCAGACGGGCGGTTTTTCGCAGACATACCATTTCGCAGACATATCATTTTGTCGCATTGACATATGAGGGAGGAAATCCATGCCAGTTGTGATTACCGCCGACATTACTGCCGACATATCGCAGGAATTGCAAAAGGAATTCGACATCCATGTTCTTCCGCTGCATGTGCAGATTGACGAGACGCGGGGCGGCCTGGAGGGCGTTGACGTTACGTCGGAAGACGTTTACCGCGCGTACCGGGACGAAGGGCTTTACCCCAAAACGGCGGCGCGATCTCCTGGCGAATACGAGGCTTTTTTCCGGCAATTTACCCGGCAGGGATGCGAAGTGGTGCATGTTGCGCTGTGCAGCAAATATTCCTCCAGCTATCAAGCGGCCCTCATCGCGGCGGAGGCAATCGGCGGCGTTTTTGTTGTGGACAGCAGGCTGATGACCACCGCTTCGGGGATGCTATGCGTGCAGGCCGCGAAACTGCGCGACGCGGGCCAGCAGGCCGAGGCGATTGCCCGGCAGCTGGAGACGATGCGCTACCGCGTGAAGAACTACATTTATCTTGACAAGCTGGATGTTGTGGCCAAGAGCGGGCGGGCCCCTGTGCTGCTGGCCATGGGCGCGAACCTGCTCAACATTCACCCCTGCCTGATTGCGGACGCGGAAAGCGGCAGCGTGCGGCTGGGGAAGAAATACCGCGGCAAGAGCGCCGCTGCCCAGCGGCAATGGCTGGAAAACGGCCTGAGCGCCTTTTTGGGCGCGGTTGATCTTTCGCTCATCTTTTTGGTGCGCAGCTACGGCGTATCCGATGAGCTTTACGAGGAATACCGGCAGACCGCGCTTGCCCTGCCGGGACTGGGACGCCTGGAAACAGGCATGGTTGGTTGTACGATGCTCGCCCATTGCGGGTTCAATTGCATGGCTTTGGTCGGGCTCGAACGATAAAAGCTAAAACAGGAGGACACCCACTATGAGACAGGAAATACGGCTTTCCAGCGACAGCCCGGCGGACTTGCCCCAGGAATGGTATGAACAGACGGGGGTAGCGACGATTCCGCTGATTGTCAACTTAAAAGGAGAAAGCCGGAAGGACTGGCAGGAAATCACCCCGGAAGAGATTTTTGAGGTGTTTCAGGCGGAAAAAATCATTCCCACCACTTCGGCGATTCCCGTGGGGGAATATGAGGAATTTTTCCGCTGTGTGAGCGAAGACGGGCAATACCCTGTGGTTCACTTCACCATCGGCGGCAAAATCTCTTGCACGTATCAGAATGCGTGCATCGCGGCGCAGACTCTGGAGAATATCTATATCATCGACAGCGAGAGCATGAGCTGCGGCGTAGGGCTTCAGCTGATCCACGCCGCACAGCTGCGCGCGCAGGGGCTGGACGCGCAGGCGCTGGCGAAGGAATGCGATCAGTGGAAGCGCAATGTTCGCACCACGGCCTTTTTGGGCTCGCCCGCCTATATGCACAAGAGCGGGCGCTGCTCGGCGGTTTCGGCCATGGGGGCGAATTTGCTGAACATCCGGCCGGTGATGCAGATGAAGGAAGGGACGCTGAGCGTCCACAAAAAATTGCGCGGCAAGCCGCTGCAAGTGCAGCAGCAATACCTGGAAGATCTGCTGGCGGAACCGGAGACGATTGACCCTTCGCTGGCGCTTTTGTATCACACCGGGGTAACGGAAGAGGAATTCGCCGCGGCGCTGGACTATGTGCAGGGCAGGGGAATTTTTGAGGAAATCATAACAGGGCGCTCCGGCAGCGTAACCAGCACGCACATTGGCGACAAATGCCTGCTGCTGATGTTCGCGAAAAAACCCCAGCAGGCCGTTGCGGATTGACGGAACCGGCAAAACAAAAAAGCCCCCCGCAGGGGGCTTTTTTTATTTTCGCTTGCCGCGGAAGAAGCCGTGCCGCTCGTCGCCAGGGGACGCCTTTGGCGGGGCGGCCTGGGCTTTGGCCGGGAAGGCGCTCCGCAGCTGCTCCATCAGGGCCTGCTGCTCGGCGCTGAGCTTTTCGGGGACATCCACCTGCACGCGGACATAGAGATCGCCCTTGCGGCCGCCGCCATGCAAAACCGGCACGCCGCGCCCGCGCAGCGTCAGCACTTCGCCTGGCTGCGTGCCGGGGGCAAGGCGCTGCTCAATGGCGCCTTCCAGCGAAGGGATACGGATGGCGTCGCCCAGCGCGGCCTGCCAGAACTGCACCGTTATATCGCACCACAAATCAAAGCCATCCCGCTCAAATACGGAATGCGGCCGCACCACCACGCCAACGAGCAAATCGCCCGCCGGGCCGCCGTTCAGGCCTTTGTTGCCCTCGCCGCGAACGCTGAGCACCTGCCCGTTATCGATGCCCGCAGGGATCATGACGTCCACATAGGTGTGCCGGCGCACGCGGCCGCCGCCCCGGCATTTTTGGCACGGCGTATCCACTGTTTTTCCGCGGCCGCGGCAGCGATCGCAGGTTTTTGTGGAACTGATCACGCCAAAGGGCGTGCGCTGCTGCACCGTTTTTTGGCCCGCGCCGCCGCAATCGGGGCAGGAGCGCGGCTGCGTGCCCGGGGCCGCACCCGTTCCGCCGCATTCTTCGCAAGGTTCCACGCGGTTGACATCCAGCGTGCGCTTGCAGCCCCGGGCGGCCTCTTCAAACGAAATTGCCACCCGCTCTTCAACATCGGCTCCCTGACGGGGCGCGTTGGGGTTGGCGCTGCGCGCGCCCCCGCCAAAAATACTGCCGAACAGATCGCCGATATCGCCAAAGTCGAACCCGCCCTGGAATCCGCCGAAACCGCCGGGCCCGCCGACCGCGTTTGGATCCACTCCGGCGTGGCCGAACTGATCGTAACGCGATTTTTTTTGCGGATCGCTGAGCACTTCATAGGCCTCGTTGACCTCTTTCATCCGTTCTTCGGCGGTTTTGTCGCCAGGATTGAGGTCGGGATGGTATTTCCGGGCCATCTGCCGGTAGGCCTTTTTGATATCTTCGTCGCCGGCGCCTTTTTTTAGGCCCAGGACTTCGTAAAAATCGCGTTTTTCTGGCATGTGCAGCTCCTATGTGTTGGGATGATGGGGCTACGGCCCGGCGTTTTGTTTGGGTTATCCCTGCGGGATGTCTTCGTCATAGCCGCCGCCTTCGCTGCCCGCAAAGTTGTTGGGATCGAAGCCCGCGCCGCCTCCTTGCTGGGCCTGCTGCTGATAGAGTTTTTCGCTGATGGAATAGAACTGCTGCTGCAAGGCTTCTTTGCCGCTTTTGATGAGGTTGATATCCGCGCCGGTCAGCGCCGAGCGCAGATCGGCCAGCGCGCTTTCGACGGCGCTCACATCCGCCGGGTCGAATTTATCGCGGTTTTCGCTGAGCAGCTTTTCGGTCTGATAGACCATCTGATCGGCTTCGTTGCGCAGATCCACTTCTTCGCGGCGCTGTTTATCTTCGGCGGCGAACTGCTCGGCGTCGTGCACGGCTTTTTCGATATCGTCTTTGCTCATGTTGGTGGAACTGGTGATGGTGATGCTTTGCTCTTTTTGGGTGCCCAAATCCTTTGCGGAAACGTGCACGATGCCGTTGGCGTCGATATCGAAGGTCACTTCAATCTGGGGCACGCCGCGCCGCGCGGGCAAAATGCCATCAAGGTGGAACACGCCCAGGGTTTTGTTGTCTTTCGCGAACTCGCGCTCGCCTTGCAGAACGTGCACTTCGACGGAGGGCTGGTTATCAGCCGCGGTGCTGAACACCTGGCTTTTTTTTGCCGGGATGGTGGTGTTGCGCTCGATGATGCGCGTATTGACGCCGCCCATGGTTTCGATGCCCAGCGAGAGAGGCGTGACATCCAGCAGCAGCAGGCCGGAGTTGATATCGCCGCCGAGCAGCCCGGCTTGCAGCGCCGCGCCCAGCGCCACGCACTCGTCGGGGTTCACGCCTTTAAAGGGATCCGCGCCGGTGAATTTCTTTACGGCTTCCTGCACGGCGGGGATGCGGCTGGAACCGCCCACCATCAGAACCTTCGAGATGTCGGAGATTTTCAGCTTGCTATCGGCCATGGCCTGGCGCACGGGGCCCATGGTTTTTTCAACGAGATCCGCTGTCAGTTCGTTGAACTTTGCGCGGGTCAGCGTCATATCCAGGTGCTTCGGGCCGGTGGCGTCCGCTGTGATGAACGGCAGGCTGATTTGGCTGCTGGTGACGCCGGAAAGCTCGATTTTTGCTTTTTCCGCGCCCTCTTTCAGGCGCTGCATGGCCATTTTATCGGCTCGCAGATCGATGCCGCTTTCTTGCCGGAAGCCTTCGGCCAGCCAGTCGATGACGCGCTGATCGAAGTCATCGCCGCCCAGGCGGTTGTTGCCCGCCGTGGCTTTGACTTCCTGCACGCCCTCGCTGAGTTCGATGATAGAAACATCGAATGTGCCGCCGCCCAGGTCGTAGACCATGATGGTCTGATCGTGCTCTTTATCCACGCCGTAGCTGAGCGCCGCGGCAGTTGGTTCGTTGATGATGCGCTTAACCTCCAGCCCCGCGATGCGGCCAGCGTCTTTTGTGGCCTGGCGCTGCGCGTCGGTAAAATAGGCGGGCACGGTGATGACCGCTTCGCGCACGGGTTCGCCCAGATAGGCTTCCGCGTCGGCCTTGAGCTTTTGCAGGATCATGGCTGAAATTTCCTGCGGGGTATACTTTTTGCCGTCGATGGTGACTTTGTAGTCCGATCCCATTTGCCGCTTGATAGACGACACGGTGCGATCGGGGTTGGTGATGGCCTGGCGCTTGGCCACGGTGCCCACCATGCGCTCGCCGCTTTTGCCAAAGGCAACCACGCTGGGCGTTGTGCGCGCGCCTTCCGCATTGGGGATGACCACGGCTTCGCCGCCTTCCATGACCGCCACGCAGGAATTGGTGGTGCCCAAATCGATGCCAATCATTTTTGCCATAGTTATGATCCTCCTAATGTGTTTGTTGATATGGAAGGAACCGGAACGGTTGCCTTATAAAGAAACCCGGCAGGCCGGGCTGCCATTTTTTTTGCCTGTTTGCTTGCCGCGCGTAATCTTTCGCCTATCCCCTGGTTTTTACCACCGCTTCGCGGATGATTTTGTCGCCCAGCAGATACCCTTTCGTAAAGACTTCGTCCACGACGCATTCGTTGGCCTGCGGGTCTTCCACATGCATCACGGCAGAATGGCGGGTTGGATCGAAGACGTCGCCGGGCGCGCCGCATGGTTCGGCCCCCTGGGCTTTCAGCGCACCGGCCAGCTGCCCGCAGACCATGGTGACGCCCTTTTGCAAATCTTCCAGCGAAGCCTGCGCGCAGCAGGCGCGTTCGAGATTGTCCATCACCGGCAGGAAGGCTTTCAGGATATCGCCTTTGACGCGGGCGGCATATTCGTCGCGCTCGCGGGCCATTCGCTTTTTGTAGTTGTCGAATTCCGCCGCCAGGCGCAGCAACTGATCCTGCGTCTGCTTGAGTTCTTCGACAACCGGATCGAGCGCGGTTTCTTCGCTCGCCTGGATGATCTCTTCTTCGTTTGCTGCCATCTATTTGATTCCTTTCGATGTTTTTCGGGCAAACCTATTCTTCCAGCCCCTGCGTCAGCATGCGCCCCAGCAGCGCGGCAATGAACTTCAGCGCCGGAATCACCTTCGCGAAGTCCATGCGCAGCGGGCCAACGATCCCCAGCGTGCCGCCCTGCGCGGCGCCTATGGCATAGGGGGCCAGCACCATGGTGACGTCGCGCAAATCGGGCAGGGGGAACGATTCGTTCCCCAGCAAAACGCTCACATGAGCGGGCGGGCCGTCTTGCAGCAGCCGCGCCAGCCCCGCGCTTTGCAGAAAGTCCAGCAGCGTTTTTGCCTGCGGCTCCAGCTGGGGGTTTTGGAACAGATGCGACTCGCCCACGAGCACCTCTTGCCCGGCGGCTTCCCGCGCCAGTTCCGCCACGCCAATCAGCAGCGGCGCAACGGCCAAAAATTCCGTTCCCGCCTTTGCGGCGAGGGACTGCAAAAACGGCTGGGTGAACAATTCCAGCGGGGCGCCAACCAGGTGTTCGCGCGAGAGCGCGCCGAACACTTCGAGCGCCTGCGGCGAAAGCGCACTTTCTGTGCGGATCACCTTGCTTTTCACCGCGCCGTTGGTGGTCAGCAGCGCCAGCATAGCCATGCTACGACCCAGCGGAGCAATTTCGACCCGCTTCACGCGAAGCTCCACCCCGGCGCAGGGGACGCACAGCGCTGTGCAGGCGGTGAGTTCCGCCAGCAGCTTCCCCGCGTTTTCGAGCAGCCGTTCCGGTTCGCGCGCGCGCGCGCGCAACTGTTCTTCCAACGCTTTTTTTTGCTCGGGCGGCATTTCCAGCTGCGGCAGCAGATGATCGATATAATAGCGGTAGCCCTGCAGCGAAGGCACCCGCCCGGCGCTGGTATGGGGCTGCTCAAGGAACCCCAGTTCCGCCAGTTCCGCCATTTCGTTGCGAATGGTGGCGGACGAAACGCTGTCGGGCAGCACCTCCATGAGCCGCTTGGATCCCACGGGTTCGCCCGTTTCGTTATAAAGCTCCACGATCGCGGCCAAGATGCGCCGCTTGCGTTCGCTGGGCATTCCCACCGCTCCTCACCATCAAATTAGCACTCTTTTATCTTGAGTGCTAACATCTATTATCATACCCCTTTGGGGCGGTTTTGTCAATCTTTTTTTTGTAAAGCTTTTGTAAATTCAGGAAAAAGGCGGCATGAACAGAGGGGTGCGCCCTATCCGGCGGCGCGCTGCGGCGCGGCTTTTGTTTGCGGGCGGGGGCTGGCCGCAATGAACGCCAACAGCCCCCAGGCGCACAGCATGCTTGTTCCGCCGCGGGAGATAAACGGCAGCGTTACGCCGGTGAGCGGCAGCAGATCGGTCACGCCGAAGATATTCAGGCCGGCCTGGATCAGATACATGGCCGCCGCGGAAATGGAGGCGATGGCGTAAAACGCGGATGTGACGTGCCGCGCGGAGACCATGGCGTAAACGGCAAAGGCCACGTAGCACAGGGCGGCCAGAAACGCGATGAGCATGCCGAACTCTTCGCACAGCAGCCCGAAGGGCAAATCCGTTGAGGCCGCGAACACGTTGCGCAGCCGGCCCTGCCCCAGCCCCAGCCCAAACAGCCCGCCGGAAGAAGCGTAGATCAGCACACGGGTTTGCTGGTATCCTGTGTCGTGAATATGCTGCCAGATATGCCGGTAGACCTGGAACCGGCTTGCCACATAGGGCCGGAAGTAGATGATCAGCGCCGCGCCCAGCGCCGCCGCCGCCAACACCAGCCCGATGGTGCGCAAATCGCCGGAGCGCAGGAAGGCGATGACCAGAAACGCCGCGAAAAAGATCAGCGCCGTGCCGAAGTCTTTCATCAAAAACAGCGCGCCAACGCAGCCCATGGCAAACACAAGATACCGGGTGATACTGGGCGCGCGCTGGAGTTTTTCGAGCGTTGCGCCGCCGACAAATACGAACGCGAGCTTCACCAACTCCGAAGGCTGGATGGAAAAGCCGCCCAGCGTGATCCAGTTGCGCTGCCCGTTGACCGTTTGCGCCAGCACGAGATTGGCCGCCAGCAGCCCCCCGGCGGCCAGCGCCACGGCGGGCCGCAGCTGCATGGCGCGATCGGCATTGGCAATGCAGAAGCGCACCGCGCCATAGACCAGCATCCCCCCGCCGATGGCCACGGCCTGCTTCCAGGCGTATTCCGCGGAGATACTGCCGCAAACCGCAAGGCTCAGGCCGGAGAGCCAGCAGGCCAGCAGTTCGGGGGCAAGATTTTTTTGCCCCGCCGCGCGCAGCGCCAGCAGGAACAGCCATTCCCCGGCGGGGTAGCAAAGCAGCGCCAGCAAAAGCGGCAATTCCGGCGCGCCTTGCAGCAGCAGCGGCGCAAAGCTCAGCAGCTGGAAAACGGTTACCGCCAGCAGGACGGCAACCCAGTGAAACGATCGATTTGCGGCGCGCGGCCGGGCGCGCGGGATGGCCTGTTTTGGCATAGCGGCCTCCTCAAAAGCTGTTAGACATCCGCTTGCGAAAATATCAGGGAGCCGACGCCGGTTCGCACCCGCATCCGCTCCCCAATTTCTTCCACATCGTTCATTTGCCCAGGGTGAACAGCTTCTTGAACAAATCCACAAAGAATTTTCCGCCGGTCAGGCAGAATTCAAGAAAGCTCAGGAACCCCTGCCCCACGTTCTGCGGAACATTCAGCGCGCTCATAAAGCTGCCAATGTTCGACAATAATTCATTGAACATACCATACCCTCCTTTTGCCTTCAGGATACTTTACATTATAACACAGTTTCCGCAAAAGTCAAGGGAGTGGAAGAAAAGTTCATGGGTTTTCGCAGGAAAGTTTACGAAATAGCGGCAGAGGTTTCCTGCGAAGAGGCTCAGCAGCCTTTTTCGTCGAAAATCCGGGCGGCGGCCTTGCAGATATTCAGCGAAACGGCGAGGCAGTCTTCGTTCATATTGTCCGGGGTATCCTGCCGGGTATGATAATAGCGCTTCGCGTCGTGGCTGACGCCGGTAAAGCCGTTGGCCCGCAGCCCATACATGGAAAACGCTTCCGCGTCAACGGCCCCGGGATAGAGTTCACTGGGCGGGATGTCGAGCCCGCAGGCCAGGCCCGCTTCGTGAATCAGCTGCCCGACGGCTTTGTCGTTTTGCACGGTGCCGGTGCAGCCGAAGTTGCAAACCCGCAACTCTTCGATTTCGCGCATGGTGTCCAAGGCGACGAAAACCGTTTCAACGCCCGGCTCCTTGAATTCTTTTTGGTGCTTTTTGGCGAAGGCCTTTGCCCCGCGCAGCCCGGCTTCTTCAGCGCCGGTCAGCAGACAGGCGACTTCGGTATGTTCAAAGCGCTCGTCGCCTTCCTGCATTTCTTTGAGCACGGCCATGGCGATATAGTTGGCGCTGAGGTTGTCGTTCGCGCCATCCACCACGATTTTGTAATTGATAAAGAACGCGATCATAATGGCGAAGGGGACCGAAAGCAGCAGCAGGATGCTCCAAACCAGCCAGCCGCCATGCCATTTATCGAAGGAAAGCCCCACCGCGTTGAGCCGCAGCGTATACACGGCGTTGCCGATATTGGCGATCAGCCCCAGGAACATGGCGCACACGCCGCCCGCGATTGCGACGGCGAGCGCGGTTTTTTCGCCCAGCCAGGAGTAAGTCCACTCGTTGGCGGCGTCGGTATGCCCGCCAAAAATGATGCGGCGCTTTGTTTCGCCGCTGGCCTTGCGCACGGCGTAGACGTTGCGGCTTATGCGCTTTGGGAAGAGGAAATCGACAAAATTACGATAAAACAGGAACTCGAACAGGAACATCAGCGTGGCCAGAAGGGGCAGGATGGCCCCAACGACAGCCACGACCGTGTTGCCGTTGCTGAACAGGAAGCAGGCCACGGCGACAAGCAAAAACACCGCCGCTATGGGGATAAAGCCCATGAAGGCGCCGGGGTGCAGGGAGAAATCTTCCATGACGACTTCGTCGGCATACCCTTCGAGTTCTTTTTTGAAGTACTCCTGCGCGTCGCGCTCGGACTGACTGCCGGGCAGCCGCTTTTTGTAGGTTGCGCATACATGGCGGATGCCATCCATCATATAGCTGCGGGTGGAATCGGAGAGGGTTATATTGGCGTCGGCGGGGTTTGGTTTGCGTCTTGCCATGGGATCAAAGCCTCCTTTTATTTATCTGCACTTTATTATAGTGTATTGCGACGGATTTTGCAAGGGGGTTGAGCAAATTATTTTGAAATATCGCGCTCCCAGCGCGTAAACGAGCGCTCGCCGCCGTTGATAAAGCCCTCTGTTATTGCGCCGTCGCGCAGCAGCTCTGTGCCTGGCTCTGCCGCGCGCAGCAAATGCCGCGCTTCTTCCACAGGATACAGCGCCAGACGCCCATCCAGATAGTTCACTTCGCGCGGGATAGTCAGCGCGCCGTTCCACTGCGCGCGCGGATCCGGCTTGATGGCCCAGGAATAGCACCAGGCGATCAGCAAACGGCGGCCCCGGTGATCGAGAAACGTTTGCGGGGCGTAAAAATGCGGCCCGGCTTCGGGGCTGAACTCTTGCAGCGGCAGGAAGGTTTGCCCGTTGAAATTGCCCACAACAAAAATGGTGCTGTGTTCGGCGCGGTTCATCCGCGAAAACAGCAGCACATACCGATCGCTGAGCGGAAAAAAGTCCGGGCATTCCAGCACCGGGCCGTGCGCCGCGCTTTCGTACAGCACCCCGGCATAGTCCCAGCGCAGCAAATCCTTTGAGGTATACCGCAGGATTTTGCCCACGCCATCTTTGCCGGAGCCCAGCGCCATATGCCAGGTATCGCCGATTTTCAGCACCTTCGGATCGCGGAAGTCGCCGCTGCCTTCGGGCGGGAAGGCGCGGATCACGGGGTTATGCGCATGCTTTTCAAAATGAATCCCGTCGGCGCTGGTGGCCACGGAAACCGTTTGCCCCAGTTTGTGTGAAACGGATGTGTAAAACAGCCACAACAAGCCGCCCGCTTCGACCGCGCTGCCCGACCAGCATCCGCCGTTGTTTTCGTACCATTGATCCGGCGCGAGGGCAATGGGCAGTTCCTGCCAGCGCAGCAGATCGCCGCTTACGGCGTGCCCCCAGTGCATAGGCCCCCAGACGGCGGCGTGGGGGTTGTGCTGAAAAAACACATGTGTTTGCCCACGGAACTGAATCAACCCGTTCGGATCGTTGATCCAGCCCTTCTGTGGCGTAAAGTGATAACGGGGGCGGAGTGTTTGCATGGGAACCTCTTTCTCGTTTTGTAACGGCAGGATTTTTTGGCGGATGGCGCTTTAGCTTGCGAAGATCGCCTCATCCGGCAGGCTCCAGCGCAGCCGCATCCACTCCACGCTGCGCAGCGTCAGCAGATAGGCGCTGCGCCCGGCCACAAAGGCTTCCTGCGTGCCCTGCGGCAGGCCCTGCGACTGCCGGAAGCCTGTGGAACGCTGCCAGCGCAGCATGGTATCAGCAAAGCGCAGGTAAACGTTGCTGCCGCCGCACTGCACGCCCAGCGGCTGCCGCGTGAAATCCTGTTCCAGCGCGAGGGCGCCCTGCCGATCGTAGACCCGCAGCAGCCAGCGGTTATCCCAGTCTTGCAGCAGCACGGCGGTGTGGCGGTCGCCAATGTCAAAACTCTCGAGCGCGCGGCCCTCGTAAGACAGCGTCTGCGGCTGTTTTGCCCCGCGCTGGATCAAATAGGCCGCCTGATCGCCCACGGCGATCCAGCCGTTGCTCAATTGCGCCGCGCCCAGCAGCCAGGCATCCGGGATGGTGATATCAATGCGCGGTTGCTTTTGCCGAAAGCTGAACTCCAAAAACCTGGCGTAGACCCCGGCTTGCCGCGTGCCAGCCATGCATATGCCAACGCTGCCCCCGGTCAGCCGAAGGGCGCTGGGGCGCTCTTTATCGCAGCGCCAGGCGAAGCGGCGGTTTTGTTTTGCATCCCAGACATTGATTTCGCTCGCGGCGTTTTCCGCCTTTGTGCCAACGGCCACAGCCCCGTCGCGGTTTAAATCCACGCAA
Source organism: Oscillospiraceae bacterium (assembly GCA_031256825.1). Lineage (GTDB taxonomy): Bacteria > Bacillota > Clostridia > Oscillospirales > Acutalibacteraceae > WRMQ01. The sequence continues at coordinate 58,629 of JAIRPV010000028.1, read as the reverse complement.
AAAATGTCGTGCTCCAGGTTTTTGTCCCAAAGCTTTCCCGTGCGGCTGAGCAGGGTGAATTTTCCGGAATCCCGATCGAATAACACCATGCGGCCGCTGTTTGCTTTCAGCCCCGGCGCGGCGTAGGGCTGCGGGAACGCAAGCGCCTGATAGCCGGAAGCCGTATGTACCTCCAGGCTGGTTGGCCCCAGCAGCGCCAGGCTCGGGCCAATCAGCGCCGCGCGCCGCAAGTTCGCGAAGCCGTAATCGAGCGGGAAGCCGCTGCCCTGCCGGCCCAGCAGCCGCCAAGCGTCCGTCAGGCCGCTCAGCCGCGCTGCCCCCAGCCCTGCCCAGGCGCTGACCACAACGCCGGCGGCAACGGCAAGCGCCACCGCGGCCTTTAGAAGCCGGTACCGCTTGCTGCGCTCGCTCTTTTTTGCCCGTTCCTCTTTTTTATGCTCTTGCTCCCGCCGCTCGTTGCGCAGCGATCGCGTTTCGCGGAAGGTTGCCATGGCGTGCCTCCTGTCCATTGGGTTATCCCGCCGCGCCGCCCCATTCCACAACAGTGAATCCGCTGCGCCGGAACGGTTTCAGCTCCTGCACGGGCAGCGTTTCGTTGCCTTCGGCGGGGCGCGCTACCATGAATACCCGCAAGAGGCTGTCCGGCTCCGGCGTAATGCGCAGCGGGAAGCGGTTCGTATATTCTTCACCGGCAAAATAGATGAGATTCCATTCGTTGCGCTGCAAAATGGGCAGCCAGAATTCGATGAATTCCTCGTATTCGTGCGGCAGTAATCCCAGCAAACGCAGCTTTTCGCGCAGGAACTGCTCTGTGCCTGCCCGCGGCACAAGAAAACCCTCTTTGGCCTGCGGGTAGATTGGCCCGAAGGCCTCCCAGAACAGATAGGGGTAAGGCTTTCCGTCGGCCAGGTTCGTCAGCGTTCCGTCGGGCCGCGCCAGCACGCGCCAGCCGCTGCCATAGTCCGGCTTTGTTACCAGATCATCCACCTGCCCAAAGCCAACGCGCACATCCACCGTCATGGGCTTTGGCGGATAAAGATAGATTACGGGCTTGCCGGTGACCGGGGGTTCCACATAGCGGGCGTCGGCAAAGCTGATCCGCTCCAGTGGCTCCGGCTTCCATTCCCCCGCCTGGTTAGCCTGAAGATAGCAACGCCACGCCGTGCCAAGTTCCGGTTCGCCATGCTGCACGACGCAGGTGATTTTTCTGGCGTCGCCATAGACGCCCTGCACATGAAATTCATAGAGCTGCCCATAGCCGTTCCAGCGCAGGAAGAATTTCTTTTTCCCCAGGCGCATGAGATAGCCGTTCCGGTCAAGTTCTTCCATAGAGCCGAACGGCAGCAGTTTCAGGCGGCGTTTTTCGCAGTATTCCCGCACCAGCGATGTGAATTCTTCTCTCAAATCAGCGGGAACGCCGCGCAGATCCAGCGCAATGTAGTTGCGAAACAACAGTTTGAACAGCGCGTGCTTTTTCTGTAGCGCCAGAAACGACTGATAACACGCCTGCGCAAGGCTCGGCGCGCGCTGCGCTGTTTCGCTGCTTTGGTTGGCGGCTGGAATTTTCGTTGTTGTTGTTGTGCATTTGCAGGTGGTTGTGGGCTTTGGGGCCGCTTTTGCTTCGGCGGATTTTGCCGTGGTTGCGAACCCCGCAAGCAGCGCCAGCGCCAGCAGACAGAGGGAAATGCGTTTCATATGAAAGCCTCCTTATTATACTACACCTGTGGGCATTTATTATAATTATACTACCATCACAACGCAGGCCATGAGCGCCTGACCAAGGTAGTAGGGGAACATGACCAGCCACGAAAACGCGCCACGGAAATGATCCGCGCCGCTTTTTTTCGCGCCGAACTGAAAGAAGAACAGCGCGGTATCGGAAAAGGCCAGGAGCAGCACCGCCGGAAGCGCAAGCCAGCCCAGCGCGCCAGCGCGCCGCAGACATAGCCGCAGCGCCGCAGCGCACATGGCGCTGAGCACGGCGGCGTAGACGATAAGCGGCAGGGCGTTTTTGCCGAAGTTCAGCACGCCCGCGCGCCAAAGCACAAGATAGAGCGCCGGGAGGACGAAGCTCAGAGCATAAAACAAAAGATCCGTGCCGGCGCGCGACAGCAGCACCGCCAGATTCAGCCCGTGCGCCAGCAAAAAAGGCACGGCGCCCAGCAGAAAGGCGTAATCTTTGTCGCGCTGCGGATGGGCCAGAATTGGCTCGGCGGCCAGCAAAACGTCGCCCACAGCGGCCAGGCAAAACCCCATGAGCAGCGCCGCCGCCTGCCAGTTGAGCTGCCCGCGCCGCAGCGCCGCCGCAACGCCCGCAAGGCAAAAAAACAGCGACGCGAACGCCTTGCTCCCAAACCCCGCAAAGGGCTGTTTTGCAATGAGCCGCACCGGCCGCAGCATAATGCACGCCACGCCCGCCAGCCCCAGCGCCGCAGTCAGAATCATGGCGACAACCTCCTCTTTCCGGCGATTTTTGTCCGTGGGAGTTCACTTGATTATTATATCACGCCGCATGCCGCCTGTCAATCGTTTTGGCATGCCGAAAAAATTTATGGGTCATGCGAAAATTTTTCTTGACAACGGCCCGCTGGCCTGTTATAATGAAGTATATATATGGCGTACAACCGAATACCCCAAAGACGATGACGGAAAGAAAGACGCAGGACTTTGCGCTTCAGAGAGCCGGCGGTTGCTGTGAGCCGGCGCCAAACCTTGCGTGTATAGCTCGTTCCCGAGTCGCCCATGCGAATTGCAGTAGCATGGGCCGCGTGGGCTGCGTTAACAGCCCGGGCCTTGTTGGAGGCCTGAAGAGGGGAACTTCCGCAAGGATGTTCTCAAATTAGGGTGGTACCGCGCAGAATCGCAGATTCTTCGCCCCTAAGCTGATTGCTTAGGGGTTATTTTTTATGTTTGGAGGCAGCAAGATGAACACCGGACACCAGAAGTACATTCCCTTCCAGCCCATTGAAAAAGCGGGCCGCCGCTGGCCCAACCGGCAGATCAGCCAGGCGCCTATTTGGTGCTCTGTTGATTTGCGCGACGGAAACCAGGCTCTTGTGAATCCCATGAACCTCCAGGAAAAACTGGAGATGTTCCAGCTGCTGTGCGGCATTGGGGTGAAAGAGATTGAGGTGGGCTTTCCCTCGGCTTCCGAAACGGAATACGAGACCCTGCGCGCGCTCATCGACGGCGGATTGATCCCGGACGACGTGGCGATACAGGTGCTTGTGCAGGCCCGCGAGCATTTGATCCGCAAAACATTTGAGGCGATCGAAGGCGCGAAGAATGTGATTGTGCACTTTTATAATTCCACATCCACATTGCAGCGCAAAGTCGTGTTCCGAACCGACATGCAGGGCATTGTGGAAATTGCCACCAACGGCGCGCGGCTGATCAAACAACTGGGCGACGCGTTTGCCGCGCGCACGGGAGCCCGCCTGCGGTATGAGTATTCCCCCGAAAGCTATATGGGCACCGAACCGGAGAACGCCGTTTGGGTTTGCCGCGAGGTGATGAAAATTATGGAAGCCAGCCCCGCAAACCGCATCATTCTGAACTTGCCGTCAACGGTGGAAAATTGCATGCCCAACCAGTTCGCGGATCTGATTGAGGACTTTTGCGACCGGCTGCCCAACCGCGAAAGCGCCATCATCAGCCTGCACCCGCACAACGACAGGGGAACGGCGACGGCCACGGCGGAGCTGGGCTTGCTGGCCGGGGCCGAACGGTTGGAAGGCACGCTGTTTGGCAACGGCGAACGCACCGGCAACTGCGACATGGTTACGGTAGCGCTGAACATGTATACCCAGGCGATTGACCCAAAACTCGATTTTGGCGACATCAACCGCATCCGGGATTTTTATGAACGCGTGACGAAACTGCGGGTGCACGAACGGCATCCCTATGCGGGCGATCTGGTGTTCACAGCCTTCTCCGGTTCCCACCAGGATGCGATCAACAAGGGCCACGCCTGGATGCGCGAGCACCCCGGCGACTATTGGGAAATCCCCTACTTGCCGCTGGATCCTGCGGACGTTGGCCGTCAGTACGAGCCGGTGGTTCGCATCAACAGCCAAAGCGGCAAGGGCGGCGCGGCGTTTGTGATGGAGCACGTGTTCGGCTACCGTCTGCCGAAGGCCATGCATCCCGAGTTTGGCGCGGCGGTGCAGCGCTACTGCGAACAGGCGGGCAGAGAAATTACGCCCGACGAAATCCTGCAAATTTTCAGGCAGGAATATGTGAATTACAACGGGCTTTATCGCCTGATCTCTTACAAGCTCAGCGAAGTCATTGACACAGACGGCGAAAGCGCCGTACACTTCGAAGGACGCGTACAGCGCAACGGCGACCCGGTGGTTGCCATCGAGGGCGACGGCAACGGCCCAATCAACGCCGCGTGCAACGCGCTCAACCACCTGGGCCTGGAGGGCTACCGGTTCGTTGATTACGCGGAGCACGCCGTTGGCGCGGGCGCGGACGCCACGGGCGTGGCTTATATTCAGGTGGAAAGCCCGGTCGGCAGAAAATTGTTTGGCGTTGGGATGAGCCACAACATCAACACGGCCGCCGTGCGCGGGGTGCTCTGCGCGGTCAACCGGGATTTGGGCTGAGCGGCTCCCGGCCGCTTGCTATTCCGGCAGCACGGCAACCAGTTCCCCGGCTTCCGGATCGTCGTCGCCGGGATAGGGTTCCAGTTCAACGGGCACGGATTTGAGCCGCGCGTCGTAGCTGAAATCCCGCGGCGGGTTCGCGAGCATGCTGCGCTGCATCAGCAGCTGCGAGGCCGAAAGGCAGCCGGTGGGCGCGGCAGGGGCGGCGGCCAGCGGCGGCGCTTCGTCGGGCGTTCCTTCGGCGATGGGCTGCACCGGGCCTGTTGGACCAGTTGGGCCTGCCGGGCCTGTTGTGCCGGTGGAGTCGCAGCACCACCAGGGCACTGCCACGGGGAAGCATTGCTCCGCGCCGTTGGGCGAGACGATCTTAAACTTTTTCCAGCAAACGCCGTTGCAGACGCCGCCCGTCGGGCCGGTGCAATTCCAGGCGCCGGTGCAGCCGGTGATGTTGCAGCCGCAGGGATCGGGCGGGGGGAAGCCCCAGCAGCCGTCGATCGGGTACCCGCAGACGGGGCCGGGTGGCGGCGGGGGCGGCGGGGCGAACGGGCCGGGCGGCGGAAACCCGCCGGGGAAGCCGCCAAAGCCGCCGAAGGGGCCGCCGAAGCCATTGTAATAGCCGCCCAGCAAACCGTTGCCCAGGCCCATGAGGCCGTTGAGCATAGACGCCATCTGGTGGTTGGCGTTGTTGCTGGAATTGTTGTTATTGTTATTATTGTTGTTATTATTAGAACTGAACGCGCCGCCGGGGCCGCGTGGGCCAAACGGCCCCGGCCCAAAGGGCACAGGCCCCACTTTCCGCCAGCCAAAGGGCGCGCCCGGCGCGCAAACGCAGCCTGTGCTGCCTGTGCCGCCGGTGGAACCTGTGGATCCGCCGCAGCAGCAGGGGAACATTCCGCAACCACATGCCATAAGTAAAACCTCCCCGTATATGTACAAATCCCTGATATTGTATCATATGCGGGGAAGTTCTTATGGGTGCGGGCTGAAAAACGCCTGTTGTTATCCCATATACAACCGCCCGACGAAGTCAATCAGCCAGGGCGGAACGCGGTCTTCGTCCACATTCAGATCCGCCACACGGAACCGCTCGTGGTATTCTTTTAGCAGGCCCTGTTCGCCGCCCGCAAGCGTGGTGAACACATAACCCACAAGGTGCAGCTGCGTTTCGCCGGCAATGTGCCGCGCATCCATATAGATATAGGTTGTGCCGGGGGGCTGGGGATAGGGTTCTTTTTGCAGCTGCTGCGCTTCGCGGGCGAAGGCCCGCAGCACCGCCGGGGAATACAGCTGCCGGAACGGTTCTTCGTCCAGCGGGACGGCGATTGCAATGCTCCAGTTTTCTGAGCCGGGGATCACGTAGGTATGATAAGCGGCCTGCGCGGCCAGCTCCCGCCCCGCAGCGGCGGCGTTGCCGTTGCCAACGAAGGGGATAAACTGGAAGAACGTTAAGAGAATGGAAATGAGAAGCTGCATCAGCGTAGCTCCTTTCTATGGAGAGATCAGAATCTGGGGCCATACGCCCCGCAGGCGCGGTAATCGGCGGCTTCCAGGTCTTTTGTGCCGAAGGCGGCCCAGCTGTGCGGCCGGTAAATCTCGCAATCGGGTATATTATGCAGGGCCACGGGAATGCGCAGCATGCTGGCCAGGGTGATCAAATCCGCGCCGATGTGGCCATAGGTCAAGCTGCCGTGGTTGGCGCCCCAGTTGGCCATCACGCTGTAAACGTCGGCAAAGGCCGTGCCGCCAACGCCGTTGATCCGCGGCGCGAACCAGGTGGTGGGCCAGCTCGGATCGGTGCGCTGATCGAGCGCCCGGTGCACATCGTCCGGCAGGGTGACAGTCCAGCCTTCGGCAATCTGTAAGATGGGGCCAACCCCCGCCGCAATCAGAAAGCGCATCATTGTAGCGGGCATTTCGGCCAACGTTTTAAAGTGGGACGAATAGCCGCCGCCGCGAAAATAGCCTTTGTCGGCAGGGCACCAGTCGGCGGCGCGCAGCATGGCCTGGATATCTTCTTCCGTAACATCCCACCAGGGCTTGATCACGGCCTTCCCGTTTTCGTCTTTCTGCGCGCCTGTGGCGTCCAGCGCCGCAGCGCCGGAGTTGATCAGGTGGATGATACCGCCTGCGGCCTTGCCTTCGAGCGCGTGCCCTGTCACACGCTTAACGGCGGCAGGGCTCCAATAGGTGCGCACGTCGGCAAAAATGCTTGCCGTGCCTGTGAGCAGCTTGCCCGCAAGCATCGAAAGGCCGTTGAGGCCGTCGTTTTCGGTGGCGAAGGGCAGGGGCTCTTTTTTGCCGTTCCAGTCGAAGCTGGAGTTCAGCATGGCCTCGGTGAAATCGCAGTTTGGCATGTAATCTGTCCATTGCCGCTGCCCCTGAAAGCCGCCCAGAATCGCGTTGCGGCCCAACGCTTCTTCGCGCCAGCCGTCGGCGAGCGCCCCGTTCTGTTTTGCGGCCTCGGGGCCGGGCCGCGCCTGGAGCAGCTTTGGGTTGCCCAGCAAAATATCGCGGCAAATCAGCGTCATCTTCGTCACGAAATCCCATTCCCATTCTTTGCGCTGCGGTGAAGATGGCTCCGCGTTTTTGTCGAATCCTTCGGGGCAGTTGGCCCGCACCCAGGCGCGGGCAATTTCGTATTCTTCTTTGTCGTAAATCTCGAGATCCACCCTGCGGCGGATTTCGCTCATGTCCACCCATTCGGGACGGATGCCGAAATAGCGCTGCATCACCGAAGCATCCGTGTAGCTCCCGGCAATGCCCATGGAAACGCCGCCGATCCCCACATAGCTTTTGCCTTTCATTTGCCCCAGGGCCAGAGCGCAGCGCGCGAAGCGCAATATCTTTTCGCGCACGTCATCGGGCACAACCTCGTCTTCCATGTCCTGCACGTCGCGGCCATAGATAGAAAAAGCGGGCAGGCCGTTTTGGGCGTGGGCGGCCATGACTGCCGCAAGATAGACGGCTCCCGGCCGTTCCGTGCCGTTGAAGCCCCACACCGCCTTGATGGTCAGCGGGTCGGTATCCATGGTCTCGCTGCCGTAGCACCAGCAGGGCGTAACGCTCAGCGTTGCGCAAACGTTTTGCGCGGCGAACGCTTCGGCGCAGCGGGCCGCTTCAGCCGAGCCGCCAATGGTGCAGGGCGGCAGCACGCAGCGCGCCGGCGCGCCGTTGGAATAGCGCAGATTTTTTTCTATCAGCTGCTTGGCGGCGTTTGCCAATTGCCAGGTTTTGGCTTCCAGGCTTTCGCGCACGCCGCCGCAGCGGCCGTCAATGATGGGGCGGATGCCGATGGCCGGATATGTGTTCTGCATAGGGGGGCCTCCTTTTCGATCGTTTCATCTTGTCCATTATACCGCATCCGCCCCGTCATTTCAAGTGTTATTTTAGACTTTTTCAGACAAATGCGCGCTCTGCGGGCGCGGAACATGCCGTTGCGCGCACGGTTGGGATTCTAACAAAAAGCGCGAAACGCTTTGTTGGAAAATCAACAGAAAGTTGCCAAAACAGAAGCAAAACGGGCCGTTCTGAGAAAAAATCACAGTAATTTCACGCTTTGCTCTTGTTTTGTGACAGTCAAACATGCGAATAATGTACAAAAATAGCAAATTGTTATTTGCGGTAACAACATTGTTCCTTGTCGAAATGCAAAAAATGTGCTATACTGATATCACTGGGGGATAAAAAGACGGAGATGGAAAAATTTTCATACCTGATTTTGAAACAAATTGCTTCCGTCAAACGTCTTATCTAATGGAGGACCAAATTTTATTCCGAGGAGGAAGAACCAATGAAGAAGATGAAGCGCGCCCTTGCCCTCGCGCTGGCGGTTGTTTTGCTGGTGGGCGCTTGCACCATATTCGGCAGCGCGGCGGGCATTACGGCAAGTTCCAAGCCCATCACCAACATCACGCACAAAAGCGCTTCGGCGGGGCTAAAACTTTCGCAGAAGAGCTATGTAGCCAAATATGGTTACAACTTGCAGCTGGCCAACGGCAAGGCGGTGCGTTCCAGCACAATTGCGAAAAACGCCGCCGTTTCGTCCATCAGCTACACCCTGACCGGCCTGAAGGCCAACACGGCCTACCGCGTGCGATCCTTTGCCATCATCAAAGGGCAGACCTACCGAACCGGCTGGAAGACGTTCACAACGCGCAAAGCGCCCCCGGCGGTCAAAGTGACCGCGCAGGCTGTCAGCAAAATCACAGCCAGCAGCGCGACTGTGGGCCTGAAAATTACGCCGGCGCGGGTTGTGAGCGAATACGGCTATGAGCTGCAATATGCCAACGGCAAAGCCGTGCGCAAAAACTCCTATGCCAAAAATGCCAGCGCCGCCGCCCTGAGCTGCGCGCTGCCCGGGAACCTGAAGAGCGGCACGGCCTACCGCGTGCGCATGTACGCCATCATTCAGGGGAAAACCTACCAGGGCGCGTGGCAAACCTTCAGCACAAAACCGGCGCAGACCAGCCCGAAGATCACCGTAAGCCCGGCCGATCTGAGCAACCTGACCGAAACCGGCGCGACCATTGGGCTGAACGTTTCCCCCGCCGTGCAGGTGAGCGAATATGGCTACACCCTGCAAACCGCCGGCGGGCGGCCCGTAAAAGCCGCTTCGTTCAACAAGAACGCCAATGTTTCGAACGTGAGCTGCGCTTTGCAGAACTTGCAGCCCAACACAGCCTACCGCGTGCAGATGTATGTGATCAGCGCGTCCCGCATTTATACGGGCGCGTGGCAAAGCTTTACAACCAAGGCCGCCAATGTTACGGTGACTGCTGCCGGGGTGAGCGATATCAAAGAAACCGGGGCGACCGTTGCCCTGAGCATTTCTCCGGCCAGCTTTGTTACGCAATACAGCTACACCTTGCAATACAGCGACGGCCGTGCGGTTCGCACCGCTTCGTTCGACAAAAACGCGAGCGTTTCCGCTCTCAGCTGCGCCCTCACCGGCCTGTCTCCCGGCACCGCCTACCGCGTGCAGATGGCTGCGGTCATCAACGGCAAATCGATCGCCGGCGAGTGGAAAACGTTTACAACGCTGAGCGCCAATATCGCGATTTCCACAACGGCAGTCAGCCAAACGACAGAAAACGGCGCTGTGCTTGCCATCAACCTCAGCCCAACGAGCTTTGTGGCCAGCTATGGCTATACGCTGCAATACGCCAACGGCACATTGGCGAAGCAAAACACACTGACGAAAAACGCCAACGCGAACAGCCTCAGCTGCACCCTGACCAACCTTCAGGCAAACACAACCTACCGCGCGCAGATGTTTGCGGTTGTCAACGGCAAAACCTACTACGCCGGCTGGCAGAGCTTTACGACCAAGGCCGCCAATATCACGGTGTCGCCTGCGGCGGTAACGAACCTCACGGATCGGAGCGCCACCGTTGGCCTGACCATCAGCCCGGCCAGCTTTGTGAGCGGCTACGGCTACACGCTGCAAAACGCCGGCGGCCTGACGGTGCAGCAGAATTCCCAGACCATGAACGCGAACGCGGGCAATGTTGGATTTCAGCTGTCCGCCCTGCAACCCGGCACGGCCTACCGCGTGCAGATGTACGCAGTCATTGGCGGCAAGACGTATACGGGCGCCTGGCAGAGCTTTACGACCAAGGCCGCCAATATCACAGTGTCGCCCGCGGCCGTATCAAACCTCACGGACGGGAGCGCCGCCATCGGCCTGACCATCAGCCCGGCCAGCTTTGTGAGCAGCTACGGCTATACCCTGCAATATGCCAACGGCCAGCCGGCGCAGCAAAATTCCCAGGCAATGAACGCGAACGCGGGCAGCGTAAGCGCCGCGCTGACCGGCCTGCAACCCGGCACGGCCTACCGCGTGCAGATGTACGTGGTCATTGGCGGCAAGACGTATACGGGGGCATGGCAGAGCTTTACCACCAGCCAGGCCGCCGCGCCCAAGCCGAGTGTTACCACCAACCTGACGTCTGTTGGCGATCGCGAAATCCGCTTTTCGCTCAATATCAGCCCGGCGGTTCAGATTGACCGTTACGGCTACACCATTCAGTATGCCAACGGAACCCCCTATAACGGCGGCGGAGGCGAATTCAACAAGGCCGCCAACGCGATTGAGCTGAACCACGCCGGGCTGGATGCCGCGACAAACTACCGCATCCAAACGTTCGTTGTGATCAACGGGACAACGACGGAAAGCCCTTGGGTTTATTTCGCAACCAGATGAAGTCCCGGCGCAAACTTGATTTCTCTCCTTTCTTTCGGTTGGTAAAAACCTCGCCCCGGGCAGTTGAAAAGCTGTCCGGGGCGGGGCGTTTTTTAGGAATGGTTGAGGTTAGATGAGCCGAAAATGCTGCCCGTCATCCGGTTCGTCGCCGTGGGGTTCTGGCCCCATCTGCATTTTGCGCTGCAATTCCTCTGCCCGCGCCTTGATCTCTTGCAGTTTGTCGCTCAGGCTGGGCGGCGGCGGTTCCGGCGCGGCGGCTTCTTCCGGCGGATCCTGCGGCGGTGGTTCCGGCTGCGGTTCCGGCGGCGGCTCGGCGGCGGGCGGCGGCGGATTGTCTTCCGGCGCAGGCGGCGCGGCGCTCAGGGGCGGGAAAAACGGCGGCGGCAGCGAATCCTCGTCTTCGTCGTCCAGCGAAAACGCGCCATCCGGCAGGCCTTCGGTAGAAAACATAGGCCCTTCCGCCATACGCGGTTCCGGCTTTGCCTTCCTGCGGCGCAAAAGCTCGGAAAGCAGCCCGCACAGCGCCAGCAGCACCAGCGCCCCGCCGGAAATCAGCATGCCGGCGCGGTACCCCTGCGGAACAAACTTCAGCGTAACGTTGTGTTGCCCGGCCTCCAGCGGCACAGCCAGCAGACCGCCCTGCGCGGTATGGTATTCCTCCGGCACCCAGCCGCGCGCGGCCAGCTTTTGGTGCAGCGCCGGGAAATTCTCTTTCAGGAAGGACTTGCGCGTTACCTGCCAGTCGCCCACGGCCACATATTTGGAAACCGGCACGCGTTTGCCGTCAATGCTGACCTGCCAGCCTTTGTCGTATGGAATGGAGGTGTAGAGCAATCCCTTTGCGGGGGCGGCAACGCTGCCCTGAATCAGGGTATCGCTGTGCTGCTTGATTTGCAGCGCGCTTTTTGCCAGCGTTTCGTAACCTTCCAGGAAGGAATCCAGGTTCAGCCCGTAGGTATAAACGTTGAACCCGCCCGATTCCGGCGCGTCTTCGCCGCTGAGCATAATTTCGAGCGACAGCGGCTCTTCCGGCGTGACCATGCCCAAATCCCAAACCGCTTTTTCGTCGTGGGAGCGGTATTGCGACGTGCCGGGCGCGTCGTTCGGCCCGCCCTCGCGGTTGACTTTGATGGCGCTGATATAGTTTGCTTCCGCAAAGATATAGGCGTTTTGCGCCGTTTCTGTCGTCAGTGTGAACGGCAGGCTCACTTCTTTTTCGGCCGGTTTGCCGTTGAAGCTCACATAGGTGCCGCTCTTGCTGGCCGTTGCCCCGCTATAGTTGTAGTAATCCGCATCCAGTTCCATATCCAGCGGCATAAACACGTCTTCAACGCCGCTGGCGAGCGACCAGAACCGATCCTGCAAGTCGAACGGATCGGGCGTGGCATAGGAGTCGGGCGCGGCGGTTTCCCAATAGCGCACCGCGTCGTTCACCCAAAAGCCCAGCGACAGGGGATATTTGTTTTCGAACACAGTGAACCGTTCGCGCGTCCACTCGCTGCGCTTGATATAAAACAGCGGGTTGAGGACGCTCAGGAACGAACTGCCCCGGCCGGGCGACTCGGGCCGCGGCTGGAAGTTTTGGTTTTCCACCAGATATTTGATGTTGTGCATGGCGTTATAGACCGGCGTGTTGGGGTTATAGGTGTAGGAATTGATGAAGTTGCCACCCAGACCCAGCCGGTTTTCTAAATTGGCGGTTTTTTGGTAGGCCATGGACGAAAACGTGGAAACGCCGCGGTAATCGTACCAGGCAGGATCCATGCGCGTGCGCAGATCGGTGAGTTCCAGCCGGTAAAAATCTTTGTCGGCGGCCTCAATATGGGATTTCACTTTTTGGAAATCCGCCAAATCTATGGTATAGTTGATTTTTTGCTGGGTAATTTCAAAGTTCTGCGCGTCCGCCGCGCACACTTCCGTTATCACGCAGCAAAACAGCAGCAGAGCCAGTGATGCCTGTTTTTTCGCGTCGGATTTGTGCATGGCCGAAAAGAGCAGCGTATAGGCCGCCAGGAACGCCAGGTTCAGATAAACCGTAATGTCCTGCAAGTTTTTGCTGCCGATTTTTTCGGCCAGAACAACAAAAAGCATCGCGAACGCGCTCACGCCCAGTATGCCCTTCAGGGGGATTTTGCGTATGTATTGCAGCGTGCGGAAGGCGATAAAGAGCAGCAGGAAGGAATAAATAAACGAAAAACGATAGGGCAGGTCGTTCGGAAAGTGCATGGCGTGCCAGACAAAATTGAGCGCATGGGTATTAAAGCTGAAGAACAGGAAGCCCAGCAGCAGGATGTGCGCCAGTTTTTCGCGCGAGGGAACGAACTTCGACGGCACGAGCAGATACAGCGGCACCAGCAGCAGCGTGATCACGCCGCAATAGACGTTTGGCAAAACGTCGTCCCCGCTGGATCGGATGGTGGGAGTGACGTCGGCCAGGTGATTGGCCAGGAAATCGAAGATGTTGAAGTAATGCCCCAGCGCGTCTTTGCCGGGGAATTCGTTCCCTGTGGCCGAACTGCTGCGCAGCGCGAAAAACACCGGCAGCAGCGCAAACGCCGCCAGCGCCCCCGCCAGCAGCGAGCCCAGCGCGAACAGCCCAACGCTTGCCGCGCGGCGGCGGGCCTGCTCTTTTTGGGCCTGCCGCCCTTGCGCCGGTTCTTTTTCCATGAACCACCGCGCAAGGAAAAACAGCACGCTGAAGATGCAGACCATAAAGCCCATGTAATAATTGCACACCAGCGTCAGCGCCAGGCTGATGGAATAGCAGCCGAAGCGGCGCTCGCGCACAATCTGCATAACGCCAAAGGCTACAATGGGCAGCAGCGCCATCGCGTCAATCCACATCACGTTCCAGTAGTACGCGATGAAGAACCCGCAAAAGGAATAAAGCACCCCGAATGCCATGATGGAAGCGTCATTTTTTTTGAACGCGCGCCGCAGGAACCAGGCGAAGGCCCCGGAGGCGACGGCGCACTTGAGCAGGATCATCACGCCGATGGCTTCCGGAATGTTGTTATGCCCGAACAGCAGCACCAGAAGGCCCGCCGGGCTTGCCAGATAGTTATAAAAGTTGCCTAAAAAATTGCCGCCAAGGCCCGTGTCCCAGGAATACAGCAAACTGCGCCCGGCTTTGAGCCGTTCCAATAGTTCCGCGAACAGCGGCGCGTATTGATGATACAGATCCATGCGCAGAATGGTCTTGCCCCCAAAGGGGATCATTCCCAGGCAGAACCAGACAAAGATCATCAGTCCCGCCGAAACAAAAAACGCCAGCCAAACGTAACGGTTTTCTATCAGCCGCCGCGCCGCGCGCGCGCCCGTCGAAGAGCTGCGCCCGGCCTGGGGTTCCGGGCCAAGCTGCATCATGTCCGCCATAAGCATTTCCCTCACATTCTATCAAGGCTTGTCTTTTCCCTTTAAGGATACCATATTGGAACGAAAGTTGCAAGGGGTTAATGAAAATTTTTAGTACTGCACCCCCAGCACTTTCTGCAATTTCACCACATTGGAACCGGTTCCGGCCGCGCCGATATAATGCATGAACAGCGCTTCGTTGATCCCGTTGTCGCGGATAATCGCGTCGCACGAGCCATCGGTAAAATAGCGGTAATCGATCACATGGATTTCTTCAAAGTGCTCCACAAGGAAGGGCAGCATGGCGTTGGCGAACGACTCTTTGAAGACCAGCACGTTCCGGCCTGTTTTGTTTTCGGTGATAATTTTTTGGTAGGGCGGATCGCCCCCCGCGTAGGCCAGGTATTTTTCGCTGCCCGTAAATTCCTCCGGGCTGCGCCCGAGCATGTTCATCACGCTTGCGCCGCGGCTCAGGCCGTTATAGTAGATGGTTTGCTCATAGCCGTGCAGCGGCCGATAGACCACGCAGGTGTCGGGATGTTCTTTTAAAACGGCGGGTTTGCCCGCCCAAAGATAAAGCGAACCCAGGAAGGGGCTGTGCTCATAGCTTTCGTAAGTTTCCAGCGGGGCGGCCGTCAGCCCCAGGGAGCGCATGTAATCGGCGTAGGCATAGTAGGCGGCAAGGCCTGTCCAGTGGTGATCCGTGCGGAAGTAAAGATACTCCGTTACGTGGCGCACGATGGTGTTATAAATATTCACAAAATTGACGCGATCCAACAATTGCCCGCCGATGAACGCCAGGGCCTCTTTTTGGCTGCTGCTTTGGCTTTTGCCCGCCGGGAGGTAAAATTCGCAGGGCAGGGGAGCCAAAATGACGCTTGTCCTGAGCTGATCCTGGTATTTTTCGGCGAAGCGGTTGACAAGCTTTGTGTAGTTTGTGTTCACGGTGCGATCGAACCCATAGCCCCCCATAGCGCGGTCGCCTACGATCAGGATATTGTTCTTCATCGTCACCGGCGTGTCTTCCGGCACGGGCGGGGCGGTTGGGTTGGGGTCTTCGGTTGTGGTCGGCGGTTCTGTGGTGGTGGGGATGCCGACTGTGGTTGGCGCGGCGGGCTGCGCCGGGCGCGAGCCGCAGGCCGAAGAAAAAATCAGCAAAAGCGCTGCCAGCGCGGCAATTCGTTTCATCCTCAGTTCCTTTCCCGCGTTACGACGCGAATCCAAATAGTTTTTCTAACAACGTTACATTTTTCCCGTAGCCCGCCGCGCCGATATAATTTAAAAACAGCGCTTCGCCAATGTTGTTTTCCCGGATAATCCTGTCCACATTCCCTGTGAAATAGCGGTAATCAACCACATGGATTTCGTCGAAAAATTCGGTGAAGAACGGCAGCATGGCGTTGGCGAAGGATTCTTTCAAGACCAGCAGGCGGCGGCCTGTTTGGTTTTCGGTCCGGATTACCTCGTAGGGGTAATCGATCCCGGCGTAAGCCAGGTATTTTTCGCCGCCCTTAAACTGCTCGGGGCTTTGGGCGAGCCACTGCCCCTGAAGCGGTTTGCCGGAAAGATCGCCCTTTTGGTAGGCCTCCATGGTATAGTTTACTTTGGGGCGGTAGACGATGCAGGTATCCGGATGGGCCTTGAGCTTTGGGCTGCCGCCGAGCATGCGGTAAAAGCTGCCCAAAAAGTTTTTGTGGGTATAAGTCTCGTAGGTGTCGATGGGCGCGGCCTCCAGCCCCAGCGTGCGCATATATTCCGCGTAGGCGTACCAGGCGCCAAGGCCGGTCCAGTGATGATCGGTGCGGAAGTAGATGTCTTCGTCTTTGTGGGCGGCCAGCAAGTCGTAAAGCTCCACGTGGCGGATGTCTTCCGCGTAGCGCTCGGCCAAAAAGGCCAGCGCCTTTGGTTCGTTGCTGCTGTAGCCCTTATATTTTTCCGGCAGATAATAGGCCGCGGGCAAAGGCACCACCATCGTGCCCGTGCGCAGCTGATCGCTGTATTTTGCGGCGAACCGGTTCACCATCTTCGCGTAACGCTCGTTGGCTTTCGCGCTGAAGCCATAAAACCCCATGGCGCGATCGCCGATGAGAATTACGCCCTTGCGCACTTCGCCGTCGGCCGGGGCGCTGGCGGAGGGCGGTTCGGTTGTGGTTTGCGTCTGCGCCGGTTGCTCCGCCGTTTTGGGCGGAGCGGTGGTGACGGGCGTTGTTTCCGGTATGCTCTCGGGGTCGTTGCCTTCCAGGCCAACATCCCAGGTGATGCTGTCTTTGTTGGCGAAGCCGAACAGCCCCTTCATGCGTGAAACCAGCTCCACCATACGTTCGCGCCCCGGAAAGGTATCGTTATAAAAGAGCGTCATTTTGTCGGTGTATTGCCCATAAAACAGCGCCGCGAAGGAAAACTTCGGCATCCGCGCCAAATCGCGGTTTTCCAGCGCGGAAAAAGTTGGCTTTGGCAAAAACAGGGCCAGCAGGCCCACCGCAAACAGCGCCGCGAAAAAAACGGCGCAGGCAGCGGCGCGGGCTGGGGCTTTGGTTTGCGGCGCGGCCCCGCCGCGCTCTTCGGGCAAGGGGAAATCGGGCGGCATGGGGAGCCTCCTTAAAATCGATAGTAAATAAACGGGTTAAAGTTCCCGCCCGCAAGCTGAATGGTGCTGACCGCCAGCAGCGCGGCAAGAACGGCGCACTGCGCGGCGAAAAGGGCGGCGCGGGCGGGGCCGCCGCGCACGGCCTGCAAGCGTTGTTTGAGCCACGGGAGCACAGGCGCGCAGGCCAGCGCCGCCAAGAGAAGAAAGAATACGTTCGCCTTCAGCGCCAGCAGCAGATCGGGCGAAGCCAGGCCGTTGGCGTGCACGCCGAACATGCGCCCGAGCAGCGCAAAGGCCTGCCGCAGGTTTTCGTAATAGAAAAACACCCAGCCAACCACAACAACCAGCAACAAATAAAGATGCGACGCCACGCGCGGCAATTTCGCAAGGAAATTGCGCAGAACAAACTTTTCCAGCACGAGGAAGGCGAAGTAATAAAGCCCCCAGAGCACAAAATTCCAGCTGGCCCCGTGCCAAAGGCCGGTCAGCGCCCAGACGATGAAAAGGTTGCGCACCTGATGGCTGCGGTTGCCGCCCAGCGGAATATAGACATAGTCGCGGAAAAAACTGCCTAAGCTCATGTGCCAGCGCCGCCAGAAGTCTGTAACGCTGCGCGCGGCGTAAGGATAGTTGAAGTTTTCGTGATAATGGAAGCCGATCATGCGGCCCATGCCAATGGCCATGTCGGAATAGGCGGAAAAGTCGAAATAGATCTGCATGGAATAGGTCAGTATGCCCAGCCACGCGCCCAGCACAGAAAGCTTCCCAAAGCCGGCGGGGTTCAGATACGTCCCGGCCAGTTCGCCGCAGATGTTGGCCAAAACGGCTTTTTTCGCAAGGCCCGTCAGGAACCGCGCAATGCCTTCGGACATCTGCTCCGGGCTGGTATGGCGGGAACCGATTTCGCGCTCCACATGGGCATAGCGCACGATTGGCCCGGCCACAAGCTGGTGGAACAGCGTCACAAACAGCAGCAGCCGCGGAAAACTGCGCTGGGCCTTCGCTTCGCCCCGGTAGACGTCGATCACGTAGGCGAACACCTGGAAGGTATAAAAAGAGATGCCGATGGGCAGAACAATGCCGGGTACGGGGAGCGTTACGCCGGGGATCAGATTGATTGTATGGACGGCCAGCCGGGTATACTTAAACACCCCCAGCAGCCCAAGATTCAGCACGGCGGCGGCAATCAGGAGGGATTTTTTAACGAAAACCCGCTGCGCGCGCTCTATCCAGAGGGCAAAAAAGTAGTTCGCGCCCACGGTGAAAAACATGAGGAACACATACGTTGGCTCGCCCCAGGCATAAAACAGCAGCGAAAAAGCGATCAGCACGCCGTTTCTCCAGCGCAGCTGAATCTCGCCGCGCCGCTGCCGCGCGGCCAAACGCCCCACCGGCAGAACATACAGCGCCATGCACAGGGGAAAAAAAGCGTATAAAAAGATTGGGCTCGAAAAGACCATAAAACACCCCGCGTATGAATTCGGCAACCCCCAAAATGGCGGTGCCGCAAAGACAATTCAGTATATCATATCAGGGCGGGAAAAGCAAGCGTTTTTCCGGATTGGTAAAAAATCTTCCGCTTCGTATCTCACATCAATCAGCCAAAGCCCTTCCGCGGGGGCCGTTACTCCCGCCATCGCCCGGCTGCCCGCCGCAAGGATGCCCGGAATGCAGCCCTCCGGCAGGCGGCCCCGGGCAATATCCAGCAGCGTGCCCACCATAATGCGAACCATGTGGTAGAGGAATCCGTCGGCGGACACGGTGAATCGAACGTCTTCGCCCTCGCGGCGCACGCTGAACGCCGTCACGGTGCGCACGGTTGTTTTTGCGCCGCCGCCCGCCGCGCAAAACGCCGCAAAGTTGTGCGTGCCAACAAAATCCTGCGCCTGCCGGTGCAAGCGCTCCGCGTCGAGGGGTTCCCCCACCAAAACGGCGCGGTCCAGCAAAAACGGATCGCGCACGCGGTGGTTGCGCACATGGTAGCAATAGGTTTTGCCCTTGCAGCTGTATCGCGCGTGAAAATCGGGCGCGGCCTCCCGGCAGTCGATTACGGCGGCCTGCTGCGGCAGATAAAAGTTCAGCGCCGCCGCGATTTTTTCGCAGGGCAAGGATGCATTCGTTTTGAAATTGGCGCAGAACATAGCGGCATGCACCCCCGCATCCGTGCGGGAACAGCCGTTGACATTCGCCGGTTCACCTGTTATTTTTTGAACGGCGGCCTGCACTGCTTCCTGCACGGTGAAGCCGTTGGGCTGCACCTGCCAGCCGTGGAAAGCGCCGCCGTTGAAGCGCAGGATGAGGAGAATGTTGCGGGCCTCGGCGCTCATCGATACATCCCCTCCAACACCTTTTCAAACGCCCCTGCGGGCCATATTCTGCGCAAAAATATCACAATCCGATACATCAGCCCAACGGTAACGCGCACCGGCGGATGTTTTTTTTGCGCGAGCTTCAGGCATATCTTTGCCACAGCCAGGGGGCTGCCGCCGTTTTGCTCGTCTTTGGACATACGGGCCACCGCGCCTTCGCAGGCGGCGCGGTAGGGCGAACCCTCGGGCAGGGCCATTTCGCGCGCTGCGGTGAAGCCCGTTTTTGTGTCGCCCGGCTCAATCAGCGCCGCGCGGATGCCGAACCGGCCCGCCTCCATGCGCAGGCTTTCCACATAAGTATCCAGGGCGTACTTTGTTGCGCTATAGTGGCTTTGGTAAGGCAAGGGCACCCGCCCGGCCACGGAACTCATCACCAGCACAAGCCCGCCGCCGCGCGCCCGCAAATCGGGCAAAAAGATCCGGTTGACCCGCAGCACGCCGTAATAATTCACTTCGAACTGCCGCCGCACGGCTTCTTCTGGCGTGTCTTCCGCAGCGCCCGCAATCCCCATGCCCGCGCAGTGCAGCAGGATTGCAACGCCGCCCGCTTCGGCTATCTTGTCATAAGCCCGCCGCACGCTGTCTTCGCTGGTCACATCCATGCGGATATAGCGGCAATTGCCCTCGCGGCGTTCCTCGCACCGCCGCGACGCGGCCCAGACCGTATATCCCTCTTTGGCGAACGCTTCCGCCGCCGCCAGGCCGATGCCGGAACTGGCTCCGGTGATCAGGATGCGGTTTCCGTAAGGAGAGTTCATATGTCACACCGTTCTTTCTATCTGATCCAAATGATCTAAGCGATCATGATGTCACGGGGCCGCAAAGAACGCCGCGCAGGCGTTGCGGAGCATGTGGATATCCGTTTTTGCCGCCAGCTCAAAGGGGGAATGCATGCTCAGCACGGGCACGCCCAAATCGATCACGTCAAGGTTCAGCTTTGCCAGCTCTGCCGCAACGGTGCCGCCGCCGCCCTCGTCCACCTTGCCCAGTTCCCCGGCCTGCCAGATGACGCCCGCGTCATCCAGAACGCGCCGCACCCAGGCCAAAAATTCCGCCGAAGCGTCGGAACTGCTGTATTTGCCGCCGCCGCCGGTATATTTGGTCAACACAACGCCGTGGTTGAGCAGCGCGGCGTTGTGGGAATCCATCACGCTGGGGAATGTGGGATCGAGCGCTGCGTTCACATCGGCCGAAAGGCATTTGGCGGCGCGCAGCAGCTTGCGCGGGTTCGCGCCCTGCCCCAGCGCCAGGCCAACCAAAAAATCGTAAAGATAATTGGCGCCCAGCCCCGTGTTGCCGCAGGAGCCAATCTCTTCTTTGTCGGTCAGCACCGCAACGGCGGTGTATTCCGGCGCTGCGCAGCCGAACAGCGCCATGGCGGCGGGGTACGCGCACACGCGGTCATCCTGGCCGTAGCCGCCAATCAGGCCGCGGTCAAACCCGATATCCCGCGCCGCGAAGGCGGGCACAACTTCCAACTCCGCGCTGATCAGATCTTCTTCTATGATATCGTATTTTTCTTTGAGCATGCGCAAAATCGCCAGCTTTGCGCCTTCGTTTTTCTCCTCCAGCAAAAGCGGGCGGCAGCCGATCACAAGGTTCAGCTCTTCCCCGGCAATGCCTTTGGCAAGCGTGCGCTCCATCTGCTCCTTCGCCAGGTGCGGCAAAAGATCCGTTACGCAAAACTGCGGATCATCTGGCCCGTCGCCGATGGCGATGCGAACCGCCGCGCCGTCTTTTTTAACAACCACGCCGTGCAGGGCCAGGGGAATCGCGGCCCACTGGTATTTTTTGATGCCGCCATAATAGTGGGTTTTGGCAAGGCCCAGGCCGCTGTCGTCATAGAGCGGCTGGGGTTTCAGATCCAGCCGGGGGCTGTCGATGTGCGCGGCGGCCATCCGCACGCCGAGTTCCAGGCTTTGCTTGCCCAAAACGGCCAAAATGACGGATTTGCCGCGGTTGTCAACATAGAGCTTTGTGCCGGGGGCATAGAGCTTGCCGTCTTCCCATGGCACAAAACCCTGCGCGCGGGCCTGTTCCAGCAGCCAGGCCGCGGCTTCGCGCTCTGTTTTGCATGTGTTGAGGAAGGCTTTGTATCCTTCGCAAAAGGCGTCGCCCCGGGCAATCTCTTCGGGGGTCAGGCGTTCGCAGGCATGCTGCTTGCGGCGGCAAAGGCTCTCTTTCAGCTGTTCCGCCGGGGATTTTTCTTCGGGCATGTTGGGATCCTCCTAATGTAAAATTCGTTTTGGAATCAGGCGAGCATGGGGTATAATTCCCGGTATTTTCCATAGGCCTTCATCACTTTGCGCACATAATGCGCCGTTTCGGGCACGGGAATATTCTTCAGGGTTCGGCCATCGGCGGAATATTTTTTGCTGCTCAGCCAGCCGTTGACGCGTGTGCGGCCCGCGTGGTAAGCGGCCAGGGCCGTTTCGGTCACGCCGAACTCCTTGCGCAGAATGTGGAGAAACATCGCGCCGTAGCGCACGGAAACCTCCGGCTTGCGCAGCGACTCCACCGGGAGCGTTTCGTGGGCCTTCCATTGCAGCCATTCAAAGGTTTCCGGCGTGATCTGCGTCAGCCCCAAGGCCCCGGCGGACGAAACCGCGTCGGGTTCAAACCCGCTTTCGGTGCGGATCACAGCGTAGAGCAGCGCGGGCGGCAGATCGTATTCGGCGGCGTAGCGCTCCACCAAAACGGCGTGGCGCGTGGGGTAGTGCACGCGCGCTTCCAAGTTGTGCCAGAACCCCAGCAGGGACAGGAGCACCAGCACCATGGGGATTATCAGCCGCCCGCCCGGCACAGCGTGCCACGCCGGATACCAGCTGTCAAATTCTTTCCATAATCTTGTTGAGTTCATGCCGCAGCGCAGCCTCGCTTTCGTTACAATTGATGATAGTATACCCGGCTGCGGCGGGAGGAATCCGGCGAAAGGCGGCGGCGGGCGCAAAATTTGGCGATTTTTGGGCATTCAGCCGCAGCAGCGCGGCCTCGCGCGTCAATTGGTCGCGGGACATGATCCGGTGCAGGCGCAGCTCTTCGTCCGCCTGAAAAAAGAGAATGCGATCGCAATACCGCGCAAGTTCGCTTTCGTGCAGGGCCGCGGCGTCGATCACAATCGCGCGGCTGCCGGGCGGCGCGTGCCCTGCGGATTCCATGGCAAGTTTTGTAATATATGGGTGTGTGATTTTATTTAACATTTGACGGTTTTCTTCAGAAGAAAACGCTTTTTTTGCCAGCGCCGGGCGGTTCAGCGCCCCGCCGGGCCCCAGAATTTCTTCCCCAAAGCAGGCCGCCAGTTCCGCCAGAGCGGGCGATCCGGGGCGGATGATGTCGCGCGCGAGCGCGTCGCCGTCGATAACAAAACAGCCCTGCCCGGCCAATATCGCGGCGGCCGTGCTTTTGCCAGCGCCGCTTGGCCCCGCCAGGCCGAGGACGGGAACGGGGATCTGAGGAAACATGCGAAACCCTCCCAAATAAAGTCCGGGGCGTATCCATCCTGAAACAGCGTCCGTTTATCGCAGATCCACTTCCCGGAACGCCGCCGCGCGCAGCAACCGGTTATACACCGCCAGCCCAACGCCATCGGGGGCCGGGCGCCGAACCAATACCCGCTTCCAGCCCAGCGCGTCGATTTCGCGCAGCCGCGAAAACAACTGATTCGCCTGCTCTTCGGGGCAATCTTCGCGCCCGTAAGAAAGGCAGCGGGGGAAGCGCGGGGAGCAGAGCGCCATGTCGCCGTCAAATACCAGGATCCCGTCGGCCTGCCGCTCTTCGGCGCAGCCGAGAAAATCCGGCAGGCTGCCCCGGATGAGAATCAGTTCGGCGTTTGGCGCGTAGTGTTTGTATTTCATGCCGGGCGAAGCCGCCGGTTCGTCCGGGCGCAGCGCGCGGGCCACGGCGGACGAAATCTCCAGTTCGCCCAGAACGGCGCGCAGGGCTTCCGGCGCAACGCCGCCCGGCCGCAGCAGCGTTGGCGCGGGGGCGGCAAGCGTTACGACCGTGGATTCCACGCCGACCCGGCAAGGCCCGCCGTCGAGCGCGGCGGCAATTTTGCCGTCAAAATCATGGAGAACGTGCGCGGCGGTGGTGGGGCTGGGGGAACCGCTCAAATTCGCGGAAGGCGCGGCCAAAGGCAGCCCGCAAACGCGCAGCAGCCCAAGGGCCGCCGGGTGCGCGGGCACCCGCAGCGCCACAGTGCCCAGCCCCGCGCTGACAACGTCGGGTATCCGCTCCGATTTTTTCAGGATAATGGTCAGCGGGCCGGGCCAGAACCGTTCGGCCAGCTCCCGGGCCTTTGCGGGCATGTCTGCCGCAAGCGGCTCGGCGGCGCCGATATCCGGCACATGGACGATGAGCGGGTTGTCCTGCGGGCGCCCCTTCGCGGCAAAAATGCTCCTTACGGCGGCGGGATCCAGGGCGTTGGCCGCCAGGCCATAGACGGTTTCGGTGGGTATGGCAACCAGCTCGCCCGCGCGCAGCAGCCGCGCCGCCCGGGCGATGTCAGCGGGGGTTTGCGCGCTGAGCCGTTGTGTCGTCATAGCAGTTCCTTTTGGTGCAAATTATCGTTTAGCTTTTTGCGTACTTCAATCTTCTCCCCCGCCCTTGAGCTTTTCGGCCGTGTCCGCCGTAATGAGCGCGTCGATGATCTCATCCAGATCGCCGTTGAGAATCGCTTCGATTTTATACAGCGTCAGGCCGATGCGGTGATCGCTGACGCGGCTCTGGGGATAATTGTAGGTGCGGATGCGTTCGCTGCGATCGCCGGTGCCAACCTGCGCGCGGCGCTCGCCGGCGATGGCGGCGGCCTGTTTTTCCTGCTCGGCCTGCAAAATCCGGCTGCGCAGCACCTTCATGGCCTTGTCTTTGTTTTTGTGCTGGCTGCGCTCGTCCTGGCACTCAACAACGGTGCCGGTTGGGATGTGGGTAATCCGAATGGCCGATTCGGTTTTGTTGATATGCTGCCCGCCCGCGCCGCTGGAGCGGAAGGTATCGATTTGCAGATCGGCGGGGTTGATGTCAACGTCAACCTCCTCCGCTTCGGGCAGAACCGCTACGGTAACGGTGCTTGTGTGAATGCGCCCCTGGCTTTCGGTCTCGGGCACGCGCTGTACGCGGTGCACGCCGCTTTCAAACTTCAGCCGGGAGTAAGCGCCGTCGCCCTCAATCGAAAAGCTGACTTCTTTGAACCCGCCCAGTTCCGTTTCGTTTGCGCTGATGATCTCGGTCTTCCAGCCTTTCGTTTCGGCATACATGCCATACATGCGCAGCAGCACCGCCGAAAAAAGCGCGGCCTCTTCGCCGCCCGCCCCCCCGCGGATTTCAACAATCACGCTTTTGTCGTCGTTGGGGTCCCTCGGCAGCAGCAAAATCTTCAGCTGCGCCCAGGCGGCTTCGGCCTGCGCCTTCGCGCTTTCGTGTTCCTCCTGCGCAAGATCGCGCATTTCCGCGTCACCCAACAATTCCTGCGCCTCCGCCTGCTGGCGCAGCGCGGCCTGGTAGCGCCGGAACGTTGCGACAACGGGTTCTAACCTCCTGCTTTCGCGCATTAGTTCGCGGTACTGATTCATGTCCGCAATGACAGCAGAATCGCAGAGTTTATCCTGGATTTGTTCATATTTCTCTTCGATTTCGCCTAGTTTTTTTAGCATAACAACCTCCACAGTTTAATGTTCTGAAATTTAACGTGTAAAAACGGTGTTTTGTATGAATTTTTGGCTTCTTTTCTATAAATATTTTTTGCTTTTCACGAATATAGTATTGACATTCGGCTGAATATATGCTATCATATAGTTGAGATTTTCTGTTCATCAAATAGAATCTGCTTTTTTACGGTTTACCAGATTGAACGACTACACTGCCTGATAATGAAGACAAGCGGAAATTGCGCCGGAAGAAGAGCTGGAATCATTATACCACAGGAATCCGGTTATGTCAAAGGAATTTCGCGATTTTGCGCCTTTGACGAATAAACTGCCCGTGTCAACCATACAAATAGCAGGAGTAAAAAAGCAGTCAGGGAAAGGAATGAAGTTTATGTACCGCTTTTCACCAGAGGGGCAGCTGTTGAGTACACCTGAAAATCTGCGCTATCTTTCGTCGCAGGCCGGGATCCGGGAAGCGTTTGCGTCCGGGGCAATCCTGGAAGGGCGCGTGCTGCTGTGCGACAACGAACATAACCTGCACGTGGATTTGGGCGCCATGCAGGGGATTGTGCCGCGCACGGAGGGCGCAATGGGCATTGCCGAAGGTGAGGTGCGCGATATCGCTCTGATCTCCCGTGTCAACAAGCCCGTTATGGTGCGCGTGACCGGCTTCGACGTCAATGCCAGCGGCAGCGCTGTCGCCCTGCTCAGCCGCGTCAGCGTGCAGCGCGAATGCACGGAACACTATATCAACCAGCTGCGGCCGGGCGATATCATCGACGCGCGGGTCAGCCATATGGAAAACTTTGGCGTCTTCGCCGACGTCGGCGCGGGCGTGAGCGCGTTGCTGCCCATCGACGCGATCTCCGTCAGCCGGATTCCGCATCCCAACGCGCGCTTTGTTGCCGGGCAAATGATCCGCGCTGTGGTGAAAGGCCGCGACGAACAAGGCCGCCTGCTGCTTTCGCACAAAGAACTGCTGGGCACGTGGCAAGAAAATGCCGATCTGTTTGCCCCGGGCGAAACGGTGCCGGGCATTGTGCGCTCGGTGGAAAAATACGGCGTGTTTGTGGAACTGACGCCAAACTTGGCCGGCCTGGCCGAGTTCAGCGAAGATGTGGCCGACGGCTACCATGCTTCTGTTTATATTAAGAGCATTTTGCCCGAGCGCATGAAGATCAAGCTCATCATCGTCGATTCTTTCCCTGCGGATTACCCGGTGAAGCCGCTGAACTACTTCGTGCAGGGCGATCACATCGATCGCTGGGTCTATTCGCCCGCCGGCTGCGAGCGGGTAACAGAAACGATTTTCTGACGAAGATATGTTTCTTCGCAAGGATGGCATTTTGGCGCGGGCGATCGCCTCTGATCGCCCGCTGTGTTTGTGTCCCCCAAAGTTCCCCAAAAAAGCGCCAAAACAAAAGCGTGGGCCGCCGGAAGGCGGTCTGCTTTTTCTTTGGCTGACAATCACCCCTTTTTGTCCGTTTGCGTAAACTGTTATTATGGCTAAGAACCTGTATTCACAGAATTGAATGGTGCGTTCTCGTGTGAATACGGGTTTTAACATGCAGACGACAGGGAGGAATGCTTATGAAACTCAAATATTTGGTTCGCCGGGGCCTTGCGGCTGCGGCGGCGCTGGCGCTCCTGGGCTTGCCGATCCCAACGGCGGCGGCGGGCGCCGCTTACGGCGCGCTGAAAGAGCGGGTTGTGGAACCGCAAGAGGGCGGCCCGCAGGCGCGCATTGTCCAAGCGGCCGACGCGGCGTTCAAAAACATCGGCTTTCTGCAATATCATTACAACCCCTGGGGCAATTATATCTATAACAGCAAGTATGCCTTCCAGTGGCTCTTTGGCTTCAATCAGGTTTACGACACGTTCGACTTTGTGGCCAATTGCTATGTGGATACCATTCGCTGCAAGTTCAACTACGGCGGAAAAGATTGGCTGGTGCAGCTCTGGAAAGGCTCGTATGGGGTTTGTCTGGCCATTGGCGGCGAAATTGGCGTCTATAACAAATCGGAACATTTTCCGCTGCGGCATTATTTTTCCGCCGTGGAAGAGGACTGGGTCAAAATGGAGATGAGCATCTATCACAACGGCAAACTCCTCTTTACCCGGCCTTTCGAAAAATACTGGTGGTGCACCGGCTTCCAGCCGGGGGTACTCGAGTGGTTTTTGATCAAACCGCGCGTGCACGTGAGTATGGTGGCAAAGCTGGAGTTCAACAACACCGCGATGGCGCAGCTGTTTGCGCGGTGCCTGGCCGAAAAAAGCTTTCAGCACGGCAGCCCAACCCCCGGCGCGGATTCGCCGGATCGATACTACCGCTTGGGGAAAACGGTCGCGCTCAGCTGGCAGCGGGCGGCGGACTGAAGGGGGAACCAAAACAAAATCAGCAAGGGGCGCGAGGAATCGCGCCCCTTGTGCGTGGGATCGTTTCGTTGAAAGAACTTGTGTATTCAGCGGGCTGAAAACGCAAAGGTGGTTTCCGCCCGGTATTCTTCTCCGGCGCGCAGCAGCCCGCTGGAGCCGGGCCAGGCGCGGTTTGGGCTGTCGGGCCAGGGCTGGGTTTCCAGGCAAAAGCCGGTGTGTTTGCGCGCCAGGCTGTTGCCCGTATAGAGCTGCACGCCGGGCTGATTGGTGCCGATCTCCAGCAGCCGGCCCGATTGGGGCTCATAGACGCGGGCGGCGGGGCCAACGCCCGTCAGGCAAAAGTTGTGGTCATATTCCCGCGCAATGGGCCGCGCGGCGCGGAAATCGAACGCTGTGCCCGCAACGGGCGCGATTTCGCCCGTTGGAATCAGCGTATCCGCGCTGATGGGCAGATAATACCCGGCGTTCAGCATCAGTTCGTGGGAAAGCACTTCTGTTGCGAAATTGCCGGTCAGGTTAAAATAGGCGTGGTTGGTCATGCCGATGACCGTGTTTTCGTCGCTGATGGCGGTATAGGTAACCGTGAGCGCGCCGCCCGCCAAACGGTAACAGGCCCGCGCGCGTATGGTTCCGGGGAAGCCTTCGCTCCCGGCGGGGCTGAGATAGGTCAGGGCGACGAAATCATCCGTGGCTTCCTCCGTGTCCCAAACCGCGTGGCTGAACTCGCCGTTGCCGTGCAGGCAATAGCTTCCTTCCGGATGCGAAGTCACGCGGTGCTCCCTGCCGTCGAGCGTGAACGCCGCCCCGGCGATGCGGTTGCAATAGCGGCCAACGGTTTCGCCCTGATAGGCCGAGTGAGCCATGCGATCTTCCAGGCTTTGGAAGGTCATCAAAATATTTTCGCGTTTTCCGGCCCTGTCGGGCGCATACAGCGCGTCGAGCGTTGCGCCGTAGGTCAATATCGTTGCTTTGATTTGGCCGTTATCAAGGGTGTAGGCCGCCACGTCGCGGCCGCCGGGATGCCGCGCGTAATGCTGTTGGGTCATAGAAGGGCGCCTCCTTTTGTAGTTACCGTTGTGGCCTCTTTCAAAAACGCGTCGGAAAACACGATCCCAAGAGCCCGGGCGGTGTCCATGTTTACATAAGTTTGATAGTTGTTCAATTGCATAACGGGGATACTGGCCGCAGGCGCGCCGCGCAGCAGCTTATCGGCAATGACAGCCGTTTCGCGGGCCAGTTCGTTGAAGTCCACGCTGATCCCGGCCAGGGCGCCTTCCGTTACAAACGGCGCCGTGCCCACAAAACAGGGCAGTTTGGCCTTTACGCAAAGCCGCGCAACCGCAGGCATGGCGGCAGCGACGGTGCTGTCGGCGGGGATAAAAATCGCGTCGCAGTCCAAAAGAGTTCCGGCGGCCTCCTCGGCTTCGCCGGGGTTGGAGACGGCGGCCTCTTCAAATTCCAGATCATGGGTGCGGCAGTAAGCGCGCGTATCCGCCATATTGACGGCGGAACCCCGTTCTGTTGGGTTATAAAGCAGCCCCAGCCGCCTGGATTCCGGCAGCATATGAAGGATCAGATCCAGAATGCGCTCTACGGGGACATAGTCGGAAGTGCCGGTGAAATTTTTGTCGGGCCGCTGGGTGTTGGTGCAAAGCCCGGCGGAAAGAGGATCCGTGACTGCGGCAAACATGAGCCTGACGTCGTTGACATACTTCAGCGCGGCCATGGCCACGGGCGAAGAGACGGCGATGACCAGATCGGCCTGTTCGGCGGCCAGCTTTTTTATGATTTGCCCCGCTTTTGCGGGCTGGTTTTCCGCAGAATAGCACTCCACGCGCGCGGTTTGGCTGTTTTGGTATCCCAATTTGCTCAGCTGCGCTGTGACGGCGCTCTCCAGCGCGAGAAACGCCGGATGCTTTGAAATGCTGACGATAGCGATGCGCGTCAGCTTTTGCTCTGGCGCGCAGCCAACGCACGCGGCAACGAGCACAACAACGCTCATCCAGAGGGCGGCGATGCGTTTCATTGGGCTACCTCAATTGGAGACATTTGATGTTGGGCAGAACATACGGTCTATGATATCCCGCGTGCTGTGATGATTTGTCATGTGAACATGCTGCGCGAACATCGCGCGCCTGTGCGCGGAACCGATCGCTTTTTGCAAGATTCCGAAATTCCGAAATACTGGATTTTAGCTCTGAAAAGGGGTCAAAAACCGGTTCGCCATTCCGAAATTTCGAACTATCGTAAAATTGCGCCGCAAAATCACATCTCGCCACAGGCCTTGTGCCTATTATACCATATGCTTGCGGGGGATTGGTTAACAAGCTGTAAAATGACACGCGCCCGCAGCCTGATAGGCCGCTTCCACGATGCGGGTCATCATCAGCGCATCCTCCAGCCCAAGGCCTGCCGGGGCGGGCAACCCGGCTTCGCAGGCCGCGATAAACTGCGCCAGCGGCGCGGGCGCGGGCGCAGGAAGCTCCGTTACAGCCTGCGGGCGGCCGCCCTGCGCGCGCAGCGAAAGCGTTATTTCGCCGCCCCTTGCGAACATAGAGCCTTCCGTCCCATAGATTTCCAGCAGATCGGGCACGCCTTCGGTGACGAACGCCGTTTCCATTGTGCCCAGAATGCCGCTGGCAAATTCTGCCAGAACAATGGTGTTTTCGTCGGAGGGGCTGCCGCAGAGGTTTGTCATCATGGCCGTCAGGCGGATGGGCGCGCCAAAGAGGCCGGCGAGCACATAGACCGGGTGCGCACCCAGATCCATCAGCGCGCCGCCGCCGGCCAGCGCCGGATCGCACCAGCCCTCCGGCAGCCAGGCGGCGCTGAGGCCGCTGTGGCTGCGGCGGAAGCGCGCGGCGCTCACGCGGCCCAGGGCGCCTTTGGCGATCAAATTGGCCGCGTACCGCACGGCGGGATCCCCTTTGCACGGCAGCGAAATGGCGAAGGTTACGCCGCTTTCGCGCACTGCCGCAGCGATTTCTTCCGCGCCGCGGGTATTTGCCGCCAGCAATTTTTCGGTAAAGATATGTTTTCCGGCGCGGGCGGCCTGCGTGAGCAGCTGCGGATGGGCCGTTGTTGCGGCGCAGCAGACGACAGCGTCAATGCCGGAAGCCAAAAAAGCCCCGGTATCTTCGTAAAACGGCGTATTCAGTTCGTTTGCCCAAGCCGCGCCGCGCGCCGCATCGTCATCCCAGACCGCCGCAATGCGCGCGCCCGGGATGGTTTGCAGCTGCGCGGCATAGCTCGGCGCGTGCACATGCCACTTGCCCATCATTCCAACAGATATCATCATCAGGCCTCCTCCGGGGTGGATGGATATAGTATACAGGATTTTTTGCCGCTTGGCAAGGGGGCGGGCAAAAAAATATCAGGGGCAGAGGAAACCCCTGCCCCGCAACGTCCTGGTATGAATGAGGGATCGCGATTATGTTGCGGGCGCGGCCCGCTTTGTTTGTTCCGTCAGCCCAGACGGATGGTGGTTAGCGCGGCACTGGCGAAAGAGGCGGCGGCCTGCTCCGGGCCGGTCAGCCACAGGCCGATTTGGTCGCCCGCGTTGAGCCAGGTGATCTGCTGCCCGGACTCATAACCGGGGTTCAGCTGGTGTGACAATGTCACATCGTTGCCGTTGATCCCCAGCTGGAGCGCCGCGCCGCCTTCGCTTTCGGCGACGGAACACTCCCAGAGGAGGATGTAATAGCCATCTTCGGGTACCTTCGCTATGTTGCCGCTCGTGGTGAACTTGCCCTCGGCGCGCTGTAGTTCCAGCGGCAGGAGCGCCCGGCCTTCTTTGGCTTCCGCGCGGAACTCTTTTGCGTAGGCGGAAAGATGCGCGCGGGTATAAGTAACTTCGGGCGTTGGCGGCGCAACGGCGGGGGCGGCGGGGGTTTGGGCCGGGCGGGCGGCCGGCTGCGGCGCGTTGCGCGCGGGGTTTGGCCGGGGCTGCAATGTTGTAAAGCCGCCCAACAGATTGATTCCCCCCCTGGGGCAATTTTGGCAGCTGACGCCGGCTGGCTTTCTGGTGTCCATGGAACCCTCTCCTTCGAATCACAATGCAGATATATTATAATGAAAAAACCTGTATTTAAATTTATTGATCTATCTATTGCATTGTATGCGGGCGGGGGAGAAAAAGTACCGGATTTTTGGGTCAAAAGGGATTGGCGCAGACAAACGGCGCGGGGGCGCAGAAAATCAGAAGGCAGCTTCGCTTTGCGCTGCCGCGCGGGCGGTGCTTTACCGCGCCAAACGAGCAAAAAATTATCAAAGAGAAAAAATTACCAAACGAGCAAAAAAATTTAGAAAAAAGCCTTGACAGGCGCGGAAGAATGTGATATACTTTCCTCGGAAGGTCAAAGTAAGTCAAAGTCAGGAGGCTGAGCGTGTGAATAGTATGAGCAGCACCATTGCCGCGGCGATTCTCGCGCTGCTGGAAGAAACCGGGAACGCGGAAATCCAGCGCAATCTGCTCGCGCAGCAGCTGGGCTGCGTGCCCAGCCAGATCAATTATGTGATCACTTCGCGCTTTCCGCCCGAGCAGGGCTATATTGTGGAAAGCAGACGCGGCGGCGGGGGATATATCCGCATCCGGCGGGTCAATGTGGGGCGCGACGCGAGGCTGCTGGCGCTCATCAACAGCGTTGGCGGCGAGATTGACGAAGGAACCCTGCGGGCGCATACTTTGAACCTGCTCGGCCAAGACTTGATCAGTGAAGAGGCGGCGCGGCTGCTGCTGGCCGCCTGCGGCGACGGTGCGCTGCGGCCCTGCCAGCCGGGCGGCACGCGGGACGCCGTGCGCGCGGCGATTTGGAAACAGATGCTGTTGGCGCTGCACGAGTGATGACGGTTTCGAAGGCGGCATATCTTAAGGATAAGGAGTGAGGAACTATGTTGTGTGAACAATGCAAACAACGCGAGGCCACCACGCACATCCGGCGGGTGATCAACGGCGTGGGGGAAGAGCACCATCTTTGCGCGGCCTGCGCGCAGGCCAGCGGGCTGTTTGAGGGGGGGCTGAGCCTGCCGGAATTTGGGCTGCACCTGGGCGGGCTGTTCAGCGGCTTTTTAGGGGAAAGCGCCGCGGCGCTGCCCGCCGCGTCTGCCCGGCGCTGCCCCTTTTGCGGCAGTTCGCTCCACGAAATCATCCAGAGCGGGAACGTGGGCTGCGCGCAATGTTACGACACGTTTTATGATCAATTGGAGCCAACGCTGCAACGGGTGCACGGTTCGCTGGAACACAGCGGGAAGAACCCGGAATCGGACCCGAAGACCATTTCGCGCAACCAGAAGGCCAAGCGGCTCAAGGCGCTGAAAGAGCAGATTGCGGCGGCTGTGCGCGAAGAAAACTACGAGGCGGCGGCACAGCTGCGCGACGAAATCAAGCGACTGGAAGGGGGCGAAGAAGATGCCGGAAGCGTATGAAAATCAAAATGATATTGTGCTGAGCACGCGGGTGCGCCTGGCGCGCAACCTGGCGGAGTACCCCTTCCCGGCCCGCCTGGATATCAAGGGACGGCAAAAGGTTTGCGAGGCGGCGCACGCGGCGGCGCTTGCCATTGCGCCGGAACTGGAATACATCGACATGGCGGAGCTGAGCCGGGCCAAAGCCGTTTCGCTTGCGGAACGCAGGCTTTGCAGCGCGGCCTTTGCCCAACGGGATCAGGGCGGCGCGCTGCTATTGCGCAAAGACTGCCGCGTGAGCGTTATGCTTTGCGAGGAAGATCACATTCGCTTGCAGGCCTACGCGCCCGGTTTGGCGCTGCGGGAAGCCTGGGAGCTGGCCGACAGCGTGGACACGGCGTTCAGCCGCAAGCTGAACTTTGCGTTCAGCGAACAGCTGGGGTATTTGACCCAGTGCCCGACGAATTTGGGCACGGCCATGCGGGCCAGCGTTTTGCTGCACTTGCCGGCGCTGGCGCGGCTGGGCCGGGTGGGCCGCCTGGCCGAGAGCATTTCGAAACTGGGGCTGACCATTCGCGGGGCCTTCGGCGAGGGCAGCGACGCGGAGGGCGCGCTGTTCCAGCTGAGCAACCAGGTGACGCTGGGGATTACGGAGCAGGCGGCGCTGGAAAACCTGCAAGCCATCACATTGCAGATTGCGGAACAGGAACGGCTGGCCCAGCGGGAATTGCTCAAGGATCCGGCGATTGAAAACAAGGTTTGGCGGGCGCTG
Organism: Oscillospiraceae bacterium; assembly: GCA_031256825.1. Taxonomy (GTDB): domain Bacteria; phylum Bacillota; class Clostridia; order Oscillospirales; family Acutalibacteraceae; genus WRMQ01. The sequence continues at coordinate 25,311 of JAIRPV010000028.1, read as the reverse complement.
GGGCTGCTGCGCTACGCGCGGCGGCTGGACAGCAAAGAGGCGCTGCAGCTGTTGTCGCTTGCGGCGCTGGGCGCTTGCGGCGGCGCGCTGGAACTGCCGCTGGACGCCATATATCAGCTGATGACCGACGTTTTGCCTGCTACACTGAGCCTTGACCCCGCAGCGGCGGGGGACAGGGACGCGGCCCGGGCAACGCTGATCCGGGAGCGGCTGAAGGCGGAAAGCTGACGGGCGTTTTTGCTCAAACGTTCCGCTTCCCGCGCGCGGATCCCAATTTTCCACAGAATGGAGGCTTTTTATGTCATCTTATAACTTTCGCGGTTTTACGGAAAAGGCCAACGAGGCCATGAATTTAGCCATGCAGTGCGCCGAGGGGCTGGGGCATACCTTTGTTGGAACCGAGCATATGCTCATTGGTCTGCTGCGCCAAAGCGGCGGCGTGGCCCACGCGGTGCTGACGGCGCGCAAAGTCAGCGCCAGGCCGATTGAAGACGCGCTGCGCGCCACCTACGCGCCGGGCACGCCGACGGTGCTTTCGCCCTCTGATTTTACGCCGAAGATGAAGCATGTGCGCGACGAGGCGATTGCCATTGCCCGCTCCGGCGGCACGATTGTTGGCACGGAACATTTGCTGCTGGCGCTGTTGCAGGAGCGGGGGAGCGCCGCGGTAACGCTGCTGGGGCACCAGAGCGTTTCGGTGCAGGATCTGGTCGGCGACATTCACCGCGCGCTGAAGGGCGGCAGGCCAGACGCCGCAGGCGCCGACAAAAGCGAAACCGCCACGCCGACCCTCGATCAATTTGGCCGGGATTTGACCCATATGGCGCAGGATCAGCAGATTGACCCTGTGATTGGCCGCGACGCCGAGATTGCCCGGGTGATGCAAATCCTCTGCCGCCGCACAAAGAACAATCCTGTGCTCATCGGCGAGCCGGGCGTTGGTAAAACCGCCGTAGCGGAAGGCCTTGCGCTGCGCATTGCATCCGGCGATGTGCCCGAGCTGCTGCGCGGCAAGCGGGTGTTCAGCCTGGACTTGACCGGCATGGTGGCGGGGACAAAATATCGGGGCGACTTTGAGGACAGGATCAAGGCTTCGATTGAAGAAGTGCAGAAGGCGAAAAATGTGATTCTTTTCATCGACGAGCTGCACACCATCATCGGCGCGGGGGCGGCCGAAGGGGCGACGGACGCGGCAAATATCCTGAAACCTTCGCTGGCCCGGGGGGAAATGCAGGTCATCGGCGCGACGACACTGGACGAGTTCCGCAAGCATATTGAAAAAGACGCGGCGCTGGCGCGGCGGTTTCAGCCGGTTATGGTAGACGAGCCGACGGAAACCGAAACGGTTTCGATTTTGCAGGGCCTGCGCGACAAATACGAGGCGCACCACAAAATTCGCATCACAGACGAAGCCATTGCCGCGGCCGTTAAGCTCAGCGCGCGGTATATTGGCGACCGGTTTTTGCCCGACAAGGCCATTGATCTGGTGGATGAGGCCGCGTCGCGCGTGCGGCTGCGGGCGTTCACCGCGCCGGCGGAAGTGCAGGAAATCGAGAACCGCCTGAAGGAAATTGAGGACGAAAAAACCGCCGCCGTGCAGGCGGAAGACTATGCCCGGGCGGCAAATTTGCGCGACGAGGAGCGGCGGCGCAGCCAGGAACTTGAGCAGCTGCGCAGCGCCTGGCAGGAGCAAAACGGCCAGAAGACCGACGAGGTGACGCAGGAGGAGATTGCCCTGATTGTGTCGCAGTGGACGGGGATCCCGGCCACACAGCTGACGCAGGAAGAAAGCGCCCGGCTGCTGCACATGGAAGAGGAACTGCACAGGCGGCTCGTTGGGCAGGACGAGGCGGTCAAAGCGGTGTCGAAAGCCATCCGACGCGGGCGCGCGGGGCTAAAAGACCCGAAACGGCCCACAGGCTCGTTTTTGTTCCTGGGGCCGACGGGGGTTGGCAAGACGGAGCTTTGCAAGGCCCTGGCCGCCAGCATGTTCGGCAGCGAGGACGCGATGGTGCGGCTGGATATGTCGGAATATATGGAAAAGCACACGGTGTCGCGCCTTGTGGGTTCGCCGCCGGGCTATGTTGGCTACGACGAGGGCGGGCAGCTGACCGAGGCGGTGCGCCGCAAGCCCTATTGTGTGATATTGTTCGACGAGATTGAAAAAGCCCATCCGGACGTCTTCCATCTTCTGCTGCAAATCCTGGAGGATGGCCGCCTGACCGACGCGCAGGGCCGCGCTGTGGACTTTAAGAACAGCGTGGTTATTATGACCTCGAACCTGGGCGCGAAGCTTATCACAAAGCAAACCGGCGGCATCGGCTTCGCCAGCGGCGAAAGCCACGCGGGCTTGCAGGATCAGCAGCGCATCAAAGACGCGGTGATGGGGGAACTGAAGAAGGCGCTGCGGCCGGAATTCCTCAACCGCGTGGACGATATCATTGTGTTCCACCAGCTGGATCAGACGCAGATTGAAGAGATCGCCCGACGCATGCTGGCGCAGGTGAGCGCGCGGCTGGAGGACGCGGGGGTGCGCGTGCGCTTCGAGGAAAGCGCCGCGACGCTCATGGCAAGTTCCGGCTTTGATCCTATCTACGGCGCGCGGCCTCTGCGCCGCGCCATCCAGAACCAGGTGGAAGACTTGCTCAGCGAAAAGCTGCTCGATGGCAGCGTAAAACCGGGGCGGGCCTACCTTTGCACGGCGCAGGAGGGCCAGATTGACGTGCGGGAGGACGCCGACCGGATAGCGCAGGAAGAAGCGGCGGAAGAAGCGGTTTGACCGAAAAAAGAACAACGCGCCTGCCAACCGGCGGACGCGTTGTTTTTGTTTTGCGCTTTATTCTTCTGTTTCGCCCGCCACGCGGCGGCGCTGTTGCAGCTCGCCGAGAATTTCTTCGAGTTTTTCGGGGGTCAGTTCATAGTTGCGCGTGGGAATCAGGGCCAGCACGCTGCCGATGGCCGGCAGGACGGACACCGCGAAAAACATCATTGTGAAGAAGCCGCGCACCTGGCCGCCGGTCAGTGCGAAGGTTTCCGCGCCCGCGCGCAGGGTTTCCGCGCCGATGGTCATGGCTTCGCGCGGCACGCCGCCCGCGGCGATAAATTTGTTGAAGAGATCGATGTTAACGTCGGAAAAGCCGACGAAGGCGCACAGGCCGGCATAGAGCAAGCTGGAAATGCCGTTGCCGATTTTCACCATAAACGTTTGCCCCGAGAAGAAAACGCCATCCGGCCGCAGATGGTTGGTGTAATCCTCGTAGTCCACGCAGTCGGCGATCATGGTGGTTTGCACGGCGCTATAAAGCCCCAGGCACGCCCCCTTGATAAAGAAGAGAAGAATCGTGGGGACGAGCAGATAGATTGCGGTTAGGCCCGCAGGCTTGTTGATGGCGACAGAAATCAGATAAAGCCCGAAAATGGCCAGATCAGGGAGGATTTCGACCAGGTTCGACATATTATAGAGCGTTTTTTTGCTGTGTTTTTCCAGCAGCTTCGGCGTAAGCGCCGTTGCCCCGAACATGCCGATGAACAGGCCGCCGCCAATGAGCGCCAGATACATCATGGCCACGGCGCCGTCTTTTCCGGAAAAATAGAAGGTCACCATGGAGAGGGCGACGATCATTGTCAGGTTGCGCGGACCCGCCAGCGTGCCGGAAAGCAACACCTTCCGGAACGGCTTGTTGTTCCAGATCATCTTAAAGTTTTCGCCCAGGGAATTGGTTTTATCGGAGGGCTTGATTTTTTCGCGCGCGAAGACGCCGGCCAACTGGAAGGTGCCAGCGCCGAGGATGGTGAACGCCGTTGCTACGAGAATAAAGCCCAATTTTTCGGCCTGCGCCGAACCCATGTTCAACGTAGTCCGCAGAACCCCGCCCACAGAGAGGGCCACCGGCTGAAACGCCAGCACCGCGACGCCGCTGCCGATTCCCGCGGCAATGCGCGCGGCGGCTTGCAGCTTTCGGCGGTCTTTTTCGTCTTCGGTCATCAGCGCCGAAATGCCCCACAGCGGGATGTCGCCAGCCGTATAGGTCATGCCCCAAACGATGTAGATGAAGGCGGCGAACACCACTACGGCGACGTTCATGCCTGTAAAGCCCTGCGAAACGTCGTAATTGCGCCCGATGCCCACAAAGCACAACACGGTGATGACGCCATTGATGATTGGAACAAACAGCAGATAGGGGCGGCATTTGCCCCATTTGCTGCGCGTTTTGTCAACAATGGTGCCCATCATGGGGTCGTTGAAGGCATCCCACACCTGTGCGATGACGAGGATAACGCCGATGATGGCGGAAGGAATGAGCAGCACGCTTTGCATGTAGTAATTCGCGAAGGCGGAGAGAATGTTGAAAATGATGTTTTGCCCGAACAGGCCGGTCATGTACATATTGCGTTCGAGGGGGGCGCAGGTTTTCAGCTTGCCTTGTTGCTGCATGAAACGATCACACCTTTCTTTTGCCTATTATATCACACCTGCGGTGGGCAGTTCGTCACCGGCGACTGTTTCGCAAAATCATACCTCGCCACCGCTCGTTTGCTTATTATATCACATTTCTCCAAAAAAGCAAAGCTTTTCTACGAAATTTTTTTCTTGACTTTTGTTGGGAAGGGTGGTATACTAATATCTTGTGGTTTTACCGCCGCAGGAATAACTATCTAGGAGGCGCGCGATATGGTGAAAGCGATTGTAGGCGCCAATTGGGGCGACGAGGGCAAAGGGAAAATCACCGACATGTTTGCCGAGCACGCGGATATTGTGGTGCGGTTCCAGGGCGGCGCCAACGCCGGGCATACCATTATCAATGCATATGGAAAGTTCGCGCTGCATCTGCTGCCGTCGGGCGTGTTCCACCCAAACATCACCAATGTGGTTGCCAACGGCGTGGCGCTGGATATCATAAAGCTCAGGAAAGAATACGAGGAATTGGTTGCCAGGGGCGTGCCCGCGCCGAAGCTGCTGGTCAGCGAGCGGGCGCAGATTCTGATGCCCTACCATGTGCAGCTCGACACGCTGGAAGAAGCCAGGCTTGCCGAAAAAGCGTATGGCTCCACCAAAAGCGGCATTGCGCCGTTTTATTCCGATAAATACGCCAAAACGGGGATTCAGGTTTGCGAGCTGTTCGACGAAGCGGCTTTGCTGGAGCACCTTCAGGACGTTTGCTCTTACAAGAACATGCTGATGGAACATGTTTATCACCAGCCGCCGCTTTGCGCGCGGACGCTTTGCGCGCAGCTGCTTGAGCTGAAAAAGTGGCTGGCGCCGATGGTTGGCGACACTGCGGGCTTTTTGCGGGAAGCGGTTAAGCAGGGCAAGGATATATTGCTGGAAGGCCAGCTGGGATCCCTGCGGGACGCCGAACACGGCATTTATCCGATGGTGACTTCCAGTTCCACCGTTGCGGGCTACGGCGCGGTTGGCGCGGGCGTGCCCCCTTATGCCATCCGGGAGATTGTGGCTGTGACAAAGGCCTATTCCAGCGCCGTTGGGGCAGGGGAGTTCGTCAGCGAGCTGGACGGCGAAGAGGCTGTGCAGCTGCGCGAACACGGCGGCGATGCGGGGGAATACGGCGCGACGACCCACAGACCCCGCCGCGTGGGCTGGTTCGACTGCGTGGCCACGCGCTACGGCTGCGCCGTGCAGGGCGCGACCAGCGCTGTGCTGACCGCGATCGACTGCCTGTGCTATTTGGACGAACTCAAGGTATGCGTGGCCTATGAAATCGACGGCAAAATCACGCGCGATTTTCCTGTTACGCCAAAGCTCCGGCGCGCCAAGCCGGTATACAAAACCCTGCCAGGGTTCGGGCGGAATATTCGCGGCATCCGCAGCTTCGACGAGCTGCCCCAGGCCGCGAAGGACTATGTTGCGCTGATTGAGCGCGAGATTGAAACGCCGATTACGCTGGTATCAAACGGGCCGAGGCGGGAAGAGATTTTGGAGCGGGAGCCAATGCGCTAAGAACGCGCGTTCGGCTCGAACCGGGATGCCATATATTGGGAAATTTCGCGGTTCGCCGAAAAAATAATTGACATTTGCTTTTGTTTGTGCTATAATGCTTATTGGTCTGTGCAACTTTTGTTCCTCTGGCGCGTTGCGCTTATGAACAATCGAATATATAAGTAAGGATGATACCCATGGATTTGGCAAAAGCCGAAGAACTCATCAACCAGAACCCCAACTGCGCCTACGCCGCGCTGCTGCGCACAGCGAAGAGTTCCATGAAAGAAACCCCGCCCAGCGTGCAGATCGGTTCCACGGTGCGCGTGCATGTGAAGATCCGCGAGGGCGAGCGCGAGCGCATTCAGGTGTATGAAGGCACCGTTATCGCCCGCAAGGGATCCGGGATTTCCGAGACGTTTACCGTGCGCCGCATTACCTATGGCGTGGGCGTTGAGCGCGTATTCCCGCTGCATTCGCCGAATATTGCGAAGGTAGAAACGGTGCGCCTGGGCCGCGTGCGCCGCGCGAAGCTTTATTATCTGCGCGGCAGAGTTGGCAAAGCGGCGAAAGTGCGGCAGAAACTGGCCTGACAGGAATCAGGATCAGCAAGCAGGAGTTAGGGGCACGCCCTAACTCCTGATCCCTATTTCCTCCTTCCTGAAGAGGGGTTTAACATGCGGGTCGTGAATGAATTCTGGGTGCCGCTGCGCCTGCAAAACAACGAGCGCTCTGTTGGGCGCGCGTTAGCGCTTTGCTATGACCTGGCGGGATCGCTGGTGCTGGTGGGCATTGTGCTGGCGGCTTTTATGAGCTTCGGCGTGAAGCCCACGATGGTGGATGGCGTTTCGATGGAACCCGCGCTGCGCGACCGGCAGACGCTGGTGATTGCCGCGTGGCCGCGCCGCGTGCGCCATGGCGATATTGTTGTGGTAGCCGACACGGGCACGAGCCTTGGCGAACCGATTGTGAAGCGGGTCATCGGGCTGCCGGGGGACAAAATCAACATTGATTTTCAGGCGGGCGTGGTTTATCGCAACGGCGAAGCCCTGGATGAGCCATATGCCGCCGCGCCGACCGATATCCGATATGACGTGGTTTTTCCGCTGGAGGTGCCGCCCGGCCGCTGCTTTTTGCTGGGCGACAACCGCGCCCACTCCGAAGACAGCCGCAGTTCCCGCGTGGGGCTGGTGGATCTGCGGGAAATAGAGGGCGTTGTGATTGGCAAAGGAAAATAACGGACCTCCGCCGCGCGCGTTGAGGAGTGAAAAGGAGAACCCCATGTCCAACGAATTGCTGAAACCAGGCAAGCCCAACGGCCTTTCGCTGTTTGCGTTCAATGTTGCGGATGTGATTTGCACGGCGTTTGTTATTTTGCTGCTGGTGTTCACGTTCGGTTTGCGCACGTCTTGGGTCATTGGGCCTTCGATGAACCCCACGCTGCACAACGGCCAGTTTTTGGTGATCACGGCCGCGCCGCGGCAGCTGCGCTATGGCGACATTGTGGTGGTATCCGAAACCGGCACCAACCTGCCTGAGCGGCAGCCGATTGTGAAGCGCGTGATTGGCCTGCCGGGCGACGTGATGAGTTTTGATTTTGAGAAGGGCATTGTATACCGCAACGGCGAGGCGCTCCGGGAGCCATACATTGCCGAACCCACGTATTTGCACAACTATTGGGGCGGCGAAACGCCGCTGCCCTGCACCGTGCCCGCGGGGCGCTGTTTTATCATGGGAGACAACCGCAACGATTCCACCGACAGCCGCTCCGCCATGGTGGGGCTGGTGGACGTGCGCGACGTGGTAGGGGTGAAGATGGGGAAATGACTGACTGCCCGATCGTAAAATCCGGCGCGAAGAGCAAGTTCCTCGCGGCCCTGTATGACGCGGCGGATGTGCTGGCCGCTGTGATAGCGATGATCGCCATTCTGCTGGTATTTTTTGTGCGCGCGGCCGCTGTGGATGGGCATTCGATGGAGCCAACGCTGCACGACAAAGACCGTTTGCTGGTGACTGCCTTTTTGGCGGCGCCCCGGCGGGGTCAGATTGTGATTATTTCCCCCGAACGCAACGAACACCACAAGCCGCTGGTAAAGCGCGTGATTGCCGTGGGCGGCGATAAAGTTGATATTTTTAACGGCGGCGTGTTTGTCAACGATCATAAACTGGACGAAACCTATTTGCCCGAAGGCACGGTTACCAACGTTGGCGACCTGTTCCCCAGCGGCGGCGACTACCCTTTCACGGTGCCCGCCGGGCATTGCTTTGTTATGGGCGACAACCGGGGCGTGTCGTCGGACAGCCGTTTTCAGGCCGTTGGCTTTGTTGGGCAGAATGATTTGATTGGGCGGGTTTTGTTCCGGTTTTGGCCGAGGTAACCGCTGAGTATCATGATCTGCTGAGAATCGTTTCAGTATTGGAGAAACACTATGCCCTCCCAAACCCCGCAGTGGTTCCCCGGGCACATGGCGCGCACGCGGCGCCAGATCAAAGAAAGCCTGAAGCTGGTGGACGCCGTAGTGGAACTGCGCGACGCCCGTGCGCCAGAAAGCTCCCGCAACCCGGAGCTAGGCGCGCTCATCGGCAGCAAGCCGCGCATTGTGCTGCTCAACAAATGCGATTTGGCCGACCCGGCGGCAACGGCGCGCTGCCTGCAAACGCTGAAATTTGCTTTGGCTGTGGACTGCCGATCTGGCCGGGGGTTGCAAAAATTTGCGCCGATGGTGCGGGACTGCCTGGCGGATGTGATCGCATCCAATCAGGCGAAGGGCATGGCCAACCGGCCCCTGCGGCTGATGGTGGTGGGCATCCCCAACGTAGGGAAATCTTCGCTGATCAACCGCCTGTGCGGCCGCACCCGGGCGGAGATTGCCGACAAGCCCGGCGTAACGCGGCGCAACCAGTGGTATGTTGCGGGGCAGGCGGGCGAGAGCAAAATTGAGCTGCTGGACACCCCCGGCGTGCTCTGGCCAAAGTTTGAGGACCCCGCAGTTGGCGAAAAGCTGGCCTTTTTGCACAGCGTTAAGGACGAAACCATGGACAGGGAAACCCTTGCCCTGCGGCTGATAGAAGTTTTGCGCAGCGGGTATCCCGAGCGCTTGCGCGAACGCTATCAGCTGGCCGTTGCACCGGAGGAGCCAGCCTGGCAGCTGCTGGAGCAGTTGGCCCGCAGACGCGGCATGCTGCTGCCGGGGAACGAACCGGACACCTACCGGGCGGCAGCGGCGCTGCTGGACGATTTGCGCGGCGGGAAACTGGGGAAGATTACGCTGGATTGAGCAGGAAAAAGGCAAGCGGGCAGCCAGTGGCGCCCGCTTTTTTGGTATGCAGGAGGGTGTTCCGACGCGGAAACGCCAACCCTAACGCGCCATTGGCGCGTCATCCCATTCTGTCCGCCCGAGGTTTTTTGCGTAGAGATCATACTTCTTCCGGATGGATGGGTATGCGTGGGCGTACCAGGCGATAAAACAGAAGCGCTTTAAGGTGTGCCAGGCAAGTTGGAACGCCTCAAGGAAACTGGTGGTGAGGGTAAAGTGGCGAATTCGATTGAAAAGAGTGCTGAAAACTGATTTTAATTTCACGCTCCCCTTGCTGGGGCGACCACTGTTCCTAAACACTTCCTGCCATGTCATAAACGCAAGCACTGTGAAGAGTTCCTTGGTAGGAATTTTAGAATAGTTCTCAAAAGCATTCTTTTTGGCCTTTTGTATCCAGCCATCGAGTGTTTTGGGCCGCTGAACGCGCCCCTGTTCCTCAAGCTCACTGTAAAGCTGTGTGCCCGGAAGCGAATAATACAAACAACAGGCACATATGCTTGGCAACGTCCCAAAATAAAGACGCACTGTTTCGCGCAGTTGCTCAGGGGTTTCGTCCGGGAACCCAAGGATAAAATTGTTCGTGACGAAAAGCCCTAAATCTCTGCATTTCTTGATTGTTGCGCTAATTCTAGACGCGTCATAGAATTTATGAATCTTCTTGCGCATTTCGGCGCTGCCGGTTTCCAGTCCAAAATCAATCCTTCGGCACCCGGCCGCATACATCAACTCAATATCTTCATTCGACAAAGTGCCCATTACAGTTTGCGCTCCCCACTTAATATTGTAGCCGGTCTCAGAGATGGACTGACAGAATTCTCTGAACCGACGCTTATCTGTGCCGAACATTTCATCGCAAAAAAGCAAACCGTTCACGTTGTACCGCTGTACCAGCTCATGAATTTGTGAAAACACAGTTTCTTTTGGATAACCGCGCCACTGGCAGCGGTGGTATTCCTTGTTGTAGCAAAAATCGCACCGAAATGGGCAACCCTTTGCAGTATAAATCATAAAAGTTCGATTTGCCCATGAAGAGTACTGAAGATAGCGTTCCACTGTAATCAAGGAGAAATCCAGCGGAGGGAAATCGGCCAGATCGGCAAACGGGCGGTCTTGCGTGCGGTGGAAGCTGCCCTCGGCATCCAAGTAGGCAATGCCCAACACACGTTCCGGCGTTCGTTCTCCGCGCAGAACCTCCAACAGTTCCAGCAGCGTGTATTCTCCTTCGCTGATTCCAACATAATCCACGCAACCGGCACGCAGAATTTCTTCCGGGATAATGCTTGCCATATGCCCGCCCCAGAGTAAGGCAATCCAAGTTTTTCTTTTGTATAACGCGAAACCGATATGGCGTCAGAAATTTGCGAACATGTTATTACGCTAATGGCTATCACTTCAGGCGCGAATGACTCGTTCACTTCCTCAAAATTCCGGCTTGCTCTGCGATCGAATATACAAACCGTGTGCCCTTTGGACTGAAGAAAAGACGCCAAAGCCAAAACGCCAAGAGGCGGTTGCGGCCCCCAAGCCCAACCTAGTTGGTCGCCTGTTGTCGGATAATAAAACAAAACTCGCACTGCAAGCCCTCCCCCAAGCGTTCGATTGGTAAATTATAACAAACTATTTGCTCGAATTCTCTGCGATTTAGTATATCATGCACCGCAGGAAATGTCAATGATAATTTTTTTGAAAAAAGAATGGCCGCTTTGCTGTTTGCCGCTAAAATTCCCCCTTGACCCCCGCCGCAATCGATGATATAATAGACAAGGGATATGAGACGTTCAGGATAAGATGGAGCCAAACCGACAACGTCTGCTGTCTCATGTCTGACATTTAACGTTTCGTATCGGAGGTTGCTTATGTACGCAGACTTGATGGATACCATTGGCTTCGTCTCGCGGTTTGACCCGGCGGTGGGGGCCGCCATGGCCAGCGAACTGGCCCGGCAGCGCCGCAATATTGAGCTGATTGCCAGCGAGAACCTTGTTTCACCGGCGGTGATAGCCGCCATGGGCAGCGTGCTCACAAACAAATACGCCGAGGGATACCCCGGCAAGCGCTACTACGGCGGCTGCGAATGCGTGGACGAAGTGGAGCGCATTGCCATTGACCGGGCAAAGGCGCTGTTTGGCGCGGACCACGCCAATGTGCAGGCGCACAGCGGCGCGCAGGCCAACATGGCGGTTTATTCCGCGCTGCTGCAGCCGGGCGATGTGGTGATGGGCATGAACCTGGCGCACGGCGGGCACCTGAGCCACGGCTCGCCTGTGAACATGAGCGGCAAGCTCTACCATTTTGAGCCTTATGGCGTGGATGAAAACGGATTTCTTGATTATTGCGCGCTGGAAGAAAAGGCCATGGCGCTGCGGCCAAAGCTGATTGTCGCCGGGGCTTCCGCCTACGCGCGCACGATTGATTTCCCGCGCATTGCGGCCATTGCGAACGCTTGCGGCGCGCTGTTTATGGTGGATATGGCGCATATCGCGGGCCTGGTGGCCGCAGGCGAACATCCTTCGCCCGTTCCCTGCGCCGACGTTGTGACGACCACAACGCACAAAACCCTGCGCGGCCCGCGCGGCGGGTTGATCCTGTGCAAAGAGGCGCTTGCGCAGGCGATCGACAAAGCCATCTTCCCCGGCAACCAGGGCGGCCCGCTCATGCACATCATTGCGGCGAAGGCCGTTTGTTTTGGCGAAGCGCTGACAGAGGAGTTCAAGCTCTACCAAAAGCGGATTGTCGCCAACGCGCAGGCGCTGGCCCAGGGACTGCTCCGCCGCGGCGTGAACCTGGTATCCGGCGGCACGGACAACCATCTTATGCTGCTGGACTTGCGCTCGCTGGATATCACCGGCAAGGAGCTGGAACACAGGCTGGACGAGGTATACATTACAGCCAACAAAAACGCCATTCCCAACGACCCGCAGAAGCCTTTTGTTACCAGCGGCGTGCGCCTGGGCACCCCGGCTGTAACGTCGCGGGGCTTCACCCCGGCGGAAATGGAAGAAATTGCTAACTGCATCTTCCTTGCCGCCACGGACTTTGCCGCCAGCGCCGACGCCATCCGCGCCAGCGTTAACGCCATGTGTTCCAGGTATCCGCTATACGAGTAGGCGGCCCAATCTTTTGCAGGGATATGATCAGGTTCCAAGATGTTGAGGGCAATTGGGGCAAAGGGAGAACATCTTAACCCGGAAGGTGTGGTTCCATGAAGGGCATCATCCTAGCGGGCGGATCGGGCACGCGGCTTTATCCGCTGACCATGGTGACCAGCAAGCAGCTGCTGCCGGTCTACGACAAGCCCATGATCTACTACCCGCTGTCCACTCTTATGCTGGCGGGCATCCGCGAAATTCTGATCATTTCAACACCGACGGACACCCCAAAATTTGAGCAGCTGCTGGGCGACGGGGCCATGTTTGGGCTGAAGCTCAGCTATGCCGTGCAGCCCAGCCCCGATGGCCTGGCCCAGGCGTTCCTCATCGGCGAGGACTTCATCGGGGACGACCGGGTTGCGATGATTCTTGGCGACAATATTTTCTATGGCTCCGGGCTGGGCTATATGCTGCGCAAAGCCGCCTTGCAGCCGGGCCGCGCCACCATCTTCGGCTATTCCGTTGAGCACCCGGAGCAGTTTGGCGTGGTGGAGTTCGGCGAGGACGCGCGCGTGCTTTCGATTGAAGAAAAGCCTGCCGTGCCAAAGTCCAATTACGCCGTGACGGGGCTGTATTTTTACGACAACAGGGTGGTGCGGTTCGCGAAAGAGCTGAAGCCCTCGGCCCGCGGCGAGCTGGAAATCACCGACATCAACCAGCGCTATCTGGACTGCGGCGACCTAGATGTGCGGGTGCTCGGGCGCGGTTACGCTTGGCTGGATACCGGCACCATCGGCAACCTGATGCGCGCGGCCAGCTTTGTGCAAAATATTGAGACGCTGCAAGGCATCAAGATTTCCGCGCCGGAAGAAATTGCCTACAACACCGGTTGGATTTCAGAAGAGCAGCTGCGCTATTCCGCCGAAAAATATGGCAAGAGCGAATACGGCCAGCACCTGCAAAATGTGCTCGAAGGCAGAATCCTCTATTCCGCTTTGTTCGATTCAAAGCCGCGCTGGGGGCTTAACGACGAAGTGGAAGGGGGACGTTTTGACTGATATTACCAAACAACAAAACAAGATGGACATGTGAGGGCGTTCTTCATGAAAAAGCACAACCTCGTTCTCGCGTGGCTTGCGCCGTTTGCCGCCCTGATTTTTTTGCTGTTTTGCGCCTGCCCCATCGCCGGGACGGGGGATTATGAGGTTGCCGCCGTGCCTGCCGCCGCGCAACCGGCGGAGCCGGCAACTATCCACATGACGTTTGCGGGCGACTGCACCTTCGGCTCGTTCAACGGGCAGGGCGGCGCGCCGCGTTTTCCTCATGTCTACGAAACATCGGGCAGCCTGACATATCCCTTCGATGGCGTGAAAGAGATATTTGCGCGCGACGATTTGACGATCATCAACTTTGAGGGCACGCTCACCGACGCCGGGCAGGCGGCGCGAAAGACCTATTTTTTTAAAGGCCCCGCCGCCTATGCCGATATTCTGCCCGCCGCTTCTGTGGAAGCCGCCACGCTTGCCAACAACCATTCGCGCGATTACCTTGACCAGGGCTTTGAGGATACGGTGGAGCATTTATCGCGGGCAGGCATTGGGCTGATGTATGAAGATCGCCCCTTTGTCACAAAGATCAACGGCGCCGAGGTTGTGCTGATTGCCGACTGCGCCGTTACCGCCAGCAATTCCGCCGCCGAAAACGCCGCGCTCGAGGCGGTTGTGGCACGGCGCGTGCTGCGGCTCATCGGACAATATAAGCGGCCCGAAAATATTGTTGTGGTGAACATTCACTGGGGCGTTGAAAGAAGCGCCGTGCCAACGGCATGGCAGACAAAAACGGCCCGCGCCTGGATTGACGCGGGGGCCGACCTGATTGTTGGACATCACCCGCATGTGCCGCAGGGCATTGAGCGCTACATGGGCCGGTATATTGTCTACAGCCTGGGCAATTTTGCCTTCGGCGGCAACTCCACAGCCCCTGTGCCGCACACTTTTTTGCTGCACGCCAACTTCAGCGTTTTGCCCGGCGGGGCTGCCTCCTACGACATTGCGGTTACGCCGTGCTATATCACTTCGAGCAGGGCAAAAGACGGCGAAGGCCTGCTGCGCAACGACTACCGCCCGCAAGCGGTCACAGGCCACGAGGCCGAAGGGGTTTTGCAGATGCTGCGTGAGCGCAGCGCCATGATTCCGGGCGGAATAAAAGAGCTTCGCCTGCAAGGATAACAGCGCGCAGGATGGATCGCTGGCCTGATCTTGAAAAGCATTAGAATTTTGGTTGCGGCGGATGCGATGGTTGTGGGAAAGGGGTAACTCATGCCCTTCACCATCGTTCAGCAGGACATCACAAAAATAGCTGTTTTACACCGATTCGTGCGGACGTGAAACGTTGGAGGCAGCAATGAGTGAATTCCCCCAGTTGCGCCCAACTCAACCACGCCGCTATTGCGCAGCGGCGGCTTTTCGGCTATACTGAAAGCATCAATCAAAAGGAGTGACCACCATGCTTTATATCGCCGAAAACCTGAAGAAATATCGGAAGCAAAAAAATCTCACGCAGGAGGATGTGGCCGAACTGCTGCTGATTTCGCCGCAGAGCGTTTCCAAATGGGAGCGCGGCGAAAGCTACCCCGACATTGCGTTTTTGCCCGCGCTGGCCAATTTGTTTGAGACCAGTATTGATGCGCTGATTGGCATGGACGCCATTCGTGCGGAAGAAACGCGGTATAACATACACAAAAACGCAAACGAGCAGCAGCGTGCCGGTGATTATCGCGCTGCTGCTGCGATTTATCGTGATGCGCTGCGCACGTACCCCAACGATGTGGGGTATATGCTCGGCTTGGCGGATACGCTGGCACTGTCCGGGGACTCTGAAGAAGCGATTTTACTGACAGAACGCGGCCTTGCGTTGAGCAAAAATGAAAAACAGCGGGCCTCCAGCCGCGCCGTGCTGTGCTTTTTGTACTTAAAAGCCGGAAAAACGGACAAAGCAAACGCGCTGGCGGCAACCTTGCCGCACACGCGGGAGAGCCGCGAAGTGATCCAGCCGCTGATTGCAGGTGGCCTTGCTGAAAATGAGATTGATAAAAATTTGCGATATGTTATACTTGGGGAAAGAGAATAGTATTGGAGGCATTCATCATGCAAATCGCATCCAACTACACCGACCTCAACGCTCGCACCATTGACCGCTGGGTGGAAAGCGGATGGGAGTGGGGGACGCCGATTTCGCACGAGGAATTTTTGCGCGCACAAAGCGGCGATTGGCGCGCGCAACGCAATCGCAATTTCTTTCATACGCCCTCCGGGATTCCCTATGGGGAAGGTTGGAGGAGGCAATTAGCAATGCAACTTCACCCCAAAGTAATGTTTCAATCCCTATGGGGAAGGTTGAAGAGCCGGAGCGATTGGGCTACGAGAATAGTATACACCCATTCGACGGGAAAAGCAGGGGGGGTTTGCATAAAACGTCCGTCAACCTGAAATGATTATTTCCCCTGTCGTCGCAGGGTTCCCCAAGATTCATAGGAATCTTTGTCGCTTTTTGGATTCGGCATATGTTGGTATAAATGCACTGTCGGCCCATTGTAGAGCTTTGCCAACAAGATGGAGGCGATAATCCAACTGGCATCAATCACCACATGAACGTCAGAAGTTTCGGCTTTCTTCATCGCTTCTTCAAGTCGTTTCCAAACGTCATTTGCGAGATCGTCCATTTTACATTTGTCGTATTGTTCGGCGCCCAAGTCTTGGGAGACGGTGTCGCGAAAATGCAGTCCGTTTGCTTTGCGGTATCGCTCAAATTCCTCCGGCACATTTTTTTTGCGGTATACAATCAAGAGTAGACCACCGGGACGCTTTTTCCGGAACAAATATTTGATCTTGAATAGCAGTGGCTTGCCGAACTTTAGAAGCAAAACGGTACCCACCCACACGACAAGCTCAACGATAGTTCGGATAATGTCAATCTCTCCCATGAGCGCCTTGAATTCTTCTGAAAACATAGCTCTTCTCCTTCATTCCTTAAACAACCCATACCCCAGCGCCGTTTTCGCGCCAATCCCGCTTTCTGTCAGCGCGTCGCGCAGGTGATCCTTCACGCTCTTCCCGCGAAGCTCGAGCTCGCCGTTTTGCAGATAAAACTGAAAGTTCGTCTGCGCTGGCACCGCTAAAAAGAAGATGGGGACAGGGGACATGTCGTCCGTCGGCAAATTCATACTATTTTTGCTTGGCTTTCCGGCATTTTTATAATAATTGCCAAAGTGCGGGTTCATGATGTCGCGCTCCAGACCGCGCAGTTTCACGGGGAACGCGTCGAAGAAGATCACGTTGCCGCGTGCGCCTTCTTCCCCCTGTTGAAAGCCGAAGGCCGTGCGAAATTTCTTGCATTTCAGCGCATAGTTTTCATCGTTTTCAAAATACTCCTGCACCACCCAATGGCGGCAAACGCCTTTGACGGACGAGCCGGGAATGTAGGGAACGCCATAGATATGGTGCATGGTCATGCCAGTTTCATAGACGGTTGCGCCGCCAAGCCCCACCACAATGCGCGAGGCCGTGGTCAGCGGAAGCGAAGAAGTATGCGGCAATGCATCGTTGGCTTTGTTGATCTCTCTCAGTAACTCCGCAGTCTTGCCTGGGATAGCAACGCGCTGATCCCGATCGGGAAAGCCGAACTTCCAGCTTGTTATTTGTTCGGTTTTTTTATCCCGCCGAATTTGCTTGAGCAGTTTCAGCTTGTTAAGGCCCAGCGCCAGATTGTCGCACGTTTCGCCTACGGATGATTGCATCAAACCCGCCGTGTCGTTCGGCAGATAGATTTCGTTTGCTGGGTGCACATCTGGCTTGCGCTTGGGCGGCTCCGGTTTCTTCTCCGGCACGTCAAACCCCAAATCGCGAAAAAGATCGCCCAAATTCGGCATACTTACTCCTCCCTGGCAAAACGACGCAGCCACTCCAGATAGGCCAGCACTTCGGCGGTTGCCCTGCGGTATACATCCGAGTTTTGATCCAGCAGCCACTCCATGAAGCCATTATAATTTTGCTCAGTGCAAATGTGACAGTGCTTCAACCGTTCGTGCAATTGCTTTGCGATTTCTGCGTATTCCCCGCCTTTTTGCAGCGCGAACGCAAGCGTTGCCGCCAGACCGTTGGTGGTAATATAGGCAGGGAATTTCTTGACGTAGGCAGCATATTTTTTTCGGTCGCATGTTATGTTTTTTGCTGCCGCAAAGGCCTCTTGCGCACGTTTCTGCGCGGATTCGCTATTTGCCATCATGCCACCCCCCTGAACGCCAGCGCCATAAGCCCCTTGCCAATGGTGGCGTCGCCGCCCATCTGCACAATGGGATTCGCCTGGATGTGTTCGCTTAACAAGTTGAGCAAATACTTGCTTTCGTCCGGTTCGTCCGGATGATCTTTCTTCCATTTATCTTTGCCCTCTTTTGGGAGCAGAATGCTGCCCGCCATGGCAAGGCTATAGAACAGCGTTTCTGCCGGGACATATTCTTCAGTGAATAGCGCGCCAGTATCCACGGTGCCGGTTTCCTGATTAATGCGCACGCGGGTTATCGTTTCGGTCATGGTTTTGACGAAAAACGTGAAGTCATCGTCGCTGACCACGGCAATGCGCTGTTTTAGATTGCCTGCACTGATCAGTCTGTCGTCCAAACATCCCGCGAGAGCCTCGGCGAAAGCAGTCAACTTTGGGCTTTTAGTGGCGGCGAATGTATACTCCTCTAGTACAATATGGTCGCCCGCCAAAAGCACACATTCTTTGGGTGGCAATTCACATACAAGCGCTTCGCTATCACCGGGCGCTTCGGGTAGCGCAGGGAATGTCATCTTGGCGACGCGCATTTCCTCAGCAAACCGGTTCAGCGCATAAGGACATGTCACATAGCTGAATACGCCCTTGAGGGACTTCACGGGGAACAGCAGCACCCGCGCGTCCGTCAGGCAAACAGAACCGCCATGGGCGTCGCCGTCCCTTTCCGGGCCGAAGATGAATTCTTCGTCCACGCCGTTGGCCTGGTGGTAGCTTTCGCGCAGACAACCCTTGAGTCCCGAGGCCTCGAATTTCGGGTAGCCGGTGTGGCTTTCGCGCTGCACGGGCAAATCCACAATGCCCAGATTGCTGCCGCTTCCGGGATGGAACGGCGTTTTACAGTGCAAAAACAGCGGTGTGGTTGTTTGAATCATTGGGCGGGTTCCTCCTTTATAATATTTCGGTATTCCATCATGCGTTCCATCCTCCCACGTATACAATGCCAAAGCCCTGCCGCTTGTCCAGCAGTTTGCTTGAAATCGCTTTGCCATGAAAACGTTCGATCACTTCGTTCCGTGCCTGCGCTGTGTTTTCTGTGAGCTTCAGGTAGTAAACGCTTCCAGCGGGTACCGTCAGACACAACGGCTTTGGCCTGCGCGCTTTCATGCCCCAGCCGCTGATCGGCACGGCGTTGCCCACGCAGGCCGCACACAGCTCATATTTGCCGTCTTGCAGAAATTCGGGCCGCCAACCGTCACTGAAAATTGCCGGCGTAGCGACGTAAAGCTTGAAACAGCCGTTCGAAATGTCTCCCGGTTGGATCGCAAACGAGGCGCTTGTTTTCTCTGCCGTGCAAACGCGAGTCTGCCCGCCCAAACGCAGCATGCTTGGTACGAACGCAAGGTTTTCATAGGAAAGGGCAAAGCGGATATTTTCCTTGAAGCGCAGCATCGGCAGTTGATACAGCATGCCCTGCTGCGCGGTTTTGGTAGCGGTATCTCGCGTCAGGCCGATTTTCGGCTCCGGCAAAAAAACATCCTCTGCTTTCCACAGACAAGGCGTTTTTCCCTGCAAATAGTCTGCCAAATATCTGACCCAGCAACCTGTGGGTGCATTTGGTTTTTTCTCAATCTTTTCAACGCGCAAGCGATACGGCAAATTACCTGGCACACTGCAAAGCCCGTCGCTGTTCGTCTCCAACCTCAGCAGTTCAAGCTGATTATCTTCATTCAGCGCAAAATCCAGCGGCGCAGGGAATAACGATTCTTGATCACTGGCGGAATACAGGCTCCAATGCGTCAGACACATATCTTTCCGCGCTTCTGGTGTGTCGTTGGCTTCCGTGTTTTGCGTGGCGTTGCCGGTCGCCAGCGGCAGTTCATCAGGATGCTCGGAAAAAAACGCGCTGCGCAACGCGCCGCACGCCACGGAGGGGGGCGGCAAGGGCACGCCCGCGCTGCTGTCGCTTTCCCCGGCGGCAAAGGGCAGGCCGCGCCCGAAAAACATGGAATCCAAGGGGCGCAAGAGCAAGTTAGTCATCTTTGCGTTCCTCCTCTTTCCAGTCTCCGCCGTTGCGGGCAACAAAAGCAAAAATGCGCAGCAAGCGCACTGCTTGCATCTGCTCCATTTCGTTGCAGATCGTTTGCAGGTTTTCTGAAAGTTCTTCGCCAGCTTTAGCGCGCTTTTCTTCGCTAAAGCTTTCCGAAAGCGAACGCCGTAGTAAGCGCTTCGCTTCGGCAACAAACATATCGTAAAAATTTTCGCAAGGTCTTGTTTCGGTTAATAACGGCTGAAATTCTTCCATAAGCGCATAGACAAAATTGGCGGAACAGATTTTTTCCACCCGCATGGCTTTATATAGATGTTCTGTTGCGGAGAGCAAATTGTCATTGAATCGGAACCATGCAGTCTCGATGCTGCCGCTGTGCTTGAGTGCGGCAATCGCCAGAGCGTTGCGCCCGTTCTCTTTGGCCATATGTTCCATCGCCCGGCACTGCTCCAGCGCAATCCTCAGCGGCGTTTTGCAATGCGCAAACACCAGCCCTGCCGAAAATGTGATCTTCTCCGCTTGGAATGTCTCTAAAAACTTTTCGCGCAGCCCGCGCAGCGCCGCGTAGACCGTATTTAACGGAAACACACCGAGGAAATCTTCGCCGCCCGCATAAATCAGGCGGCCTTTCGGCGGATCGCTTTCCACATAATCGCGTGCCCAGCGGGCAAACTCGCCGAGCTTTTTGCTCAAAAATGCCTGCGCTTCTGCGCTTTTACATTCCCCATACTTTTCGCCCATTTTGTCGCCGTCGAAGCAGAGGATTGCGTAATACCGGTCGGTATCTTCTTCTTTTTTGCTTTTTTCGTCCTGTTCGTCCTGACTCAAATCCTTGCTTTCCGGAAACAGTTTTCCCTTGGCAATGAGCCTTGTGGAAGGAAACGCAGTTGCTTTGTTTTCTGGGTCCTCGTTTTCTGGAACCCCATAGCAACGCTTAATAAAAGCAATGGCGCTCAACGCCTCGTTGTCTTTCAGGAATTGATTCCCAGAATCCAGGAATTGGCAATGCTCGCTCAGATTTTTCTGCTCACGAATCCACGGAGGTTTCCATTTTTTTGGGGCAAACAGCGCATTTTGCTGCCCTGTGATGCTGCATTTGCGCGCGGAAGGTTCCGTGTTTTGTTCAAAGGCGCGCACCGTTTTTGCCGCGCCCAACCGCAGCAGAAGTAATCTATATGCTTCTCCGTAATCATCGCCCAGCGACGCCGCCGCCCAAAAGAACTTCAAAAACGGCTCCAGCTGCGACTTCACAGGCTCTGTCATTTTCAGATTACACTGCGGCTTTTGCAGCTGCTCTCCGCAAAACAGCAGAAATTCTTCTCGCAGATACACTTCACATTCTTTGCAAAGATCTGCCACAGCGGTTGCTTCCTCTGCCGGATAGGTGAACAAGATGCGGTTCGGCGCGCTTTCCAGATCCTTAGCAGGGAAAATCACTTCAACGCCATGTTTTCGCAGCCACTCTGCTGCTTCGTTTGCAAAATGGGACAGCATCTGGCTGCCCGCGTGCAAATCCTGCAACTTGCGCGCCTGGCTGATGAACGACTGCACCGGCCCGATGGTGAACAATCCAATGTAGGGTTGCATAATTGGCCCCCTTTCATTCGCAAACGCTGTTGATGAATAATCTTTGACGCGCCTCGCACAAATCGTTTCCAACGTTTTGAGTTCCATGCAATTTGCTAACGAATCCCTGTGTTTTGGTTGCTATAGTACAGTAAACAGGAGAGGCATAGCGAGGTGCAATGCTGCCTGTCAATCGGAACCCTTTAGGAACAATCTGCTGTATTTCGTGCGATTTATGTCCGTAATGTGTTGTAAATGCCAGGGCATTAGCTCTTGCGACCGTTATATGAATCTCTTCTATGTATGGATAATGCTCGCGCGGGGATCGTTTTCTTCGGATTTTTTCGGACGCATCATTCATCTCAAACACATCCGGCACAAGCTTTTCCAGCAACTCTTGCACTTTCTGTAGCGGGTTATCCGGCAAACCGTATTCCACTTCGGCATCTTCGTTTCGTTTCACTTTCGTAATCATCACACTGCCGAAGCCGCGCCTACTGCGCCGCCCGAAGCCGCCTAGCAACGCCGTGAGCTCGAAAAGCGCTTCGTATGTACCATGATTCTCTTGATGAGCGCCGAAGCTGCGCAGGATCACTTGAAAAGTTGTGCCTGGCCTAATCGCCTGTTGTAGCCTCTGTTGCGGCCCCTGTCTATGCGGCAGCATGTTTTCCTCTCCCGTTTTCAGTTCATTGCATACGACCTGTATCCGCAGCCCAGATTGCTGGTCTTCGTCGCCGTCCGCACCGCCAAACAGCGTCTTTTCTTTTTTATACAGAGCTGCACCATCGCTCCCGCACTGCACGGCCCGATAAAAATAACGCATAACCCCCTTGATGGAGACAGCGCGCAGCTCTGGATTGGATGGATTGGCCCCCGCAATAAAAATGGGCGTGAGCACTTCGCAAGTATAAGTGGTCTTTTGCATGCAATTCCCCCTTGCTTCGGCTTTTGTTTTTCAAGTATAACATATTCTTCCAGAAAAAGCAAGTGTTTTTGGCGATTATTTACGGTGATTTCATATCTCCATTTTCTCCTCATGGACAAACAAAATCTTCTAAATCGGGCATAAATAAGACCTGCCAATAAAAATCAAGCACAAAATTCTGGGAAACGGAAACGTTAGCCGCGCAAATTGCCGTGCAAGAGCAGCAAACGCTGGACGTGAGCCGCTTTCTGGCGCAAGTGCGCAAGCACACCCATGTGACGGAACTGACCGCGACGAATCTTCGGCTACCTGTCCTCTAACCAATTTGCCCCAATTCCGTTGTGACATAATGCCGCGGCAATTAAACTTGCAATTTTCATTTGCGTGCCAGCGCAAAAAAAGTGCTTGACTTTTCCGGCGGAATCTGCTACAATCAGGTTGCCAAGTAAATTTTAGCCAAAGAAAGAAGGTTTTCCCATGCAACGCGCGAAACCAACCAACGCCATGCGATTTAAAACGCTAAAGCGCCTGCTCTCGGTGTTTCTGGCAACCCTGCTGCTGTGCGGCAGCTTTGCCGTGGGGGTGCGCGCAGCGGATGACGACGACATTACAGCGGCGTTTATCGACGCAAATTTTAAGGCCTATGTGCTTGGGAGATACGACTCGAACTATGACAGAAAAATCCAAAAAAGCGAAGTCGAGAACGTAACAGAAGTCTATGTTTTTAATAAACAAATCGCCAGCCTTGCTGGCATTGAATATTTTACGGCGCTGGTGGAATTCGACTGCAGAAACAACCAACTGACTGCGCTGGATGTTTCGAAGAACACGGCGCTGACTAGCTTGTCCTGCTATGGCAACCAATTGACCGCGTTGGATGTTTCTGGCTGTACCGCGCTAAATTGGTTGCACTGCGACAGCAACCAATTAACCGCGCTGGATATTTCGAAGAACACGGCGCTAAGTACGTTAAATTGCGACCACAACCAACTGACCACGCTCGATGTTTCGAAGAACACGGCGCTGACTGCGTTGGACTGCAGCTGGAACTGGTTGCCGTCCGAGGACAGCGTGCCCGGCCTTGCGGAAGTTCGCGCGCGGGGCGGCACTGTTGTTTATTTCGACCCGCAGCGCGAAGGCACGCCGCCCGACCCCCACCCTGACCCGGAGCCAGACCCCCAGCCTAACCCTGACCCCGAGCCAAACCCCGACCCGCAACCTGACCCCCAGCCGGATACTGACCCCGATCCCCAGCCCGACCCAGATCCCCAGCCTAATCCTGATCCCCAGCCCAACCCCAAAGACCCAGACGGCAACGGCACGGAAAACATTGAGCTATGGGGTAAAGTGACGAAATATGACAAAACAGCTCTTCACTGGTTCCTGTGCATTTGCCTGTTTGGCTGGATTTGGATGGCGTTTATCAATCCATGATTTGAAGTCCGCCTTTGATCGCTACCACACCCGCCCCCGGAAGAAATTCTCTTCCGGGGATTGCTTTTTTCGGCAACCTGCGGTATAATAGGAATATCAGTGGCGGAGCTTTGGAGCAATACCGCCGGCAGCATGGGCACGACAACCATCGCAAAGGTCAACAAACTGATCCGCCGCTTCGTCCCGAAAGGTACCGACATTGGCAAGCTTTCAAACAAGGCCATCGCCCGCATCCAGCATTGGATCAACAACTACCCGCGACGAATCTTCGGCTACCTGTCCTCTAACCAATTTGCCCCAATTCCGTTGTGACATAATGCCGCGGCAATTAAACTTGCAATTTGCAAGCCGCTAAAAAAATTAATTGAATGTATTGACAAAGGCCTCCGCATGTGATATAATAAATAAAATTTATGTGGCTTTGCAAAACAGCAATCAGCAACGAATTACCCACCGCAGGTGATACCTCCGTTGTTTTGTGGATTCACACCAAATCAAAATGGGCCTGTAGCTCAGTTGGGAGAGCGTTCGGTTCGCATCCGAGAGGTCGTGGGTTCGAATCCCTTCAGGTCCACCATTAGGTTCTTACTGAAACCGTCGCCCAAAAAAAGGCGACGGTTTCGCCATTCCTCAAAACTTCGGGAGAAATCGGATAGGCCGCGCCAGTAAGCGGCTGTTTCCGCTTCTGGCTTAGCTTCGGCTTCTCCCGCTTCGCTTGCCCCTGCCGCTTCCGCTGGGTTTTTCTGCCCGAAAACAAGCCCATAGGGTTCGGCAAAGGCGGGCTTTACTTCGCAAGTCCCGTCATCGGCGGGCGAAACATAGATTTTTTCAAACAGGGCTTGGTTAAACGCCCGCTTAATATGTTCCGGCGCGGTCGCATACATTTCGCCGCAGTTTTCCAAAATCGCAAGGGCTTTGGTTAGTTTCTGCTTCGCTTCGCAAAATTGGGTATCGTTGAGGGATAACTGGCGGTCAATAGCGTTAATGGCTTCTGTTAGTTTACCCTGCTCCTCTTTGAACAGGTTGAGCGGGATTGCGTCGGCATAATGCGCTTCGAGCAATTTGCGCTGCTTTCGTTCGCATTTATCTTTTTCACGTTCCAGCTCCTGCTGTTGGGAAGCGAACTCGTCGGCGGTCTTTTGGATTTCCGCCATGAGCCAACTTTCCAGTTCCGCCCGAAACTCCGGCGAAAACGAAATGGCGGAATAGAGTGCCTCAATTTGCCGCTCGACTTCTTCAATTAAAACGGACTTTTGCTTGCAATCATTGCGCCGCCCATGCCGCCCCGCGCAGGAAAAGTAGGGATAGCGAATGCCGGAACCAGATTTTGCGTATTGAATCAGCAGGCGTTCGCCGCAACTGCCGCAGTAAACCGTGCTTTTGAGAAAATGCGGATGTTGGCGGGTGCGTTCGCCGCAGATGTGGCTGGTAAGAATATCTTGGACTTTTTGCCACGTTTCCGTATCGACCAGCGGTTCGTGTTTGCCGGAAAGGTATGCCCCTTGAAAGCGGATTTTGCCGGTATAGTAGGGGTTGACAAGTAGCTTATTCAAAGTTCCCTTATCCATGGACTTGGAAGGGACACGCGGCGTGGCGCGGGTGTTTATACTATCCCCCGACAAACCTATAGACAACAGCGCGAAGATGTGGTATAATAGCAGAGGGTGAAGAAAATGAAAGTATACCACATGAGCGAAGCGGAATATGAAGCCGCAAAGGCG
>JAIRPV010000004.1 GCA_031256825.1 Oscillospiraceae bacterium | reverse complement strand
AAGATATCCCTCGCCACAGCTACTGTGCTTATTATACCACACCTGCGGTGAGCAGTTCGTCATTGGCAATTGCTTTGCAAAGATATCCCTCGCCACAGCTACTGTACTTATTATACCATAATAAGCCACTGAAGTCCAGTCACAATTTTGTTACATTTTTAAGAAAAATGGGGCGCCGGATGGAAATTTGTTGCAGTTTGCGGCCATTCGCTTTCCGCCGTCGTAACAGCGGGCGGGGAGGGGGCGGGCGCCGCGCCCGCGTCGGCGCAGGATGTGAGCGCAGCCGCTGTGAAACAGCACAGAATCAGCAGCAGAACAGGGATTTTTTTCATGTGGATAACCTCCGTTTCTGTGGGATGCTCTTTAGTCGATGAACCCCCCGGGCTTCCTCTTGGAGAATGCCGGAAATTGCGCAGGGGATCTATTTTTACCCGATTTGCAAGAAAAGTTCAAGAATCTTTCCGAAACGCATTGACAAATCCCTTCAAATTTTGTAAAATATTTATATTGGCCGCAGCAGGGAACCCTGTGCGGCGAATGATTATGATAACGGAGGGATTATTCATGAAAACAAAACGCGCCCTGGCGCTGCTGTGCGCCGCCGTTCTTGTCCTGCTGCTGTTTGCCGGCTGCGGCCCGGCAAAAAAGGACAAACCCGCCTCCGCCCTTATCACGCCCGGCGTGCTCACCATCGGCAGCGAAATCGGTTATCCGCCCATGGAATACACCACGGATAACGGCCTGGACTACATTGGCTTCGACATCGACGTCGGCAAGGCCATCGGCGATCTGCTGGGCCTGGAGGTCAAGTTTGTCAACACGGCGTGGGATGGCATCTTCGCCGGGCTGGAACAGGGGCAATACGACATGATCATGTCCGCCGTGAGCATCACCCCCGATCGGCAGGAAAAGTACATCCTGACAAAGCCCTATGTCTCCAATGCGCAGGCCATTATCACCCGGCCGGGCGCCGACGAGGCAATCAACGATCCGTCGAAATTTGAGGGCAAACGCGTTGCCGTGCAGACCGCCACCACCTCCGCCGATATCCTGGAGGAGATGGTTGCCAACGGCGCAAAAATTGAGATTTTCCCCTACGAAAAGGTAACGTCGTGCTTCGACGACCTGCTGCTCGATCGCGCGGACGCCGTTTTTGTGGATTCTGTTGTTGCGGCCTACTACTTGCAGGGCGACAACGCCAAAAAATTTGTGCGCACTTACCTGAGCGACGAGCCGGAACCCATGGCCATCTGCATTGCCAAAGGCAACGATAAACTGGCCGCCGCCGTTGAGGCCGCCGTGGATACCCTCAACTATAACGGTACCATGGAACTGATTGCCGTCAAGAATTTTGGCGAAGATTTCACCTCGGGGCTGCGCGAAGTGACCGAAGAGCCAGTCATCCCATCGCTGGACTAGACAACAGGCAAGGAATCCGGAGGCAGAGCCTGGGCAAGCCCCGTTCTGCCTCCTGTCTTCTGACCGCCTGATTCCTGGAAAGGGGTTTTCATGGAAGCATTCCAACAGGCATTCCGGCAGATCATCGGCTGGATGCCGGCGCTCATCAAGGCCTCGGGCAACACGATTTTGCTCACGGCCACCGCTGTGACAACGGCGCTGGCGCTCAGCGTGTTTTTGGCGCTGGGGAAGATTTCGCGGGTACATAGCCCAAGCGGCTCGCGCGGCCTGAATCTTTTGCGCAAGGCGGCTTCGGCTCTGGTGCGCGGCATATCCAGCGCTTATGTGTTCTTCTTCCGGGGCACGCCGCTGCTGATGCAGCTGTTTTTCATTTATTATGTTCTGCCCCGCTATATCCCGGCGCTGGCGTTCCGCGAACGCTTTTGGGCGGCCTATATCGCCTTCAGCCTGAACGTGGCGGCGTATCTGGCGGAAATCATCCGGGCGGCAATTCAGTCCATCCCAAAGGGGCAGCTCGAGGCTTCCCACGCGCTGGGCTTCAGCTACGGGCAGACCATGCGCATGATTGTCATCCCGCAGGCCTATCGCCGTATGATCCCGCCCGTGTGCAACGAGTTTGTTATGGTGCTCAAAGATACGTCGCTTGTGGCGCTCATCGCCATGACGGATCTGACCTACCAAACAAAAATCATTGCCTCGAACCGGGCGAGTTCTCTGGTCTATATCCCCGCCATGGTTGTGTACCTGGTGATGACAGCCTTCTTCACCATCGTGTTCAACCGCCTTGAAAAAAGGCTTTCGGCGAAAGAATAGCTGATAGGAGTTGTAGGATTATGTCCATCATCCGCACGGAATATCTGAACAAGCATTTTGGCGCGCTGCATGTTTTGCAAGACATCAACCTGACCGTCGATCAGGGCGAAGTGGTCTGTATTATCGGGCCTTCGGGCGCGGGCAAAAGCACGTTGCTGCGCGCGCTCAACGGGCTGGAAAGCGTTCATTCCGGCAAAATTTATATCGACGACACACTTTTTCTCCACAGAGAAGAGGGCAAGCTTGTTTCGGCTCCGCCTTCGGTTCAGCGCAAGGCCATGCTGCTCGAAACCGGCATGGTCTTCCAGTCGTTCAATCTGTTTCCGCACAAAACTGTTCTGGAAAATCTTGTGCTGGCGCAGGTGAAAGTGAAAAGAACCCCCAAAAACGAGGCCGAAGAAAAGGCCCGCGGGCTGCTCGATCAAGTGGGGCTGAACGACAAAGCCGAAGCCTACCCGGCAAAGCTTTCCGGCGGGCAGCAGCAGCGCGTGGCCATCGCCCGGGCGCTTGCCATGGAACCGCGCATTATGCTCTTCGACGAGCCAACCTCCGCGCTGGATCCGGAGCTGGTGGGCGGGGTGCTTGCCGTGATGAAAGACCTTGCCCGCAGCGGCATGACCATGCTCGTGGTCACTCACGAAATTGGTTTCGCGCGCGAGGCGGCCAACCGCGTTATTTTTATGTGCGACGGCCAGATTGCCGAGGAAGGCCCCCCGGCGCAGCTGCTGGGCAACCCCCAAAACCCGCGCACGCGGCAATTTTTAAACAGTGTTTTATAAACCAAAGGAGAGTTACGATGCCACAGCCCATTGCCAGCGGAAAAGTCCGCGAAATCTATGAGATAGGGCAGGACAAGCTCCTGATCGCCGTCAGCGACCGCATTTCCGCCTACGACGTGATTATGCCCGAGCCCGTGCCCGACAAAGGGAAAATACTCAACCAGATGTCTATTTTTTGGACGCGTTATGTTGCCGATCTTGTGCCCAACCATATGATTGCCACGGAACTGCCCGATTTTCCGGCGGAATTTCAGACGGCGGAATTTGAGGGCCGCAGCATCCTCGTAAAGAAGCTGAAGATGTTGCCGATCGAGTGCATCGTGCGCGGATACATCACAGGCTCCGGCTGGGCCGACTACCAGCGCACGGGAACCATCTGCGGCGCGCCTTTGCCCGCAGGTATGCGCGAGAGCGAAAAATTCCCGGAGCCGCTGTTTACGCCATCCACCAAAGCCGCGATGGGGCAGCACGACGAAAATGTTTCGTTCGAGCGCGCCGCCGAACTGTTGGGCGGCGATTTGGCCGAGCGCGTGCGCGCTGTCACCATTGCCATCTACAAAAAATGCGCGCGCTACGCCCTGAGCCGGGGGATCATTCTGGCCGACACAAAGTTTGAGTTCGGCCTGGACGAATCAGGCGCCCTGGTTTTGGCCGACGAAGTCCTCACGCCCGACAGCAGCCGCTTCTGGCCGCTGGAAGGCTACGAAGTTGGCCGGGGCCAGCAAAGCTTCGACAAACAATATCTGCGCGACTGGCTCACCGAAAACGGTCTGCGCGGCAAGGCCCCCGCAGCGCTCCCTCCCGAAGTGATCGCCCGAACCCGCGCGAAATATGTGGAGGCATACGAATTGCTCACAGGCAAGGCGTTTGCCTAACAGGAGAATCATGCAACATCACCAACATCGTCCGCACCACCCGGTTTATACCTTCGCCCTGCTGCTTGCCGCCATGATTTGGGGCTTTGCCTTCGTGGCGCAGGTGCGGGGCGTGGAATTTATGGGCAGCCTTACCTTTGGCGGCGCGCGCTTTTTGATGGGCGCGCTGTCGCTGCTGCCCATGGTTTTTCTTTTTGAGCGCAAGCGCGCATCCAAAGAAGAGCGCCGCCGAACATGGCGCTGCGGCGCCGTTTGCGGCGTGGTGCTGTTCGCCGCGAGCACCCTGCAACAATATGGCATTGAGTTTACGGGTTCGGCGGGCAAGTCCGGGTTTATCACAGGGCTGTATACCGTTCTGGTGCCGATTGTCAGTATCTTTTTGGGCAAACGCCCCTCGCTGCTGACCGGCATAGGGGCGGTGTTCGCCTTTGGCGGCCTGTATTTCCTCAGCGCGCCCAACGGCTTTGGCCGCGTGGAACCGGGCGACATTTTTTTGGTGATCGGCGCGGTTTTTTGGACGCTGCACATTCTTTTGCTCGACGCTTTTATGCCGAAGCTGCGGCCCCTGCGCTTTTCTGTCGTGCAATTTTTGGTGTGCGGCCTGCTCAGCAGCGCCGCCGCGCTGCTGTTTGAGCAGCCAACCTGGCACGCGCTGCGCGCGGGGCTAACCCCGCTGCTCTACGGCGGGCTGCTTTCGGTCGGCGTGGCCTATACCCTTCAAACCGTGAGCCAGCGCCGCGTGGAACCCACCAGCTGCGCCATTATTTTTTCGATGGAGGGCCTGTTCGCGGCCATCGGCGGCTTTTTTCTGCTCGGCGAGCGCCTGGGTTGGAAGGGTTATCTTGGCGGCGGGCTGATGCTTGCGGGGATTTTGCTGTCGCAGCTCCGGCCGAAAAAACGGGAGGCCGCCTCTTGACAATTCTGCGAAGAGATCTTCGCCGCATGTTTTGTGGTTGTTTATCACGCTTGTGGCGGCTGTTTTCGATATTCCGAAATTCCGGAATATTGGAATTTGGCTCCGCGAAGGGGTCAAAAAACGGTTCGCCATTCCGAAATTCCGAACTATTGAAAAAGAGCGCCGCAGCGCGAGCCGTTTTGATCTCACATTTGCGGCGGCGATTTGTCACGCTTGGTTGCTCTGCGAAGAGATCTTCGCCGCATGTTTTGTGGTTATTTATCACGCTTGCGGCGGCTGTTTTCGATATTCCGAAATTCCGAAATATCGGAATTTGGCTCCGCGAAGGGGTCAAAAAACGGTTCGCCATTCCGAAATTCCGAACTATTGAAAAAAAGCGCCGCAGAGTGAGCTTTTTTGATCTCACATTTGCGGCGGCGATTTGTCACGCTTGATTGCTCTGCGAACCATCTTCCCTGTGCCTTGTGAATTCATCGGTATCTTTTGCCACCGCGAAATAAACAGTTTTGCTGTTGTAATAATCCCGGCTTTTTGGCGTCCAAAGGTAGGAGGAGTGCCACGGGAACTTGCCGGGCGAAATGCCGGGGCCGGTGCAGGAGACGATCTGCGAATCGCCGGTGGGGAATTTTTGCGCCCATTGCCCGTCGCTCAGCTGCGTCCAAAAATGATAATCGAAGGCGCGCTCGTCGTTGAAATCAACCGCGTCTTCCCCGTCTGTTACGCCCAGCCGCATGGCAATGCGATATTCCTTCGCCGGGTCAATCGCGGCGTCAAAGCTGTCGATTTGCCGGAATCCGGAAATTTGCAGGCCGGTTTTGTGCGCTTCCACATAGTTTGCCACAAGCCGCGCGTAATAGTCGGCCAGCGCGTTCAGCCCGCCTTCGCCGTAGACCCGCGCCATCTCGGCGCTGTTGGACTGCAAGTGCTCCCCTTCGATGACGTTTTCGTCCCGCAGGGCATAAGAGAGGCAGTTGCCGACGGGGGTTTCGACGCCTGTGGTTCGCATTTCTTTGTAGCTGAATTTGCCATAGCCCAGCGCCCGCTCCCGGGTCACGCCGCTTGCCAGCAGATAGGGGGCGTTTTCTTCATCGGAAGCGAACGTATCAAGCGCGCCGTCGGCGTTGCCGAACAGGGCCAGGCCGTTGTTTTGCAGGCCGCCGGCCAGCCATGTTTTCACCTGCCCGGTCAGAGGGATCCGGAGCCAACCGTCTGTTTCCGCAAAAACAGGCACAATCACAGTTTCTTCCGCCATCAGCGCCTCCACTTCGCTGCGCGGGGTAAAATAGATATCCCAGCCGCCAGTCAAAAGCCTGACGCGCAGCTGCTCCGGCGCGTGCGTGCCGGTTGGCTTGAGAAACAGCGCCGCATCCGTTAACTCATTCGCCAGCCATTCGGCGCCCAAATCCATGCGCAGCAGGGCAAATACCGTTTGGCCGCCGGGCGTTTCTCCGATTTGCAGCGTGTCGCCGGTGCCGCCCTCTTCCGCAGGGCGTTCTTCGCTGAAGGTGTTGAACCCCGAAAGCGCCCACTTTGCGGAAGTTGTGGCGTTCGGCGGCTCGGTTGCCGGCACGGATTCCGCAGCGCCGGGGGCTTGCGCGCCGCAGGCGGCGGCAGGGAGCAGCAGGGCCAGGAGCAGGCAGATACAGATTAATTTTTTCATTTTATTGATTCTCCTTGCGGTATAGTTATGCCCGGAAACCGTCTGGAATTACCGCGCCGGAGCCGGTTTTTGGTTGACAATCCGCCGATTCCGTTATATTCCAATGACGCAAATTGGAAAAACAGACCCGGAAAGGTGGATTGTGCGGGCGGGCCTGGGGATTGCGATGCGAAGGGGGCTGCGGAGGGAATGAAGGGCCCCCGTCTCCAGGGGATTGGAGGCGGGGGAAGGGGAGAGTCCATAACGGACATAGGTAGAATGCAGATTCAGTGACTATAGCGGCGGCGCTTTTCGCGGCGGAAGAACCGGTAGCCGCAGTAGCAGCCCGCGCCCAGCAGCAGCGCCATACAGATCACAAGCGCTTTGTTGATCCCCTTGCCGGTGTTGGGATAACTCGGTTCCTTCGGGCCATCGGTCTGGAGGAACGAATTGGTGGTGGAAGTGGTTGTATCGGAACCCGAAGTGGAAGACGTTGCGGAAGTTGAGGAAGTTGAGCTGGTGGTTGTGGTTGTGCTGGTGGGGGCCAGGGTGTTGCCCTTGACGTTATCCAGCCAGACAATTTCATATTCGCCCGCTGAAATTTCGTAGTAGAAATTGCCGTCGGCGCGTTTTACGGCTTTTTTATCGTCGCCGGAGCCAAACGCTTTGTCGGGGCCTGACCACCAGGCGTCGCTGTCGTCGAGGGTGCCGTCGGCTTTGATCAGCAGATACACGGTTTTATAGTCCACGCGCTCGGTATAAAATTTTCCGTCGCGCAGATAAGCCGGCGCGGGGTTGTAATCAGCGGGAACGGGGCTGGGGATATTGGCGATGGTATAGATATAGCGCTTGATGGCATAGCTGGCGCCGTTGGAGTCGAGCGCTTCGTAGAGGTTTTTTGCGTAACCGGAAACGAGCTGGAAGCGCTGGGGCGCCATTGGTATGGCCTGCGTGTAGTTCCCGGCGGCGTCGGCATAGTAGTAAACGCCGCTGATGAGCTTGATCACTTTGTCGTCGGCTGTGTTGAACGTTTTGTCGACGCCCGCCCAAATGCCGTTTTCGCTGTCCAGCGCGCCGCTGCTGAGCAACAGCAGATATACGTCGGGATAGTTCGCGTTGCCCGCGACATAGTATTTGCTGTCTTTTAGATAGGCCTTGGGGCTGCTGGCGCCCGGCGTGCCGGTGCTGTATACATATCCGCTGGCCACGCCGTTGGTCAGCACCTGATACAGGTTTGGATACCCTGTGACGGCGGCATAGGTTGTGCCGGCGGTGCTGGTTGGCACGGCCTGCGTATAGTTTCCATAGGCGTCTTTATAGTAATAGGCGCTGTTTTGCCAAATCACCGCCTGATCGTCGCTGTCGCCAAAGGTTTTGTTTGGCCCGGCCCAGATCCCGTTGTTTGTGTCAACCGTGCCGGTGGAAAGGATCACCAGATACACATCCGGATAGACCGCGTTGGCGCTGGCGGTGTAATACTTCGCATCTTTGAAGTAGGCCTTCGGGCTGCTGGCGCTCGGCGTGCCGATTGTGAACACGTACCCGCTGGCCACGCCGTTGTTCAACACCTGATACAGGTTTGGATACCCTGCGACGGCGGCGTAAGTTGTGCCGGCGTCGCCGGTTGGCACGGTTTGCGTATAGTTCCCGTAGGCGTCTTTATAATAATAAGCGCTGTTTTGCCACACCACCGCCTGGTCGTCGCTGTCGCCAAAGGTTTTATTTGGCCCGGCCCAAATGCCGTTGCCCTGATCCAGCGTTCCGCTGCTCAGAAGAACCAGATACACATAGGGATAGGTTGTGTTGCCGCTGGCAACATAGTACTTGCTGTCTTTGGCATAGGCCGCGAGCGGGCTATAACCTGCCGGGGCGGGCGAAGTTGGCTGCGTTGTGGAATAGATATACTGTTTGGGGTTCAGGGGCTGCCCTGCGCTGTCGAGCACCTCATACAAATTTGGGTAGCCGGATACGGGGGTGAAGGTTGCGCCTGTTTGCACAGCCGCCAGCGTGCCTGTCAGCAGCACAGACATGCACACGGCCAGGCAGCTCACGCAAAGCAGCAGCGCCAGCAGCCACTTGCTCTTTTCTTTGATCTTGGTCATCAGTTTTCCATCCTTTCGCCGGATTTTCCCGTTTATTTTTCATCCTCAGGTTTTTCCGCACTTCACTTATTGCTTCACCATATTACACCATGACACCTGAATAGTCAATCGCTTTTCGCTAGAAAAGTGCTGGAATTCGCAGTGAAAAAGCGCACTTCCCGCCTTCTGGGAAGAAATAAGTGGTCTTTGGGCAAAACATGGGGACGAACCGGGAAAATTACCAATGTAATATATTCGCGCTTCGGCCTTCGCCGAAGGAATGCGCAAGGGGGATCGGCAGCGTTTTGCGGCGCTGATAGTTCCACGAACTGACATGGCAAAAAGATACAGTTGTATCGCGCGAAAGCGAACATAATAAAAGTCCGCAACGGTCAATGGGAACCGTGCGGACTTTTGCTTGTCAAAGCAATGAATTGCTTCGTTATTCAGTTCATTGCTCTGGCCTTTGCCGGTTCCCCGGCGTGTTCAATTCAGCTTTCAGCGTAACATTCCCGGCTAAGCCCCTTGCTGTTGCAGGCAGCCCAAATGCGCCGCGGCATTTTTATCTTCTGCCGCTCGGCCCGGGTCTGCGATCGCCGCCGGGTCTGCCGCCCGGGCCGTCGCGGCGCGGGGGACGGGGACGATCGGAAATTGTATTTTCAGGCACGGCGCCTTCCACTTCAATCAGCGCATCGCGGCGGCTCAGGTTTAGGCGGCCCTGATCGTCGATTTCGATGACCTTAACGATGACTTCGTCGCCGATGGCCACGACGTCTTCCACGCGCTCGGTGCGCCGGATATCCAGGCGGCTGATGTGCACCAGGCCCTCTTTGCCGGGAGCAATCTCAACAAACGCGCCGAACTCCATCAGGCGCGTTACCACGCCCTTATAGATCGCGCCGATTTCCGGATCGTTGGCAATGGTTTCTACCATAAACAGGGCGCGCTTCGCGTCGTCGATATCCGTGGAGCAGATAAAGATTTTTCCGTCTTCTTCCACGTCAATTTTGCAGTTGCACTCGGCGCAAATCTTTTGGATCACCTTGCCCTGCTTGCCAATGACCTCGCTGATTTTATCCACAGGGATTGTGGTGGTCAGCATCTTTGGCGCCCACTTGGAAAGCTCTTTGCGCGGCTCGGCGATCACCGGCAGCATGACGTCGTCGAGGATATACAGCCGCGCTTTGTAGGTTTTCTCGAGGGCCTCACGGATGATCGCCGGCGTCAGGCCGTCGATCTTCAGATCCATCTGGATGGCGGTAATGCCTTTGTGGGTGCCGGCCACTTTGAAGTCCATGTCGCCGAAGAAATCTTCCAGCCCCTGGATGTCGACCATGGTCATAAAGCGATCGCCTTCGGTAACAAGCCCGCAGGAAATGCCCGCCACAGGCGCCTTAATGGGCACGCCCGCCGCCATAAGGCTCAGCGTGCTGCCGCAGATGGCCCCCTGGCTCGTGCTCCCGTTGGAACTGAGCACTTCGCTGACCAGGCGGATGGCATAGGGGAACTCTTCCACCGGGGGAATGACCGGCAGCAGCGCCCGCTCGGCCAGCGCGCCGTGGCCAATTTCGCGGCGGCCCGGGCCGCGCGAAGGCCGCGTTTCGCCCACGGAAAAGCTGGGGAAATTGTAGTGATGGATATACCGCTTGCTTTCTTCTTCGTCGATACCGTCAAGCTTTTGATCCATGCTCATCGGGCCAAGCGTTGTGGCTGTGAGCACTTGTGTCTGGCCGCGGGTGAACATGCCGGAGCCGTGCACGCGGTCGAGCAAGTCCACTTCGGCGTTGAGCGGGCGGATGTCGTCGATGCCGCGGCCATCCACGCGCTTGCCGTCGTCGAGCAGCCAGCGGCGCACCACATATTTTTGCGTTTTATAGAGACAATCCTCAATTTTTGGCAGCTCGTCCGCATATTTTTCGTCGAACGCCGCGTGCACTTTTTCGTACACCGGCTTCAGGCGCTCGTCGCGCACTCGCTTGTCGTCCGTATCGAGCGCCGCGCGGATGTCTTCGATCGCGAAGGCCTTGATTTCTTCGTACATGTCGGCGGGCGGATCGTTGGAGGGGAAATCAATTTTTGTTTTGCCGCATTCGGCCGCGATTTGGTTGATGAATTCCACCAAACGCTTGTTTTCTTCGTGGCCGAACATAATTGCGTCATACATTTCGTCGTTGGACACTTCGGAGGCGCCCGCTTCAATCATGGCGACCAGCTCGGCGGTGCTCGCAACCACCAGGCTTGTGCGGCTTTTTTCGCGCTGCTCCGCGGTGGGGTTGACGACATATTCGCCATCCACAAGGCCCACGTTCACGCCCGCGATTGGCCCGCGCCACGGGATTTCGGAGATGCTCAGCGCAATGGACACCCCCAGCATGGCAACCATATCCGGCGGGCAATCCTGATCGACGCTCATGACCGTTGCCACCACGCCCACGTCGTTGCGCATATCCTTTGGGAACAGCGGGCGGATGGGGCGATCGATGACGCGGCTGGCCAACACGGCTTTTTCGCTGGCGCGGCCCTCGCGCCGCTGGAAGGAACCGGGAATTTTGCCGACAGAATACAGCTTTTCCTCAAAATCGACAGAAAGCGGGAAAAAATCAATTCCGTCGCGCGGTTTCGCGCTCATGGTTGCGGTGCAAAGCACGTTTGTTTCGCCATAGCGCACCATGCAGGCCCCGCCCGCCAGCTGCGCCATTTTGCCTACTTCCACCAGGAACGGCCTGCCGCCGATGGTGGTTTCGTAGGTTTTGAACTCCTTAAAAAACATAGAAATCTCCTTTGCCTATATTTCCACTGACAGGAGAATGGTTTAGCAATAAATTCAGGAATCAAGGCGGCCGCTCCGCTTGCTGCCCCAAAAGGCCGGGGGCGAGAAAAATCAATTCCTCAATTTACCGCTAAAACAATCCTCCCTCTATGGTTGCAATGAGGAAGGAGGCAGGGGATGTTTC
Organism: Oscillospiraceae bacterium; assembly: GCA_031256825.1. Lineage (GTDB taxonomy): Bacteria > Bacillota > Clostridia > Oscillospirales > Acutalibacteraceae > WRMQ01. The sequence continues at coordinate 69,925 of JAIRPV010000004.1, read as the reverse complement.
CAGCCCCTGCCCCCGGCGCCGTTTTATTTGCGGATTCCCAAACGGACGATCAAAGCGCGGTAGCGCTCGATGTCGTTGTTTTGCAGGTATGTGAGCAAATTGCGGCGATGACCGATCATCATCATCAGCCCGCGGCGGCTGTGGTGATCTTTTTTGTGCACTTTCAGGTGCCCGGTCAGGTCGTTGATGCGCTTGGTCAAAAGCGCTACCTGCACCTCGGGGGAGCCGGTGTCGCCCTCGTGGGTGGCGTATTCGGCGATGATGGCGGTCTTTTCGGTTTGTGTCATGGTTTGATTTCACCTCGTCAATAAAATGCGCCGGTTTCTCAGCCGCGGTCGGTGAGTCCAACAGCCGGGGAACGGCAGTGGTTATATTATATCACGGACGAAGCAATTTGTAAAGAAAAAAATTTTTTTGTGCTTCGACGGGTTTCGCGCAATTCCAACGTTTCCTATTCTGTTGGTTTTTGTTGGGCGCAAGGCTTACTCTTCCACCAGATCGCCGTGGGGATCTTCGTCCAGATCGGCGAACAGCGCGGGGTCGTAGGGCACCTGATGGCGGTCGTAATAATCTTTGATAGCGGCCTTCACCGCTTCTTCCGCCAGAACAGAGCAGTGCAGTTTCACGGGGGGCAGGCCGTCGAGCGCCTCGACCACCGCTTTGTTGGTCAGCGCAAGGGCTTCGCCAATGGGATGGCCCTTGATCAGCTCCGTTGCCATAGAGCTGGTGGCGATAGCCGAAGCGCAGCCAAAGGTTTTGAATTTCACATCTGTGAGGACGCCGTTTTCTACGCGCAGATAAACTTTCATGATATCGCCGCATTTGGCGTTGCCCACCTCGCCTACGCCGTCGGGATGTTCCAATTCGCCGACGTTGCGGGGATTGATGAAGTGATCCATTACTTTTTCGCTGTAACCCATTGCCATGAGGGGTCAACTCCTTTCTGATGTTCCGTTTTTCTGATTGCAGGGGATGTCCCGTTTGCTCATTGCGCTTTTTCTTGTTCTTCCCGCATGATCCGTTCCCAAACGGGCGAAATATCGCGCAGGTAGTCCACAACGGCGGGGATCACCGCAAGGGTGTAGTCCACTTCTTCTTGGGTGGTGTAGCGCGAGAGGGTCAGCCGCAAAGAGCCGTGGGCAATTTCGTGGGGGCGCCCGAGGGCCAGCAGGACATGGCTGGGGTCAAGGGAGCCGGAGGTGCAGGCGGATCCGGAAGAAGCCGCTACGCCGCGATGATCCAGCAGCAGCAGGAGCGACTCGCCCTCAAGGCCTTCGAAGCAAAAATTGACGTTGCCGGGCAAGCGGCGCGCGCGGTCGCCATTGAGATGAGAGCGCTGCACGTTCAGCAGGCCGTTGATCAATTTCTCGCGATAGCCCGTCAGGCGGGGGCCAACTTCGCCCAGCTCCGACACGGCTTCTTCCAGCGCGGCCGCCATGCCCGCAATCGCGGGCAGATTTTCGGTGCCCGCGCGGCGGTTTCGTTCCTGCGCGCCGCCCAGCAGCAGCGAGCGCAGCGGCATGCCCTGCCGGGCATAGAGCGCGCCAACCCCTTTTGGGCCGTGGAATTTGTGGCCGGAGAGGCTGAGGTAGTCGATGCTGAGCGCCTTCACATCCACCGGAACATGGCCCACGGCCTGCACGGCGTCGCAATGGAAGGGTATCTTTTTGCCGCGACAGAAGCGGCCGACGGCTTCGACGGGCTGTATCGTGCCGATTTCGTTGTTGGCGAACATCACCGTTACCAGGCACGTTTCGTCGCAAACGGCGGCTTCCAAATCTTGCAGCTTGATAACGCCCGATTCGTCTACCGGCAGCAGGGTGATCCGGAACCCGCGCTCTTTTTCCAGCTGCTCCAGGCAGTGCAAAACGGCGTGGTGTTCAATGGCGGTGGATACGATGTGCTTTTTTCCCTTCGCCGCGCCGATTTCGGCGCAGGTAAAAATTGCCTGATTATCCGCTTCCGTGCCGCCGGAGGTAAAATAAATTTCGCGCGGGGCGGCGTTCAGGCAGCGGGCAACAGTTTCGCGCGCGCGCTGAAGCTCGGACGAAGCGGCTTGCCCAAAGGCGTGCAGGCTGGAGGGATTGCCAAAAATATCATCGCTGACGCGCAACATGCTTTCGCGCGCGCGGGCGCTCAGTTTTGTGGTGGCTGCATTGTCGAAATAAACTTGCATGGCGGGAACCTCCTTCATCGTTATTTGCCTCTTATGATAGTATAACATACTTTGCTGAAAAATGCTAGTCCTTTTTGCGCTTTTTCTATTTTTCCTATATGTCATATCTGTATGGTGGAAAAGACTGTGCAAATTGCGGGGCTTGACTTCTTTTTGCCCCGGGAGTATAATATACTTCAGAGCCATTGGGGGGCCGAACGCCTTCCGACGCAAAGGCGGGAAAGGGGAGAAACAGGCTGGAACGAATTATGGTTGCAATGTCCGGCGGGGTGGACAGCGCGGCGGCGGCGGCGCTGCTGGCGGAACAGGGGCACGCCTGCGCGGGCGTGCATTTAAAATTGTTCGCGGGCGCGGACGCCCTTGCGCCGGGATCGCGCACGTGCTGTTCGCTGGCGGACGCGGAGGACGCGCGCGCCGCCGCGCAAAAGCTGGGGCTGCCGTTTTATGTGTTTTCTTTCACGCGCCAATTTGAGGATGCGGTGATCCGCCGGTTTGTTGAGGGGTACCTGAAAGGCGAAACGCCGAACCCCTGCATTGACTGCAACAAATACATCAAATTCAGCGCGCTGCTGGAGCGGGCGCGAACGCTGGAATACGACGGGATTGCCACGGGGCACTATGTCCGGCGGGAATTCGACGGCCGGTGGCAGCTGCGGCGCGGGGCGGACGCGAACAAAGACCAGAGCTATGTGCTCTACGCGCTGACGCAGGGGCAGCTGGCGCACACGCATTTTCCGCTGGGGGATATGACAAAGGCGCAAACGCGCGCGCTGGCGGAAACGCGGGGGCTGCTCAACGCGCACAAACGCGACAGCCAGGACATTTGCTTTGTGCCGGACGGCGACTACGGCGCGTTTATTGAGCGCTATTTGGGCCAGCCGCTGAAAACCGGCGCGTTCGTCGATCCGGATGGGCATGTGCTGGGGCGGCACAGGGGCGCGGCGCGCTACACGCTGGGGCAGCGGAAGGGGCTGGGGCTGGCCTTGCCCCGGCCGGGCTATGTTTGCGCGGTGCGGCCGGAGAGCAACACGGTTGTTGTGGGGGACGAAGATCTGCTGTATGCCCGGGAGCTGACGGCGCACGATATCAACCTGATTGCCGTGGATCAGTTGGCGCGGCCCACCCGGTGCAAAGTAAAAATCCGCTACCGGCAGCCGGAGCAGTGGGCTACGGCGGAGCAGACGGGGGAGTGCAGCTTGCGCATTTTGTTCGACGAACCCCAGCGAGCCATTACGCCCGGGCAGGCCGTTGTGCTCTATGACGGGGAATATGTGCTGGGCGGCGGACTTATCAGGAGGCAGGGATCAGGAGGCAGGAGGCAGGAACAGGGGCCGATAGGAATTAGGGATTAGGAAGTAGGGACGAGATAGGAATTAGGGAGCAGGAAGTAGGAGGCAGGGATAGGGGCCGATAGGAAGTAGGGATTAGGAAGTAGGAGATAGGGACGAGATAGGAATTAGGGAGCAGGAAGTAGGAGGCAGGGACGAGATAGGAATTAGGGAGTAGGGAGCAGGAGGCAGGGACGAGATAGGAATTAGGGAGTAGGGAGCAGGAGACAGGGACGAGATAGGAATTAGGGAGTAGGGAGTAGGGGATACGCTTCCCTAATTCCTACTTCCTAATCCCTACTCCCTATCGGCCCCTGTTCCTGCTTCCTGCCTCCTGATCCCTGCCTCCTGTATGGTATGTGTTCCAGACCGCTTTTGCGGCGGCGGCGTTCATGCCCGGCAGGGCGGCAAGCTCTTCCTGCGCCGCGGCGCGGATAGCTTTCATGGTTTTCAGGCCGCTGAGCAGAGCCTTTGCGCGGGCAGGGCCGATGCCGGGGATCTGGGTGAGTTCCGAATCCAGCGCGCGCGCGCCGTGCTTTTGGTGATGATAGGCAATCGCAAAGCGGTGCACTTCATCCTGAATTTGAGTTACCAGAGAAAACGCCCGGCTGGTTTGGCCAAACGCGATTTCTTTGCTGCCTGCCTGGATGGCGCGGGTGCGGTGTTTGCTGTCTTTCACCATGCCAAAGAGAGGGATATCCAAACCAAACTGTTGCAGAACAGGTTCCACGGCATGCACTTGCCCCAGCCCGCCGTCGAGCAAAATCAGATCCGGCAGGCGGCCAAAGCCTTCGCCGGACTCTTTTTGTTCGGTATAACGCCGCAAGCGCCGGGACAACACCTCGGCCATGGAGGCGTAGTCATCCTGGCCGGAAAAGCCCTTGACCGCGAAGCGTTTGTATGCCGATTTCAGCGGCGCGCCGTTTTGGAAGACGACCATGCCCGCAACGTTGTCGGCCCCGGCGGTGTGGGAAATATCGTAGGCCTCAATATAGGCGGGCGGGGCGGGCAGGTCGAGAAGTTTCGCGAGTTCTTCGAGGGCGGCGATGCTTTTGCTCTGACGGCCCGTGCGGTGCGCCAGCTGTTCCAGCGCGTTCTGGCGGCAAAGCGCGAGCAGCCGCGCGGGTTCGCCCTTTTGCCCAACCAGAATGCTGACTTTGTGCCCGGCTTTGCCGCTGAGCCATTCTTCCAGCAATTGTTGATCCGCCACTTCTGCATCCAGCAAAACGCGCTTTGGAAGGTTGTCGCCGCGCATGGTATAGTAGCGTTCCAGCAGTTCCTGCCGCAAAGCGGCTTCCGGGGAAGCGGCGATCTCCGTTCCCTGTTTTCTGTCGATTGCCTCCAGAAAAAAGTGTTCGCTGTCGTATAATTTTCCTCCGGCGAAGCGTAAAACCATCCAGCAGGCCTGGGTTTGCTCCGCGGCAAGGGCAAACACATCCTGCTCTTCCACGGCGACGCTGACCACGGATTGCCGCGCCTTGATCTGCTCCATGGCGCGCAGCAGATCCCGGCAGCGGGCCGCGCGCTCGAATTGAAGCTGCTCCGACGCTTCTTCCATTTCGCGCCGCAACTTTTTTTCGCTTTGGGCGCTGCCGTGGCGCAGGAAATCGACCGCTTCGGCGACGCTTTGCGCATAGGACTCTTTGCTGATTTTTTTTGCGCAAACGCCGGAGCAGCGCTCAATAAAAAATTGCAGGCAGGGCCGCCCCCGGCCGATATCGCGAGGGAATTGCCTGCTGCATGTTGGCAGCCGGAAGATCTGCTGCACCTCTTCTACGGCCAGCTTCACGGCATAGGCGCTGGTATAGGGGCCAAGATAGAGCGCGCCGTCGTCGCGCTTTTGCAGGGCATAGCTCAATCGGGGGTATTCCTCGCGGGTGACGCGGACATAGCGGTGGCCCTTGCCGTCTTTGAGCAGAATATTATATTTCGGCGCGTGCTGCTTGATGAGCGAATTTTCCAGCACGAGGGCTTCGTGCTCGGAGCTGACGACGATATAATCAAAATCGGCCACATGGTCAAGGCCATAAGCGATGGCGGCGTGGCCGTGGGAGCCGTCGGCCCCAAAATATTGGCTGACGCGGCCGCGCAGGCTTCGGGCTTTGCCCACGTATAATACGCCGCCCTGGCTGTCCTTCATCAGATAAACGCCGGGCAGCTGGGGCAGGGTGAGCGCTTTTTTGCGCAGCTGGGGAAGGTTGGAATTCATAAAACAATACTCCGAAACATGCAATGGCGCGCAGGGCAGGGGACGCGATTGCTTCTATTCAGCGGGCCGCGCGTTGCCCATTTTGATCATCGACCAGGCGAAACTGCTGCCGATGATTTTGCCGCGCAGCGTAAACAGTTCGGGCAGCACGCGCAGTTCTATGCCCCGGGCAAAAAGCGCCGCCGGAACATCTGCGACCTGGTGGATGGCGACGGGGCGCTGCGGCGTTTTGCTGACATAATAGCCGGCTGTTTCGTCCTGCCGTTCAAACCCGGAAGAATCAAATTCGTAGAGATAAAGCGTTGCGGCCTGGATGCGCCCGAACCAGCGGGACTCCACGGCGACAACGTGCCGGGCGGCGGAAGAAAGATGTTTTTCCTGGTCTTGCTCCGTGGTGGCGTCAACCACGTGGAACGTGACGCGGGGACATTCGCGCGGCAAAAGGTAATTTGGCAGACAATCTTCGCGGAGCGCCCAGACCAAGGGCGGGCTTTCCCGCAAATCATCCCGCTCGGGTTTGCGGGGGCGGAACACCGCAATCCCACCGTTTTCGCTGACATGAAACAGGCGCATGGCGTTCGTCCCTCCAGTTTCAACAGAGCCTGAAGCCGATGGATCATCAGCGACAGGGCGATCGGCGGGTTTCGCCTCCCGGGGTTTGCTGATGCTAAAGCCCCATTCTGCCTTTTATTTTCAGCCGATCCAGCGCGAGCGCCATCATGACAAACAGCGCCGCGCTGCCCACCGACTGAATGACATTGCCCGGCACGTTCGCCAGCGCCCCCGCCCAGCCGCTGCCTTTGATCAGCAGGCTTTCGTAGAGGTAATACCCCGCGCCATTGATCAGCGCGGCGGGCAGCAGCGCAAGAACATTGCGGCCGCAAAAGATGGTTGGGCGCTTTGCGCTGAACATCAGCGTCATGCAGGCCTTGATGGCCAGCGTGGCCGGGGCCCAGGAGGCGAAGCCGCCCAAAACGTCGGCCAATCCGCCGCCAACAGCGCCCGCCAGCGCCGCCCAGGGGGTTGGCAGCAGGCATGCCGCCAGATAGATTGCGCTGTCGCCCAGGTGGACATAAGCGCCGTTGCTCGCGGGCACGGGCAGGTGCGCGTAAGCGGTGAGCGCCGCCGCAAGCGCGGCCATAAGCGCGGCCAGAATCATATTGCGCGGGGCGTTGGGCTTCATTCTTTCATCTCCTTTAAATGCAGTTCAAACGGCACGCCCTCTTCGGGCGGCAACCCCTGCGCGTGCGCATCCCGCAGGCAGAGTTCCAAAAAGGCAATCACCTTCGGCAGGGCGGTTTCTGGCGGATCGCCCCGCAGCAAATAGCCGAACAGGCTTGCGGCGAAAAGATCGCCGGTGCCGGAATAACTGCCGCCCAGGGCGGGGCTTTGGTATACGCGCAGCCCGCTGCCGTTGTATATCACATTGCCAATTTGGCCGCCGCAGCGCCAGCCTGTGACCACGGTCAGTTTGGAGGGCAGGGTTTCGCACATGCGCTCCAGCGCTTCCAGCTGTTCCGGCTCGCTGCGGCCCAGCAGCGCCTGGTAATCGCCGCCGGTCAGCAGACAAAGTTCCGTTACGTTGGGCGTGAGCACGCTGGCTTTTTGGACAAGGCTTCGCATTGCGCCGCAAAAATTTTCGTCAAAGCAGGGGTAAACGATTCCATCGTCGCCCAAAACGGGATCGACCAGCAGCAACGGCGTGGGAAACGCTTCGAGGAACGCCTGTGCGGCCGCCAGCTGACCCGGACTGCCCAAAAAGCCGGTGCAGACGCCATCCAGACGAACGCCCAGTTCTTTCCATATCGTCGCGCATTCCCGCAGGAGCGGCGCGCAGTCGAACTGCGTATAGTGGGGGAAGCCGGTCTGGCAGGTGAGCACTGCCGCGGGCACGGGGCAAGCGTGCACGCCAAGCGCGGCCAACACCGGCAGCGCCGCCCCGAGCGAACAGCGCCCCAGGCCAGAGATATCCTGTATTACCGCCGCTTTGGGCACATGCGCCGCCTCCTTTCGGGGTGCAAAAATATCGGCGGAGGCCGGCGTTTTCGCCTACTCCTCCTCACGGATTCCCAGCGCCGCCAACACACCCGCCGCAAAGCGCGCGGCTTCGTCGCTCATGCTGTTTGAGCCGAGGTTGTCGATGCTTTTTCCGGTATGCCACTGATCGAGAATTTGCATGCGGGTCAGCTGGGCGCTTTGGGCGCGCACGCGCAGGCGGAAACGGGTTTCGTTCTGAAGCAGGGGGCTTTCGGGCCCAACGGAAAAACTTTCGAGCAGCAAAGGGGTCATCACGCCCGGCGCAAGGGCCTGCCCATAATATATCCAGCCGTCTTCGTCATAAAACCATCCGTCGGTGGGTTTTTGCCATTCGGTGAGCGGTTGCAGGGCTTTGCCCGCCTGAAACGCCAGAGGCAGCGGTTCCGTATCCGCCGCGCCGAACAGCACAAGCTGTTCCTGGCTGATATCCCACTGGAAGAATTCGTAAGAAAGCCCCTGAATGGCGGGAGGTTTTGGTTTCGTCTGGTTCTGGGTGCTGCTCAGGGTCAAATGCACGGGCTGATACCGCTGCTGGCCGTCATCCCCGTCGATCACATAAAAGCCCATATAAGAATAGGTTACGCGGCTGACGTTGAATGTTTCCACATCTTCGGGCAGCAACACATCCACGTCAGGCCGCTGGAGATTGGGGTTCGGCTCCTCGGTGACGGTCTTCTTTTCAAAAACCAGCAGCCGGCCGCCGTCGTTTGAGCCGCCCGGCAGGCGTTTGGCGGGCAGCCGCTGCCCCAGCAGATCGGCCCATTTTATGTCGCGCTTGCAGAAGCCTTTGGAGAGGAGCATTTGCAGCACCGCGTCTTCTGAAATGGTGCGGGGAATATAATTTTCGCCCGGTTCGCGCTCCGGCAGCGAGATGACGATCAGGCCGTTTTCGTCGCGCGCCACAGTGAGCAGCGTGCATTCGAGCCGCATGCGCAGCAGCGCGGGTTCGGCGCCCGCAAGCACGGCGGCAACGGGCCGCTCATAAAGCCGCCCGGGCGACAGCAGGTTTTCGTCGCGCTGATAAGGGTCGAGGAGGATAACGTCCTGCGTTTTCGGCAGCGAGCCATCCAGCTCCAGCAGACGCAGTTCGTGCCGCGCGGTGACCGAGAGCGTAATTGCCCCCGCCGAAGCCATCGCGCAAAGCGTCAGCCCCAGCAACAGCGAAAAGCCGCGAAGCCCCCCGCGCCGCAGCGTGCCATTCCTGCGGGAAAACCCGCGCAGGCGAACGCTTGCGGCTGCGGCGTTCCAGCGCAGCTTTAGGATATTCCAGCCCAGCAGCAACCGTTGCCACCCCCGTTGGCATAGGGTTTGTAACGAACTGTTCAACTTGCAACTCTCAACTTTCGGCCGCCAATGGGCCTTTTATCGACAAAGATCAGGTTCTCCTGTTCCTTCAGCCAGCGGCGCAGCAGCACGGCGGCCACGCACAGCGCGGCGGCTGTTATTGCGAAGGCCCAGGCGTATGTGCGCACGAAGGAGATCACGTAGCCCGCGCCCGGCACGGCGAAGAGCTTTACGCCCAAAACATAGGTTTGGTTGATTTCGATGCTGTCGGGCGTTTCGGCGGCGGCGCGGCGGGTGACGTAAACGTAGTTGCCGTTTTTCTGTGTAGCGGAGACGACAACGCGCGTCAGGCGCGTGTCGCGTTCGCCGCGCACGGCGTAATAGGTGATGATATCGCCGGGAGCGATTTTTGCGGGCGGACGGTAGATGGTGACAAGCAGCGCGCCGTGGGAGATATTGGGTTTCATTGCGTCGGTTGACTCTACAAAAAAGCGCAGGCCGCCTATGCCGTTATGCGAAAACTGGTTGAGCAGCATTGTGACCGACAAGAGCAAACACATCACCACCGAAACCGCAAAAAACGCGTGGGTGGTAACGCGCAGACGTTTGGCGCCTTTGGGCGTTGGCGGCGCTATGAAGAGCATATTGCTGTTTTCGGGCTCTTCGGCCAGCACCTCTTCGGCCAGCACGTCGATTTCCGCTACAAAGGCCCGCCCTTCCGGCGAAAGCTCGGGCTCAAGCAGCGAAAACTCGAGTGTTTTGGAATCGACAATCTGTTTTCTCCCATGCTGCAAATGACGTCATCTCCTTCCATGCGCAGTCACGAACAAACGGCGGCGCGCCCACCGCTTCGGCGTTCAGTTCCCCATCACGCCGAAGTCGTCGATATGCGGCTGAAACTCCGGCTCGCCCGCTTCGCGCAGGGCGCTGCGCAGCGCATAGCTGATGCCCTGCAACTGGGTATAAATGCGGTCGCGCTCGGCGCGTATGGTATCGGCCTGCCGGCGGGCCTGGCCGACCGACTGTTCGGCCTCCTGCTTTGCGGCGCGCTTCACCTCTTCGGCCTGCTGGCGGGCCTCAACGAGCACCTTGCCAATGAGATCCTGCCGCGGATCGGCATAGCTTTCGCCAAAGGGAACAAAAGGCTGCTGGTAGCCGGGCTGCGGCGCGGCCTGGCGGCGCAGCTGCTGACGCAGTTCATCCGCTTCGGCGCGCAGGGCCGCGATTTGGTTCATCAGGTCATCCACCTGGGGCTGCTGCTGCGGCGCGGCATAGGCGGCGTCGCTCATCTGCCCCAACAGACGCTGGTTTTGCTCCTGCTGCTCGGCCAGCTGCCCCTGCAACTGCGCGATGTATTGTTCCTGCGCGGCTATCTGCATTGCGCTTTCGCTGCCCGGCAAGGCCTGTTGCAGTTCGGTGAGTTGCTGCTTGAGATTGCGGTTGTCTTCCCGGATTTTTTTGAAGGCAACCTCCAGCTGCGCCAGATACAAATCCACCCGCTCCATGCCGTAACCGTTGCGTTCTATGCCGAACATGTTCCTGTATTTCTCGTTTGGCACATAGTCATCCCGTGGCATTGTCATCGTCCTCTCTTTCACCGCGCAGCCTTGCGGCCCGCAACCGTACATTTTTTGTTTATTATACTACATTATTGCGGAGAATGCAAGGATTTTTTTGCGGGGGGCGCGGCCGCGCGGAACAGCTCACCCGCCTGGATTGCCGGATGATGATAACGCGTGCGCGCTTGCGTTTTATTCCCGAACTGGATTGCCCGCCGGGGGCACCACTGGATGCAGGCCACGCACTGCTCGCAGCTTGCGCCAAACATGGGCCGCCCGTTTTGCATTGTGATATTCCCCGCCGGGCAAAGCTTTGCGCACATGCCGCAGCCGGTGCAGTTCTCATCAGCGTGAAATTGCAGGCCTTTTTTGGGATAGGTTGCCGTGATGGCGCGATAGGGCAGCTGATACAGCAATTGCGTGTGCGGGATTTTGATGGCCTGTTTTTGCTGTATGGCAACTGCGGCGGCCTGAATCGCGGGTTCCGCTGCCGCCGCTTTCTCCGCTGGATCGCCCTTCATGTCATAGTTGACCACGTTGTTGGCGAACATCCTGATGACCGTGCCGTAGGACAGCACTGCGCCCTGCTTTTTCAGCAGCGTGTTCACCTGCCCCAGGCAGCTGCCGGGGAAGGCCCCGCAGGTTTCGACGGCGAAGAAGTAGGCGCTTTGGTTGCCGGAGAGATCAATGTCCTCCAACTTCTCGCGTACCAGGTTCGGCACGCCCAGGGCATAGTGCGGGAATACGAATCCCACACGCTCGCAGTCTGGCGGCAATTGCGCCAGTTTTGATATAGGGAGCAGGTCGCAGTCTTCCAGCCGCTCCGCGATTTTCTTTGCCGCGTAAAAGCTGTTGCCCGTGCCGGAAAACCAATAGATCACGTTCATACCCGCGCCCCCTGCGTCGCGTTTTTTGTATGAAACAGCTCGCCCGCCTGAATTTCCGGGTGATGATAGTGAGTCCGCCGCGCGGTTTTCGTCCCGCAATTGACGGCCTGCCGGGGGCACCACTGGATGCAGGCCATGCACTGCGCGCACGCGCTGTGCTCAAACGTGGGGCTGCCTTCCCGCATGGCGATATTCCCCGCCGGGCAAAGCTTTGCGCACAGCCCGCAGCCAGTGCAGTCGTCTGTTACAGTAAATTGCCTCGGCTTGGTATTCATGTAGTGGTTGCCGATGGCATAGAAAACCCCGAAAAACGCCCGCAGCGGCAGGACGGGGCCGCGAATTTCACCGCTCTTTTTGACTTGGATGTCCGCCGCAATTGCCCGTGTTTTTTCATCAGCAGCGCGCAACGATTCATCAATATGTTTCTCCAGCTGATACAGCACGATGTAATTGCCGACCGTCGAAACCCATTTGCTGTAGCTAAGATCGACCGCTTTGGTAGCCAGCAAGCGCTTCATCTGCACGCCGCAGTTGCCGCCGTTTTCGTTGCAGGTGACCAGCTGGAAGACATATCCGGCGCTGTCGCTGTTGAGATTCAGCTGTTCCACAAAGCGCACCACAGCTTTCGGAATCCCGCCTGCATAGCAGGGGTATACGAAGCCGATGCGTTCCGCTTTTCTTGAAAGAAAAGCTTGGCAAAAGAACTGATCCGGCTTCGCCGCCATGTTGACCAGTTCCGTGTCGCCCAAAACAGCCGCGATATCTTTCGCCGCCTTGAGCGAATTTCCCGTGCCGGAGAACCAGAAGATTACATTTTTTTCCATGATCACGCCTCCTCAAAATAGAACAATTCTTCGAACGTTTTGCCCAGCGCGCGGCACAGTTTCATCGCCAGCGCCGCCGTGGGGTTGAATGCCCCGGTCTCAATCGAGCAGATGGTCTGCCGCGAAACGCCCGCCCGCCGCGCCAGTTCCTCTTGCGAAATCTCCAGCTCCGCCCGCGCCACCCGCAGCCGGTTGCGGAAACGTGGCTCAGCTTCGCTGCGCTTGAGCGGGCAGGTTCGCTTTTTCTTCTCGGCCATTGTGCATCACCTCCTTGTATAGAGTATATCACATGGCGCATAAATGTCAAGTATGATTTACAATTTTTCAAGTGTTATTTGCGAAAACGGTTGGCGATTTTGCTTGCTTTCCCGCAGATTTTCTGGTATACTGTATGTGACGACAGGGGAAGGGTGTGATTGCAACGACGCACCGCATGGTGGACGACATTACCGAATTTATTTTTGTGGCGGATGCGCCGCAGGCTGCCGACATCATCTTTTTGCCCGGCGGGTCGTTCCCGGAACCAGCGGAACATGCGGCGCGGCTTTATCGGCGCGGCCTTGCGCCGTATGTATTGCCGTCGGGCGGCGTGAGCGTTAAAACGGGAGCATTCGATGGCGTAAAATCGAAGCAAGACAGATACAACCAATTATACGGCACCGATTGCGCGTTTTACACAGACGTGCTGCTGCAAAACGGCGTTGCGGAAAACGCGATTCTGCGCGAAGACAAATCGGGCTTTACCAAGGAGAACGCGCTCTTTTCGCGCAAGCTGTGCGACAAGAAGAAGCTGCGAATCCGCAAGGGGCTGATCGTTTGCAAATCATTCCATGCCCGCCGCTGCCTGATGCTGTATCAACTTGCGTTCCCAGAGGCCGAACTCATCTGTTGCCCCGTGGATGTTGCGAACATTCGCCGCGACAATTGGCACACATTTGAGTATGGGATCGACCGCGTATTTGGCGAGCTTGCCCGCTGTGGCAATCAATTCGTGCCGGAAATGAAGAAATATCTGATTTGAGGGAGGGCGAACACCCATGACCATCAAGAAAAAGCGCGCTATCATTCTCGCCGCAATTGCTGTGGCGCTCATCGCCATAGCGCTCACACTCTGGTTGAACGCCGGGCGTATGCTGGACTATATCAACGAAAAGCAGATTCCGCAAATCAGCGTCAGCGAAGGGGGCGGGCTAAATATTGCGGCACGGCGGTTCGACTATCAGTGGAATAAAGTGATCGCCTGCGGTGTTGGGCCGACAGACGTTGCCTATGAACCCCAAAATACCATCACCATCGGGCCAAATCATACGCTTGTGATTGCCGCGCAAAAGCAAAAGCAGCTTGCGGAAGCAAGCGTGATCGAGATCAAAGTCTATCACAGCGACGGCACGGAATACGCGGGCGAAACGGACAGCAGTTACTATGTTGACGCGGTGCACATCCAATCGCCGGACAAGATTGGCGACTACGTTTACTCCGTCTATCTGGAGTTCCCGCGCGGGAACGTGACCTATGGGTTCCGGGTGGCGGTGGCGCTGGATTTTGACGCGCTGTATCAGCAAAAGCAGCCCTATATCGGCAGGCTGCCGGCGGAGCTGGCGGAACAGCTGAGTTTGCCCGGCGGGTGGCGTCACATCGGCTATCAGCAGCACACAACAGAAACGCCCTTTGGCTTGCAGGAGTATCTTTGGGCCGCGCCGGAAAAGTACGACAGCTATGCCGTCAGCAGCCAGAAGGCGGATCTTAGCGCTTTTGAGCGCAACGCGCTGTTTTATCTCGCGCTGATTGACAACTGCGAATTTGTGCAATATACCCTGAAATACAGCGACGGCGAACCCGAAGGCTACGGCGAAAAACCCATCAGCGAAATTGGCGAAGGCGGCGCTGACCTGATTTATGACATTGCCTGGGCAAACGAATATATTGGCGGCGACATCAAGAAAGCGGCCGACAGCAGGGAGAGTTTTGAGGCGTTTGCGAGGGAGCTCACTGCGAAGGGGTTGCAGTAATGACGGAGTTTTTGGCCCGGCGGGACGTTTGGGCGGGAGATGTGCCGCAAATTATCTTTCTCTCCCGCGGGCAATCGTTTTCGCGCCGCAATAGAGCAAAGCGGCCGCCGCGCAGCCCATGGCCGCGGTTTGGGCTATGCCCAGGAATTTTGCCGCCCGGGCCAGTTTGCGGGAGGTCTGAAAGGCCTTGACTGCCTGTTGTGTGTTGTTCATGCGCGTATTCCTTTCTTCTTGAGAACTTTTTTTCGGGTTGGGGAGCCGTGTGGGAGGGCGTTACGCGCGCGTCAGGCGCACGCCGTGGCAGATGGCCGGTATGGTTTCGCCCTGCAAAGGGGAGATTGCCGAAAGCAGCGCGCCGGTGCCCAGCAGCAGCACCGCGCGCAGGCTTCCCGATTGCAGCGCGGGCAGGATTTCCGCGCAAACCACCGCTGCCGAGCAGCCCGCGCCGGAACCGCCAACGCCCACATCCTGTTCGCCCGCGTGGTAGAGCAGCATGCCGCAGTCGCGGTGAACGCCGCTCAGTTCCAGCCCCAGCTCCCGCCGCGCCAGTTTCAGCAGCAACGCCGATCCAACGGCGCCCAGATCGCCGGTCAGAATCATGTCATAATCGCCGGGCATGGTGTGCGTGGCGTCAAGAAAGCGCTTTAAGGTATCCAGCGCCGCCGGGGCCATGGCGGCGCCCATCTCGTTGGCGTCTTTGATCCCCATGTCGACGACGCGGCCAAAAATGGCATGGGTAATTTTTGCGTGGCCCGATGATCCCTCCGGCCCCAGGATCACCGCGCCCGCGGCGGTGGCCGTGCGCTGAGAGGCGGGGGTTGGCTGCCCGCCGTATTCCAGCGGGAAACGAAACTGCTTTTCCGCCGCGCAAAAATGGGACGACACACAGGCGCTGACGCATTCCGCCGCCCCGCTGGCTGCGGCGAGGGCGGCCAGAGCAAGGCTTTCGGCAAAGGTTGCGCAGGCGCTGTATAGCCCCGCGACGGGAAACTGCATTTCGCGCATGGTAAAGTTGGTGGCGGAGCACTGGTTCAGCAGATCGCCGCCGAAGTGCAGGTCGGCTGCCCGGCGGTTTGCGGCCCGCAGGGCGTGGCGCATCGCGGCCTGCTGCAAATGGGTTTCCGCCATTTCCCAGCAATCCTCGCCGAGTTCCGCGCGGCCGAAGGTTTCGGCAAACTTCGGCCCCAGGGGCCCCTGCGCTTCCTGCCTGCCGCCAACGGCGGCTTGCCCCAGAACAAACGCGGCGCACTTGATTACCCCGGGCGCCAGCCTTTGAATCGGCTGTGTCATCGTTGGCATGCCGCAGCCCTCCTTATTGAAAAATCAGATAAAGCAACCCATAGATGGTGCAAACGGCGGTGCCATAGGCCAAAACTGGCCCCGCCAGCTTAAACATGTTTGCCCCAACGCCCAGCACAAGGCCTTCGCAGCGGTGTTCCATGGCGGAAGACACAATCGAGTTGGCAAAGCCGGTGATGGGCACGGCGCTGCCCGCTCCGGCGAACTTGCCGATTTTGTCAAACAGCCCCAGCGCGGTCAGCAGCGCCGAAAGCGCCACCAGCGCGCACGGTACAATGATGCGGATGGTTTCTTCATCCACTTTCTGCGCCTCGCAGAGCAGACGGATGCCCTGCCCCAGCGCGCAAATGGCTCCGCCCACCAAAAAACTGAGAATCCAGTGCTGCACATGGGCGCTGGGCGGCGTTGCCTTTTTTACCATTTTTTTATAGTCTTCGCGGGATGTCTGCATGTTCTTCCCTCCGTTCGCAGGCGTTTCGCGTTTAGTTTGGCAGGGGCAACAGAAGTTATGCAGAACAGAAAAAATAACCGCAGGGGCCAAATATAACGGGAGGGCGTTTGCCCTCCCGCTGTTATCATTTGGTTGGCGCGGGTGTTCCGCGCCGGCCGGTTTTTGTCAGCATAATCCAATGAAATTACGCAGCATCAGCAGACCGGCTTCCCCGCTTTTTTCCGGATGAAACTGCGTGGCCCAGAGCTGCCCGCTGTGCACCGCCGCGTGGATCTCCGCGCCGTATTCCGTTGTGGCGGCAATGTGCGCGGGGTTTTGTGCGCGCACATAAAACGAGTGGACAAAATATACATAAGTGCCCTGGGGCACGCCCGCGAACAGGCCCTCCTGGGTTTGCAGGGCGATGGAGTTCCAGCCCATGTGCGGGATTTTCCGCTTGCCGCCGTCGGACGGGAGCTTCACCACGCTGCCGGGCAGCGCGCCGAAACCCGGCGCGCCGGGGCTTTCTTCTGAAGCGGCAAAGAGCAGCTGCTGCCCCAGGCAGATGCCCAAAAAAGGGCGCGTGCCGTCGGCCGCGCGGCGCACGGCGCTGAACAGGCCGCGGCGGTGCATGGACTCCATGGCTTCGCCAAAAGAACCCACGCCCGGCAGGATTACGCCGCGGGCTGTTTCTATTTTATGCGGGTCGTCTGTGATTTCGCACGCCGCGCCGAGGTAATCGAGCGCTTTTTTTACGCTTTGCAGATTGCCCGCGCCGTAGTCGATGATGGCCAGCATAGGGCGCCTCCTTTTATTGCGCTTCTTCGAACGCTCCCCCCGCGCCCAGCAGCGTTGCCTCCTCAAAGGGCCGCCCAATCAGCTGCATGCCAATGGGCAGACCCTCCGCGTCTGTTCCGCAGGGCAGCGAAAGCGCGGGCAGGCCCGCGATGTTCACGGTGACGGTATAGATATCGCTTAAATACATCTTCAGCGGGTCGTCGAGGCTTTCGCCGAGCTTTGGGGCGGTGGTTGGGGCAACGGGGCCAAGAATAACGTCGCAGCGCTCGAAAGCTTTAAAATAGGCTTGCTGAATCAGCCGCCTGGCTTGCAGGGCCTTTTTATAATAGGCGTCGAAATAGCCGGAGCTGAGCACAAAATTGCCGAGCATAATGCGGCGCTTGACCTCCAACCCAAAGCCTTCGCTGCGGGATTTGATATAGGTGCCGCGCAGGTTGACGGCTTCGGGGCTGCTGTGCCCATATTTTACGCCGTCGTAGCGCGACAGATTGGAGCAGGCTTCGGCGCAGGCAATGATGTAGTACGTCGGCACGGCGTATTCCGACGCGGGCAGGTGCAAATCCTCCACAACAGCGCCCAGCTCCGCCAGTTTTTCTTTCGCGGCAAGCACGGCCCCGGCGGTTTCCGGCTGAAGCCCTTCGCCGAAAAACTCGTATGGGACGCCGACGCGCAACCCCTGTATCGGCCGCGCTGGCTTGCCGGGGTTTTCCACAGAAGTGGAGTCGCGCGGATCCTTGCCTTTGATGAGATCGAACAGCGCGGCGCAGTCGGCTGTGGTGCGCGCCATGGGGCCAATCTGATCCAGCGAGGAAGCGTAGGCGATCAGCCCGTAGCGCGAAACCGCGCCATATGTTGGCTTCAGCCCAACGCAGCCGCAGTAGGCCGCGGGCTGGCGGATAGAACCGCCTGTGTCGCTGCCCAGGGCAACCGGGGCTTCGTGCGCCGCCACGGCAGCGGCGCTGCCGCCCGAGGAACCGCCGGGCACATGCGCGGGATTCTTCGGGTTTTTTGTGGGGCCAAAGCAGGATGTCTCCGTGGTCGAGCCCATGGCGAACTCATCCATGTTGGTTTTGCCCAGAATGATCAGATCGGCGGCGTTCAACTTTTCTGTAACGGTCGCATCGTATGGCGGGATGAAATCCCGGAGCATGCGCGAGGCGCAAGTGGTGCGCGCGCCCTTTGTGCAGATGAGATCCTTTACGGCAACGGGCACGCCCGCCAGGGGCGACAGACGTTCGCCCCGGTTCAGCCGCCGCTGGATTTCTTCCGCCCGCGCATAGGCCTCCTCTTTGCAAAGGGAGGTGTAGCAGTTGCATTCGCTTTGCTCAATGGCGGCGTAGTGCGCGTCGAGCGCCTCCGCCACGGAGCATTCGCCGGAATGCAGCTTTGCGGCCAGCGCAAGGGCGGTGAGGCTTGTGATTTGCATAGCGGTTCCCCTTTATCAATGCGGAATACGGAAAGCTGCGCTTATTATAACACACCTGCGGTGAGCGGTTCGTCATTGGCAACTGCTTCGCAAAATCATCCCTCGCCACAGGCCTTGTGCTTATTATAACACACCTGCGGTGAGCGGTTCGTCATTGGCAACTGCTTCGCAAAATCATCCCTCGCCACAGGCCTTGTGCTTATTATAACATAATTTTGAGCGTTTGTACAGAGAAATTTCTTGCATTTTCATAGCTTTTATGGCATAATAGGTAGTAGGCAGTATCGGAGGAGGGCCAAACCCATGGATGCGTCGCAGTTTGCGATGGAAGAAAAAGACCGCGCGGCGGCGCTGGCCGCCCTGCGTGCGGCGGGGGTGCGCATCCCCTGCGCGGACGGGGTCGTCGTTACCGGGGGGGTGCAAGTCGGCGCGGGGACGCTCATTTTGCCGGGGAGCATTCTCTGCGGCAACACCGTGATCGGAGAACATTGTGTGATTGGGCCAAACAGCGTGCTGTGCGATACAACGGTGGGCAGCCGGGCCGTTCTCAACAATGTGCAAAGCGAAGGGGCCGAAATTGGCGCGGATTGCGAGATTGGCCCCTGGGTGCGGCTGCGGCCGGGCACAAAATTGGGGCAGCGGCTGCGCATTGGCAATTTTGTGGAGCTAAAGAACGCGAACATCGGCGACGCGACAAAGATTGCGCACCTGAGTTATATTGGCGACGCGGATTTCGGCAAAGCGATCAACGTGGGCTGCGGCCTGGCGGTGGCGAACTACGACGGCAAACAAAAACACCGCGCCCAGGTTGGCGACGGCGCGTTCATCGGCTGCCACAACAGCCTGGTCGCGCCGGTGAGCGTCGGCCCGGGGGCCTATACCGCCGCGGGATCGGTCATCACCGAAGACGTGCCCGCGGGGGGGTTCGCCGTCGCGCGGGCGCGGCAGGTCAACAAAGAGGGCAGGGGACAGCGATGAGTTTATTTCATAAGCCGGGGCCGCCGCAGTGGATTGTCGCGGGCCTGGGGAACCCGGGCAGGCAATACGAAATCAGCCGGCACAACGCGGGCTTTTTGTGCCTGGATGCCCTGGCGGCCGAATGCCGCTGCAAGACGGACAAGCTCAAATTCCACGCGCTGATTGGCCTGACGGAACTGGGCGGCCAGCGCTGCGTCTTGATGAAACCCAATACATATATGAACCGCAGCGGCGAGGCGATCGCCGCGTGCGCCAATTTTTACCGCATTCCGCCGGAATGCGTGCTGGTCATTTTTGACGATATCGCGCTGCGGCCCGGCACGGTGCGCATTCGGCGCGGCGGCAGCGCCGGGGGGCACAACGGAATCAAGAGCGTGATTCGCTGCCTGGGTTCTCAGGAATTTCCGCGCATCAAGCTGGGCGTGGGGCAGGCCCCCCAACCGGATGGCGGCCTGATCGACTGGGTTCTGGGCGATATGCCGAAGGAAGAGCTGCTGGCGCTGCGCCGGGCCGCAGACGACGCCTGCGGGGCCGCCGCCCTCATTCTGGCCGGAAAAATGGAAGAGGCGATGGGGAAATACAGCCACTGAACACAGCCGGCTGACAAAGCGGCTGGCTTTTATGGTATCATGTTAAAAAGCGAAATCGAACATCGACAGGAGGCACCATGCAAAAACCAACTTACGAATCCCCCTTGAATTCGCGCTACGCGAGCCGCGAAATGCAGTACCTGTTTTCCCCGGATTTTAAGTTCCGCACATGGCGTAAACTCTGGATCGCCCTGGCCGAGGCGGAGCGGGAACTGGGGCTTGCCGCCATTGATCAGGAGCAGATTGAAGAAATGCGCGCGCACGCGGACGATATCAACTACGAAGTGGCGCAGGAGCGCGAGCGGCTGGTTCGCCACGACGTTATGGCGCATGTTTACGCGTTTGGGCAGCAATGCCCCGGGGCGCGGCCCATCATCCATCTGGGGGCCACGTCGTGCTATGTTGGCGACAACACCGATCTGATTATCATGACCGAGGCGCTGCGGCTGCTGCACAAAAAGCTGATTAACGTCATCGCCGCGCTGGCCGCGTTTGCGCGGCAATACAAAGATTTGCCTTGCCTGGCCTTCACTCACTTCCAGCCCGCGCAGCCAACCACCGTTGGCAAGCGCGCCGCGCTTTGGCTGCAAGATTTGCTGCTGGCCGAGGAGACGCTGGAACACCAGAGCGGTCAGATGCGGCTGTTGGGCTCAAAGGGGACCACCGGCACGCAGGCGAGTTTTTTGGAGCTGTTTGAAGGAGATCACGCGAAGTGCAGGGCGCTGGACGAAAAAATTGCCGAAAAGATGGGCTTCCCCGGGTGTTATCCCGTCAGCGGGCAGACGTATTCGCGCATTGTGGACAGCCAGGTGCTTGCCGCGCTTTCGGTGATTGCCCAGGCGGCCATGAAATTTTCAAATGATCTTCGCTTGCTTCAGCATCTCAAAGAGCTGGAAGAGCCGTTCGAAAAGGAGCAGATTGGCTCCAGCGCCATGGCCTATAAGCGCAACCCCATGCGCTGCGAACGCATGGCGTCGCTGGCGCGCTATGTGATCGCCGATGCGCTCAACCCGGCTATGACCGCCGGGGCGCAGTGGTTTGAACGCACGCTTGACGACAGCGCGAACAAACGCATTGCCGTGGCGGAAGCGTTTTTGGCCGCGGACGCGATTTTGGAACTGTATCTCAACGTGGCCTCCGGACTGGTTGTTTATCCGAAGATGATTGAAAAGCGCCTGTGGGCGGAGCTGCCGTTTATGGCGACGGAAAATATCCTGATGGATGCGGTAAAACGCGGGGGCGATCGGCAGGAACTGCACGAGCGGATCCGGGTGCATTCGCAGGCGGCGGCGCGGCAGGTGAAGCTGGAGGGCGGCGAAAACGACCTTTTGCCCCGCATTGCCGCCGACCCCGCTTTCGGCGCAACGCTGGAGGAACTGGCCGCGATGCTTGATCCGGCGGCGTTTGTTGGCCGCGCGCCGCGGCAGACGGAGGAATTTTTGGCGGAGCAGGTGCAGCCGCTGCTTGCCAAACATGCCGGCTGGCTGGGCATGACGGCGGAAATTGGGGTGTGAGCCTTCGCAAACTGAGGTTGCCCCATTCGATTTTGCTTGACATCATTGGCATTCCGTGTTATGATACTTTTTGCACTAAAAATTGTTTCAGGAGGAGCACCGTGGAAAAATCTGTTCTCATCGAAACTTCTGCGCGGCATGTGCATGTGAGCCGCGAAGCCCTCGACACTCTGTTTGGGCCGGGTTATGAACTGACGCCAAAGAAGGCGCTGTCGCAGCCCGGGCAGTTTGCCTGCGAAGAAAAGGTGGCAATCGTTGGCCCGAAGGGGAAGCTCAACGCTTCTATTCTGGGGCCCGTGCGCCCGGCAACGCAGGCCGAAATTTCGCTGACCGACGCGCGCGCCATCGGCCTTTCCGTGCGTGTGCGCGAAAGCGGCGACGTAAAAGGCAGCCCCGGCTGCACCATTGTGGGGCCGCTGGGTGAAGTCGCCATTCCGGAAGGCGTTATCGCCGCCAGGCGGCATATTCACGCAACGCCCGCCGACGCGCAGGCCTATGGCCTGAAGGATCGGCAGATTGTGCAGGTGAAATACGACGGCGAAGACAGGAGCATTGTCTTCGGCGGGGTGGTGGTGCGCGTGCATCCGGATTTTGCGCTGGCCATGCATATCGATACCGACGAGTCCAACGCCGGCTGTGTTGAAACCGGGGCGGTTGGAGAAATTTTGGCGTAATCGTTTGCGGGGGTATCCTATGAAAAAGCCGAGCGCGCGGATGCGGGAATTGGCAGCCTATCTTTTGTTTGGCGTGCTGACGTCGCTGGTGAGCATGATTTCCCTTCAGGGTCTGGAATGGCTGCTCAAACCCCGGTGGGGGGATCACACCTACCTGTTGAGCAAGTGGGTGTCGTTTGTGCTGGCGCTTTTGTTCGCCTTTTGGGTGAACAAGGCCTTTGTGTTCAAAACGGCATGGCGGCCGCTCCGCGCCGTTGTGCGGGAGGCGGTTTCGTTTTCGGCCATGCGGGTCGTGTCGTTTGTGCTGGTGGAATATGTGCTGCTGGTTGTGACATTCGAGCTGATCTGGCCCAAAGCGGAGCCGTTTTTTGCGCCCTGGTGGCTTGGGCTGGGGCCGCCGCTTTCCAAAATTGAGCCGATAGACGCGTACCGCTTCGTGACCCAATGGGGCGTGATCGGGGTGCTTGTTACCGTGCTCAATTATATTTTCAGCAAGTTTTTTGTTTTCAAGAAAAAAAAGGCGGGAGAGGCTGCGCAATGAAGCTGGTATCGTGGAACGTCAACGGCGTCAGGGCATGCCTGAAGAACGGCTTCGCGCAAGCGTTTGCGGCGCTGGATGCGGATGTGTTTTGCTTGCAGGAGACAAAGGCCGAAGCGCGGCAGGTCGATACAGAGCTGTTTTTGACCGAGGGCTATGAGGCCTACTGGAACTCCGCGCAAAAAAGGGGCTACGCCGGCACGGCGGTGTTCAGCCGCGCCAAGCCGCTGAACGCCACGTTTGGGCTGGGGTTGGAAGAGCACGACAAAGAAGGCCGCGTCGTCAACCTGGAATTCCCGGAATTCTGGCTGGTGAACGTCTACACGCCCAATTCCCGGCGGGAACTGGAGCGCCTTTCGTACCGCATGGAATGGGAGGACGCGTTCCGGGCGCACGTTTGCAAACTCGATCAGCAAAAGCCCGTGCTCGTCTGCGGGGATATGAACGTGGCCCATCAGCCCATCGATATCGCCCGGCCCGCCGCCAATCACCACAGCGCCGGCTTTACGGACGAAGAGCGCGGGAAGATGACCGAATTGCTGGCGGCCGGGTTTACCGATACGTTCCGGTATTTTTATCCCGAGCGCGGGGAGGCCTATTCCTGGTGGAGCTATATGGGCGGCGCGCGGGAGCGCAACGTGGGCTGGCGCATTGACTATTGGCTGTGCTCGCGGCGGTTTGCCCCCCGGCTTTCCGGCGCGGGGATTTTGCCTGACGTCCATGGTTCCGATCATTGCCCGGTTTGGGTTGCCGTCAGGGGCTAGGATCGGCGGCCTTTATTTATGCCGGCGCTTCGCGGCAAATCCTTCCGCGGATGCGAACGGGCGCTAGCGCGAAAGGAGTCTCTTATGCCAAAACGCAGCGATTATATCAGCTGGGACGAATATTTTATGGGCATCGCCCTGCTTTCCGGCTGCCGCAGCAAAGATCCGCATACGCAAGTGGGCGCGTGTATCGTCAACGCGCAAAACAAGATTATGTCCGTTGGCTATAACGGCTTGCCCACCGGATGCGGCGACGACGAGTTCCCCTGGGAGGGCAGCGCGAAATACCCTTATGTCTGCCACGCGGAACTCAACGCGATTCTTAACAGCGGCGGGCGCAGCCTGGAAGGCAGCAAAATCTACGTGGCCCTGTTCCCGTGCTGCGAATGCGCGAAAGCCATCATACAGTGCGGCATAAAAGAGGTGCGCTATCTCTCGGATAAATATGCCGGCGAACCAAAGTTCGCGGCCAGCCGCCGCATGTTTGAAGCGGCCGGCGTTACCACCACGCGGCTGCAATTCGATCGTGAAAGCATTGTGCTCGACTTCCGGGCGGAGCGGGTGTAAGCGACGGGGTTTTCGAAAAATCTTTTCACTTCATTGTTTTGGTTCGACAAAATTTTCTTCTTCAACGTGCTAAAATTTACCGGCTAAAATAAATCAAAGAAGAAAGAAGTGGTCTCCATGAAAAAAACGGCAACAAAAACCCTGTCCATCCTGCTGGCTGCGCTGATGCTGCTCGGCGTTGGCGGCACGGCGGGCGCGGCGGCCGATGCAACGGCAGACGCAGGAAGCGCGACCCTCACCACCACGCAGGCAACCCCGCCGCCCCTTATGAAGGGCGCGCAAAAATCCTTTGCACCGCAAGCCGCCCCGCAGGATGCGGAAGACGATGCGAATGGCACAGTCACCATCCAGACGGCGGGCACGGCCAGCGGCGAAATTTACTTCTACTCCGACGGATACGCTAATCTGGAGACAATTGATCTGAGCGGCCTGGTCATTCAGGCGAAGGGCGGGCAGCTCAAGCAGGAAGAAACCGTGGAATACGACACGGCAACAGGCGAAGGGGATTCGCCCGCGCTGGGCAAGCTGACGTGGACATTTGGTGTACGCCTTGACTGGGATAAGCAACCGGATGGCTGGAAGCTGGGCGACAACGAGGCGCGTCTTATTGTCAATGGGCTGGAATACACCAACTTCACGTTGGTGAAGACCGAGAACGGAATCGAATACGGCACATTCGAGCAGGAGCGTGTCTTTTATGGCGAAACGCCGATCACCCTGCACTGCACCGAACCGTCTTCCAGATGGATGAGTTACCCGCGCCAACCGCTGCTGTTAAACACGGCTGTAGAAGTGCAGGTGAGCGATACCGAAACGGTGTTCGAGTTCCAACCCGACGAAAGCGGTTATTATGAGTTCCGATCCAGCGGCGGCCAAAATGGGCAAACGCTGTATCCCAAAGACGGCGAGGGCGATCCGCTGACAATGCCTTATATTGACCCGCAGGGCCAACTGCATGACGAGAAGGGCAGATATCTTGCTTACAGCGATGACAGTTATAGTGACGGCGAGGGGACATTGGATTTCTGTATCGGGTACCACCTGGAAAAGGACAAGACCTACTATCTGCGCACCGCTGCTTGGGGCGACGGCAAATATACCGTGAAGGTGACCAAAGAGGCCGACCGTGTGCTGAAAGTCAAGTCCAACGAGATACGGATCGCTTACCACGATGAAATCGAGCTATTGCAGGCCGGCATTTTGGAAGGCACGACATGGGACATGGACGTACTGAGATTCTCTTACGACGCGGAAAAACTTAATGTCTATTACTGGTACTGGTGGTACGAATCGCCTGGAGAATTTTATGTTGCCGGCAAAGAGCGCGGCGCGCACGATCTCACTATCACAGCGCCCGACGGGAGCCATGTCACAATCACGGTGCGGGTGAAGTATTCCTTCGCGCAGTGGATGTGCGTCATCTTCCTGGGCGGCTGGGCCTGGATGAAATACACCGACTACGGGAAGTTCAGCCTCCAAAAGAACATTGCCGATCTGCTGTATTACGGCGTTGGCAATGGGCTGTATGATCTGCTGACCGACTGGGGCGTGCCCTCCCGCTGGGTGTCGTGGATGCGCAAGGATTAACGGCTGAGGCCAAAAGCGTTGTTTAAAAGAAGGGGCGGCGGGGCCGCTCCTTCTTTTTTGCCGCCATTTTTCGCTGTTGGTACTTGACGGACGGCGCAATTTGGTATATAATAGTACACAGGGGAATAAGGACTATTTGTGCATACTGAAAGGAAACCAAAATGGGCCTCATCGAATCCATCCGCAAAAACTACAGTAAAAAAGAAATCAAACGCCTGAATAAACAGGTGCAGGCAACGCTGGCGCTGGAGGAGTCCTACGGCAGGCTCAGCGACGCCGAGCTGCAAGCAAAAACGCCCGAGCTGCGGGAGCGGCTGGCCGCGGGCGCAACTTTGGATGACATCCTGCCCGAAGCCTTTGCCGCCTGCCGCGAGGCCGCCTGGCGCGTGCTGAAAATGAAGCACTACCCGGTGCAGGTCATCGGCGGCGTGCTGCTGCACCAGGGGCGCATTGCCGAAATGCGAACGGGCGAGGGCAAAACCCTTGTGGCAACGCTGCCCGCGTACCTCAACGGCCTTTCCGGCGAAGGCGTGCACATCGTCACAGTCAACGACTATTTGGCCCGGCGCGACAGCGAATGGATGGGCAAGGTCTATCGGTTTATGGGGTTGACCGTTGGGTTGATTGTGCATGACCTGGAAAATGAGCAGCGGCGCGCGGCCTACGCCGCCGACATCACCTACGGCACAAACAACGAGATGGGCTTCGACTACCTGCGCGACAACATGGTGCAGTACCTGGAACAGAAGGTGCAGCGCGGCCATGTGTTCGCCATTGTGGACGAGGTAGACTCCATTCTGATCGACGAAGCGCGCACGCCGCTGATCATTTCCGGGCGGGGCGAAGCTTCCACGGAGCTATACCAGCGGGCCAATAGCTTCGCGAAGAGCCTGGATTATTGCCGCGTAAAAGAACTCAACGACAAACAGAACGCCGAAGAAGTGGCCGGGGATTCCGACGTTTTGGTGGACGAAAAAGCCAAAAGCGCAACATTGACGCGCATTGGCGTGGAGCGGGCGGAAAAATACTTTGGGCTGGAAAATCTGATGGATGCGGAAAACATCCGCTATCAGCACCATATCAACCAGGCCATTCGGGCCTACGGCGTGATGAAGCGGGATGTGGACTACATGGTGGCCGACGATCAGGTGCTGATCATCGACGAATTCACGGGGCGCATCATGTATGGCCGCCGCTACAACGAGGGCTTGCACCAGGCCATCGAAGCCAAAGAGGGCGTAAAGATCCAAAACGAAATGAAGACCCTGGCGACCATTACCTTCCAAAACTACTTCCGGCTTTATAACAAGCTTTCGGGCATGACCGGCACGGCCATGACCGAGCGCGACGAGTTCCAGGAGATCTACAACCTGGATGTGGTGGAAACGCCAACGAACAAGCCCATGATCCGCACCGATCATTCCGACGTGGTTTATCGGACGGTGGCGGCAAAATACGGCGCGGTGATCGAGCAAATTCTGGCTTGCCACGAAAAAGGACAACCTGTGCTGGTCGGCACGGTGTCGGTTGAAAAATCGGAGCTGCTCAGCCGCATGCTGCAAAAACGGGGCATAAAGCATCATGTCCTCAACGCGAAAAATCACCAGATGGAGGCCGAGATTATCGCGCAGGCGGGCACCTTCGGCGCCGTCACCATCGCCACAAACATGGCCGGGCGCGGCACGGACATCATGCTTGGCGGCAATGCGGAATATATGGCCAAAAGCGAAATGCGCCGCATAGGCATTGCCGAGGAATTGCTGGTGGAGGCCACGGGCTTTGCCGAAACGGATAGCGAAGAGATTTTGAGCGCGCGGCGCGTGTTTACGGAGCTGGAAGAAAAACACAAGCGGGAGATCAAAGAGGAGGCGGCGAAGGTCATCGAGGCCGGGGGTCTGTTCATCCTGGGCACGGAGCGGCATGAATCCCGGCGTATCGACAATCAGCTGCGCGGCCGATCCGGGCGGCAGGGCGATCCGGGCGCCAGCCGTTTTTATCTTTCGATGGAAGACGATCTCATGCGCCTGTTTGGCGGCGAGCGGCTCAGCCAGATCATGGAAACCCTGAAAACGCCGGAGGATATGCCCATCGAAGCGCGTATGGTGAGCAACCGGATTGAAGGCGCGCAGCGCAAGATTGAAGGGCAAAACTTCGCCATCCGCAAAAATGTGTTGAAATACGACGATGTGATGACGCGGCAGCGCGAGATGATCTACGCGCAGCGCGACCGGGTGCTGAATGGCGAAGAGCTAAAACCTGTTATCTTGAAGATGGCGGAAGAGGGGATTGCCGAAACGGTGGACTTCTTCTGCCCGAAGACAAACGCGGGCAGCGACTGGAACGTGGGCGCTCTGCGCGAAAAATACAACGGCTGGCTGATGGAACCCGGCGACTTTATGGAAAGCGAGTTTGATCCCGAAGCGGCAAAAGAGCTGCTGATTGCCCGCTACCACGATTTGTATGGCGCGCGCGAGCGGGAACTTGGCGCGGAACTCATGCGCCAGCTGGAAAGCATGGTGCTGCTGCGCAGCGTGGACACCTACTGGATGGATCACATCGACGCGATGGATGAACTCAAGCGCGGCATCGGCCTGCGGGCCTATGCCCAGCAGGATCCCGTCGTGGCCTACCGCATGGAAAGCTTCGACATGTTCGAAGAGATGACCCGCAATATCCGCGAAGAAACCGTGAAGTTTATGCTGACCCTCCGCGTGCGCAGCGGCGCCGAGACCGAGCGCCGCGAAGTGGCAAAAGAGACCGCAACCAATGCCGGCGGCGACGCGAGCGACACAAAGCGCCCTGTGCGGCGCACCGGCAAAAAAGTTGGGCCGAACGATCTTTGCCCGTGCGGGAGCGGAAAGAAATACAAGAATTGCTGCGGCGATGTGCGGAAGAACTGACGCTTGCAAAAACAAAACGGGGGCGCGCTGCGGCCGCCCCTGCTTTATTTTTGCATTTATATGAACGCATCGCGGCCCGCGGACGACTATTGCAGTGAAACCGGTTTTAAAGGAATCAGGCGGCGAAAGGAGGGCGGCGCATGACAGGCAAAGAGTTCTCCGCGCTCTATGCCGCGCACGAGCGCGTTTTGCAGCGGTATGTGTATTGTAAACTGCCTTCCAAGGCCGACGGCGACGACGTTTTGCAAGAAATTGCCCTGGCGGCCTACCAAGCGAAAGACGCGCTCCAGGATCCGGCGCGCGGCAAGGCCTGGCTGCTGGGCATTGCGTCGCACAAGTGCGGAGACTGGTTCCGGCGGGCGGCGCGCCGGAACGAAGTCCCGCTGGAGTGCCTGCCCGAGGCGCAGCTTTTCCAAACCCGCGCGGGGCTGGATCTGCGCGACGACGTGCGCGAAACCCTTGCCGGGCTGAGCGCCGCCGACCGGGAGCTTCTGTCGCTCTATTATTGGCGGCAGCTGCCGCAAAACGAGATTGCCGCTCGGCTGGGCATCCCGATTGGAACGGTCAAAAGCCGGCTCCATACCGCGCGGGGCAGGTTCCAGCGGCTTTGGCAAGGGGCCGCGCAGCCCCTATATCAAACAGAAAGGTGTGACAAAATGTTGCACGAACTGCCGGTGATCCTGCCGGAATACCAGATAGAAGCGTCGGCGCAGCCCGCCTTCCGCGTGCGCTGCGAAGAGCTGATGGGCTGGTTCATTGTGCCAAGGCTGGGTGAAAAGCTGCGCTTTGGCCTCTATGATCAGCCGGGGCGCAGCCGCACGGAAGCCTACGAACTGGAGGTGACAGGCCCGGCGAGCGTGCACGGCGCGCAGGGCGTGGCCATTACGGCAAAGGAAGTTGACGGCGGGCAGCATGAAGCGGTTCCGGCCCGCCGCAGCGTGACCCGGGCTTTCGTGGCGCAGCTGACCGATACCCACAGCCGCTTTTTGGCCGAAGCCCACGAGGAAGATGGCGTATTGCAGTGCTTTACTTTTCTCGACGGCGACGAGTTTTTGCGCAATTGGGGCTATGGCGAAGAAAACTGCGGCCGCGCGATCGCCCTTTCGCCTAAGGGGCTGATCACCCGATCAGGCAGCGTTCTCACCGCGCCGCGCTTGCCCTGCATGGACGTTGTGGGGCGCTATACGGTTTGCCTTGGCGGCCGGAGCTACGATACGATTTGCCTGATTGACCTGGAGACCTACGACGAAGGGGTGCTCGGCGAGCAATTTATCGGCGCGGATGGCCGCACGGTGCTGTGGCGGCGGTTCAATCGCAACGACTGGCGCCGGGAGCAATACGGCCTTTGGACGGAGTTTTTGCCCGGCAGCGAAGTGCTCCGCGTCAATGGCGAACGTTATGTGCATTGGTATGACTGCGTCACGGCGCAGGGCGTCTGAACGGCGGCGCGCTTAGTGTGAATATAATTCACTTGACAATCCGCACCGCAAGCAGTAAAATATGAATGTTATTTGCCGATGAACAGGAAGAGTACACGCGCGAACCGGCGTACAGAGAGCCGCAGGGGCTGGGATTGCGGCCGCAAGGATGCGTGGAATGGGCCTGGGAGGCGTGCGCGAATGAAGTGGCGGCGGCGAATGCCCCGCAAATTGGGTGGCACCGCAGGAATTTCCTGTCCCAATGAATCCCGTGGGATTCATTGGGGCTTTTTTAATGCCTCCGGCCGGGGCGGCTGAACTTGTCCCAACAAAACAAAGAAGGAGCAAACACCATGAAAGCCAACATCCCGAACCGCATCATCCTGCCCGAAGAAAAAACGCCGACCCAATGGTATAACCTGCGGGCCGACATGCCGGAAAAGCCCCCCGCGCTGCTCAATCCCGGCACAGGCGAGCCGCTGAAAGTGGAAGAGCTGTTCCCCATCTTCTGCGAAGAACTGGCCCGGCAGGAACTCAACAACACAGACGCCTGGATTGATATTCCCGGCGAGGTGCTCGACTACTACAAAACCTTCCGCCCTTCGCCGCTGCACCGGGCCTATCGGCTGGAGGAAGAACTGGGCACGCCCGCGCGTATTTATTTTAAGTTCGAAGGCAACAACACCTCGGGCAGCCACAAGCTGAACTCCGCCATCGCGCAGGCCTACTACGCCAAAGCGCAGGGCCTGCGGGGGCTGACCACCGAAACCGGGGCCGGGCAATGGGGCACGGCGCTGGCCATGGCCTGCGCGCACTTTAAGCTGCCGCTGACGGTCTACATGGTCAAGGGCAGTTATAACCAAAAACCCTACCGGCGCAGCATCATCCATACTTTTGGCGCTGAAATTATCCCCAGCCCCAGCGATACCACCAACGCCGGGCGCGCGATTCTGGCGCAAATGCCCGGCACCACAGGGTCGCTGGGATGCGCCATCAGCGAAGCGGTGGAAAAGGCCGTTACCAACGAGGGCTTCCGTTACGTGCTGGGCTCGGTGCTCAACCAGGTGCTTTTGCACCAAAGCGTGATTGGCCTGGAATCAAAGGCCGCGCTGGAACTCTACGACGAATACCCGGATCTTGTCATCGGCTGCGCGGGCGGCGGCTCCAACCTGGGCGGGCTGATTGCGCCGTTTATGCAAGACAAGCTGCAAGGCAGGGCCAACCCCCGCATCCTGGCAGTGGAGCCCGCTTCCTGCCCGAGCCTGACGCGCGGAAAATACGTCTACGATTTTTGCGACACAGCAAAGGTGACGCCGCTGGCGAAGATGTATACGCTGGGCAGCGGGTTTATCCCCGGGGCAAACCACGCGGGCGGCCTGCGCTACCACGGCATGAGCCCCATGCTGAGCAAGCTCTACCACGACGGCTATATGGAAGCGGTCAGCTACGAGCAGACCACCGTCTTCGGCGCGGCGGCGGAATTCAGCAAGGTGGAAGGGATTTTGCCCGCGCCCGAAAGCGCGCACGCCATTCGCGCGGCGATTGACGAAGCGCTCAAATGCAAAGAAACCGGCGAGGCAAAGACGATTCTCTTTGGGCTGACCGGCACCGGCTATTTCGATATGACCGCCTACGAACAGTATCTGAACGGCACCATGAGCGACGTGATCCCCACGGATGCGCAGTTGGAAGCGAGCGAGCCGCAGAGCTGACGCAAACACGCAAAACAGACGCCGCCCCGGCGTCTGTTTTTTGCTGCGCCATAAGCGGGGAAGTTCCCGGCTTGCAAGGGCCACAAAAAATTTTCCTTGCCTAACGCCGCAAAATGTGATATACTGTAAAAATACCTGTTGATTCATGCCAACCCAACCCATCCAAAGCCGAAAGGAGCGTTCCGTATGCCAATCAAAATTGATTCGCAGCTGCCCGCGCGCAGCATTCTGGAAATGGAAAATATTTTCGTTATGACCCAGGAACGCGCCATGCGGCAAGACATTCGCCCCCTGCGCATTGTGATCCTCAACCTGATGCCGACCAAAATCGAGACCGAAACCCAGTTGCTTCGCCTGCTGAGCAATTCGCCGCTACAGGTAGATGTGGAACTGCTGCAAATGGCTACGCACACCTCAAAGAACACAACGCCGGAGCACCTGCTGGAGTTTTACAAAACCTTTGGCGAAATCCAAAACAACCGCTATGACGGCATGATTATCACCGGCGCGCCTGTGGAACAGCTGCCCTTTGAGCAAGTGGATTACTGGCCGGAGCTTTGCGAAATCTTCCGCTGGACGAGTCACCATGTCTGGTCTACTTTTCATATTTGCTGGGGCGCGCAGGCCGGGCTTTATTTTCACCATGGCGTGCCAAAATATCAGTTGGCCCAAAAACTTTCCGGGGTATACTCCCATCGGCTGATGGATCCCATCCATCCGCTCGTGCGCGGCATGGACGACGAATACCTCGCGCCGCACTCCCGTTATACCGAAGTGCGGCGGCAAGACATCCGCGCCGTGCCGGCGCTGCAACTGATTTCGTATTCCGAGGAAGCGGGCGTGCACCTGGTGTGCGACAGCGACTGCCGCAACATATACGCCACGGGGCATTCGGAATATGACCGCGAAACATTGGCGAAAGAGTATTTCCGCGACGTGAAGCGCGGTCTGGCGCCCCATGTGCCGCACCATTATTTTCCCGACGACGATCCCTGCCGTATGCCGCAAATGCGCTGGCGCAGCGCCGCCAACCTGTTGTTTGCCAACTGGCTCAATTACTTTGTCTATCAGCGCACCCCCTACGACCTGAGCACGATGTGACCCAGCGGGCGGCGCCGATATCATATTTCCCCTTTGTTGGCTTTCCAACAGAGATTTTTGGCGGTACCGTGTATAATAAGAACAGTCGTTACGGAACAGAATTTCAGCTGTTCCGCGTCAAAGGACAAAAAACTCAAGAACAGATAGGAGCGCGGGCATGAACATACTTGTAGCGGGCGCGGGCCATGGCGGGCTGGTTGCCGCGGGGCTTCTGGCGCGGCAGGGCGCGCAGGTCACAGTTGTGGAGCGGGGGAGGGAAGAAACCCTGGGCCACGACTGGACGGATATCTTCAATCTGGCCAGTTTTCGCGAGGCGGGCATCCCCATGCCGGAGCCGGGGCAATTCCATCCCGCTTGCAGTATGACATTTTTTAACCCTTCGTGCACGGCGGGCTTTGCCTCCTATGTGCCGCCGGAAGAGTGCACCGAATCAACCATGGAGCGGCGGGAGATTCTGCGCCGTCTGGTTGCTTTTGCGCGGGAGGGCGGCGCGCGGCTGCGTTTTGAGACCGAGGTGGCGGGGCCTATCGTAGAGAACAACCGCGTGGCGGGGCTTGCCGTGCGGAATCCCGCGCAGGTGCAGGATTTAACCGCCGATCTGGTTATCGACGCGGCGGGCATGAACTCGCCCGTCCGGCGGCAGCTGCCCCACCATTTTGGTATTGTGCGGGAATTCCGGCGCGATCAATATTTCACAGCCTTTCGCGCGTTTTATCAACATACGGGCGCGCGGCCGCTGGGCGATCCGTTCAGCGTATATTTCTTCCCGCTTAAGCGCCAGGCGGTGAGCTGGATTGCCCGGGAAGGCGAATATGTTGATCTGATGTGCGGATCGTTCGTCAACACCAGCCAAAACTACGCCGAAGAGGTGCGGCAGTCGCTTCTGCCGCGGCACCCCGAAATGGGCGATCAAATCCTCCGGGGCGGGCAGGTGCGCAATATCCCCGTGCGGCGGCCGATCAGCCTTATGGTGGCCAACGGGTATGCCGCCGTGGGCGACGCGGCGGGCATGACCGTGCCCATTATTGGCGCGGGCATCTGCAACTCTATCCGCGCCGGGCGGCTGCTGGCCGAAACGATCCAGAAAAATCCTCTGACCGATTTCAGCGTGGCCGAGCTTTGGCCCTATCAGGTGAATTATATGCGGCAATACGGCGCGGTGCACGCCTCGCTGGATGTGCTCAAAGGCTTTTTGCTCGCGCTCAAACCCGCTTCGCTGGATTATATTTTTGAGCACAAACTGCTGGAAGACGGCGATCTGATCAAGGCGCGCACCGGGCAGGAAATGCGCTTCAGCCTTCCGGAACTGGCCGTGCGCGGCGTGCGGGGCGCCAGCCGCGCGCCGATTTTGCAGAGCATGGCGGCCAAACTTGCCGCCAGCCAGCTGCTCAAATACCACGCCCTGGCGATCCCCTCCCGCTACGAGCCGAATGCCGTGCGGGTTTGGGGCAAGATATATGACGGGATCAAATGAGCAATGCTCAAAGGGGGAATTTCCATGGCCAGCCTCAGCCGCGCAAAACAAAAAAGTATCCTGGCGGCAGGGCCGAAAGGCCCCAAAGGCTACCTTGCGGGAACCGATTGGCTTACCATCGCGCTGTGTCTTGCCGCCTCGGCCTTTGGCCTGCTGCTGGTGTATTCCGCCGTCACATTCCGGCAAACGCCCGATCATTTTCCGCAAAAAGTGATTGTGTCCGCAGCCGGGGTTGTGATTGGCCTGTTGGCGGCCATTGTCATGAGTTTTATCGATTATGAGCTGTTGCTGCGGTTCTGGTATGTTATGGCCGGGGGCTGCATGCTGCTGATGCTGCTGCTGATTCCCTTTGGCGTGGCGGCCAACCCCGCCCGCGGCGATTCTCGCCTCTGGTTCGAGCTGCCCGGCAACATTCTGTTTCAGCCGTCTGAATTGCTGAAGCTTGCCTTTATCATCTCGTTCACCTGGCACCTGCATCTGCTGCGCGATCGCATCAACAAACTAAAATCCATCGCGCAGCTGGGGCTCCATGCGTTTATCCCCTTCGCCATCGTGGTCTATACCGGCGATCTGGGCAGCGCGCTTGTGTTTTTGGTGATTGCGGGGGGCATGCTGTTCCTTGCGGGGCTAAAACTGCGGTGGTTTATGGCCCTCGGGGCGCTGGGGGGGCTTTCGCTGCCGTTTGTGTGGATCCAGCTCATCAACAGCTTCCAAAAAAACCGCATCTACGCTGTTTATATGAAGGATTTTCTCATCGCGCAGACATCCGAAACAAAGTACAAAGATATCATTTATCAGCAGCAGCAGGCGCTCAACGCCATCGGTTCGGGCCAGTTGTTCGGCAAAGGCCTGTTCCACGCCACCGTCACCGTGCCGGTGCGCGACAGCGACATGATCTTTTCCATGGCCGGCGAAGAACTGGGGTTCGTCGGCTGCTGCGCTGTTTTGCTGGTGATTGCGGTTGTGGTGATCCGCCTGATTATGGTGAGCAGCCGCACCCGCAACCTGCGCGCCCGGCTGCTGTGCGCGGGCGTTGCCATGATGATCAGTTCCCAGGCGGTCATCAATGTGGGCATGTGCATCAAGCTGCTGCCGGTCATCGGCATCACCCTGCCGTTTTTCAGCTCGGGCGGTTCGTCGAACCTGTGCCTGTATTTGGCGATTGGCCTTGTGCTGACCGTTTTCCGCCACCAGAACGAGCACGAAGATACCCAGAGCTACTTCGATTATCTTTACACATAACTTTTTTATTTTCGTCATTTCATCTAAATTGAGCCGTCTTGATTTGTGTATATTCGCCAAAACAAATGATCGATCCGGTGAAAGATTTGGTGACACACACGTAAACCTCCTCTCTTGTTTGAGCATATTGCACAAAAACGCATTGCTCGATTTGTGCAATACGCCTTGACAAATTCGTTTGGCTGGTGTATAATAACAGTAGACCAAACGAAAGGAGGGCATGGGAATGTACCACAATGCAAGCTGGGAAGCGTATATCCAAACCGAAGCACGCCGGTTGCTGCGGGAAGCGCAAGAGCAGAAGGGCTTTTTCCGCAGGCTGAGCAAGTTGCTTGCCCTGGATGCCATTGCCCGCGCGTACCGCGCATGAGCAATCTGGAACCAGGGGGCAGGAGCCGGGACGATCGATCCGCCGGCTCCTGTTGCTGTTTTATGGGGGGTTGACGCAGGGGGCGGCCGTTTGGCCGCTGTTTTTTTGCGTTTTAAAAATTTTTCTTGACAAGCCCATCAGACGTGCTATAATTAAAATATGTCCAATTCATGGCAGAAAAGGAGCGTTCTTTATGATCAAAATTGCCACCTCCCTCCTGATCGCGCTGCTCTCTTTCGTTCTTAATCTGATCCCGCCCTATCGGAGCGCGGAGGACTGGATCAAGCACCAAATTCCGCCCTCCATCGTCTACGTGCCCTCGGCGCTGGCCACCTATCCCTTTAAGGCCAAAACTTCGAAGGAAGTCCAGGAAGTCAAGGCGCGGGCGGGCGGTTATCTCAAAGGCGTTTGCCACGCGAACGACAACTACAAACAAATCGCCGCCTCGGGGATTGAGTGGAATCGTGCTGACATCCCCTTCCCCTTCGAAAAGAACGGGAAAATCCGCCAGAGCTATCAGGAATGGAAAGCGCGCATGAAGCGCTTCAACAACGCGGGCATCAAAATTTTTGCCGTTACCCCCTATCCAAAAGATTACATTGAGTTTGGGGTCGATCCGCGCAAGCCGGAAAACGAGGCCCGCGTAAAAGAGATTGCCCGCTTCCTCCTGAAGGATTTGAAGGGCCTCATCGGCGCCATACAGGTGAGCAACGAACTCACATTGCCCCGGTTTGCCCTGCCCCTGACCTTTGAGGAATGCATCCGCTTCCTCGGCATGAACCTGGAGGCCATGTATCCCGTGCGCGGCAATGTGATCATTGGCTATAATTCCTCCGGCCCCCAGGCCGACGAACACGCCGCCATGCAGCCCTACTATAAATACTGCGATTACATCGGGCTTGATCTGTATCTGGGCTGCTTTGCCGCCATCGGCAATTGGATCTGGCTCTTCGACACCATGCTGGATTATATGTGGAGCTTCACCGGCAAGCCCATTATCATGACGGAGTTTGGCTATATCGGCGACGGCGCGCCCAAAACAGAGGCCGAAAAAACGGCGCTGCTGAAAAAATATGGCGCCTCGAGCGAGGCGGAAGCCCGCAAGGACATCAAGAAGTTCGTCGCAAAGCTGCCGCAACGGCTGCGCGATCAGGTTTACAATAACGCTTCCGGCGACTGGGGCGATTACTTGTTCGGTTCCACATCCGATATGAAGCTGCATCTTTACAAAGAAATGCCAGAGAACGTGGTCATCAAAGGCTACCCGCACACCCCGGAAGGCCAGGCGAAGTTCTATTCCGTCATGCTGCCGAAGCTGGAAAAGAAAAAATACCTCATCGGCTCGTTTATCTATTGCTATTCCGATTCTGAATACTGCTACGTTTGCGGCCAGCCCGATTGCCCGATCGAAACCCGCTGGGGTCTGGTATACCGCGACGGCACGCCGAAGCCCGCCTACTACACCGTGCAAAAGCTTTGGGCAAAAAAATAAAGCCCGCCCATACGGCAGCGCCCCTCCCGGCCGGGAGGGGCGTTTGCGCGGTCATGTTCGTTGTGCGTCATTCGCAGCAGCAAATGCTGCAGCAGCACGTTGGGCCGTGTGGTTTGTTGCAGCGCGGGGCCTGCGGCACTTCCACGCAGGTGGTAACAGGCTTGCAGGTTTTGTAGGGAACATACGTGGTCTCGGGGCGGTAGACGGTGACGGGCTTGTAGGTGGTTTGTGGTTTGTAGGCCGTCACTTCCTGGTAGGTGGTCACTTGCTTGTAGCGGGGGCGCGACGCTTCGCAGCAGTTATTGCTGCCGGCAATCAGCCCTAGCCCAGCAAGGCCTGCCGCTCCGCCGAGGCCGAGCACGCTAGCGCCCAAAAGGCCCTTGCCGAACCCGCCGATGCCGCAGCCGGAAACATCCATCATGTTGATTCATACTCCTTTGAATTAATTGGGGCAATGCCCATTCATAATATATGCCCTCGGGCGGGCGGGGGTGCAAAACACCCTGCGCCGCGTGCCCGGTATGGCTCCCGGGCGGCATAAAAACAACAACAGCCGATGACAGTGCACCGGCTGTTGCTGAAAAGAAAAAGATCAAGCGTCTTGAAGAAAGCATACTGTAGGCTGTGCAACTTCGCGAATTACCTCGTTAAACTAATAATACCATATAATTTGCCGAATGTCAAGCACTTTTTGAAATTTTATGGGATTTCTCCATGAATTTACAGGGAATATTTTGGAAGCGCAGCTTTAGACCTGTCTATGGGCTCCCGCGCCCCCCGCGAAGGCGACGCAAATGCCGCTGCCCCGGGAGCGGGCCAGTTTGATTTCCACCGTTTGGCCCGCCGCTTCTTCCGGCAAGTCAACCACATAATCGCAGCGCTGCATTGAACCCAGCGCGAACTTGTCATACCCCTCCACGGGGTATTCCTTGCCGCCCGCCGCAACGCAAAGATAATTGCAGTTGAGCGGCGCGGCAAAGCCGTGGTTCTGGATCGCGAAGCGCAGCCGCCGCCCGGTGGCGGCCATCTCCGGTATGGTCAGAAGGTATCCCAAATGGTAGCGCAGGTAGTCGTATACCGACAGACGCCCAGCCTCAAACAGCGCGGGCAAACACGGCAGGCCCAGCCGGGCCAGTTCCTCCGGCGCAATCATTTCGTCCTTCCAGCGGGCCAGGGAATAGGGCGCGGTGGGGCCGCAGTCTTCCCGGTAATTGTGTTCGAGCGACAGCGTGGAAAGGCAGTATTGCTTCACCTGCCGCAGAACATCCCGGGCGGGCAGGGCGTGGAGCGGCGCGCCATCGTCTTTGTCCATATAGTTCGCCCGGCCCCAGGGCATTTCCGCGTCGTTGAGCGTGCGGCAAAACCGCGCCTCCTGCGCCGGGCTGGGCTGTTGGTTCAGGAAAAAGCTCCAGACGCCGTTCGGTTCCCCTATGAGGTAGTCGTCGTGCAGAGCCAGCCGCGCCTGATACCGCGGCGCAATTTTTTCCATTAGCTCCAAAGTGCGCACCTGAACAAACAGATTTTCCGGCGTCATCCGGCAGACCGCGTCAAGGGCCTGCCCAATATAGCGGCTGTGCAGGCGTTCGTTGCTGTGCCCCTCGCCCCAGGCGCCAACAACGCCCGCCTGCACGGCGCAGACGGTTTCGTCAATCAGCGCCGCGCGCGCGGCGAACCACTGCGTCAGTTGATCCAGGTGCCCGCGCACATGGTCCCATTCCGCGTCCGGCTCGTGTTCGTTTTGATACGCAAAGCGCAGCAGCACCCTTAAGCCCTGCGCGCGACACAGTTCCAGCATGCGATCCATCTGCCCGAAGGCCCGGTCGTCCAGCGGCTTTTCGCGGTAGCGGCTCAAATAAATATAGAGCTGTGTGACCGTGGGGCTGTCTTCCCGGTATTTTTCAACGAGCCGCAGCAGCCGTTCGTAGGGATCCTCCGCAGCGCCGCCGGGGTAACTTTGCGGCGGTTCCCCCGGCGTCAGATAGGTTTCCATGCGCAATCCCCGGTCGGGGTTGCGCAGCAGCGCGGCCTTTTCCTGCGCGCTGAACGTGCATGCGTGCGCCATACCGCATCTCCCTTTTTTATGATGGTTCTTTTAAACAGCGGCGGGCGCGCAGCAATCCCCAATAGAGCAGGTTCAGCGGCAGCACCCAATAGGTATTCGTGCGCGATCGCCGCATGCGCGCGGCGATGTGGCCCAGCGTATAAAATTCCCGGTTCACATGCCGGAATCCCGCGAGCAGCTGTTCCGGCGTCATGCGCTTTGGCTGGAACACCACGTCTTCGCGGGAGTTGTATTTTGCCCAGTCCTCCGTGAGGATGCGGCCCTCGGCCTTCAGCCGCGCGAACAGCGGCGTGCCGGGGTAAGGTGTGAGCATATTAAACGTGGCCTGATCAACGCCGTTTTCGCGCAAAAAATCCAACGTCCGATCGAATACATCCGGCCCGTCGCTGTCGAACCCAAAAACAACGCCCGCCTGAACGGAAATCCCATGGGAATGCACGCGCCGGATGATATCCCGATAGCGCTCCGCCTGGTTGAACGATTTGTTCGCGCCATCCAGCGACATTTGCGATACGCTCTCGAAGCCAAGGAACAGGTGCCGGCAGCCGCTTTGGTGTGCCAGAGCCAAAAATTCGTCGTCCTCCCCGGCGCGCACGCCGGCTTGCGACGTCCACCATTTGTGGTACGGCGCGATCGCCCGGCACAGCTCCTTCGCGTATTCCATGTCCGCCGAAAGGTTGTCGTCCCAAAAGACCACAACTTTGCCGCGCAGGGCGGCAAAATCCCTTGCAACGGCCTCCACAGGCCTGCGCCGCAAGCCGCCGCGATACATGCAGGCAATCGCGCAGAATTCGCAGTTGTGTGGGCAGCCGCGCGTGGCGAACAGCGTGCCCGCCGTGTGATCGGCCCGGTGAAAATGCTCCGTCAGCAGCTGCGGCGCGTGCCGCAGATCAACCGGCACGGGGTCGCTGTATCGCTTTTTGGGCTGCCCGTGGGCAAAATCCAAAAAAAACTGCGGCAGCGTGCGCTCGGCTTCTCCAACAAAAATGCTGTCGGCATATTGCTCCGCCTCGTCCGGCAGCAGCGATACATGCGGCCCGCCCATGATCACATAAGCGCCGCGCGCGCGGAACTCCGCCGCGATCGCGTAAGCATGGCGGCAGCATGGCGTATGGAAGGTCAGCCCCACCAGGTCGTAGCTGCCGTCGTAGTCCGGCGTCTGCGTTTCCTCGTCAATATGCACCACGCGCCATCCCGGCGGGAACAGCGCCGCGAGATAGGGCATGGTGCATTGCTGAAATTTGATATACCGCGCGCGGCGAATGCGTTTGATCTCGTCGCTGGAAACGGTGATGAGCAGGGCGGTCGGCATCGGCGGTTCCTCCTTTGCTGCGCGAACACAACAAAACCGGGCGGACAAACCCCGCCCAGCCATGTTTTCCCTTTCCGCGGCTTGTCAGCGCACCCAGAACAGGAACAGCAGCGTGCCGCCAAGGGTTAGCCCAAAGAACACTATCGTGGCCCATTTGGTGTATTTCACCAGCTTGTCTTCGTAGGAGCGGCCTTTTGTTTTGCCAAACAAGTTGTCGGCCCCGCCGGCGATTACGCCGGAAAGACCCTGCGCCTTGCTTTCCTGCAACATGACGAGAACGGTGATAACGACAGAAGTCAGAATCACAGCCGCCGCCAGAACGATTTGGTACCATGCCATAATGAAGCTACCTCCAAGCGCGATATCAGCGCCATATTTTATGCCAAAGTATTATACCACAGTGCGGCGAAAATTGCAAGAGAAATTTTTGGGCGCGCAAGAATTTTTTGCGAAGGCGCCGTTTGGCTTCAGTCGGGCGCCGCGAGCGTAACGGTTTCGCCCGCCCGCATGTTTGCCATGAGGGGGTTTCCCCGCAGCAGGCGATCCATGGCCGTTGGCAAACGGCGCGTGAGACTGTTTTTCACAAAACACCCCGGCGCGCGGGCGGCGGCCATGGCGGCTTGATAGGCGCCGCTGCCGGGCGCGAGCAGCGCGCCGCCTTCGAATGACGACAAAAAAACGCGCAGCGCCAGCTCCAGCGCGGGGATATCCGGCAGTTCCCGCAGTTCCCTGCGGCGTATGGCTTTGCCGAACGTGAGCAGGCATAGCAGTTTTGCGGC
The DNA here is from genome assembly GCA_031256825.1 of Oscillospiraceae bacterium. Lineage (GTDB taxonomy): Bacteria > Bacillota > Clostridia > Oscillospirales > Acutalibacteraceae > WRMQ01. The sequence goes on along the minus strand of JAIRPV010000004.1, from coordinate 28,585 downwards.
GCGCGGCACGCTTATTTTTCGCAAATGGCTCAGCGCCGGGCGGATCAGCGGATAAAATTTTGCGAGCTGCGTTCCGTTTGCGCCCAGAGCGTTGACGCGCTTGATGAATTCGTCTTTGCCCATGGCCGCGCCGTCGAACACCCGGGTGATCATCTGCCCGGCGTGCTCCGCAAAGCGAAAGCCTTCCAGATAAATCGTGCGCAGGCGCGCCGCGCCGTCCGCCAGTTCCAGCAGCAGAATCGGCGCGGGATACCCGCAGACGGAGCCTACGTTGATATCATAAATCGCGTTCCCTGCGGGCGAAAGATACGCCGCGATATCGTGCATATGCGAATGCCCGGTGATCAGATACCGCAGCCCCGCGTCGGCCAGCGCGGCGGCGATTTCGTCTGCGTCGCCAATGCGCATGCCGTTGCTGAACAGCCCGTCGATGTGCGCGCAAAGCAAATGGTGCTGCATGGCAACAACGGTTTTGCCCTCCGCTTTCGCTTCGGCCAGCCGCGCTAAGATCCATTGCAGGTGCGCTGTGTCGTAGCCCGCGCGGCCTTTGCCGTTTTGGTCGTCGTTGAGCGCCAGCAGCGTTACCTCGTCCGAAAGCGCAATGGCGCAGGAAGATGTGCCAATGGCCGTCGTATATTCGCTGAACGCCTGGTTCGGCCCAAAGTCGGCGTAATAGTCCCGCAGTTCGCCGCTTTTCAGCGTTGCTACATCAAAAATTTCCCGGCCGCCCTCGTAGCGCTTGTTGCGCCCGTCGGAGCACCAGTCGTGCGTGGCGGTGATGACGTAGACAGGAACCTGCCGCTGAAGGTTGCGCAGCAGTTCGCGGAATTCTTCGTGGCTCAGGGCTTCGCCGTTGTCGGTCAGGTCGCCCGCTATCAGCACCGCGTCGGGCCGCTCTTGCGCCAGGCGCTCGAACGCCGCTTGCACAATATCGCCTGTTTCCGCGAGAAATTTCTGGTCTGAACCGGAGCGCAGCTCGTAGGCTTCGCCGGCGCAGCCCAGCGCGCGGGAATAATAGTGCGGGTCGGCAATGACGGCCAGTTTCATTGCGCCGCCTCCGTTTTGCTGTTTTTGACCTGCACGTTATAGAATTTCAGGGGGATCAGCATCAGCAGGAACGCGGCGGCGGGGATCAGCGTAAACATAGCGAACAGGGCAAATTTCGCGTTCGCCGTCTGCGGCACGGGCACGGCGTCGCTGTGCGTGGCGTATTTCCCCAGCGTCAGCATCCAGAGCGCCACGGCGGACGAAGCGGAGTTTTGCAGCTTGCCCGTGAACGAGATGACCGAAAGCATGACGCCTTCTGTTCGCTTGCCGCTGCGCCGCTCAATGTAGTCCACCGTTTCCGCTTCCATTTCTTTGCTGCAAAGGTTTTTGAACTCCAGCGGAATGAGCGAAAGCCCGGCCAGCAAAAGAATATAAATTGCGAACGGCCAGCCCACCTGCTGGGTGTTTTCCCGGTTGAGCAGACCCCGGCATGTCAGGAAAAACAGCAGGTGAACCCCGGCGGCCGCAGCGCAGCTGATCATATAAAACTTCTTAAAGTTCATGCGCCGCCCCAGCTTTTCGGCAATTTTCGGCACAATCAGCCCCGCCAGGAACATCGACGGCATGCCCGCTATTTCCAGCAGCATCGTGAACTTTCCGCTGCCCATCAAATCCACCGCGAAATACATCCGCGCGGCGGCGGGCAGGGTGGCGAAGAGAAACAGCACATTCGAAATCACCAGCATGAACAGCGGCTTGTTGTGTATCAGCAGCCGCAGGCATTCCATCAGGCTCGGCACATCCTCCGAATAAGCGGCGCGCTCTTTCGTGAAATAAAACGTGGGCCGCGTCAGCAGCACCATCCCCGCGCCCGCAACAATTGCCGCCGCGGTATAAGCCGGCGTGGTGTTCGACTGAAAATAGGGGATCATCAGCGCCACGGGCACAATGCCGCCCGCGATAGCGCCGATGATGCCGCGCGTAATATTGGAATACCCAAAGAGCTTCGTGCGCTCAATGCCGTTGGGCGTCATCGAAAACGCGAGCGCCCCAATGGGCACGTCCACCGCCGTATACGCCATGTCCCAGCCCACGAACGCAATGCTCATCATCGTCAGTTTAAACGCGTAGGGCCAATCCGGGCGGCCCAAAAAAAACAGCAGCGTGAACAGTGCCGAAAGATAGGGCGCCCAGCGGATGTAAGGCCGCATTTTGCCGTGCTTTGTGCGCGTTTTGTCGATGATGACCCCCATGATAGGGTCGTTGATGGCGTCCCATATGCCGCAGTATAAACGGATGCGTGCCGCCGTTGCCGTTGGGATGCGGAAGATGTTCGTGATGAAGTAATTCACATAGGACGAACTCATGATAGAGGTGGACATGCCCTGCGCGCCCTTGCCAACGGCGTAAGACAGGGTTTCTTTCCAGGTCAGGTAGGTTTCTTCTCCCGTGTCCGTCTGAACGAGTTTCCGGTCTAAAAATGACAATAGACTCATCCTCTCTTTGATTGATTCCGCGTTTGTCTAAAAATCCTCTTTTATTTTACACGCGCAAAAGAATTTTGTCAAGAGGGTAACGGCAAACCGTGAAAGCAAAATTTTTTTGTCGGTATCATCATGCGCAAAAATTCTTCTGGATCGCTCCCGGCCAAAAATCGCTTCTGATGTTCCGCGCCCGGGCATATCCCGGACATCCCCCGCATAAGCATGTACCACAGAAGGGGGGCAAGTCCATGCAGCCGTTCGAGCAGGCCACGGCGCTTCTGCCAGACTTTTTGCGCGCGCTGCTGGCGGCTGTGCCGGAAGATGTGCGCGGCCGGGCCACGGAGCTGCGGCTGCGGGCGGGCGGGCCGGTCGCCGTCACAACGCCCGAAGGGCCGCTTTACTTATCCCATGGCGGCGTCTCGCCTTTCTTCCAGAACAACGGCCCGCGCCTGACCGCCGAGCAGCTGAACCTTACCCTGCGCGCCATCTGCGGCTATTCCGTCCATAGCTATACGCAAGACATTGCCCGGGGTTTTGTCACATTGCCCGGCGGGCACCGGGCCGGCGTCTGCGGCACGGCTGTTTGCGAAAACGGCGTCGTCACCGCCGTGCGGGAGATCTCTTCCATCAATTTGCGCATTGCCCGGCAGATACCGGGGGCGGCGGCGCGCCTGTGCCGGGAGTTTTACCAGGGCGGCGCGCTGCCCAATGTGTTGATCTCCGGGCCGCCCGGCTCCGGCAAAACCACCATGCTGCGCGATTTGGCCCTGCGGCTGTCTTCCGGCCTGTGCGGCCCGTGCCGCCGCGTGGCGCTGATCGACGAGCGCGGCGAGCTGGCGGGCGCGCGCGGGGCCGAGCCATGCTGCGGCGTTGGCCCAAATACCGACGTGCTCACCGGATACCCCAAAGGCGAAGGGATTCTGCTGGCCATCCGTTCGCTGTCGCCCGAGGTGATTGTCTGCGACGAACTGGGCGGCCTGCCCGACGCTGCGGCCCTGGAGGCGGGGTTGGGCGCGGGCGTGCGCTTTGCGGCAACGGTGCACGCGGGCAGCGCGCAAGAGGCCGTGGATCGCCCCGTTGTGCGCCGTCTGCTGGATTTGCGGGCGTTCCAGGCGCTGGCGCACCTGTCTTCGCCGGGAGAATACGCCGTGCACACCCTGCCGTAGGGCTGTTCAAACCACACAGGAAGAAGGCGTTTTATGCTGAAAAATGTTGCGCTGGCGATGATTCTTCTTGCCTGCGGCGCGGCCGGAGCAATGGCGGCGCGGGCGCTGGCGCAGCGCGCGCGGGAACTCGAGGCCGCCCTGCGCATGCTCGCCGGCATGCGGGCGCAGCTGCAATTCAGCCGGCCGCCCCTGGGGCGCATGCTGGCCGAATGCTGTGCTGCCGGGCAGTGCCCCGCCTTTTTGCCCTGCGCCCTGCGGGAACTGCGCGCCGGAGCGGCTTTTCCGCAGGCCTGGCGCGGCGCCGTGGCGGGCAACAGCCCCGCGCTGAAGGAAGAAGATCGCCGGGCGCTGCTGCCGCTGGCGGAAATTTTGGGCGCGCTCGACGCCGACGGGCAGTGCGAAGCGCTGCTGGTGCTGGAAGAACAGCTGCGGGCGCTGCTGGAACAGGCGCGCGCCCGGCGCGATCAACGCGGCAAGGCGCTCTTTTTGCTGGGCATATTGGCCGGGCTGACGGTGATGATTTTGTTCTTGTGAGCGATTTTGCGATTGCGCGCGTTTTTACGATAGTTCGAAATTTCGGAATGGCGGACAGGAAAAAGGGCCTCCCCGGAGGGGCTTTTTATGAAAATCCGAAATTTCGGAATCACGAACAAAGCCACCGGAGCCGCGCGCGTTTTTATGATAGTTCGGAATTTCGGAATGGCGGACAGGAAAAAGGGCCTCCCCGGAGGGGCTTTTTATGAGAATCCGAAATTTCGGAATCGCGAACAAAGCCCCCGGAGCCGCGCGCATTTTTATGATAGTTCGAAATTTCGGAATGGCAGACAGGAAAAAGGGCCTCCCCGGAGGGGCTTTTTATGAAAATCCGAAATTTCGGAATCGCGAACAAAGCCCCTGCCCATGTAACATTTTTGCGTTATTTCATCACAAAAAAAGGAGCAAAGCAATGGATTTGACAATCGTTCTAAAAATTGCCATGGTGGGTATTCTTGTGGCAATACTTCACCAGGTGCTGGCCAAAATTGGCCGTGACGAATACGGCATGCTCGTTGTGCTCGCCGGCGTGGTGGTCATCCTGATGATGCTCATCCCCCAGCTGCTGAACCTGCTGGACACGGTGAAGGCGATGATCCCCATGTAAAGGGCGGTTCCGGCGGGCAATGGCGCGCGGTCATCCGAAATCATTTTTAATTGGAATGCGGGAGGACGTCGAATATGGTCTGGAAACTGACGGCGGCGGCAGTGCTGGCAGGCATGGCGGCGCTGATTGTGCGGCAAGTGAAACCGGAGTTTGCCATGTTTGTGCAATTGGGCGGGGTGGCTGCGGTTGCGCTGCTGCTGCTGGACGCCATGCGCGAACTGCTGGGCACGGTGGACAGCATGCTCAGCTTTGCGCCCGTTGGCGGCGGGGCGGGCGGCGGCGGCAGCGGTTCGTTCACGATGCTGGCCAAAGCGCTGGGGATTTGCATCACAACCCAGCTGGCCGCGGACGTTTGCCGCGACTCGGGTTCTTCGTCGCTGGCAAACCTGGTGGAATTGGGCGGCCGCCTGCTGATTCTTGCCCTCACATTGCCGCTGCTCAAAAGCATGGCGGAAATGGCCGTCGGACTGATTAGGGGTTAGGGATTAGGGAGCAGGAATTAGGGGGGATAGGGGAGATAGGGAGTAGGGGATATAGGGAGATAGGGGATAGGGGTTAGGAAGTAAGGACAGGGGGAGGAGTCAGGAGGCGGGAAGATGAAAATACCGATGAAAAAACTAATGATTGCCGGAGTGCTCGCAAGCGTTTTCTGCCTGCTGCCCATGCCCGCGCTGGCTGCCGAAGAACAGCCGCTGCCCGCAGCCTACGGCCAGCAGCTGGAAGATTCCGGCGCGAACCAGCTGCTGGAAGCGCTGCCGGAGGACACGCGGGAAAACCTTGCCGCCCTGGGGGTGGATGGGATTGACCTTTATGCGCTGCTGAAGGCTTCGCCGCGCGACATCATCACGGTGCTGTTCGGCATGATTTCGGGCGCGCTGCCCCGGGCGGCAAAGGCCGGGGCAATGGCCCTTTGCGTTGTGGTGATGCTCTCGTTTTGCTTCAGCGCGCTGCCTGACGACGAAAAAACCCGCCATACCATTGAGGTGGCGGGGAGCATGCTGGCGCTGATTTTGCTGCTGCCGGGCCTTTCGGAACTGATGAAGGGCGCGGCGGGGGTGGTGCAGGCGGGCAACGGCTTTGGGCTGCTGCTGATTCCCATTCTGGCGGGAATCATCACGGCGGCGGGGAATCCGTCGCTGGCGCTGAGCTATCATACGCTGACGTTTGCGGCGGCGCGAGGGCTTTCGCAGCTGGCCGACGGGGTGATTATCCCCTGCACGGGCATTGTGCTGGGCCTGAGCCTGGTGGATGCGACGGTGAAGGATGTGAAGCTTTCGGCGGTGGCGGGGGGGATCAAAAAAGCGGTTATCGGCACGTTTGCGGTGCTGGCGGGGTTATTTTCGGCCTGGCTGGGCGTAAAGAGCCTGATTGCCAACACGGCGGATGCGATGGTGGTGCGCGGCGTAAAAATCGCGGCCAACAGCGTGCCGCTGGTGGGCGGGGCGCTCAGCGAAGCCTGCGGAGCGATTTTGAGTTCGGTTTCGCTGGTCAAAGGGGCGGTTGGCGGCTTTGCGCTGATTGCCGGGCTGCTTATTTACGCGCCGGTTCTGGCGGAACTGCTGCTCTGGTCGGCCATGTTGAAGCTGCTGGCGGCGGCCAGCGAACTGTTCGCGCAGGATCGCGCCGCCGGGATGTTCAAAAGCGCGGCCTATGCCGTGGCGATCTTAAGCGCGTGCGTGATCTTTAACGCGGCGATTCTGCTGGTATCCACGGGGCTGGTGATTACGATTGGAAAGGGGGGGTAGCGCCGGATGGATGCCATACGCAACTGGGCGCTGACTGTGGCGCTTTCGGCGCTGGCCGGGGGTATCGTTTGGCTGATGACCCCGAAGGGATCGGTGCAGAAGGCTGTGCGCACGGTGGTGGCGGTGTTTTTGCTGTGCGCGTTTTTGTCGCCGCTGTTCAACGGGCGGCGGGGCCTGAACCTGGAATTCCTGCCGGAGGCCGAAGCCACGCTGCCCAACTTTGACGCGGCGGTTTCGCGGCAGATTCAGGCGGCTGTGGAAACGGAACTGCGCGCGCGGATTACGGAAGTTTTGGACAGGCGAAAAATTTCCGGACAAATTGTGCTGGCTACGGATATTCTGCCCGAAGGGAGCATAAACATAGCAACATGCAGGGTGGCGCTGCCGCCCGGGACGGACACCGGCGGGCTGGCCGCCGCGCTGCGGGAGGCCGCGGGACTGGATGTGGAAATAGAAGTGAACGAAAGAAAGGGGTGACGCCGCTTGGATGAGGGGCAAAAGGGCGGCGCGCTGGCCGCCTGGCTGCGGAAAATGAAGATCAGCAAATGGCAGGCAGTGGTATTGGCGGCGGGGCTGGCCGGGATTTTGCTGCTGTGCGTCACATCCCTGACGGGCGGAAGCCCGCAGGCGGGCGGCAAAGCCAACGCCGTTGGCACAGAGAACATACGGGTGGATCTGACCGACTACGAACAGCAGCTGGAGCGGCGGTTGCAGGAGACCATTGGCGCCATTGCCGGAGCGGGGGAAACGCGGGTGATGCTGACGCTGGACAGCGGGAGCGAACCGATCTACGCCACGCAGGGCAAGACCGACCAGAAACACAGCGAAAGCGACGCGGGCAGCGAAGAATCGCTCAGCGCCGACAAGCAGTATGTTACCATTGGCACGGGCAGCGGCCAGCAGGGCCTTGTGCTGAAGATGGTGGAGCCGCAGGTGCGGGGCGTAGCGGTGGTCTGCCAGGGCGGCGACGACCTGCTCGTGCGCCAGAGCATCATTGAAATGGTGACGGCGGTGCTGGGCGTTGGCGCGAACAAAGTGAGCGTGGCAAGGCTGGGGTAACATTGCCGCAGCGGTCATATCAAAACAAAAATCAAACGAAGCGGAGGAGTATGCAATGAAAAAACTCTTGAAAAAACGGCAGCTGGTACTGATGACCCTGGTATTGGCCCTGGGGGCGGCGGTGTTTGTGAACTGGTATTATTCGCGGCCCGACACGGCTGTGGACGGCAAGCCGATGGCTGCGACCACGGCGGCGGCCGCCAACACAACGCCCAACGAGCACCTGGGCGACTCGCAGTATGTTCACAACCCTTACAGCACGGCGGCCGGGGAATATTTTGCCGGGGCGAAGCTGCGGCGGCAAGCGGCCCACGACGAGGCGAAAGAAACCCTCGATGCTGTGATCACCGACTCGAAGGCCAGCGCCAAAGCGGTTGCCGACGCGGGGAAATCGCTGCAAAAGCTGGCCAGCGCCATTAAGCTCGAGGCCGACTGCGAATCGCTCATTACAGCGAAAACCGGCAGCGAGTGCCTGGTTATGATTGACGACGAAAACGTTCAGGCGGTGCTGGGCGGCGAGCCAATCGACGGGGCGACGGCGCTGCAGATCAAAGAGATTTTGCTGGGCAAAACCGGGCTGGACTCGGATCGGGTGACGATTGTGGAGCTGAACCGCTAGCCCCGGGCGCGGGGAAGGATCATAGAAACGGCATAAAAAAGAACCCCGGCAGGGGGTTCTTTTTGCGCGGGGGGTTATCCTTTCCGCAACACCACCTTTGGCTGCGCCGCAAGCGTTGCCCCGGCGCGCTGATAATGCCGGCCGGCGGCCAGCGCCGCGATAAAGTCGTCGGCAAAGCGGCGTATCTCGCGGCTTTCGGCGCAGACAACAACCCCCGCCGAAGGGCAGCAGTCAGCGCCGGGGTTTGGCTGTTCGGCCAGCAGCTGCGCCGCCTCGCCGCAAAGGCCAATGGTTTTAAAGTGGCGGTAGGCTTCTTCCACAAACAGCTTTGCTTCGGCATTTTGCGCCAGCGCCGCCGCGCCGCCCGGCACAAATACGGCGTCATAAAGCACGGAGGCCGCCGTGGCAAAGGTTTGGCATGGCTCGGCCGCTTTGCCTTCCGCCGAGGGTATCGGCTTCAGGCCGGCGGAAATGATTTCGTACTGCGCGCCCGCGGCGGCAAGCGCCCGCGTTACCGCGTCGAGCTGCTGCTGCTGGAACCCTTGCTCAATCAAAATCGCGACGCGGCGCGTCTTTGGGCTTTTGACGGTGTTTTCGATGCTCAGCGCGGGGGAAGAGGCGGGGTTTGGCTGGGCGGGCCGCGCCTTTGCGGGCACAATGCCCAGGCCTTCGGCAACCGCGCCGGCCAGTTCCGCGTTGACCTGCCCCAGCAGATCGACGGTTCGCTGGCGGGTGTTTTTGTTTGTGCACTTGCCCAGCTCGAAGCGAAACGCGTCGATGATATGCTTGCGCTCGAAGGCGCTCATGCTGTTCCAGAACATGGCGGCCTGGCTGAAATGATCCCGGAAGCTTTCGCTGCGTTCGCGGATCACGCTGCCGTCCACTTTTTCTTGCAGGTGCGCGAACGCGCTTTCGCCCTGATGGGCCGAATGCGGCTCGTTGCGGTTGAGCGCGTTCGGATGATAGGCGGTTTGGCCTTCGTCCACCCGCATTTGGTGAATGCCGTCGCGCTGATCGTTATTCACGGGGGGCAGGGGGCGGTTGATGGGGATCTGGTGGAAATTTGGCCCGCCCAGGCGGCTCAGCTGCGTATCCAGATACGAGAACAGCCGCCCTTGCAGCAGCGGATCGTTGGTGAAGTCGATCCCGGGCACAATATTGGCCGGGCAGAACGCCGCCTGCTCGGTTTCGGCGAAGAAATTCTGCGGGTTTTCGTTGAGGGTCATTTTGCCCACGCGCTGCACGGGCACGAGTTCTTCCGGCCAAAGCTTTGTGCAATCCAGAATATCAAAGCCGAACTTGAACTCGTCTTTTGGATCGAGCACCTGAATGCCGAACTCGAACTCGGCGGGATGGCCCGCGGCGATGCTGTTCCACAAATCCCTGCGGTTGAAGTCGGCGTCTTTGCCGGCAATTTTTTGCGCCTCGTCCCAAACCAGCGAGTGCACGCCCAGCAGCGGCTTCCAGTGGAATTTTACGAACTTGCTTTCGCCGTCGGCGTTGACAAAGCGGAAGGTGTGGATGCCGAAGCCTTCCATCATGCGATAGCTTTGCGGCAGCGCGCGCGGCGACATCAGCCAAAGCACCGTATGCATCGACTCCGGTGTGTTGACGACAAAATCCCAAAAAGTGTCGTGCGCCGAGGCGGCCTGCGGCATTTCGTTGTTTGGCTCGGGTTTTACGGCGTGGATCAGATCGGGGAACTTGATTGCGTCCTGGATAAAGAAGACGGGCATGTTGTTGCCTACGATGTCGTAATTGCCCTGCTGGGTATAGAATTTTACGGCGAACCCGCGCACGTCGCGCACGGTATCGGCGGAACCGCGCGATCCCGCGACTGTGGAAAACCGGACGAAAACGGGCGTCACCAAAGCCGGATCGCTGAGAAAATGCGCTTTTGTCAGATGGGACAGGCTTTCGTACACCTGAAAATAACCGTGCGCCCCGCTGCCGCGGGCGTGCACTATGCGCTCGGGGATGCGCTCGTGATCAAAGTGGGTGATCTTTTCGCGGAAAATGAAGTCTTCCATTAACGTTGGCCCGCGCTTGCCTGCCTTGAGCGAGTCGTCGGTGTTGGCAACGCCAACGCCCTGGTTGGTGGTTTGGTTCCCCGCGCTGTGGGGCGCGCGGTCGGCCCCCATGCGCGTTGTTTTTTCGTTGGTTTTCGGCATACGATTCCTCCTTGCATTCTTTGGTAGCCATTGGTATTTTTACCCGCGGCGGGGAGAAATATGCGCGCCGGCGACATACATAACAGAGGGCTTTTGGGAATACAATAGCAGGGATGTGGGGGTGCTTGGATGGATTGTTTCCCGATTTATTATGTTGACTGCAACGGCTGCCTCTGGGTTCCGTATGCCATTCCGGCAGACGATTGGTGCGAATGCTGGTGCTGCCCAACGGGTATGACCGGCGCGAGCGGCGGCACCCCCAACGGCCCCGGCACGCCTTAATGAGCGCCGCGCAAATAACAGCGAAATTGGGCTTGTTTTTTCTTCCCGGACATGCTATAATTTACAGAGGCGGCTTTTGGCTTCCGCGCGCGCAGATCAAAAACCTTGAGGCGAAATTGTACTTGACAACCGGTGGATCCGGTGTTATAATAACATTGGTTTTTCGACAATGAGACAGCAAATGGTTTGCAGAAGGGAAAAGTGCAGGGGCTAAACGGAGCGATTTTTTGCTCCGGCGGGCAAAAACGGCATGGATATCGCTCCCGATCGCGTTATCAGTCGCGTTATCATATCAGGCAGCGCAAATTTTTAGTGCACAAAATCGCTCGCATTCGAACGATTTTTATTGCGTCAACGACCCTGGAAAACATATGACGGAAAGGCTGAGGTTTCTATGGCGAACAAAGAAACATCCCCTGAGCAGAAGGCGGAATCACGGGCGCGCACACGAGAGGCGCTGCGACACCCCGGGCGCTGGTTTATGGGCAAGGATATGCCCGAAGAGAAGGTTCGACCATGGGAAATGGCGGCGCACATTCTTCCGAACATTGTCACCGGCCCGCGCGATGGCTTTACATGGAACGTGATGTACCTGTTCCAGAATGTGTTTAAGGTGAACAAGCGGCTGCAATCTGTGGCAAGCGTGTCGTCCACGGTATGGGACGGGCTGAACGACCCCCTTATCGGCGCCTACATGGATCACCGCAACTGGCCGATCAGCACCCACCGCAAGATTATGCGCTGGAATGTTGTGGCGCTCAATATTCTTTCGTGCCTCCCGATGTTCGGCCTGGGGATGAACGCCTGGCAGCACGTCATCCTGCTGATCATTGTCAACTGCCTGAAGAGCCTGTTTTCAACATTCAACACGGTTTCCAGCGCGAAGGTTTGGGCGCATATTACGCCGCACTCTGCTGAACGCAGCAAAATTGCCTGGGCCAGCAGCATTGGCCTGACGATTCACGAAGCGATTGCGGGCATGTATCTGATGGTCATTGGCCTGCGCGACGTGCTGGGCTGGCCGGAAAACCAGATCTACCTGCTGGGGACGATCATTTTTTCGATACCGGCCCTTTTCCTTGAAATGGGTCCGAGCTTTGTGCTCCAGCGCGTGCCCGACACGGCGCATCCCGAAGGCGAAGGCAAAAATTTCTTCGAGGAAATGCGGGAGTGTTTTTCGATCATCCGCTACAACAAGTGGTTCTGCCTGCAAATGATTGCCCGTTTTATCACGGTGTTTACCCCCAGCATTTCCGACAACGATTATTACCGCTACTGCGGCGTTGACGACGTGATTCGCATGGGTAAGGTGAAGGCCGAAACGCTGCTTTGGGTGCGCAACAACTTTGTTGCCCTGCCCGGCGTAGTTTTGCAGCCGTTTGCGCTGCCCATCATCAAAAAAGTTGGCGGCGCGCGCAATATGCAGGTGCTCCATCAGCTGGTGGCTACAGTTGCGAACCTTTCGCAGTTTTTTGTTGGCATGAATTCGGTGGGCCGCATCCTCTTCAACTGGGGCGCGCAGATGCTGATTTGGACGACGGGCAAAATTGACAATGTTGCCTCCAACATCATCAAATACGATATGCTCGACTATGTGGAATACAAAACCGGCCGCCGCTCCGAGGGCGTGACGATGGCGGTGCAGGGCCTGACGGAAAAGCTGGTGATCAACAATGTTGACGTGATTGTTGGCAACCTTGTGATTGACCACCTTGGCTTTGATCCGGCGCTGGAACAAAAACAGCCCGCGAAGTTTTATCAATGGGCCCCGCTCCTTTATCTGCTTATCCCCGGGATCGACAACTTCTTCTTCCTGCTGGCGCGCCTGCTTTATAAATACCCGAACGATTTGCGCGAAAAAGTGGAGGCAGAGCTGATTGAACGCCGCAGGTTGGCGGAAGAGATTGCCGCGGAAGACGCGGCTTCGGAAGCGTAATGTCAAATGAAAGGGCAGGTACCCGCATGGAACTCATCTGCTCCCGTCCGCACAAGCAGATTTATCGCCGGGGCGGCGACAAAATCAAGCTGTTTTCAGCCGAAGCGCACCCGGCCGACGTGCTGGAGGAGGCGCTGAATGTGGAGCTGGCGCAGGAGGCCGGGCTGCCCGTGCCGCCGTTGCATGAAGTGACGAAAATCGACGGGCAGTGGGCGATCCTTCAGGATTTTATTGAGGGCGAAACGCTGCAATGGCATATGGAACAGGACCCTGCGCGGTTAGCGGAATGGCTGGCGCTGTTTGTTGCGGTGCAAACACGGGTGCACGCCGCGCAGGCCCCGCGTTTGCGGCGGCAGAAAGACCAACTGCACCGGGGGATTTCCGCTAGCGGGCTGGACGCCACCACGCGCTATGAACTGCACATTCGGCTCGACGCCATGCCCGCGCACCTGAAAGTTTGCCACGGGGATTTTGTGCCGTCGAATGTTCTGCTGCGCGGGGGCGAAGCCTGGATCATCGACTGGGCGCACGTTACCCAGGGCAACGCCTCGGCGGACGCGGCCAACACTTATCTCAGCCTGCTGCGGCAGGGGGGAGAGCCGCTTGCCGCCGCCTATCTGGCGCAATACTGCGAACAGAGCGACACCGCGCGGCAATACCTGCAAAAATGGGTGCCGATCATTGCCGCGGCGCACCTTTCTTATTGCCCGCCGCAGGAGCGAAGCTTCTTTTTGGGCTTTTGCGGCGGAATTGTGTAGCGCGCGGGGGGATAAAATAATTGGCAGGCGTGGAAAAAAATGCTTGACAATTGGGCAAGCCGTGTTATAATGTGTATGTAAATGCAATTCACGGTGCGGAACTCTGCGGCAGAGGCGCCAAAAGTTGAAGGGGCGTTCAGTTGTGAATCGTATCAAAAAAAGATATTTGGCTGTGCGGCGCAGACGCCCGCACTGCTTTGGGGTTTTGCTTCCCGCCAACGGTTGAACCGGTTGGCGGGTTTTTATTTTGTACTTTAGCGCCACAACGCGGCGGCGCTTAGTGCCGCAACACGGCGTTGTTTTACCAGAAAAAACCGCTCTGTTATTGAGGGAGCCACAGCGCAGTTTAAGCCAAGCGACAGCAAAATAAGCGGGGAGGATGTATGATAATTCGATTTCTGTACCGGCTTGTTTTTTCAGCGCTTTGTCGCCGCAAAATCAGAGGCCCGGAGGGGTGGCAAGGGCAGGTGACGCCGCTTTGAAGGTTGCGATTTGCGATCAGGACGACGCCGCGCGGGAGTGGTACGCCCGGCTGCTGGGCGAATTGGCGCGCAAGCACGGCATTGCGCTGGAGCTGATGCAGCTGCGCAACGTCAACGGAATTTTGTTCCACGCAGCGGACAAGCATTTTGCGGAGCTGCTGCTGCTGGAAATCTGGTTCCCCGGCCCTTCCGGGCTGGAAGCGGCGCGGCAGGCGCGCAGCCTGGGTTTTCATGGCGAGATTGTTTTTCTTACGGCCAGCCGCAGCGTTGCCGATATTTTGGCGGGATATGACGTGGATGCGCTGCACTATATCATCAAAGGCGAGACGCCGGCGGAAAAGATTGAGGAGATTTTGCTGCGGGCGCACGCGGCGGCGCAGCAGGCCGCGCAGAACTATGTGCTTTTTGCCTCGGCGAGCGAATGGGTGAACATCGCTGTGCGCAGCATCCGATACCTTGAGATTTATAAGAAGCTATGCACCGTGTATTACGACGACAAAAGCTTTGAATTTTACGCGCCAAGCTTAGAAGGAATTGAAAAGCAGCTCGACGGCCTTGGTTTCGTGCGCATCCATCGCAGTTACCTGGTGGCGCTGGAGGAAATCCGCAGCCTGAGTTACACGGAACTGGCCACGCGCGGCGGAAAAACCCTGCCGGTTGGCCGCACGTATTACCAGAATGTCCGGCGGGCACTGGAACGTTTTGCGCAGACAACCGGCTGGCAAACAAGCCCGGGGACGAGCGACGATTGAGGAATGAGTATGAAACGCAATATGGTTGGGTTTTTGGGGGTCATTCTTCTGGCGCTATGCCTTTCGTTCGGCGCGCGCGCGGAACCGTTCAACTGCGCCGAAGGGCGGCACGATTACGAGATTACCACCCGGGAACCCACCGAGACCGAAGAGGGACAAACGATTTATTGCTGCCGCCTTTGCGGCTTCACGCTGACGCGCACGCTTCCGGCCAGAGGGCATGAATGGAGCGCCTGGGAAACGGAACTGGCGCCCACCTGCACGCAGCCGGGCCGCCGTTACCGGGTTTGCACCAGCTACGCGAACGCCCCGCACCGGGAGGAAGAAGCCATCCCCGCGCTGGGGCACCAATGGCAAACGGCGGAAACCCCGCCCACCTGCATCAAAGACGGCGCGATCACGCAAACCTGCGCCCGCTGCGGCGCGGCCAAAACAATAGCGGGGAGGCCCGCCGCAGGGCACCGGTACGCGGCGGAGATCACAAAACAGGCCACATGCGAAAGCGCGGGGGAAACAACGTTCACCTGCGTTGCTTGCGGGGCTTCTTACAGCGAGAGGATTCCCGCTTTGGGGCATGCCTGGGGAGAATGGGAAGTGTTGAAACCGGCAAGCGAAACGGAGGAAGGCCTGCGCCGCAGGGTTTGCGCCAACGGGCACAGCGAAGAGGCGGCTCTGCGCCCGCTCCCCGCTATGCGGCCGGCCGCGCCGCAAACCACGGCTGCGCCGCCGCCGGAACCGCCGCCCAAAGCAAACTACACGGCGGATATTGCTCTGCTGACCGCCACGGGAGGCGCGGCGGCGGGCATGGGTTGGGGCATTGCGGGGGATCTGCGGATTTTGCGCTGGGGCAAACGCGGCCGGTTGTCGTATCTGCAATGGCTGGCCGGGCGTTGAGAAGGGGAGGGGAAGCGCATGGAACTGCGGCACTGGATTGAGCTGGGTATTCTGGCGGCAACATTAGCGGGCGGGCTGATTGTAAAAATCGCCACAGCGCGCAAATGCGGACGGCTGCGGGGATGTTTGGGCGTTAACCAAAAAGGGGAAGGGCAAGGGTATATTTTTCGAGGGTAAAGAGGTGTATGATATGAAAGTCAGGCCGTATGGGAGGCCAAAGGCGCTTATGGCGCTGCTGCTGGCGGTTTGCGTGCTGGCCGGCGCGCTGGTTGCCGCGACTATGCCAAAGACGCTGGCGGGCGTTTTGCAAACCGTGCCGGGGAATTATACGCTGGTCGGCGGATGCGACAACGGGTTTAACCGGTATCATATGGAGGGCACGGACGGGGTTGGCAATCCCATTTATTACCCAACTTTCTGCACGCACAGGAACTATACCTCCGCGCCGGGCACCTATACCTACTACAGGAACACGGATCCGGACGAGAGCACGGGGAACCCCACGCTGCTGGCCATGCTCAACAACGCGTATCTGAGCGTGGCGCAGTACCGGAACCTGCGTTACATGATTGCCTACACCAACATCAACAAGTTCGTCAACGGGCAGTTCATTTATTGGGCATGGCTTGCGCACACCAACGCCGCGCAATATTCCGCTATTGGCAACAGCGCCACAAACCAGGGGTTCCCCTGGAGCGATGCTTACAATACGTATTTCGGTTCCGTCGCGGGCACGCTGGGCGGGGGCGCCGTTGCCGCCGGGCAGGGGCTGAGCATTGGCAACCAGTGCTATACAGGGATTGGTTATAACGGCACGGATATCACAGCCGCCGCGACTTCGGCTTCTCCTCCGCTGCACCCAGCCGCCGTTACCACGGGATCCTACCGCGTTGGGCCGTATAAAATTGACTGGAACACCGCCGGGCTTTCGCGGCCGCTGGCGCAGCTGAACTATGGGCCGAACCGCAACGAAGCGCCGCTGTTCAGCCTTTCAACGGCCAACGCGGCCGACGGCAGCCGCGTGCGCTTTTATCTTGCGGGCGCTACCACGCCAACGACAACGGTTGCGATTGGGCAAACGTTTTATGTGGATTATGTTCCCACTGACGCCAACTTGGAGGCCGCAGCGGGCGGCATTGAAATCCCCATTGTTGCAACGTCGCAAAAAACGCTTGTGACGAAAATCCTGGCCGACCGTTTTTTTGCCCACCCCAACGCGCAAAACCAAATCAATATTGAGACGGAAACCCAGAAGCCGGTTTATCGATTTAACGTGCGTTATCGCTCCCCCTGGACGCCGCCGCCCCAGGCGGAATGGGTGCGCCCGACGGTGGACAAAACCGTGGCGGAATCCAACCAGGTGAATGCCAACGGGATTTATCAGGACGTGCTGCGCCTGCCCGCTGGCGGCAATACCATCCACAAAGTGACAGTCAGCGCCACGGAGCCCAAGAGCACCGAGCTGATTTTTCAGGCGGCGGATTATGATTTGCTCCCGGAGAACAACAGCCTACCGACCTACGAGGAAAAATATGTGGCGCTCGTTACCACTGCGGCGCAGCTGAAAGACGCGCTTGTTAACAATTATAATATTAAGCTGATGAGCAACGTGGCGCTCCCCGCTTCCTGGACGGCGCCCAGCAACGCCTACACGAAAATATTAGACGGCAATGGCTACGCGCTCACGGCGGGGACGATGACCGACAGCCTGCTGCACCAGACAGGTACGGGCGCGGTTATTTACCGGCTGAAGTTCACGGGGTTTAACATGACGCAGACGCGAACGGCGGCTTTTGAAGACCGCTATACGGGCGCCCTGATTAACAACGCAAGCTCCACAAAGCTGATCAATGTTTATCTTGATGGAACTCTGACGGCAAACGATCCCATTGCCGGCCCGAACACCACTGTGCGCTGGGTGGGCGGCGTTATTGGGGGCATTGCGGGGGATTATGAATGTTATGGCGTGCAGGCAAAGATGAAAATCACGCACAACTTCACGACGTTTACAGCGGATTACGCAAACGCAAGCCAGGGCTACGGCTTTTCAACCGGGGGATTGATTGGCTATGTGGCGACATATAACAGCGCAACGCCGCCCATTGCCGCCTGTGATTTGCTGCCGGGTTCCGAAATCAACAGCGCCGCCGGGCGAATTGGCGGGCTGTTTGGACTGGTGGACACCGGAAGATTGATTGTGGAGGATTGTTCGGCTGCGGTTGCCGTCACACCGCAACGGGCAGGGGCAGTTTTTGGGGGGATTATTAGCAATGTAAATGTTCCAACTACACTGCGGCGCTGCAAGGCGCAGGGAACGGTAAACAATTCCAGCGCCAAACGGCTGTTGTCGTTCGGCGGTTTGGCGGGCACGTTGATCGCGGGCAGCGATACGTTTACTGCGGAAAACTGCTTTGCGGATTTTAGCGGACTGACTGTTTATACGCGGGCTGGCGCGGGATTGATTGCCGTAGCTCCGGGTCAGACATTTTCTTTGAACAACAGCCCTGCGATGATAGTGAGAATGAGCGAAGCCAGGGTGAGACTGGAGACCACAGGCGAGGCGGCTGGAATTGTGGCAACCAACTATTTTTCAGGCGTAGGCATTTCTGATTGTCTGGTTTCCGGGCAGATAACCGGCAGCGCGGCAGGGCTTTTTTACGGATATAACGGGAGCGGAAGTGTATCTCTGGTTCGCAACGTTGTCAATATGACGCTCAACGGTTCCCAAGTTCTTGGCCTGGCCGGGATGGAACACTGTAACGTCACAGCGCGGTACAATTTCTTTCGGGGCACAATCACGGCTTCCAGCCAAGGGACGAGCGGCGTTTATTGGGACGCGGGCGGCAGCGGGCAATTTTCGACCGAAATTTCCAACAACTACTTTGACGGAACGATCAACACCAACACCTTCGGAACCCCGGCAACGGCTTACACGCTCAACTCCGCGGCAACCGCGACAACGCTGTTTGGCACGAACATGGGGCTGAGCATTGGTACGGGCACGGCGACCACGTGGAAATACGCAACAGCCACGCCCTGGGTGCCGACGCTGAACAACACGGGACCGAACCCGCGCCAGCGCATCTATGTGCACGACTACTATAACGGCGCGACCAGCCCCGTTTCGCTGAACGATCTTTTTGTTTATGAAGGCGGCGCGTTTAGAACCATCTGGAACAGCAACTACGCCGTGGCGGGTTCCGGCTCGGGCGGCACGACGATCCTGATGGATTACCCCGCGCACCAGACATTTAGCTTTTACTACCGCGTGAACGCTCTGGACGAGGGGGTTTATCACAACGACGTTAAACTGATGCCCCTGAAAAGCCCTGTGATTGGCAGCGCTTCGCCATATCAGTTCGACTGGGGCGGGACAAAGGACGACGACTGGGTGATCTCTTACCAGAACCGATATTACTTAAACCTGCGCAAACTGACCAACATTGCCAACTACCCTATCACGCTCAACGGCACGTCGTTCCGGCTTTGGTACAGCCCCACGATTTACAGCGATCTGACCGACGTGACCTATACCGGCTGGCTCTCGGAAACGCTGAACAATGTGAACGGCGACTTTGGGAAAACGTTTGCCATGCAGCTCAAACCAGGCAGTTATGTGCTGAAGGAAATTTCCGCGCCGGAATATTATGATATCCCCGAAAACCTGGAGCGCACCTGGTACGGCCTGTTCCAGAACGGCCAGTTCATGCTCTACGAAAATGATCCCACGTTCTCCTTCCCGGCCAAAAAGATGAACCTGGGCGAGACATACACATCCGACGGCTATACGCTGACCTATACGGCGCAAATCATGAACAGCCCTGACCCCACCAAGCCCTATGCCCGCATTGTGATCGACAAGCGCAACGAGGACGGCAGCCAGCCGATTCTGGGGCAGGAAGTCACCGATCCGGCGACCTATATTCCCCGCTGGACGGGCGCTATCTATCAGGTGGAAAAATTCGACACAACCGTTAGCACAGAGACATTCCAGGCGGCTGGTTTTTCCGGCATGGCCTACGGCTACGGCAACATGATCCGCTGCAACGAAAACCCGCTCAATTACTGCGAGATCGATTACGGATATTATTGCGTGACCGAGCGCCAGGCGCCGGATGGCTATATGGTGGATCCCACGCCGTTTTATGTGGCGTTCACAAAAGATGGGGGCGGCACGCTGCGCGTGTTCGATCAGCACATGCAGGGCGTGGATCAGGTGGGGTATCTGCCCGGCGTGCAGGATCTTTATGTGCAGAATCAGATTACGGTGACAGCCATCAACACAACGAACCCCATCGGCCAGACGGTATCGACCTGGGTGGCGAATATTCCCGCGCGCGACAAAAAGCCGGAATATAAGCTCGATTTGCATAAATACGAAACCAGCAGCGGGGCGGCGCTTGCGGGGATAGAATTTAAGTTGTACCGGGATTCCGACAACGCGCTGATTGGCACTTATACCACCAACAGCATGGGCGATCTGAGCATTGTGTTCCCGCCCATGGTGGATGGCTTTTATACGCTGAAAGAAACCAGCGGAGAAATTGCCGATTACCACTTCGAAACGCGCGGCGGCGCGCTGCTCCTCAACGGGGGGCCGCACAATTACAATAACATCAAAATCATCCGCGGCGGGTTGGACACCCATTGTTATGTGATTGTGGACGCTGATGGCTACGCCTGGGTGGTGGAGCCTGGTGATCCGCAGTACCCGGCGGACCTGGAAACTGTGACGGAAACACAGCTGGGCGTTGTGCACGCGGCGATTTCGGTGCCGAATGTCCGCTATCGCATCACCGAATATTTCCACCCGGATGAGGCGCCGTTTTTGGATTTAAAGCCGCCTGTTGTAACGATGCTCATGCCCGGCGCAAGCTTTACGGGCCATCCGCCCGCCACAATCCCCAGCGGCGCCGGCCACCCCTGGACTTATATTGGCTACCGGGAGGGCGACGACGACAGCGCCCCCCTCATTCCCGGCGATCCGCCCGCGCCGCTGGTGCCCAGCGCGGATGACAACTACGATTTTATCTATGTTTATGCCCGGGAACCGGACGAGGTGAGCTTTACGATCCGCAAAACGCTGAATCTGGCCGCCGGGCAAACCGAACGCTTTGTCTTCCGAATTGAGTACTTGGGAAACGGCGCGAGCGCGGGAGATGTGGAGCGCACATTTTACAGCGTGCTGCATGTGCAAAGCGGCCAGATGAGCGACTCGATTGATTCCGCCGCCGTGCCCATGGGCTGGTACCGTGTGACGGAACTGGACAGCAATTGGCGCTATACCCTTCATCAGGCGGCTTTGGCGGGCGACAACCCGGGCGCTGCAATTGCCGCGCGCGCAGTAACGAGGCGGATCACGGAGGGCAGCCCGGTGTTTGCCTTCCGGAACACCCGCGACGACGTGCCCTGGGTGCATGCCGAGACCGGCGTAATCAACGAGATGCCGCCTGTGAGCAGCTAGATAAGGAGGTGAAGGAATGGAGCGGGGAGAAAAGGAGCGCAGACAGACGGCGTTATTTTACGCGATGGGCGTTGCGCTGATTGTTCTGACGCTGTGTGTGATGGTGGAAGCCACGTTCGCTCTGATGACCACCCGCACAGCTTCCCTGGATAACCCCCTGGCCATTGGGAACACGGGGATCACGGCGGAAGAAACCTTCGACGGCTGGAATGCCAAACAGGTGCGCCTGCGTGTTCCAACGGGCGCGGCCTATGTGAAGAGCATGGTGCGCGCGATGATTGTGCCGTATATTTACGACAGCGGCGGCAACTTGATCGCCAGCGATCTGGGCGGCATGGCCGCGCCCACCGGAAACCAGATGACGCTGGGCGACGTGATTTTTGAGTTTGATTCCGCCTGGAGCGCGAACTGGTTCTATCAAGACGGCTTCTTTTATTACAGAACCGTGCTGGAACCTGTCAGCGGCCTAAACCAGACGGCACTGCTGCTGCGCAAAGTCAGCCTGACTGCGGCCGGGAGGGCGAAATATGGCGCGGGCGCGCAGATCAAAGTGGAAGTCATTGCCGACAGTTTGCAGGCGGAGGGGGAATCCTGGCGGGAGTGGGACGTCACTGTTAGCGACGGAACGGTTTCGCCCTGAAAAGGAGGGATGCGCAATGAGAATACGAGCATTTTTTGGCAAGAAGCTTTTGCTGACGCTCTTGTGCCTGCTGCTGGTGGGCATGGTTGCGACCGGCTCTTCGCTGGCTTATCTTCATGCGGTGACGCGGGATTATCAAAACGCGTTCAGCCTTGCCGGCGAAGATTTGCGCGCGCGGCTGACGGAGCCGAACTGGGACGCGGCGGAAGGCCTCAGGCTGGTTCCGGGCAAGACCATCCGCAAAGACCCCATCATCACCAACACGAGCAAGGATCAGAGCGAATATGTGGCGGTGCGCATGAAAATTTTCACCGGCAGCGGCGCGCTGTTCAGCAGCGCGGAATTGCTGCGCCTGCTTCATCTGATGCGTATCGAGGGGCTGAGCGCCAGGTGGGTGCTTTGCGCGGGGAGTTATCAGCAGACTTCGGGCACGGTGACTTCCGCAGCCCAGCCGCTTGTTTTTTACTACGATCAGGCGTTGGCGCCCGGCGAGGTAACGGAGCCGCTGTTCACCGCGCTGCGCGTGCAGAACAAATATGACAACGATCATCCCATGACGGAAGCCGACCTGAACTGGCTGAAATCCCTGGGCACAATTGATTTGAAGCTGGAGGGCGCGGCTGTGGACGCCGGAAGTTTCCCCGCCGCAGCCAACGCCGCCGACACGCTGGTCGGCCTGTTCCCGTAAGCGCTTTGTATCTTTAGGCCGGGCGGCTTAGGCCAAACGGAGCTTGGATAGAACCCAATACCAACCAGAAAGGAAGAACCCCTATGAAAGCGTCCAAAAGAAAGAAAAAATTGACCGCAGCGCTCTCCCTGGCATTGGTGGCCCTACTGGCCATCGGCGGCACCTTCGCGTACCTTTCGGCGATGACAAAAGAGTACGACAACGCCTTTTCGTTCGACGAGAACATCAAGGCCGTGCTCAACGAACCCAACTGGGATCCCGACAACGACCCCAATACGCCGCCCCCTCCAACCGGCGAAATCACGAACCTCACCCCCGGCGCGGTGATCCGGAAGGATCCGCAGGTCACCAATACCAGCGGCAACAAACTCAGCGAATACACGGCAATCCGCGTGGTCTTTACCAAGGGCGACGGCGCGGTGCTCAGCGCGGCCGAAACGCTGCGCCTGCTTGATCTGATTGATGTGGACTTCAACACAGCGGATTGGCAGCTTTCCGCCGCTTCCACAGTGAACACGCCGCAGCAAATTTGGCTTTATAAGAACGCCATCGCCCCCGGCGAGATCACAAACCCCCTGTTTAGCACCGTTACCATCCGCCAGGGGCTGCGCAGCCCGGCGCTGGGCACAGGCACGGACTGGGATGCGGAATATGGCTGGATGGCCAACATGGTGATGACCCACACGGACGATTGCTATACGTACAATGAAGCGGCGCACAACCCGGGCGTTTGCACCATCACGTATAAGCATCACGCCAAGTGCGCGCTCTTCGCCGGAACCGGAACCCCCGCGCAAATTGCCGCGACAGCCAAAGGCGGCACTGTTGGCGGCAAAACCTGCGACTGCACCCCCGCCAATCAGCATCAGTCCGGCTGCCCGGCGCTCGTGCCTGTTCTGAAGAACCCCACTTGCCACACCCTGGCCGGCACCATCAACGGCTTCCATATCGTTGTGCAGGCCGCTGTTGTGCAGGCAGACGCATTCACCGGCCTGACCGACGCCGACCCCGCTCTGGTGTCGCTGCTCGGCGCGCATCCCTATACGCCGTGACATAGCGCCTATGGCGAACGTTATATTATGAATCAAAGGAGGCAACCCCCATGACGCACAAGAAAAAACGCAACCTTACCATTCTGCTTTCCGTTTTATTGGTGGCCGCGATTGCCGTGGGCGCTACCCTGGCGTGGCTTTGGGCCAGCACCGAAACCGCAGAAAACGTTTTTACATTTGCCAAGAACATCACCGGCCATCTGGACGAACCATCCTGGGATCCCCCTTCGGCGGAAAACCTGACCCCCGGCAGCGAGATTGACAAAGACCCGCAGATCACCAACACCAGCAAAAACGCCGTGGTGGAATATGCCGCCATCCGTTTGACCTGGCTGGACGGCGCGGGCAACGAGCTAAGCGTTGCCGACATGACCAAGCTGATGACGATCATCGAGATTGACTGGAGCGCCAACTGGTACCAAAAGGTTGGCACAACCAATGATCCCCAGCAGATTTGGATCTACAACAAAACGCTGCCCCAGGGTGTGACCAGCGACCCGATTTTCTACAAGATCGTCATTCCGAGCGACACAACCAACGATGAATTTGAGTGGATGCTGGGCGATTATGGGCATGACGACAGCTGCTACGCGTTCGGCGCGCACGACCCGGCGCTTTGCACTATCACTTACCGTCACCATGAGCGCTGCGCGCTTTATAACGGAACGAATACGGAAGCCCAGATTTCCACCGTGGCCGGCGGCGGCTCGCTCGGCGGCGCAACCTGCGACTGCAACGCTGTGCAAGTGCATGAACCCACCTGCCCGAGCCTTGTTGGTTCGCTCGTGCTGGATCCTGACACGGGGCTGCCCGCATGCGGACATACGACTGTGCTCAGCGGCCTTGGCAACTTCACCATCCGGGTGGAAGGCGCCGTGGTGCAGGCGGATACCTTCGACGGCCTGAACGGCGCCGATCCGGCGCTGGATTATGCCGACGACGCGCTGATTACCCTGTTTAACTGATTTTAACAAGGGAAGCTGGGAGCGCACATGCTCACCATCAGGCGAATTCTCTTTTGGGGTTCCACGGCGCTGCTGCTGCTGGCCATCACGGCGATTGCCGTACCAAAACTGCTGGGCGTTGAAATGCGCGCGGTGGTCAGCGGTAGCATGGAGCCGGAACTCCCCGTGGGTTCCCTGGTGGTGATTGTGCCCACGCCAGCGGAAGAAATCCAGGTGGGCGACGATATTTCGTTCGTCATCAGCGGCGACGAAGTCGTCACCCACCGGGTGGAGCGCATTGACCGGGAGAAGGGCGAGTTTATCACCCGCGGCGTTGCCAACGCCGCCGATGCGTTCGATCCGCCCAACCGATACGACAACATCATTGGCGTGGTGCGCTTTCATCTGCCTGTGGCGGGTTTCGTGTTTATGGCGCTTTCCACCACGCATGGGAAAATTATTGCGGTGACGGCCATCGCGGCGATCTATTTGCTGACGACGATTTTAAGCATCTGGACGAAAAAGCCGGAAGTTAACGAGCCGGATTTGGACATGACACTGGAAACGCTGTTGGACGAAATAGGGGAGGAGACAGCGGATGATCCGGTGATATGGGAATTACTGAGGAGGGCAAGCATATGAGGCGGCGCGAACAAAACCGCAGGATCAAAAAAATCGCAAGCGGCGCGGTGCTTGCTTTTTTGGGCGTTGCGCTGGTGATTGTGATCGCCGTGGGCGGCGCTATGGCCTGGTTCACCGGCGGCGGCGAGGTGAAAAATACGTTCACCATGGGCAAAATTAAATTGCAGCTGGATGAGCCGCACTGGAACGACGCCGACGGGCTTGATCTTCAGCCGGGCGCGGTGCGCCGGAAAGACCCGACCGTTACGGCGCTTTCTGGCCGGAGCTATATGCGGGTCAGGCTGGAAATTGTGGACGGAACTGGGGCGCTTTTGGCGGACGAGGCGCGCCTTGCGCTGATTTTGCAGACGCTTTTTTATGACAAAACGCAGGCGCTTTCGGAAGATAAAACGTATGCTCTGGCGGAACTGGAAGCGCTGCAAGCACAGGGAAAAATTGACAGCGGATATAATCGCGCGGCATTTGTTTACGCGGGACATGCGCGGGGAACGCCCGCCGTGCGTTATTATAATTACATTGCGGACAACGGCATTTTTGACGCCGCAAGCAACGACAGCGCAACCCTCTTTTCGCATGTGGTGATTGCGCAGGATCTTTCGGGCAGGGCGTTTGAACTGCTCAGCAGCGCTGCTGGCTACCGGCTGCGCCTGAAGGCGGAAGCGATGCAGTCCGATGAAATGACCGGCGCGGCGGCGGCTTTTGCGGCGCTGAATAAAGCCACGGGCGTGGAGGTGGAGGCATGAAACACAGACAAACGCGGCGCAATTTGCTCGTCTGCCTGGCGGTTGTGCTGTGCGTCATCAGCACGGCGGGCACAACGCAGGCCGCCTGGCGGGTTGCCGCGCCTTCCGTGCACGCGGTTGATCTGGCGGGCGTGCAGGGCATGATTGTGGAGGAATACATAGAAGCCAGCGACGTTTATCCCGGCGCCACGGTTTCTAAAATTGTCAATGTGAAAAACACCGGCCAGGCCGATTGCCTGGTGCGTGTCAGCCTTGCGCCTGCCTGGCGCGACGGCAGCCTTTCGGCAGATAACATTCGCCTTCATGTCAATACCCGGTATTGGCAGCTTGAGCCGGATGGGTATTACTATTATAAAGGCGTGCTTGCGCCGGGCGAAAGCACCCTTGAGCCGCTGTTGAACAGCTTTTCTATTGACGAAGAAACCGGCAACGAATACGCGGGGCTGACGGCGGATATTTTGGTGAAGATGGAGTGCGTGCAGGCGGCGGGGGGCGGAATTGCGCTTTGGGGCAAGACGCTGGGAGAGATTGGGGTTTCTTATCAGGCGCAGGGAAGCAGCCTTGCCGCGACAAAAGTTGAATTCACCAGCAAAAAAGAGTTTGTGTTCGACCCGGAAACCACCGATCTTTTCGCGAATTTTAAGCGTCTGCTGCCCGGCGAAACCCGCACGCAGTCCATTGAGGTGGCAAATACCTCCGGAGAACCGGCGGAACTGTTTTTGCGCGCCGAAGATATCAACCAAAGCTTTGCCGAAGACCCCGAAACGCTTGCGCTGGTGACCCGGTTATTGCGGGAATATGCGACGATTACGGTTACGGACGAGCGCGGAGAGGTGCTCTATAGCGGGCCGGTTTGGGGCGATCCGCTTTCTGGCCGGGCAAACCCCGCTTCTATGTCCAACGACGTAAGCCTTGGCATATTTGCGGCGGCGCAACGCAAAACACTCCATGTGGAGCTTATCCTTGCGCCGCAGCTGGGCAACGAATATCAGGGCTTGCTGGGGCTTATCAAGTGGGTATGGTCGGCGCAGGGCATATCGGAGCCAGGGCCGGAACCACCGACAACGCCGACAACTTCGACGACAGCAACGACGACGACAAATACAATGCCGACAACTTCGACGACAGCAACGACGACGACAAATATAATGCCAACAACTTCAACGACAGCAACGACGACGACAAATATAATGCCAACGACTTCGACGACAGCAACGACGACAACAACGCAGCCGCCCACAAACCCGCCTGTGATACAGCCGCCGCGCACCGGCACTGTGACCATTCAGGGCGCGAAAACATGGCGGCACGGCTCACTGCCGGCGAACCAGCGACCCAAATCGCTGGAAATCATCGTCAAAGCGGACGGAAAAACCGTTCTGACCGACGCGTTCACGGCGGCGGATCATTGGAAGTGGTCGTTTGAACTGCCGAAATACGACGCGGCGGGGAAAGAGATCTCTTATGTGGTGGAAGAGGCGCGCCTGCCAGGATACGCGACAACAATTGACGGTTATAACGTGACGAATACGCACGAAAGCTATGCGGAAGTCGAGCTTTCCGGCACGAAAATCTGGGATCACAGCGGCAACAGGGGGCAAGCCCCGCAGAGCATTGTTGTGCACATGTTAGACGATGGCATGATCGTTGCATCAAAGCGGGTTACTGCCGAAAATGGCTGGGCTTACCGCTTTACGCTGCCCAAATACAGGGAAGATGGCTCCGTTGCGCGCTATACCGTCGCGGAGGATCCTGTGCCGGGCTACACAATGACCCCAACAGGGGGCGGATATGGCATGAAAAATGTCTACAAGGGCGCGAATTATCCCGGCGATCCGATTGATTTCCCGAATACCGGCGGCAACAGCCGTTTGTGGATTTGGGTTGGGATGATGCTGGTTAGCTTTGCTTTTCTTGTGGTTGTGCTGGCGCAGGGAGGCCGGAAGCGCAAAGGATATCTTGCGTAGGGATAGCTGGCTTTTTGCAAATGCCGCACGGAATAAAGATGGCCTGCCGAAGATTTTGCGCAGGCCTTGGGAGAGTTGGGCAGGGGAGCGCCGCAGCTTTGCTGGCGCAAGGCAAGGATGACAACACAGTGGAAGACAAAAGGATGCAGGTGAGTTTCTTCATAATCAATACCTCATTTCGTATATTTCTCGCGCCCTTCACCTAATATATCTATTCCACTTGACATAAGCAACTGAATATGGTAGAATAGAGACATGAGTTATAGTAAAGATTTACGCGAAAAAGTGATGGAATTCATCGAAAAAGGACACACGCGCAGAGCGGCCGCCGCAACTTTTGGGATTTCGGTGTCAACCATTCAGAAATGGCATGATGTCTACTCGAAAACGGGTACAGTTGAGAAAAAGGAGCTCGACAGAAAACCCCGTAAATTCGAGTCCGAAAGTTTGCGTGCTTACATCGCGGCGCAGCGGCGCTTTGCTCAAAGAAATCGCTGCCGAATTTGGCGGTTCAATTGCCGGCGCTGAAAAAGCGCTCAAGCGGGAGAAAATAACTTTAAAAAAACGACTCCGATCTACCGGGAACGCGATGAAAAGAAGCGAGCCGAATTCGACCGAAAATTGAGCAAAATCCGCGATAAATCAAGGATTTGCTACATTGACGAATGCGGTGTGGAAGAGTTCATGGAGCGACCGCTGGCACGTGCGCCGAGGGGAGAACGCGTGTTTTTGGAGCGATCAGGCAAGCGGTTTGGACGCACAAATATCGTCGCTGGTCTTTATGACGGTGAAGTGATAGCGCAAGATTTATCTGCAGGCAGCATGACTGGCGAGCGGTTTGAATTGTGGCTCAATTGGCGTCTTTGTCCCGCCCTTTATCGCGGAAGCGTACTCATTCTCGATAATGCATCGTTCCATAGAAAGCGACATGTCGAAGCCATTGCAAAGCGTTTTGGGCACAAGGTTTTG
>JAIRPV010000036.1 GCA_031256825.1 Oscillospiraceae bacterium | reverse complement strand
TAGCTACCGGGGCCAATGGCTACCGGGTCAATCGGCAGCTCATTCCCTAGCGCCAACTCGTCGCCGTAGCCATCAATGCTGAACAACACTTCGTCGAAATCGCCGTAGTCCGATGTTGCCTCCAGCTTCGCCGTAGCGTCGTCAATCATAAAGCTCGCATCGGCCACATCCAGGTTGTAGCGAATCACTTCCATCGGCGCGTTGTCCTGCGCAAGCAAAAGCCCGTTCAAGGTAGCCTTCGCGGATACCTCATAGATGCCCGCGCCAATTCCTTCGGCGGGCAGGTCAATCGTCACGTCTGTGGTATTGCCATCCGAAAGATAAGGCCCAAACGGGCCGCCGGGGCCTGTGATCACATATTCTATCTCAGGCGTCGAGCCGCCGTAATTGGTCAGCGCAACATCCAGCGAAGCGTCTGTGCCGTTCAGATAATACGGGCCAGCGCTGAAAGTCAGATCGTAAAGCTCCACATCGAAACTTTCTTCAGCAGAAAGCGCCGAATATTCTTCGCCCTGCACAAACACTTTTGCCGCCACAGCGTGCGTGCCAACGTCCACGCCTTCCGCTGCCAGATCAATTGCCGCCGTCGCGGTTCCTGTGGAAATGTCCTCCGTGGCAAACAAAGCGCCGTCCAGATAAAACTCTGCCTCCGCGTCCGCAACCGGGAACTTGTCCAGCGTCGCGGTAAAAGCGGCGGTTTCGTCCACTTTATAAGCCGGCGCGGCGGAAGCCACAGCCGCTTCATAAAGTCCAATGCCGATTTCGGCAGCCGCTTCGTCCGAAAGCACAATGCTCGTCGCGTTGTCCACGGCCGTTGCGGTCACCGCGTAAGCGTGAGGCACCTCTTCCGAAAGGTCGTCCGCGTCGAAAACCAGTTCCGCGTAGCTGCCATACTGCGTCAGCGTGCCGCCGGTCAGGCCATCGACCTGAATGTCGATGGTGGCGTCGTCAGCCGTATAAGTAGCACCAAGTTCGGCGCGGATGGTAACGCCCGTATCGTGCAGCTTATATGGCCCGCCCATCGTCAGGCTCAGCGCGTTGGGCAACACATCGAACTCCACTTGATCTGTGCTGTAAGCAAGCGCAGGCTCCACGCCCGCCGCCTCTACCGTAGCCGTCCGTTGGCCGATTGCCAAGTCTTTCAGCACAACAGTTTCTGGACCGTTCCCCGCGAGCTGCCGGCTGTCCGCCGTCCCGTCGGGCTGCGTTGGCCCCGTGAGGGTAATCGGCGCGTCGTCCGCAATAAAGCCGCTGAGCGTAATGGGCAGCGTAGCTTCCGGCCCCGCGTAAACGCTAGGCAGCGGTTGATCAAATGCCACTTTCGCGTGGTTGCGCACGGTGAAAACAGCGGAGGCGTGGCACGTCTCCGAAAAGCCCATGCTTTCATCCAGCTCCAGAATGGATACGGTCACCTCATATTTCCCTGTCCCGCTAAAGGGCAGCGTCCAAGCATGCGTATTGCTATTGGGCAAAAGCTCGGGTGAACTCGTCGTCGGGGCGCCGGCGTCTTTGGCTACGCTGATCGTATACCTCGCCGTGCCAAGAACGCCAGTTGCCGTAAGCGTCAGGTTTGCGGCCGTCTCGCCGGCATCAAGGTAATACACCGCTTTGTCTGCCGCAACGGTAACGCTGGAGCCCGCTGCGGAAACACCCATGCCGGGGATTCCCAGAGTCAACAGAACCGCCAGAAATATCGCCAATGACTTGCGCATAAGGAGATTCCTTCTTTCTTTATAAGTGTCGTCATACATCCTTTACAGAACACACGTTCGGCATTTAACCGTCTGCCGACGCATATTCAAGTCCCCTTCATTATAAACCTAAATTCGCCGCTTGTCAATCTAAAAATCACAATTGTGTAAATTTTTTTTTGAATAATGCCTTTTTTTTATGCAAATTTGTGGTAATTAATTAAACTGATAAAACTATTTTCCTTCCTTTTCCTGCTTTTGCACTGTAGCACTTTGCTTTATTGAAAATTCTTTCGCTGTATTTTTTTCTTGCATTCCTGTCCGGCTTTTGCTATAATAAGAAGAAAGCATATAAGGGGGAAATCACCATGAGCTTGTCCGCCAACGAATCCAATCGCTTTGCCAAAGAGGGTCTGACTTTCGACGATGTGCTGCTGGTTCCCGGAAAGAGCGACTTTCTGCCTCGCGAGGCCGACATCAGCACCAATCTGTCGCGCCGTCTGCGGCTCAACACACCCATCATCACCGCCGCCATGGACACCGTAACCGAAGCGCGCATGGCCATCGCCATCGCCCGCGAGGGTGGGATCGGGGTCATCCACAAAAACATGACCATTGAGCAGCAGGCGGGCGAAGTTGACAAAGTAAAGCGCAGCGAAAACGGCGTCATTGTCAACCCCTTCTTCCTCAGCCCGGAACACACCGTGCGCGACGCGGATCAGCTCATGGGCCGCTACCGCATTTCCGGCGTGCCAATCTGCCGCGAAGGTAAGCTGGTTGGTATTATCACCAACCGCGATCTGCGCTTTCTGACGGACTTCAGTCTGCCCATCGACGAAGTCATGACCAAAGAAAATCTGGTAACAGCCCCCGAAGGCACCACGCTGGATCAGGCAAAAAAGATCCTCATGCGGCGCAAGATAGAAAAGCTGCCTATTGTTGACAAAGACGGCATGCTCAAGGGGCTAATCACCATCAAAGACATCGAAAAAATCAGCCAATACCCCAACAGCGCCCGCGACGAAGGCGGGCGGCTGCTGTGCGCTGCGGCGTTGGGCGCAACGGGCGACGTGCTCGAGCGCGCGGCGGCTTTGGCCCAACACGGCGTTGACGCGTTTGTGCTCGACAGCGCCCATGGCCACAGCCAAAACATCCTGAAGGCGTGCGCAAGGGTAAAAGCCGCCTTCCCCGATATCACCCTCATCGCAGGCAATGTCGCCACGGTAGACGGCACGCTTGCCCTGATTGACGCGGGCGCAGACACGGTGAAGGTCGGCATTGGCCCGGGCAGTATCTGCACCACGCGCGTGGTAGCAGGCATTGGCGTTCCGCAAATAACGGCGATTGTCGATGCGGCATCCGCCGCCGCGTCCCACGGCGTGCCCATCATCGCGGACGGCGGCATCAAATATTCCGGCGAAATCGTGAAAGCGCTCGCGGCGGGCGCGGCCTGCGTGATGGTCGGGTCGCTCGTGGCCGGCTGCGAAGAATCGCCCGGCGATACGGAAATCTACCAGGGACGCCAGTTCAAAGTTTACCGGGGCATGGGTTCCATCGGGGCCATGGCCCAGGCCCAAGGCTCCGCCGATCGCTATTTCCAGTCCGACGCCGACAACCGCAAGCTCGTGCCCGAAGGCGTGGAAGGCCGCGTGCCCTACAAGGGGCCGCTGGCCGACACCATCTTCCAAATGGTCGGCGGTCTGCGCGCCGGCATGGGCTACACCGGCTGCCGCAGCATCGCCGAGCTGCAAACCCGCGCGCAGTTCGTTCGCATTACCAACGCCGGGCTTATCGAAAGCCACCCGCACGACGTGTTCATCACAAAAGAAGCGCCGAATTATTCGGCGCAGTAAGGGGCTGAACGATATGAATGCAACGACCATTCAGGCTTTCGCAACTTTGATCACTGCGGTTACAGCTGTTGCAGGCATAGTCCTTTCGTTCATGACAGCCAAAATTGCAGAGCAGCAAAGTCAGGAAAACCGCGCTTCCGCCCGCGCCGATCGCTTCACCCGCGCCATTGAGCACCTCAAAGATGAATCCCTTGCCATTCGCATGGGGGCGCTGTTTGAGCTGGAGAAAATCGGCACACTTGACAATGGCGCGCCGCTTACGCTAAAGAAAATCGGCGCCCTTTGCTTGAAAGCACTGTTTGAGCAATTTGGGTTGGAGAATATCGATCTGCAAAGCAAAGCCGAACAGGAAGCCAAAACCGAACAGGAAGCTATCGTGCGCATCCTTTCCCCCTTCATTCGCAATGGGATTGAGGACGAAGAATTGCTGGTGCCATCAAAAAGGGGATTTAGCAGCCTTACATCGCAGGAAGACATTTTTTTAGCGTGTGAAATCGCGTCAAAATTCTATGAGCAGACACAGGCTCGGTTAAACTTGCTCCGTTTGCATGTAAATATAAACGAGCTTGATTTGATTCTCTTTCGGCTGTGTGGCGCTGACCTGAGAAGCGCAAACCTGTCGAAAACTTTCCTGCTAGAGGCAGACCTGCGATGGGCGAACCTGCAATATGCAGACTTGGAGGGGGCAAACCTGCGAGCGACAGACCTGCAAGAAGCAGACCTGCTAGATGCTAATCTATTTAAAGCATGCCTAATAAGGGCAAACCTGCAAAGAGCAAATCTAGCAGGCGCAAATCTAGGAGGAGCATACCTAGCAGTGACAAACCTAGCAAGAGCTAACCTAGCAAGGGCTGGTCTAAGAGAGGCAAATCTAGAACTGACAAACTTGGAAGAGGCAAACCTACAAGGAGCATACCTAAAAAAGGCAAACCTACAAAAAGCAAACCTACAAAAAGCAACTCTAGAAGGGGCAGACCTAACTCACGCTGTCGGCCTTACCCCCGAACAGCTCCTCACGGCCGTTCTCGACGACAAAACCAAGCTCGATCCCGATCTGCGCAGCGCCTACGACAAGCTGAAAGCCGGGCGCGGCCCCTCTGCGCCGCAATAGCCGCACCGTCATTCCCGCGTCAGGAACGCCATGGCTCCCTGTGTGTCCAGGCATTCCGCCCGCGCCTGCGCAAAAAGCAGCTCCTTTGGCAGGTAGGCGTCGAACTTCGATTTCTGCCGCATGTTCAGATAGCTCGGATCCAGCGCAGCAGCGTCAATTCCGTGCAGGGCGATGTCCCGCAGCGCGTTTTTCAGCTGTGCCCGCGTGCAGCGGCCCAGCTCCAGATACACCGGGTTGAACCCGCCGGGCGTAATCTGCGCGTCGATCCCCTGCTGTTTTAACGCCAGCTGCAAGGCCTGCAACTGCCGCGTGCCAAGCCATGGGAACCAGACAAGGCCGCCCGCTTCGGCAAAGCCTTCCGCATCGATCCGTTTGGCCGCGCCGCGCATTACTTCCAGCGCCGCGCGGCTTTCCGGGCTAAGATAGGGGTATTCCGCCCCGCTCAGCAGCACTTCGCGCATTTTTTGCAGCACATGCCCTTCCAGCCGCACCTTCGCGTGCGAAACCCACGGGGTCTCGGCTGTTTTTTTTGCGGGTTCCACAGTGATCACCCTCGCGGCCTCGTTGCATGTCAGCACCCGCCAGCAGCGAGCCGCCAAAACCAGGCGCTGCCCGGGCTGCGCGGCCTCGTTGATGGCACCAATGGTTTCGCCTTTGCAGCGCACCTGGAATTCTTCTTCCACCGTAAAAACAGAAAGAAAATCGTAGTGCGTCACAATTGGCTCCGCCGCGTATCCCAGCAGCAGCCCGTCGTTTTCGCCCCGCTGGATGTGATTGATCTTCAGCAAATGCCGCAGCAGCGTTTTATATTCTTCCTGCGAAATATTCCGGAAGGCGGGCAATGTCAATATCTCCTGCGCCAACTGCGGCGCGCGCAGTTCCCCCGCCGCGGCCAACACGCACATGGTCTGGTGATACAGCAATCCGAAGGGCTTTTCGCCAATGGCAATCGGTTCCACATAATGCTCTTCCAGATACAGCTGAATGATCGCAATGGTCTTCACCAAATCCCAGTCGATATTGAGTCCGCCCGGGGTTGGCTCCATTTCGCTCTGAATCACGAACAACAGCTCGGCGGGCTGCCCCTGCCGCCCGCAGCGGCCAATGCGCTGCGTAAAGCTCGAAACGCTCAGCGGCGCGCCCAGCTGCACCACCCGATCCAGATCGCCAATGTCCAGCCCCAGTTCCAGCGTCACCGTCGCCGTTGTCACCATGGGTTTCTCTGAACGCTTCATACTGCGCTCCGTTTCTTCCCGCAAGGCGGCCGTCAGGCTGCCGTGGTGCACGCGGTAGACGTCGGGTGTTCCGCGCCGCGCGGCAATGCGCTTTAAGTGCGTGGTGGTCAGTTCCGCCGCCACCCGCTCAATGGTAAAGATGATCGTTTTCTTCCCCAGCGTCTGTTCATATAAATAGGGCCGCAGACCCTCTTCGCCCGGCGCGAAGTAACGCAGCAGCAACAGCAGGCGGCGCTTCGGCTCCGGCGCTTGCGGGTGGAGACAGGGCCGCCCGGTGTCTGCGCTCAGCCAGGCTTTTGCCTGTTCCGGTTCGCCCAGCGTGGCCGAAAGGCCAACGCGGCGCGGCGAAACGCCGGCAATCCGCTCTATGCGCGCCAGCAGGCACCGCAATTGCGCGCCGCGCTCGCACGCCATAAAATAGTGCACCTCGTCAATGATGATAAAGCGCAAATCGCAAAACAGCCGCCGCACTTGTGTTGAGCGGTTCATCAGCAGCGATTCGAGCGACTCGGGGGTGATCTGCAAAATGCCGCAGGGCTGTTTGAGCAGCCTGGCTTTGGCTGCGGCGGGCGCGTCGCCGTGCCATTTGGTCACTGGCACCCCGCCCTCTTCCATCAGCCCCTTCAACCGGGAGAACTGATCGTTGATGAGCGCCTTGAGCGGGCTGACATAGAGCACGGCAACGCTTTGGCACGGCTCTTTGTCGAGCAGTGTCAGCACAGGCAAAAACGCGGCTTCGGTTTTGCCGGAAGCCGTTCCGGTGCTCAGCAGCAGGTGCGCGCCGGTGTCGAACAAAACCTCCGCCGCCGCCTCTTGCACAGGCCGCAGCGCTTGCCAGTTCTGGCGGTAAATATACTCCTGAATGTAGGGGGCAAAGCGGGTATAAGCGGTCATATCAAGCTCCTCCGGCGTTCCGGTTCTCGCAAGCAAAGCGTTATTTCTTATTATACACGCGGCAGAGCCGAAAGTCCAGTTATTTTTGCGAAGCGCTGCACGGCTGCAAAAAGCAGGATTAAAAAGAAGCAAAAAAAACGCTTGCATCCCGCCCAAAAACATGTTATAATAAGGTAACGAGCGGCGTGAATCGCGTAAGTCCAGTAAGTGATTCATGTGGTTCGTTTACTATATTATGAAAGGAAACGCCCATGCTCAGGCTATTGGCCAAATCCGTTCGGCAATACAAAAAAGAAACGCTGCTGTCTTCCCTCTTTGTGGCGATGGAAGTCGTCATGGAAGTGCTCATCCCGTTTTTCATGGCGCGCCTGATCGATCGCGGCATCAGCGCGGGCGACATGAACTACATCCTGCGCCTGGGCAGCATGCTGCTGTTGTTCGCGCTGACAAGCCTCACCTTCGGCGCGCTCAGCGGCTATTTTGCTTCCACAGCTTCCAACGGCTTTGCCGCAAATCTGCGGCGGGATATCTTCGCCGCCATCCAGAGCTTCGCCTTTCCGAATATCGATCGATTTTCGTCGGCGAGCCTCGTAACGCGCCTGACCACCGACATAAACAACCTGACCATGGCTTATCAGGCCATCATCCGGCAGGCGGTTCGCTCGGTCAGCATGGCGGCTTTTTCGCTGGCCATGGCGCTGCGCACCAACGCGCGCGTGGCGCTGGTGTTCGCCGGGGTGGCTCCCTTGCTGGGCTTCGGGCTGATTTTTATCGCCATAAAAGCGCATCCGTTTTTCCGGCGCGCGCTGAAAACTTACGACAAGCTCAACAATGTTGTGCAAGAAAATTTACAGGGCGTGCGCGTGGTGAAAGCCTACGCGCGCGAGGCCGAAGAAGAGCAAAAGTTCGGCCATATTTCCGCGGAAGTCTACCGGCGTTTTTCGGCCGGGCAAAAACGTGTGGCGTTCAATATGCCACTGATCCAGCTGAGCACCTATGCCTGCATCCTGCTGATTTCGTGGCTGGGCGCGGGTCGCATTGCCGCCGGCGGCATGTCCACAGGGGAACTGATGAGCATGTTCGCCTACACCATGCAGATACTGATGAATCTGATGATGCTTTCCATCGTGTTCGTTCAGATTATCATCGCCCGCTCGTCCGCCCAGCGCGCGGCGGAAGTGCTGCGCGAACAGCCAAGCCTGCGCAGCCCCGCCCATCCGCTCACGCAAGTGCGGGATGGTTCCGTGGAATTCCGGGAAGTTGATTTCAGCTATGTGAACGACGAAAGCAAGCTCTGTCTGGCCGGCGCCAATCTGGCCATCGCCGCCGGCGAAACCATCGGGATTTTGGGGGGCACCGGCAGCAGCAAAACCAGCCTTGTGCAGCTGATCCCCCGGCTGTACGACGTGACGCGCGGCGCCGTGCTGGTGGGCGGCGCGGATGTGCGCAATTACGACATCGAAGCGCTGCGGGGCGCCGTGGCAATGGTGTTGCAAAAGAACGTGCTTTTCAGCGGCACCATTGCGGAAAACCTGCGCTGGGGCAACCCGGAGGCCACCGACGCACAGCTGCGCGAAGCGTGCCGTCTGGCGCAGGCGGATGAGTTCATTATGGGCTTCCCCGAAGGGTACAACACCCACATCGAAGAGGGCGGCACAAATGTTTCCGGCGGGCAGCGGCAGCGGCTTTGCATTGCCCGCGCACTGCTTAAGCGCCCAAAAATCCTGATATTGGACGACTCCACCAGCGCCGTGGACACCAAAACAGACGCGCTGATCCGCCAAGCCTTCCGCGAAGTCATACCCGGCACAACAAAGCTCATCATTGCCCAGCGGGTGACTTCCGTCATGGATGCGGATCGGATTGTTGTTATGGACGGCGGCAGAATTCATGCTGTCGGCACGCACGAACAACTGCTGCAAAGCAATGGGATCTACCGTGAAATTTACCAGACACAGGTGCAGGGGGGAGGCGACTTCGATGAATAAAAACGGCGTCATCCGCCGTCTGCTGGCCGTCATGACCGGCAAATACAAAGCCGAACTGCTGCTGGTGCTGTTGTTCATCCTCGTCAGCACCTTCGCCAATGTGGCAGGGTCGTTCTTCATCCAGCGCCTGATCGATACCGACATCCCTCTTGCCCTGCAAACCGGCAGCTTCAGCGGCCTGCTGCGGGTCATCGCCGTCATGGCCGCCGTCTATCTGGCCGGGGTGGTTTGCACGTTCCTCTATAACCGCATGATGGTCAGCGTCTCGCAGGGCGTGCAGAAAACCATCCGCGACAACCTGTTCCAGCATATGCAGCGGCTTCCTATCCGCTATTTCGATATCCATACCCATGGCGACATTATGAGCCGCTTCACCAACGACAACGACACCCTGCGCGAATTTTTCTCCATGAGCCTGCCGCAGCTCATCTCTTCCCTCGCCACCATCCTGACGGTCACAGTGGTTATGCTGCTGCTCAGCCCCGTGCTGACGCTCATTGTTTTTGTCTTTATGCTTGCCACCCTGGCCGCTTCCCGCCGGCTGAGCGTCACCGCAGCAAAACTCTTCCGGCAGCAGCAGGCGGCGGTGGGCGATCTCAATGGCTATATCCGCGAGATGATCCAGGGGCAAAAAGTTATCAAGGTATTCTGCCACGAGCAAGAAACCCTGGCCGGATTCGACGAAAAAAACGCCGCGCTCCAAACCTTCGGCGAAAAAGCCAACCAGCGCACCAATATGCTCATGCCCATCGTGATGAACATCGGCGGGGCGCAATATGTGGCAACGGCGGCGCTGGGCGGGCTGCTGGCCCTGCACGGCCTGGGCGGCGTAACGCTTGGCCTGATTGCAGCCTTCCTGACGCTGTCGCGCACCTTCAGCGCGCCCATTGGCCAAATCAGCGCGCAGGTCAACGCCGTCACAATGGCCCTGGCCGGAGCTGGCCGCATCTTTGGGCTGATGGACGAACCCCCCGAGGCGGACGAGGGCTATGTGACATTGGTCAATGCCAGGCTGGTGGACGGCCATCTGACAGAAACAGCGGAACGCACCGGCCTCTGGGCCTGGAAACATCCCCATAGCGACGGCAGCGTAACCTATACGGAACTGCGGGGCGACGTGTGCTTCGACGATGTGGATTTTGGCTATAGCGAAGAAAAGCTTGCGCTGCGCAACGTTTCGCTTTATGCCCGGCCGGGGCAAAAAATCGCCTTTGTGGGAGCCACGGGCGCGGGCAAAACCACAATCACAAACCTCATCAATCGTTTTTACGACATTGCCGACGGTAAAATCCGCTACGACGGGATCAATATCAACAAGATCAAAAAAGCGGATCTGCGCCGTTCGCTGGGCATTGTTTTGCAGGATACCCACCTGTTCACCGGCACCATTGCGGATAATATCCGCTACGGAAGGCTCGGCGCAACGGATGAAGAAGTCCGCGCGGCGGCCAAAACGGCCAATGCGGATGGGTTTATCCGCCGTCTGCCCGAAGGCTACGACACCATGCTCAGCAGCGACGGCGGCAGTCTTTCCGGCGGGCAGCGGCAGTTGATCGCCATTGCGCGCGCAGCCGTGGCCAACCCGCCTGTGATGATCCTCGACGAGGCGACCTCCAGCATCGACACCCGCACGGAAGCCATCGTTCAGCGCGGCATGGATGCACTAATGGAAGGCCGCACGGTATTTGTCATTGCCCACCGGCTTTCTACCGTCAAAAACGCCGACGTGATTCTGGTGCTCGAACAGGGCCGGATCATAGAGCGCGGCAGCCACAGCGATCTGATCGCCGCCCACGGCAAATATTGGCAGCTATATACGGGAAAGCTGGGGTAAGAACCATGTTTATGAGACCCGGGAGGTGCACGGATTGAGCAAGCATATCATCGACGACGCCAAGCGCTGTCTGCAATGCAAAAACCCGCAGTGCGCGCAGGGCTGCCCCATAGGCACGCCTGTCCGCGACGCGATCGCGCTGCTGCTGGGCGGCAGCCTGGAACAGGCCGGGGCGCTGCTCTTCGCCAACAACCCGCTTTCGCTGGTTTGCAGCCATGTCTGCCATCAAGAAAACCAGTGCGAAGGGCACTGCGTGCTGGGCCGCAAGGGCATGCCGGTGTTCATCAGCGCGATAGAAAAATATATCTCCGATTTTTACCTGAATATCTATCGCCCAACGCCTTCCACAGGCGAAGCCGGGCGCGTAGCCATCATCGGATCTGGCCCGGCGGGGATCACCATTGCCTTTTACCTCGCCCAGCGCAATTACGCCGTGACCATTTATGAGAGCCACGATCGCATTGGCGGAGTTCTGCGTTACGGAATTCCGGAATTCCGCCTTCCCAAAACCGTCATCGATCGATTGGGCGAAGCGCTGCTGCAAACCGGTGTGACCATTCGCCCCAATACCACCATCGGCATGAATCTCATCATCGACGATCTGTTTCGCGACGGCTTTGACGCAGTCTTTATGGGCACTGGAGTCTGGCGGCCCAACCGGCTGAATATCAAAGGCGAAAGCCTGGGGCATGTGCACTACGCGATCGATTACCTGAAAAACCCCGGGGTTTATCGTCTGGGGCAGCGGCTGATTGTCATCGGGGCAGGCAACGTGGCCGTGGATGTGGCCCGCACCGCCGTGCGCCACGGCTGCCGCGGCGTGCGCCTGTTTTGCCACCTGGATGCATCCGGCGTAACCGCCCGGCCCCACGAAATGGAATACGCGAAAATCGATGGCATTACCCTTGTGCTGCGCAAGGCGCCCATCGAAATTACCGAGGAAGGCGTCGTCTTTGCCGACACGGAACTCCAGGCGGACGGTGAAGGAAACCCGCGCGCCGTGCCCATCCCGGGTACCGAAGCCCTCGAGCCATGCAGCAGCGTGATTATCGCCATCAGCCAGGGGCCGCGCTCGGTCATTGTCAGTTCCACCACCGGCATTGATGTGAAAGAAAACGGCCTGGTCGCGGTCGACACCTGCGGGCACACCACGCGCCCGGGCGTTTTTGCCGGGGGCGACGTGGTAACGGGCGCAAAAACCGTGGTGGAAGCCGTTCAAGTCAGCCGCCGCGTGGCGGCCGCCATCGACGAATACGTACAGGAGACGAAAGCATGAGAAAAACGAAAATCATCGGCACCCTTGGCCCCGCCACCGATAATGAAGAGACGCTGCGCGCGCTGCTTCTGGCGGGCATGGATGTGGCGCG
Organism: Oscillospiraceae bacterium; assembly: GCA_031256825.1. GTDB lineage: Bacteria > Bacillota > Clostridia > Oscillospirales > Acutalibacteraceae > WRMQ01. The sequence continues at coordinate 57,615 of JAIRPV010000036.1, read as the reverse complement.
GCTCAATTTTTCGCACGGCGCCCCCGCTGAACAGGCGCGGCGCATCGAAACGCTGCGGCGTTTACGCGAGGAGCTGAACCTGCCCGTGGCGATTCTTGGCGACACAAAAGGCCCCGAGATCCGCACCGGCACATTTTTGGGCGGCCAAGCGGAACTCATAGAGGGGCAGGCGTTTACGCTGACCGCGCGGGAACTGGAAGGCAGCGCCGCCGCCGTTTCCATTTCGTTCAAAGACCTGCCCAAAGATATCGCGCCCGGCACACGCATCCTCATCGACGACGGCCTTGTGGAACTCGTCGCGGAGCGCGTGGACGACACCGACATCATCTGCCGGGTTGTCAACGGCGGCACGCTCGGCAATCACAAGAGCATCAACGTGCCCGGCGCGCGCATTGCTATGCCATATATCAGCAGTGCGGATCGGGCAGATCTGCGCTTCGCCGTGCAAAACGGCTGCGACTTTATTGCGGCCTCGTTCACCCGCTGCGCGCAGGACATCCGTCTGCTGCGCGAAGAGCTGGCGCGCCTGGGCGGCACAGATATCTGGGTCATCGCAAAGATCGAAAACGCCGAGGGTGTGAATAATATCGATGAAATTCTCGACGCCGCGGATGGCATTATGGTCGCTCGGGGCGATTTGGGCGTGGAAGTGCCGCTCGAGCAGGTGCCCGCGCTCCAGAAACTGCTCATTAAGAAGGCCTATCAGGCCGGCAAGCAGGTCATTACAGCCACACAAATGCTCGAGAGCATGATTCACCATCCCCGCCCAACCCGCGCCGAGGCCACGGATGTGGCCAACGCGATCTATGACGGCACGAGCGCCATCATGCTCTCGGGCGAAACGGCCATGGGCAGTTACCCCGTGGAAGCCGTTGCGATGATGGATCGCATTGCCCGGCGCACCGAGGCGGATATCGACTATAAAAAACGATTCGGCGAATACACCGGCCACCATTATAATGTTACCGACGCGATTTCGCACGCCACCTGCGCTGCGGCGCACGATCTGGATGCGCGCGCGATCGTGACCGTGACCCTTTCCGGCACCACAGCCCGCATGATTTCCCGCTACCGCCCGGCGGTTGGCATTCTGGCCTGCACAGCCAGCGCGCGCGTGGCGCGCCAGCTGAATCTCTCGTGGGGCGTGGCCCCGTTTGTTATCGGCATGGAATCCAGCTCCGACGCGCTATTCACCCGCGCCGTGGAACTGCTGCAAAGCCACGGCATGCTGTGCGAAGGCGATCTTGTGGTGATTACCGCCGGCGTGCCCCTTGGCATGTCCGGCACAACAAATATGCTGCGCGTGCATGTGGCCGGGGAAAGCTGTTAAGCTATCCCCGCCAAACGGGATTTTCTTTCCTTTTAGAGCCGTCCCAGCAGTTCCCGCAGCATCGTGATGTGCCGGTCTTCGTCGCAGATCACGCATCGGAGCATATCCCGCACATACGGATCGCCAATGGCCGCCGTCTGCGCCTCGTATTTTTCTATGGCGTCCCGTTCTTCCCCAATGGAACTTTGGAGTATGCTTTCCAGGTCGTCCGTGCAGTAGCAAACATAGGCCGGGCTCCAGTATTCCATGCCGCAGCCAGCGCCATTCGCCGCGCTCTGCCAGAGCCGCGGCTCAGCCCCCAGCAACAGCGCCAGCCGCCCAAACGTCTCCAAATGCCGCATCTCATCGATCCGGATCTTATGGTAAAGGTTTGAAGCCTCCGTGTAACTGTCCTGTGTCACAAGGCGGTTATATGTATAATGTGCCACGGCGGACATCTCAGAATTCCGCCCGCCGATATTGCCCAGCATCATCTCGGCATAGGCAAGGTTGACGCCCTGCACCCGGATGGGCGGGGCTTTTGTTTTTTCGCGCAAGTCCATGCGGTCATCTCCTTTCCCTGTGCCATCCTATGCGCCGCGCCCCTCAAAAATCCTCATAAAAATTTACATTCCCCCGATCATTTTCGCTTGCTTTTTTGACATAGATCTGTTATAATAATCGTGAACAGGCGCAAGGGGCGTTTTGCCCTTTGGATCCTGACACTTGAAACGAAAGGGTGTGGATGATATGGAGAATACATGGATCGTCTGGCTGGCGCTTGTCGTTGGCGCGCTGATTCTCGAGTCGCTGTCGCAGCAGTTGTTTTCCATCTGGTTTGCGCTGGGGGCGCTTGTGGCGTTGCTGGCCGATCTGGCGCACGCGCAGCTTTGGCTCGAAATTATCCTGTTCGTTGCGGCAACGGTCATCTCGCTGCTGGCAACCCGGCCTTTGGTGCGCCGCATGCGCAAAAAGCTTCAGCCGCAGCCCACAAACGCCGATCGTTGCGTGGGGCAGACGGCGGACGTGCTGCAAGACATCAACAATCTGAAGGGCACCGGCCAAATCAAGGTGCAGGGGCAGGTCTGGACCGCGCGCACAGCGGATGGTTCCGTCATAGAGGCGGGGCAAACCGTGCGAACCATCGAAATTCAGGGTGCGAAAATGATCGTCGCACTCAACGACTAAAGCGTTGCAATACGACAGAGAAAAGGAGACAGCATTATGCCAGCATTGATTATTATCGCAATCGTCGTCGCCATCGGGGCCATTGTGGCAATCGCCAACATCCGTGTGGTACCGCAGAGCTACGCGTTCGTCATCGAGCGCCTGGGTACCTACAAAGAAACCTGGCAAACCGGTCTGCACGTAAAAATTCCCTTCGTCGATAAAATTTCCAAGCAGGTCTCGCTGAAAGAAAAGGTGGCGGATTTTCCGCCCCAGCCCGTGATCACGCGCGACAACGTCACCATCCGCGTGGACTCCATTGTGTTTTACCAGATCACAGATCCAAAGCTGTATACCTATGGCGTAGAAAATCCCGTGATCGCCATCGAAAACCTGACGGCAACCACCCTGCGCAATATCATCGGCGATCTGGAACTCGACCATACCCTCACCAGCCGCGACACAATCAATACCCAGATGCGCGCCGTGCTCGACGAAGCAACCGACCCATGGGGCATCAAGGTAGGGCGCGTGGAGCTGAAAAACATCGAACCCCCGCGTGAAATCCAGGACGCGATGGAGAAGCAGATGAAGGCCGAGCGCCAGCGCCGCGAGGCGATTTTGCGCGCCGAAGGCGAAAAAGCCAGCAAGATACTGACCGCCGAAGGCGAAAAAGCCAAGCAAATCACCGAGGCCGAAGGCCAGAAAGAAGCCGCCATCCTGCGTGCCGAAGCCGAAAAACAGGCCCGTATCCGCCAGGCGGAAGGCGAGGCCGAAGCCATCCTCGACGTGCAGCGCGCCCGCGCGGAAGCCATTCGCCTGATCAACGCCGCACACCCGAACGAAGGGTATCTCACGCTGCAAAGCCTGGAAGCTTTCGTTCGCGCGGCCGACGGCAAGGCCACAAAGATCATCATTCCCAGCGAGATTCAGGGCATTGCCGGCCTGGTGAAAAGCCTGGCGGAAGTTGGCAAAAACGAAAGCGCTTAAGTATCCCACCGGCTTTCCTGTTCCAGCTAAAAAGTTTATCGTTTAAGGTCTAATTTATGTCTTCCTTCTCTGCGTTATTGCAGGAATCCCCCGAGCTGCATAACATCCTGACGGACATCCGTGGGCACAGGCTGCCCATGGGTGTTCTTGGGCTATCTCCTGTGCATAAAGCGCACCTGATTGCCGCGCTCTGCGAAAACCTGCCCCGGCGGGCTTTGGTGGTTTTGCCCGACGAAATGCAGGCCGCGCGTCTGCGCGACGATTTGCAGGCCTTCGGCGCGCGGGCGGTGCTCTATCCCGCGCGGGATTTGGCGCTGCGGCCCTCTGAAAGCCGCTCGCGGGAATACGAGCATCGGCGGCTGGCCGCGCTCGACGCCATGTCGCAGCGCCGCTGCGACATCTTGGTATGCTCCGCCGAAGCCGCCATGCAGCGCACTGTTCCGCCGGAAGCGCTGGAGCAACGCAGCTTCAGCCTGACCCCGGGGGATGAAATTTCGATCGAAACGCTGACAGAAAAGCTGCTGCGGGCGGGCTACGCCCGGGCGGAACAGGTGGAAGGGCCGGGCCAGTTCGCGCGGCGCGGCGGCATTCTGGATATCTTTCCCCCGCAAAGCGAACTGCCAGCGCGCGTTGAATTCTGGGACGCCAGTATTGACACCGTTGCCAGTTTTGAACCCGAAAGCCAGCGGCGGATTGAGCCTTTGAATGAACTGCGCGTGCTGCAAGCCAACGAAATTGTGCCCGAAAGCACCGAAGCGCTGCTGCGCCTGGCAGAATCGCTGATCGCAACCATCAGGGGCAAGGGCAGCGTTAAAATAAAACAATCGTTGCAGGGCGATATTGATTTGTTGCGCGAGGGCATGCGCCCCAACTCCATCGATCGCTATCTGCCGCTGATCTATCCGCGGGCGGCAACGGTTCTGGATTATCTGGAACCCGGCGGCCTGCTCGTCTTCGGCGAAAGTTTTAACCTGAAAGAACGGGCGCAGGCCTGCGAAAAACTGTGGCACGAAGACTTCAAGGGATACCTTGAAGAGGGCACGCTTTGCGCCGGGCTTGAAAATTTCAGCCTACGCTGGCACGCGCTGCTCGACGAAGCCCAGCACCGCGGGGTTATCTATATGGATCATCTGCCGCGCGGCAGTTTCGATACGCCGGTGCGCGATCTGGTAAGTCTGACAGCCCGTCAGCTGACCCCATGGAACGGCCTGCTGCGCCTGCTGCTGGAAGACGTCGATCATTTGAGGGATCGCAGGGACTTTCAGTGCGTAATTTTCGCCGGAACAGAAAAAGCGGCAAAGACCCTCGCCGACGATCTTTGCGCCGAAGGCCTGCCCGCGCTCTATTGCCCGGCGCCGCCCGCCGCCTTCCCAAAAGGCATCTTCGCGGTACTGCCGGGGACGCTGTCCGCCGGGGCGGAATACCCGCTGGAAAAAGTGACGATCATCACCTTTGGCGCCAAAGCCGCCGCGCGCAACAGGCGGCAGGAAGCGGCGGGCAAAAAACACGGGGGCGCAAAAAACGCGTTTCATTCCTTGACGGAATTAAGACCCGGCGATTATGTGGTGCACAAGGCCCATGGCGTCGGGATTTTCGAGGGCGTTACAGGCATGAATGCGGGCGGGGCCGAAAAAGATTACATCCAGATCCGCTATAACAAGGGCGACATGCTCTATCTGCCGGTCACCCAGCTGGATCAAGTGACAAAATATGTTGGCCCCCGGGATCATGAATGCGTAAAGCTCAACCGGCTCGGCGGAGCGGAATGGAAAAAAGCCAAAAGCCGCGCGGCGGCCAATGTAAAAGATCTGGCGAAGGAACTGACCGCGCTTTATGCCCAGCGGTTGAAGATCAATGGCCACGCTTTTTCGGAAGATATCGACATGCAGAACGATTTCGAACGGCGCTTTGAGTTCGAAGAAACCGCCGATCAACTGCGCTGCGTGGATGAAATCAAAAAGGATATGGAACGCCCATACCCCATGGATCGGCTGCTGTGCGGCGATGTGGGCTTTGGCAAAACGGAAGTGGCTCTGCGCGCGGCGTTTAAGTGCGCGGCCGAAGGGCTGCAAACGGCAATTCTGGTTCCAACCACCATTTTGGCCTATCAGCATTACCAGACCATCCAGCGAAGGTTCGAGGGCTTCCCGCTGGAAGCCGCCATGCTGAGCCGGTTCGTCTCCCCGGCCGACAGCCGCAAAATCCTCGCGCGGCTCAAGCGCGGCAGCCTGGATATCATCGTGGGCACGCATCGGCTGCTGTCGAAAAATATCGAGTTCCATCAGCTGGGACTGATCATCGTAGATGAGGAGCAACGCTTCGGCGTTGCCCAAAAAGAGCGGCTCAAGGAGCGGTACCCCCATGTGGACGTGCTGACCCTGACCGCGACGCCTATCCCCAGAACCTTGAATATGGCCATGTCAGAGATCCGCGACATGAGCGTTTTGGAAGAAGCGCCGCAAGACAGGTATCCGGTGCAAACCTATGTGCTAGAGCACGACATGGGCGTGCTGGCGCAGGCCATGCACCAGGAATTGCGGCGTTCCGGGCAGGTATATTACTTGCACAACCGGGTTGAAAGCATCGATCGCCGCGCCGCGCAGATCAAAGAACTGCTCCCGGAAGCAACGGTTGCCGTAGCCCACGGGCAGATGGACGAAGAGACGCTCAGCGACATTTGGCGGCGCTTGCTGGAGGGCGAAGTAGACATCCTCGTCTGCACCACAATCATCGAAACGGGCGTTGACGTGCCTAACGTGAATACCCTCATCATCGAAGACGCCGATCGCATGGGCTTGGCGCAGCTGCACCAGATTCGCGGGCGGGTGGGCCGCAGCGCCCGGCGCGCCAGCGCGTATTTCACCTTCCATCCCGGCAAGGAACTGACCGAAATTGCCCAGCACCGGCTGGAAGCCATCCGCGAATACACGGAATTCGGTTCCGGCTTCCAGATCGCCATGCGGGATTTGGAACTGCGGGGGGCGGGCAGTTTGCTCGGGGCGCAGCAGCACGGCCATTTGGAAGCCATCGGCTACGATCTCTATATGGAGATGCTGGCCGAGGCAGTCGCCGAAGAAAAGGCTTTGCAGGAGGGCGTTGCAGCAAAGGTTCCCGCCGCCTCTATGCGCGATTGCAAGATCGATCTGCCCATCGACGCGCACATTCCGGAAAGCTATATTGCCTCGGTCAACCACCGGCTGGGCATGTATCGGCGCATGGCGGAAATCCGCACGCAGGAAGATGCGGAAGACGTCATCGACGAGCTGCTTGATCGCTTTGGCGAACCGCCGGAACCCGTGCTCGGGCTGATCGACATCGCTTTGGTGCGCGCGGCTGCGGCCGAAAAAGGGATCTTCGAAATCGGGCTCGGCGGCGAACGCGCGGCGCTCTATATCGAAGCGCTCGACATGCCCCTGATCCAGTCCATGGCGCAGGCGCTGCCAGGCCGCGTAAAAGTTTCGGCGGGTTCCGGCAAGCCTTATATCGCCATTGCCCTGCGCAAGAGCGAAACGCTGCTGCAAACGCTCAAGCGCGCGCTGCTCGCCTCATGAATTATTTGACCTCAAATCATTTGAAAGGAAGCGATCCTATGAAATCAATCGTACCATCCCAAACCAGGCGCTTTGTCCCGCGCATTATCGCGGCGCTTGTCGCGCTGTTTTTACTGCTGTTTGCCGGGCGCTTCGCCTGGAACTTGCTGGGGCCGGAGCCGCCGACAGACTACGGCTATGACTTTGATCGGCCGCAGCTGTCCAGCGTATCCAACCAGATTGCCACCAATGTTACTGCGGCAGCAAACAACGGCGGCGCCGGGAACGGGCTGGAGCAAAAGTACGAAAAAGTGGCCACGCTTTCGTCTACCAGCACGCAATACGAAGCGGATCTGGAAGCCGCGCGGGCCGCTCTGCAAGCAAACGGCGCGCTGACGCTCGAAGAGCGCAGCGGCGGGCTGCCGGACACGCGCGCGTTTACCATCAGCGTTGGCGTGCGGCCTGAAAAGTTCGACGAACTGACGGCGGCGCTGACAGGCATCGGCAAGCTACAGAGTATTGATGTGACTTCTACCGACAGAACCGGCGCTTATCAGCAGCTTTTGGCCGAAAAAGAAAACCTCGAACGCCGCCTAGAACGCTACGAAGCGCTGAAGGGGCACAGCGTTTCGATGGGCGACTATCTCAGCCTGCAAAACGAGCTGATCAAAATCGAAGAAGAGCTGCAAGAAAAGCTGGTGGCCCTGGGGGAATACAGCGACAAAGTGGGGCTGAACACCGTGCATTACGCCCTGACAGAAACCGTCGCGCGCAGCAGAGGAATCGGCGCAGCGCTTTCGGAAGCGTTGCTGTGGAGCGCGCTTTCGTTCGCGGCAACAATGGGTATTCTGCTGCTGGCGGCGCTGCTGACACTGGTAACGACAGCGGTATTGCTGCAAACCAGGAAGCTCAAAAGCCGGAATCAGGATTGACGCAGAATCAGAGAGAAACAAGGAGGGTATCATGACCAATCTCAATCAGGAAATTGGGCAGCGGCTGCGCGGGCTGCGGGAGCTGTGCGAACTGGATGCGGCAGCCTTTGCCGCACGGGCCGGGGTTGACCAAGCAGAGCTTTTGGCCTACGAATCCGGGGCGCACGACATCCCCGTCAGCGTGCTGCACAATGTGGCGCAGGCCTTTGGCGTCAGCACCACGGAACTGATGACCGGCGAATCCGCAAAGCTGCATCAGTACTGCGTGGTAAGGGGTGGCGGGGGTGTTTCGGTCAATCGGCGCGAAGAATATGACTACCGGTCGCTGGCCTATAATTTCGCCGCGCGGCGCATGGAGCCGATGTATATCACGATCCAGCCGGGCGGCCGCGAAGAGCCTTTTCACCTGAACAGCCACAGCGGGCAGGAATTCCACTACTGTCTTGAGGGCGCGTTTGCCATCCGGATTGGAGAACACATTGTTACGCTGGAGCAGGGCGACTCGATCTATTTCGATTCATCCTATCCGCATGGGATGAAGGCGCTGGGCGGCGCGCAGGCAAAGTCGCTGGTCATCATCACAATGTGAAAACCAAAAAGAGATTCGATGTTAGACTTTAGACGGAGGTTACCATGTTCTTAGACAGATTTTGCCGGACGGATTTCGCGTCCTACGAGGAATTCTACGAAAATTATAGCGTTACCTACCCCGAAAATTTCAACTACGGTTACGACGTGACCGATGTTCTGGCCGCCGAACAGCCGGAAAAAACGGCGCTGGTCTGGTGCAACGACCTGGGGGACGAGCTAAAAGTCACTTTTTCCGAGGTAAAACGGCAGAGCGACAAATATTGCAACGCGCTGCGGGCGCTGGGCGTTGGCGCGGGCGATGTTATCATGGTCATGCTCAAACGGCGCTACGAGTTCTGGTATTTCGCCCTGGCCTCGCATAAAATTGGAGCCGTCATCATTCCGGCCACGCACATGCTCAAGGCAAAAGATATCGTTTACCGCGCGGCGGCGGCAAATGTGAAAATGATTCTCAGCGTCTGCGAAGACGGGGTTTGCGCCGAAATTGCGAAAGCGAAAGAAAAACTCGGCGGGGAACTGATTCTGGCCGCGCTGGGCGCGCGCGAAGGGTTCCATAACTGGCGCGAACTGGCGGAGCAGGCCGACGAAACCTGGCAGCGGCAAGCGATCGACAGCAACAAACCCATGCTCGCCTATTTTACCTCCGGCACAACGGGTATGCCAAAAATTGTCGCGCACGATTTCTATTACCCGCTGGGGCACATCACCACAGCAAAGTTCTGGCACAGGCTGGACGCGGACGATCTGCATCTGACCGTGGCCGACACAGGCTGGGCAAAGTGCGCCTGGGGCAAAATCTATGGGCAGTGGATGTGCGAAGCGGCGCTGTTCGTGTATGACTACGACACACGGTTCCATCCGCTGGATTTTTTGAAGCTCGTGGATCGATACGGCGTCACGTCGTTCTGCGCGCCGCCGACCATCTACCGTTTTTTTATCAAGGAAGATCTGACGCAATACAGCCTGAAGAGCCTGCGCAAGTGCACCATCGCGGGCGAACCGCTCAACCCGGAGGTCTACGAGCAGTGGCTTGCCGCCACAGGGCTAAAGCTCAGGGAAGGCTTCGGCCAAACAGAAGGGCCCGTTATGGTTGGCACAACCGTTTGGGATGAACCACGGCCCGGCTCCATGGGGCGGCCCATCGCCGGCATCCGCTGCGACGTTTACGACAGCCGCGGCAACCTCTGCGAACCCGGAGAAGAGGGCGAGCTTTGCGTGCCGGTGGAAGACTACCCAAAAAAGAGGCCGCTAGGGCTGTTCATGGGCTTTTTGGGCGAACCGGAGCGCGTTCACAGCGTCGTCTACGGCGGCCTTTACCACACGGGCGACACCGCCTGGCGCGACGAAGATGGTTACATCTGGTTCAAGGGACGCAACGACGACATCATCAAAAGCTCGGGGTATCGCATCGGGCCGTTTGAAGTGGAGAGCGCCCTGTTAGAACACCCCGCAGTGAAAGAGAGCGCCGTTACCGGCGTTCCCGATCCTGTGCGCGGCCTGAGCGTGAAGGCAACCATCATCCTGGCGCAGGGCTACTCGCCCTCGGAAGCACTCAAGAAGGAGCTGCAAGAGCATGTGAAACGCGTGACCGCGCCCTATAAATATCCGCGCTTGATCGAATTTGTGGACGAGCTGCCCAAAACCATCAGCGGAAAGATCCGCCGTGTCGAAATTCGGCAGAAAGACGAAGACCGTGTTGAATGAACCATTGGCGCGCTGCCAGTGGATTGCTTTGGAGGAATTATGAGAATTTACAATACCCTGACCCGGCAAAAAGAAGAGTTTACGCCCGCCGACGGCAAAACCTACCGCATTTATGTCTGCGGGCCAACCGTCTATAACTTCATGCATATCGGCAACGCGCGACCGCTTTGCGTGTTCGATACCCTGCGGCGGTATTTGGAGTACCGGGGCTGCAAGGTGAAGTTTGTGCAGAATTTCACCGACGTAGACGACAAGATCATCAAAAAAGCAAACGAAGAGGGCGCCTCCCCGCAAGAAATCGCCGGGCGCTTCATCGCGGAATACTGGACAGACGCGAATGGCATGAACATCCGCGAGGCCGATGTGCACCCAAAGGCCACGGAACACATCGACGATATTATTGAGCTTGTGCAAACCCTGATTGAGCGGGACAACGCCTACGAAGCCGAAGGCGACGTGTATTTTTCCACGAAGTCCTTCGAGGAATACGGCAAACTGTCGCATCAGCCGCTCGAAGATCTGGAGGCTGGGGCCAGGATCATGGTGGGCGAGGTCAAGCGCGAACCCATGGACTTTGCGCTGTGGAAAGCCGCCAAACCCGGCGAACCCGCCTGGGATTCCCCCTGGGGGCCGGGCCGCCCCGGCTGGCACATCGAATGCTCCGCCATGGCGCGGCGGCACCTGGGGCAAACGATTGACTTGCATTGCGGCGGTCAGGATCTGATCTTCCCCCACCACGAAAACGAAATTGCCCAAAGCGAGTGCTGCAACGGCGTTCCCTTCGCGCGCTTCTGGATGCACAACGGGCACATCAATGTGGACAACGTAAAGATGAGCAAAAGCCTAGGGAATTTCTTCTCCGTGCGCGAAGTCGCCGACAAATACGGCTACGAACCCATCCGGTATCTAATGGTCGCGTCGCACTACCGCACGCCAATCAACTACAGCGTAGACAGCATTGAGCAGGCAAAGGCCTCGTTGCAACGGCTGTATACCTGCCGGGAAAATCTGGCGTTCGCTTTGTCCCACGCGGACGAAATCGGCGGCGGCAACTGGGCGGCGGCCCTTGCGGCGCACAGAGAAAATTTCATCGCCGCGATGGAAGAAGATTTCAATACCGCCGACGCGCTCGGCTGCGTGTTTGAGCTTGTGCGGGAAATCAACACCAACCTGCAAGAGGCCTCAAAGGCTGATTTGGCTGCCGCTGCGACGCTGTTCGACGAACTGACCGGTGTGTTGGGGCTGGTATATGGCCGCGCGGCCGCCGCGCCCGAAGACAATCCGCAGGTGCGGGCGCTGCTGGTTGAGCGGGCACAGGCGCGCAAAGAAAAAAACTGGGCGCGTTCGGACGAACTGCGCACGGCGCTCAAGGCGCTGGGCTTCGCTGTGGAAGACACCCCGCAGGGGCAAAAACTGACGCAGCTGTAGGGCTTACCGCCTTTGGGCGACGCCGCAAAATGATATGCATGGGGGCTGATCCAATGCTGGCTGATCTCGCGATCGTATTCCTGGTATTCGGGGCCGTGTTCCGTTCCTGGCGGCACATCCCGCAGGCCGTGCGCGCGTCGTTCGCCTCGGGCGGGTTTTGGCGCGGGCTGAGGCTGATGTTCCGCGGAAAGATGGAAAAACAACTGCCGGCGTTCCAATACACGCCCGGCGGCACGCGCATCCATTTTCTCGCCACAGGGGCAAGCGACGCCATTCTGCTCGAAAGCGACGGGCATTTCGCACTGATCGACGCCGCCGAAGACTATGACAACCCAAAGAACAAGCCCACCCTCCAAAAAAACGGCTTTGAGCAATATGTTTTGGATTACGTCCGGCGTGTGGCGGGCGGACGGCTGGACTGGGTTCTGGGCACGCATTCGCACTCGGATCACCTGGGCGGGTTCGACACACTGATCCTCGCCCCGGACATCCGGATTGGCCAGGCCTACCTGAAGCCGTACCTCAACGAAAACAAGTGTCAATACGAAAAAAGCTGGGACAATCAGGAGGTTTATGACCAGATGGCCGCCGCCTGCCGGGCGCGCGGCGTGCCGCTGATACAGGAAAATCTGGACGGCATGCGGCTCACGCTGGGCGAAATGGAACTGACTTCATTCAATGGCGAGCTTCATCCCAGCAGCCTAGACGAAAACGACAACTCCATCGGTCTGCTGGTGCAGTGCCGCGGCAGCAGGGCGTTTTTGGCGGGGGATATCTGCAATGTCACCAGCCGCGAATCGCTTTTGGGGCCAAAGATAGGGCCGGTGGATCTGCTCAAATGCGGGCACCATGGCTACGAAGGCTCCAGCACAATGGGTATGATTGTGCATTTAATGCCCAAAGACGTTGTGGTCTGCAACAGCGGCTGGCGTGCCTACCCAACGGTAAAACGCCGTTTCGTCGGCATTTCCAACAGCCGCCTGATGGCCACTGCTGATCTGGGCGGCATTGCAGCGGAGTTCACCAACGAAGGTCTTCGGTATTTTGCCATCGGGGAATTCCCGAAAGGGCCGGGCGGCGCGGAATTTACGCCCGCCGTTCTCCCGGCGCAGCAGCCGTTCGCCTGAAGCGGCGACCGCTTTCCTGCCGGAAAAATGTAACAGACATGAACCACTCGTTGCCGCGCAAAATGAAAGTATCATTCATTTTTGCGGCGGAGGGGTTTTATGCGCGTAAAAAAAGCGAAAAAAAAGCGTATTACAGGTTGGCGGCGGCTGAACGCCGTTTGCCTGCTAGCGCTGAGTCTTTTGGGGTTTGGGTTCGGGCTGCAAAGCACGGCGCGCGCGCGGCAGGCCGACGCTCTGCGTGTTCAAACCATGCACTTTCGCTACGAAGGTCTGGGGCGTGAAGCGTTCCCCCGGTTGATGGCGTCTTTGCTGCGGCAAGGCACCTATGGCCCGTTCACCCGCGCGTCGCAGCCGGAATTCCCCATTCCCGCGCTCGGGCAGGGGTATGTTCCGCAGGGCATGTGCTACGCCGAAACGCTGGACGCGTTTTTGATCACATCCTATTATCCCGAAGGCGAACGCCCCTGTGTGCTGTCGGTGATCGACGCGCCAACCGGGAACTATGTAAAATCCGTTTATCTGCTCAAGCCCGGCGGAATGATTTATAATGGGCACGCGGGCGGCGTCGCCGCCTGGGGCAAACACATTTGGGTCACATCCGAAAGCCGCGCCTACCGGCTGACTGCGGATGATCTGCGCGGCGCTTCGGACGAAAGCACGGTGCGCTTCCGCGATTTTTTCCGGCCCGGAACACGCGGCGCGTTCTCTTTTTGCGCCGACGACATGCTCTGGGTAGGCGAGTATTATTCCCCCACGCTCTCGCAGAACATGCCGGCCAACCGCTACGAACCGCTGACGGGCAACAACGCCTGGTGCGCGGGCTTTGCGCTGGATACCCGGGCGCCGCAGGGCGTAAAAGGGCTGCGCGGCGGCGAAACGCCAGCCCCAACCTATCTCCTCTCTCTGCCAAACTATTGCCAGGGCGCCTGCGGGAACGGGCAGCTGTACCTGAGCACGTCGTTCAGCAGCATAAAGCCCTCCTGGCTGCTGGTATTCCCGCCGCTAAAAGAAATTTTGGCGCGGCAGGCGGATCAGACGATCCCCTTTGGCAAGACAAATGTGCCCTTGTATATTTTGGACGCAACCGCAGCGCAGCGGCGGCTGCTGCCCCCCATGAGCGAAGGAATTGCCTGGTACAACAACAAAATATATGCGCTGTTCGAGTCGGCGGCCCGGCCCTACCGCGACCATACAGAATTGTTTGCGGACTACGTTTTTTCGCTGTCCGCCTGAATTCCGCCACAAATTTCCATATTATAGCAGCCGAATGTAAAATATATTTAAATTTTTGGAAAATAGCCTATCTTTTTTCATAATTTCGTTGTATAATAACTATAGTAATCTTTTTATTCTAACGAACTTTCCCGGCATACTTCGCGGGAGAGTTCGTTTTGTGGGAATGTTCGGATTGAAGGGAGATACTGTTTATGAAAAACGGCAAACGGCCGCAGCGGAAAAAGTGGATCGCGCTGGGCGTCGCAGCGGCGGTGATCATTGTTGGTTGCGTTGCCTATTCCGTAATGAAAATCAATAAAAACACCCTCGACCTGAAGAAAGACGCGGTCGTCACGATTGCCCAGGCGGACATGACAGCGGTTTTCTCGGCTCCGGCAACCGTGGAGTCGGGCAATCAGGGCGTATTCGACATCCTCGACGGCACGCTGGTCAAGCAGGTGAATGTGCGCGTGGGCGACAGCGTAAAAAAAGGCGATGTGCTTGCCACATTCAACGCATCCAGCCTTAACGGCATGCTCGAGCAAAAGCGCAAGGATTTCGACAGCGCGAAAAAGGCTTACCAAGACTACTTAAAAAGTATGGCCGAAGCCCCAAAGCGCGAGGCATCGCTGAAGGCGCGCATTGCCGAACTGGAGGATTCCATTGCGGAAATGCAGAAAAAAAATATTGATAACGCCCAAAATCCTGCGGAAAAAGAAAACGCGCAGCTCAAGCAGCTGAAGAACTCCATCGCCATGCTGCTGGGCAACACAACCCTGGCCAATAATGTTGTCAACACGGTCTTCCGCGAAAACGGATCCATCGCGCAAACAATGAAGGTCTTCCAAGATTTGCTCAGCGGCTCCTTTTTCACCGGCACCGGGAACTTGGCCGAAATGCTGGGTTCCATCAGCAGCCTGACCAATCCGGAATTAATGAGCTCCAGTCTGGAACTGATTCAGCTCAAGGTGCAGGAATCGATGATTGGCCTGCAATCGGGCACCTCGCTGGAAAGTCTCTATAAAACGCTGTCGGATTCAGCCGAAAAGGCCTACGCGCAGGCGCAAGAAACTGTCAAAACGCTCAAAAGCGGCTGGGTGGCGCAATACGACGGCATCATCCGCGACGTAAATGTGGAAGACGGCGAAGTCTATCAGAGCGCGCAAACAAAAAATTCGGTCGCCAGCAACATCAATGTAACAAGTCTGCTGGCCTCCCTGAGCGCGGGCCAGGCGGACATCAGCACCCTGCTCAGCGGCCTGTTTTCGAACACCGTCAGCGGCATGACAGTAGAATATTATCCTTTTACCGCCAGCTTCCTGCTGGGGAAATATGACATCTCCAAGATTTCGCTCGACCAAAAGGTACGGGTCACTTCTATCACAGGCGAAAAATTCGACGGGGTGGTCACTTACATCAGCCCCGTGGCCAAAGAAGGCAGCGAGATCAACATCAGCTCGCTGCTCGGTTCCGGCGGCACAGCCAAAGGCGTGGAAGCGCGTATCACCATCCCGCAGCCAGATAAGAGCATCACCATCGGCCTGGATGTGGATGTGGAAATCGACCTCGAAACCCGCCGGGATGTGTTGCAGGCCCCGGTGGAATCCATTCGCTACGACGAAGAAGCAAAGCAAAGCTACGTCATGATCTACAACGAAAAATCGCGCACAATCCACAAGCAGTACGTGGAAATGGGGCTGTTCGACGGCACCAATTACGAAATCACAAAAGGCCTTGCCGCCGGCGACAGGATTATGCGCGCACCGCAGCCAACATGGGCGGACGGGCAACGGGTACGGTTGGGGTAAAAAGCCAATGAATTTCACCGAAAACATTACCATCGCAATTTATAGCATCCGCACGCACCTGATGCGATCGCTGCTGACCATGCTCGGCGTGATCATCGGCGTGTTTTCCGTCATCACAATTATTACCCTGGGCAACGGCGGCCGCGATTATATCGTTGGCATGATCCGCGACATGGGCCAAAACACGCTGTTCGTCTATGTCGACACCACAAAGGTGGACGCCACGCAATATGTTACCCGGGCCGACGTCGCAAAGGTGAAGGCCCTGGAGGGCGTAAAGTATGTTTCGCCCACCAATTTTGTTATGGGCGGCGTTTCGGGCAAGCGCAGCAACGGTTTCGCCATGGTGTTTTCCGGCACGCCCGATCTGCGCTATATCTCCTCCATCGATATCTCCTACGGTCGGTTTTTTACGGAAGATGAATATAACTCGGCGGCTCCGGTGTGTCTGATCTCAAAAAACGGCGCAGAAGATCTGTTCGGCCGCTCCGATATCGTGGGGGAAACGCTCGATTTTTCGCTCAACCAGCAGTCGGTGCGCCTTCGTATCATCGGCGTAGCCGACTATAACCTGATGGGCAGCGGCTCCGTTTCGGATATGGTCAGCAATTCCGGAATGTCCGCCAGCATGGGCGGCAGCGCTACCGTCATGATGATGCCGGCCTCCACCGTAGATCAGATGGCCGACAGCAACGGCGCCTACACCGGCATGTCGCTCATCGCCGTTAACGACGACGAACTGGACGCCGTGGGCAACGCCGTGCTGAACCTGCTCTATACCAACCACGATAACCGCGGCAGCGGCGTATATACCGTGCAAAACATGGCCACCTACATCGACATGGCCGACAAAATTATCACCCTCCTGACCACTTTCATCGCCGGGGTCAGCGCAATCTCGCTGCTGGTCGGCGGCATTGGCGTGATGAACATCATGCTCGTCAGCGTGACGGAGCGCACGCGGGAAATTGGGATACGCAAATCGTTGGGCGCAAAAACCTCGGCGCTGATGGTGCAGTTCCTGACGGAATCGGTGATTCTCTGCCTGATCGGCGGCGTCATCGGCCTGGTTTTGGGGGTTGCCGCCTCTACGGCAGTCGCTTTGGTGATGAAAATACCCATCGCTATTCAGTTCAGCACGATCGCCATCGCGGTCGGGTTTTCAACCGCAATCGGCGTTTTCTTTGGCATCTACCCCGCGCACCGCGCGGCAAAGATGCTGCCGATTGAGGCGCTGAGGAGGGAAGACTGATATGCCATTGATCGAAATCCATAATATGTATAAAATATATAACCCCGGCGAAAACGAGGTGCGCGCGCTGGATGGCGTGAGCCTCAGTATCGACGAGGGCGAGTTTGTGGCAATTATTGGGCATTCCGGCTCCGGAAAATCAACCCTGATGAACATGCTGGGCCTGCTCGACGAATGCACCAGCGGCACCTACCACCTGCAAGGGCACAACGTTTCGTCGCTCAGCGACGACGAACTCAGCGAAATCCGCAACCGGCACATCGGTTTCATCTTCCAGGGATTTAACCTGATTTCGAGCCTGACCGCGCAAGCGAATGTAGAACTTCCGCTGATTTATCGCGGGATGAAACGCGAAGAACGCGAACAGCTGGCAAAAGAGGCCCTCGCGCGCGTTGGTCTGCAAAAGCGGGCCAACCATCGGCCCGCGCAGATGTCCGGAGGGCAGCAGCAGCGCGCCGCCATCGCCAGGGCTGTGGCCGCCCGCCCGCCCATTCTCCTGGCCGACGAACCCACCGGCAATCTCGACAGCAAAACGAGCCACGACGTCATGCGCCTGCTGCACGAGCTCAACGACGAGGGCCGCACCGTCATTCTGATCACCCACGATAACGACATCGCCGAAGAAGCCCGCCGCGTGATTCGCATTCACGACGGCAGGGTGGTCGAAGATTTTACGCGCAGCTAGCCAACATTGCTCTCTTGTTCAAGCGCCATTTTTCACGTTCCCCTGGAATAAATTTCCGCCGCAAGAATCCACCGCAACAATCAGCGGGAACTCGCGCAGTTCGAGTCGCTTGATGCTTTCGCAGCCCAAATCAGAAAAAGCAATTTCCTCGCAAGCCGCAATGCAGCGCGCGGCCAGCGCCCCCGCCCCGCCAATGGCGCAAAAATATGCCGCGCCGTGCTCTTGTATCGCGCGGCAAACTTCCGCGCTGCGCTCGCCCTTGCCAATCATCGCGCGCAGCCCCAAACCCAGCAGGCGCGGCGTAAAAGGATCCATCCGGCCGGAAGTGGTGGGCCCGCAGCTGCCGATCACAGCGCCGGGAGGGGTTGGCGTTGCCCCCGCATAATAAATGCACGCTCCGCTGAGTTCAAACGGCGGAGCTTTGTTTTCGTTGAGCAGCGCGATGATGCGCTTGTGCGCGGCGTCGCGGGCAGTATAAACCGGGCCGCTGAGCAATATGCGATCGCCCGCGTGCAAAACCGCTGCCCGCTCTTCCAGTTCAGAGCTGTGAAGTTTCATGTGAAATATCTTCTCCTCCGTCAGTCCTCAAGGCCTTCCAAAAACAGCTCAAACGTCAACTGCTCCAACGGCACGCTGGGCGGCTCCACTCTGGGCTCGTCTTCTAACACCCGAATGCGCTTGCGCAAAAAGCGGTTTTCGTCTTCAATTTCTTGCGCCAGGGTCTGCGCCGCCTGCAACTGCCGCTGAAAAGCGTCCAGTTCGCGCTGCACCTGCCGCGCCGCCAAACCGCGCCGCCGCTCCAACCGCGCCGCGCCCATCCAACGCAGCAGCCCGCTCCGCGCCTCTTTCAGCCGCCGCGTCTGCTCTTCCAGCGCATGCCCTTGCGCCTGATAGCGCTGCTCCAGCGCTTCAATGTATTGCATAACGTCTTCTCTGTGGAAGCCGCCAAACCGCACGGTGCGGAAATAATCGCCCTTGCGCGTGCTCATCCCCTCCCATCGTCGCGTTGCCGCGTTGTCCTGTTAGCGAGATTTGAGAATTTCCGTCACACCAACGTCCAGCGTCTTGGCCGCTTTTCTGCCGGTTTGCAGTTCGCCGCTGCCCTCGCGCCAATGAGCCAGCCATGCAGCGTGGCCGCCCGCCTTTGCGCTGCCAACTCTAACCTGCTCCGCCAGCAAGATTGGTTGATTTTTTCCGTCTGGCGCCATGGCATAAAGCGTTCCCGCATCGTCTTTCACATTGCAAATCGCGAAAGCCATGCCATCCCGTCCCACAAAATAGGCGTCGGCATTGTTCATCAAGCGCACCGTTTTCCCGTCGATATACGCCGAAAGCGTGCTGTGCTTGTCGGGCGACTGCTTGCGGTAATAGAGCACATCGTCCGAAAGGAGAATATCAGTCACATCTGTGTCCGCAAGCCGGCGCTCTGAAACGCCATAATTCATCAGGTCATAGCTGTAAAGCGCCCCATTTGCCCCCGCCGCGCCTCTGTCAAGGTACAGCATGCGCTCCTGCCCCGGCGGAAAGAGCACGTAGAACTCGTTTTGCCCAAAACTTTGCTCCAGCGGCACCTCGCTGGGCTTGTCGTCGCCTTGCAGCATTGCCAGCGAATAGCTCAAATCCTCCGTGCCTTCGCGCGTCATCAGCGCCGTCAGGGCCTCGCGCACCGCCTGATCCCCGCCATTGCGATAAATTGTCACAAGCACATCCAGCGCAACCGTGCGCGTGGGGTCGCTTTCGTCCATCCGTTCGCGCTTGAATACCGCCGCCGGGCGATCCATCGGCCGCATAGCCGCCAGCCCGGATTCACTGATGCCTGTGGCCAGCAACCGCTCGCTCACGCCGTCATACACACAGCAATCCATCGCCGTAAAGCCGTCGGGCAATTCCTCCAGCGCGGCTTTCACCGAGGCGCGCACTTTATCGCGTTCCAGTTTTTCGTTGTATTGCGCCAGCGCAGTGCTGTATCCGCCATCACCAAAAAGCCGTCTGCCAAAACGCCCGAAAAATGTGACCAGATAGTCGCTCTCCTCCGGCTTTTTCAGCGCCGCGTCGGACTCCTGCTGCCGATCTTCCACCGTCACAGTCAGCGGCTGCGCCGTTTGCCCACGCTTGAGAAAATAAAGATTGCCGCCCAGCCGATAGTCCTCAAAGAAAACCTTCACAGGCTCCTCGGTGATCAGCGCCGCGCCGCCGGTAGCTCCCATGGCATAAAGCGCCGGCGCGCCGGCGGGCGAAAGCGACTGATACCAGAGCATCGCCTGCGTCTCGTCCGCAAAAAAGTGCAAATCTTCCACATTTGCGGCCATGCGCTCCGGTCGCTGCCCCATAACGCAGCGGAACAGAACCGCCTCGTCGCCCTCTCTCTTGGTGAAAAAAAACGCGCTTTGCCCGCACGCGGCATAGAGTTCTTCCAGGCCGGAGGCCAGCTCCTGCGTTGTCTCGCGCGCGGCGTTGTAGCACTGCAACCGGCGGGCCTTGCCTTCCACATAGACCGCGTAGCCGCCCGCCGCGGCCCAGTTGCCCGCTCCCTTGGCAATCGCTTTGCCGCCCTCTTTGCGCGAATCGGACTGCCCCAGCAGGCAAAGATAGATTGTGCTTCCCTCGCTGTCATCCGTCACCGCGTCGTAGTATAAATACGCTCCGTCGGGGCTGAACCACTGCTGCCGGGTTTCTTTGGCGCGCAAGGCAAACTGCCCGTCGGGCGTGGCCAGATAAATGTTTTGGCTGCCCTTGGCATAGAGCACCGCAAAGTCGTCGGCCTGCGCGCCCGTTCCGCCGCGCAAAATAAGAAAAATCACCACAGCGGCGAGCGCCAGCGCGCCCGCCGCAATCGCAGCAATCCCTTTCGGTTTTAACTTTGGAACGTTCATTTCCCCTCCGGGTGTTCAACGCTGCCGGCGCAAAGTTACGCTTTCATCGCTATGGCCGCTTTCGCCTTCGCCGCAATATGCGCCGCATCCAGGCCATAAACATGGAGCATCTCCGCCGCCGGGCCGCTGCCGCCAAATTTGTCTTTCACGCCCACGCGCAGCACCGGCGTCGGGCAGCTTTCGCTGAGCGCCTCGGCCACAGCTCCGCCCAGGCCGCCAATCACGCTATGCTCTTCCGCCGTAACCAGCGCGCCGGTTTCCCGCGCCGCTTTCGTGATGATTTCCAAATCCAGCGGCTTGATCGTTGCCATATTCAACACGCGCGCGTCCAGCCCTTCCTCTTGCAGCAGCTGCGCGGCCATCAGCGCTTCGTTGACCATCAGTCCCGTGGCAACAATCGTCACATCTTTCCCCGCGCGCAGCTGCACGCCCTTACCAATCTCAAACTTATAGTTCTCGTCGAACATCTGCGGCACAGCCAGCCGCCCAAAGCGCAAATAAACCGGGCCATCCCAGGCCGCCGCCGCAAACACAGCCTTGTAGGCCTCCTGGTAGTCCGCCGGGTTGATAATCACCATCCCGGGAATGGTTCGCATCAGGGCAATGTCTTCGCAGCACTGGTGGCTCGCGCCGTCTTCGCCAACCGAAATGCCTGCGTGCGTTGCGCCAATGTTGACGTTCAGATGCGGGTAGCCAATGGTGTTGCGCACCTGCTCAAAGGCGCGGCCCGCCGCGAACATGGCGAAGGTGCTGGCGAACACCGTATACCCCATTGTGCTCAGCCCCCCGGCCACGCCCATCATATTGCACTCGGCAATGCCGCAGTCAAAAAAGCGCTCCGGCAAAGCTTTTTTAAACGCCCCGGTCTTCGTGGCGGCGGCCAGGTCGGCGTCGAGCACAATCAGTTTGTCGTTGCGCTTTCCCAATTCCACCAGCGCCGCGCCATAGGCCTCGCGGGTGGCGATGCTCTTCTTTTCCATTACGCAGCCCCCCCTTCCAGCGCCGCCAAAGAAGCTTGCAGTTCTTGCATTGCCTGCGCGTATTGTTCCGCGTTGGGCGCAACGCCGTGCCAACCCACCTGGTTTTCCATAAAGCTCACTCCCTTGCCCTTCACGCTCTTCATGATCACCGCCGTGGGTTTGCCGTTGTATTGTTTTGCCCGCGCAATGGCCGCTTCCAGCGGTTCAAAGCTGTGCGCGTCGATTTCAATCACATTCCATCCGAACGCCGCAAATTTTTCCGGTATCGGATAAGGGGAGTTGACCTCTTCCACAGTGCCGTCGATTTGCAGGTTGTTGTTGTCAACAAACGCCACCAGATGATCCAGCCCCTTCGCGGCGGCAAACATCGCTGCCTCCCAAACTTGCCCTTCTTCCAGCTCGCCGTCGCCCAGCAGCGCGTAGGTCATCCTGTCGCCGCCGCTCAGTTTCGCTCCCAGGGCCATGCCAACAGCCGCGGAAATCCCCTGCCCCAGCGATCCCGTGCTCATGTCCACCCCCGGGCAAAGCTTCATGCTGGGGTGGCCCTGCAAGCGCGAGCCATTTTTACGCAGGCTTTTCAGTTCTTCCACAGGGAAAAAACCACGGTGCGCCAGCGCGGCATAAAGCACGGGCGCGGCGTGCCCTTTGCTGAGCACAAAGCGGTCGCGGCCCTCCCATTTGGGGTTTTGCGGGTCAATGTTCATCGCCTCAAAATAGAGATACGTCAGCAGCTCCGCCGCCGAAAGCGATCCGCCGGGGTGCCCTGCTTTGGCGTGATAAACGCCCTCTACCACGCCCATGCGTATCTTGCAAGCCAGGCGTTGCAGTTCCAAGTTGCGGGTTGGTGTCATATTGTCCTCCTGTTTCAAATGATAAATATTGCGCGGTTTTGTCCGCGTGTTTGGGGTATTTGCGCCGTGCAAAAAGAGTAGCCGCCAGTATCAGCACAACTTTTTATCCAAAAACGCCTCGAACCAATCCGGCAGTTCCGCCTGCACCTCCATATAATTCCCCGTGCGCGGGTGCAAAAATCCCAGCTTTTGCGCGTGCAAACATTGCCCGGCAAGGCCTTTCGCCGGGGGCTGCGGCCCATACACAGGATCGCCCGCCACGGGGTGCCGCACATGCGCCATGTGCACGCGGATCTGGTGCGTACGCCCGGTTTCAAGCGTCAGCTTCAGCAGGGCAAATTGTTCGCCCTGCGCCAGGCATTCGTAGTGCGTGCGGGCGGGCTTGCCGTTTTTTGCAGTAACAGCCATGCGCTTGCGGTCTTTTTCGCTGCGGCCAATCGGCGCGTCAACCGTGCCGCTCGGCTCTTTTAAAACGCCGTGCGCCACCGCCCGGTATTCGCGTGTAAACGTGTGCGCGGCAATCTGCTCCGCCAGCCCGGCATGCGCAAAGTCATTTTTCGCCACCACCAGCAGCCCGCTGGTGTCTTTGTCAATCCGGTGCACAATACCGGGGCGAATGACCCCGTTGATGCCCGACAGCTGCCCTTTGCAATGCCAGAGCAGCGCGTTGACCAGCGTGTGATCCAGGTGGCCGGGCGCGGGGTGTACCACCATGCCCTGCGGCTTGTTGATCACCAGCAGGTCGCCGTCTTCGTAGCGCACATCCAGCGGAATATCCTCCGGCCGGGCCGCCAGCAGTCTCGGTTCCTCCAGGCGGCAAGCCAGCACGTCGCCTTCGTTTAACACTGCGCTCTTTTTTACGGGAAGCCCGTTGAGCAGCACATCGCCCCGGGCCAGCATCTGTTGCGCAAAACTGCGCGAGCGCCGCAGCAGCCCCGCCAGCGTCACGTCAAGCCGTTCGCCGCCGAATTCCTCCGGCACAGTGAAGCGCAATCGTTCCTCATCCGCCCGCAGCCCCATAAAATCGGCAGCCTCTGTCATTTCTCTGATTTTTTCCCCGCCTTCCTGTGCTGCGCTTCCTCCCAAATCATCCAGATGGTCAGCCACGCAACGCCGCCGGCAATGCAGATATCGGCAAAATTAAACACGGCAAAGCGTACAAACAAAAACTCAAGGTAATCCACAACAAACCCGCGCAACAGGCGATCAAGCAGGTTGCCCGTGCCGCCCGCTATGATGAGCGCAGCGGCGCACAGCGGCGACGCTTGCCGCAGCCGCCCCGAAAGAATGAGCAGCACCCCCGCCAGCATCACCGCCGACGTAACAATGGTAACCACCCACATCATCACCATGGAATCTTCAAACAGGCTAAACGAAATGCCCGTGTTTTCTGTATATTGCAGCCCCAACACGCCGCGCACCAACTGCATTGCGCCCTGTGGCTTCAGCATCCGCACCGCGACCGCTTTTATGTACTGATCCAGCACAACCAAGCCTGCGGCCATGGCGATAGCCGCCAGGCGCAGGCAAAACTTCAGCCTTAAAATCAACTTCTTCCTTTTTTGCATAGACCGCCTTTCCTTACTTTACAAATTGAAACCCTTCTTCTGAATGCCCCAGCGCCGCTTCCAATTCGGCGAACATATCGTGCGCTTCAGCAGGAGGTGGGTTGACCGTCTCGCCTCGTTCCCCTGATTCCTGCCTCCTGTTCCCTTCCTCCTCAGCAGGCAAAGCGCTCGCCATCTCAATTCGTTCCTCCTGCCTCCTGCTCCCTGCCTCCTCAGCAGGCAAGGCGCTCGCCATCTCAATTCGTTCCCCTGTCCCCTGTCTCCTGTTCCCTGCCTCCTGTATTGGTTCCTCAATCTGCTCAATGAGTTCCATCTGCCGGCTCACCAAGTCGAGCAAACGATTGCGAAACACAGCCGTCTCCTGCCGCAACCGTTGCAGCGTCTGCTGCTCGCGCTGTGTCTCGCCAGAAATACGGGTCAATTCCTGCTGGGCTTTGGCGCGCGCCTCCTCAAAGAGGGTCTCGGCCCGCGCTTTTGCCTGCGCCTGAATATTCTCTGCCTGCGCCTGCGTTTCCAGCAGCATTTTATCCACCTCGGCCTTCGCCGCCCCCAGCAGCTTTGCCGCCTCCTCGCGCGACTCCTTGCGCAAGCGCTCCGCTTCGGCGCGCGCGCCGGCGGTCAATTTTTCGCTTTCCTCTTTGGCGCGGCCGCTGATTTCGTCCGCCGCCTTCTGGGCCAAAATCATCGTCTTCTGGATCAGTTCCCGCTCGGCGCGCAGCTGATTCAACGCGTTGGCAAGCGCCTCTACCCGCTGGTAAAGTTCGTCGTTGCTCTTTTGCAGCTCGGCTTCGTGCTCCGCCGCCGCAGCGTAGGCCTGCGCTACCTCTTTGAAATAAGGATCTACGTCCTCGCTGCGGTAAAGCCCTTTGCCCGCGCTGCGGAAGGAATGCTTTTTCACTTGTTCTGGCGTTGGCATATGCTACCCCTCTTGCTCTTCAAGATGAAATGATTGCCCGTTGATCAATCGTCGTATCGGATGGCCGCGCCGCCCGCGCCCTTCACCTCGTCGAAAAACTCGCCGTCGGAGTTCACTCCCTTGGGCGTGATCATGAACACCCGGCCCGCGATGCGCTTCACCATGCAGCCGCAGGCGTAGGCCACGCCGCCGATAAAGTCCAAAACGCGGCGGGCAGTTTCGTCCTCGCAGCTCTCCAGGTTCAAAATAACAATCTTGCTTTCGGTCATACGATCGGCCACCTGGCTTGCCATGGTGAAATCCTTGAGCCGCTTAAAGACCACATAGGCGTCGGCGCTGTCCGCGCCGGCAGGCTTGGACGCGCTGAAGCCGCCGCCAAAACCGCCGGAAGGCGCGCCGTCCTTGAATTCCCGGGTAGAGCCGCCCGTCTCGCGGGCATAGCCGTAGCTTCTGCCGCTCCCGGTCTCCTGTTCCCTGGCGCCCGCAAAGGCCGCCGTTTCGGCGGACATGCGCGCCCGGGCGGAAGCAAACTCCACCAGTTTATCTCCCCGGCGCGGGGCAGAGCGCGCCGCATAAGTGCCGTCCATCGCGCCGCTTTCCAGTTCCTCTTCCGGTTCTTCCTCCGCCGCCGCGTAATCGCTTTCCGCAACCGCCTCGCCCCGGAACACTTTGTCCAGCCAGCTTCTTTTCGCGCTCATGATACCCACTCACCTTTCCGTAATAACCTCCAAACAGCCCTCTCCCCTCCCGGGGCGCAGGCCTTACCGATACTCCCGCATCCCAAATATCGCCGAACCCACGCGCACCAGCGTGGAGCCCGCCTCAATGGCCAATTCATAGTCGCCGGACATTCCCATCGAAAGCACGTCGAAACGGCTCCCCCTTATATTATCCATTTTTTTGCCGCAAATGTCAATAAATACTTCGCGCATTTGCAAAAAAAAGTTTTTTGTTTTCTCGCGGTCTTCCGACAATGGAGGAACCGTCATCAACCCGCGCAGACAAAGATGCGGCAGCAAGGCAATTTCATCCAGCGCGCCGCCCAGCTGTTCCGGCAAAAAGCCAAACTTCGCTTCGTCCCGCCCAATATTCACTTCCAGCAAAATATCCTGCCGTTTTCCCTGTTTCCCCGCTTCTTCCGAGAGCAGCCGCGCCAGCCGCACCGTATCGACCGACTGGATCATGTCGGCCACAGCCACGGCTTTCGCCGCTTTGTTGGACTGCAAATGCCCAATCAGGTGCATTTCGCCCGGCGGCAGCAAAGGGCGCTTGCGCTCCAGCTCCTGCACGCGGTTTTCGCCCAGCAAACCGGCGCCTGCGGCCATGGCTTCGCGAATGCGCCCTTCGTCCACCGTCTTCGTCACAGCCATGAGCCGCACATCCCCCGGCCCGCGCCCGGCCCGCAGCGCTGTCTCGGCCACGCGGGCCGCAACTTCGTTATATTGGCTTGCCACGCTCATGCCTTTGCCCCCCTGCTTCCTATTTTTCTGGCCCCCATCCCCTACCCGGCCTCACACCAGCACCGCGTCGAATATCTTCAGCCCCGTGCCGCGCTGCTCGCGGTATGTGATGTCCTCGCCCGTCAGAATCAGCTTGCCGTCTTCCTGCCGCGCCGTCAAGTTCTTGCCCGAAAATACGGTTTCATCAAACAGCCCGCGCCTCGCCGTAACAGCGCTCGTTGGCCCGCCCTCAATGGCCGGGATCACATGCGTGTTTTCCGCCACGAGCGACAAATCCCGCCCCACCACCGCAGCCTTGTTTTCATCGGGCCGCGTCAGCGACTGAATCGTGCCGCTGATGGTCACTGTGTCGCCCGGCACAGCCTGCGCTTCGCTCTGCCGGCCCCAGGCAACAACAGAAACCTTCCTGTCCTGGTAGAGCACCTCCACCTCGCGCCAGAGCGCACGCCCCGCGCGCACGATATAAACCCCCGTTGCCCGGCGGCGCTGCGCGCCCTCGCCTGTTTCGCGGAACCGCAGCGCGGCGGACGGGATGGACAACCCATCCACCGTGTTCTGTATGATCTCCGCCCGGGCCGTGCGCAGGCACTGCAACACATCGTCTTTCTCATTGCACGAAAGCACGGCAATCGCCTGCCCGTTTTCGCCCCAGCGCAGCCGCTCCAGTTTCATCGGGAACACACGGGCGCTTTCCTGCGGAAACGCCACAGAATAAGCCGCGCCTTCGCGCAGTTTCTGCGCTTCGTTCGCGCCCAGCAGCGCCACGGCGTACCAGTTGAATCCTGTCACAAGTTTGCCCGCCGCATCGGCCTGGCTCTGCGCGCCGCGCTCTAACAGCGCGCTGAAGCTCTCGGGAACTACATCTTCCAACAGCGCCTGCGGCGTTAAGATTTCTTCCATGCCGTCGGATACCGGGTAATAGCAGCCGCTTTCGTGCGCGCGGCGCTGGCTGAACCGTTCGGGCGCGGCCTGCGCGCGCAGCCCGGCCAGCTGCTCTTCGGCCGCAGCAATCTCTTTCGTCAAATCCACAGGCCGGCCCAAGGCCGCCTCCAGCGTTGTCGCGCGGTGCAAAAAAACTTCCTGCCAGTCGGTCATGCCCTCATAATCGCCCCGCTCCAAATCCGCAAGGAAGCCCGAAAAAGCCTCGTCCACCTGCGCACCCAGCCGCTCGGCATTGAGCGCGTGATATTGATGCGCCTCCGAGGCTTCCCGCAGCCAGCTCACCCGCTGCTCCAGCGCCCGCTGGCGGCTGAGCGCCTCAGCGTCGCGCGTGTCGGCGCAAACCGCAGCATATGCCTGTCCGGCGGCCACGCGCTGCCCCGCCTGCACCAGCGGAACCACAACGCCGTTCGTGTCCTGTCGCAGGAGCGTCTCTTCCCGCACAAAAGTCACTTCCACAGCCAGCGCAATCTTCTGCTCCACATACTCCGCGCGCACCGTCACCCAGCGCCCCGCCCGGCTGACCACCGCGTCGCCGATCACAGCCACGCCCCAGAGCAAAAAAATCGCCCCGGCGCAAATAAAAAATATTTTTCTCCAGTGCAGCCGCAGCACCGCCAGCGGTTGGAATTCGTCCTCCGGCGGCGCGGGATTCTGGCGAGACATGCGATCACCTCCGATGCCATTGTTAGCAACAAAGCGCCATATTCTGGTATTTTTCTTTTCGGATAACAGCGCTTTACCGCCGCCGCGAGAACCGCAGCAACAGCCGCAGCAGGTTCGCGATAGAGATCACCAGCGCCGCAACGTAGGTCATGGCCGCGGCGCGCAGCACCCTGCGCGCGCCCCTGTAGTCTTCGCCGCTGAGCAATTCCGCCTCGTCAATCACCCGCAGCGCGCGGCGGCTGGCGTTGAATTCCACCGGCAATGTGACCAGCTGAAACAATACCACCAGCGAAAACAGGGCCAGGCCAACCGTCACCAGCGGGTCAAAGTTCAGCATAAAGCCGAACAGAATCAACGGCAGCGCGGCGGTGGAGCCAATATTGCACGCGGGCAAAATCGCGTTGCGCACCCGAATGGGCCGGTAGTCCTGGGCGTGCTGGGCGGCATGGCCCGCTTCGTGCGCGGCAATGCCAACAGCAGCCACCGTTGGGCTGTTGTAGACGCCCTCGGACAGGCGGATCACTTTGGCTTTGGGGTCGTAGTGATCGGTGAGTTTGCCGCGCACTGGCTCAATCTGAACATCCGTAATTCCATACTTTCGCAATACGCGTTCGGCCGCCTGCGCCCCGGTCATGCCCCGCGCGTTGCGCCGCTGCGAGCCCTGCTTGTAGGCGCTGCGCAGCATAATTTGCATCGCCAGCGAAAAAAGCATCGCCGGAATCACAAAAATCAAAAAGTATTCGTCGAAGCCATAAAAATACATCTCATTCCCTCCTAATCCCTCTGAGGAATTCTTCCCCCGCCATGCTCCGCCTGCCTTCCGGCTGCACCTCCATCAATTCCAGCCACAACCCGTCGCCGCAGGCCACGCAAAACCCCCGTGGTTCCTCCAGCACCTTGCTGCGGATGACCTTCAGCGTTTTGCCGCCGTGCTCCGTCGTGGCTCCCGGCCAAGGGTGCAGGCCGCGCACCTGGTTGTGCAGTTCCCGCGCGGGCCGCCGGAAATCCAGGGGCGAAAGCGCCCTGGTCAGCATGGGGGCATAGCTGCTCTGGCTGTCATCCTGCCGCTGCGGCAAAAGCCTCCCCTGCCCCAGCAATTCAATGGTTTGCGACAGGACGTCGGCACCGAGCACGCTTAAACTCTCGTATAGCTGCCCCGCCGTCATATCCTCCGGGATGGGGGTCTTCGCCCGCAGCAGCATGTCGCCGGTGTCAAGCCCCGCATCCATCTGCATGGCGGTCACGCCGGTTTCCGTCTCGCCGTTGAGCACCGCCCACTGAATGGGCGCCGCTCCCCGGTATTTTGGCAGCAGCGAAGCGTGAATGTTGACGCATCCCAGCGCCGGAAGCTCCAGCAGCGTTTGCGGCAGTATTTTCCCGTAGGCTGTCACAACAATCAAATCCGGAGCAAGCGCCCGCAATTGTTCCAGCACTTCCGCGTTGTCTTTCAGCCGCTGCGGCTGAACCACCGGCAAGCCGTGCGCCAGCGCGCAAACTTTTACCGGCGGCGGGGCCAGCAGCATTTTGCGGCCCTGTGGCTTGTCCGGCTGGGTGAACACCGCCGCAACGTCGTGGCCATCGGCCGCCAGCCGCTCCAGGCAGGGCACGGCAAACGCAGGTGTGCCCATAAAAACAATTCTCAAACGCGCCCCTCCTCCCGCAACAGACCGTATCATTATAAGTATGCCCCAAAACGCAGCGCCGCGAAGATCGGCCGCAGCTTCGGAGCGTTTATAGCGCTTTGATCCACCGGTCTTTGAACACCACCCCATCCAGGTGATCCACTTCGTGGCAGAAGGCGCGGGCCTTCAGCCCTTCGGCTTTATAGAAGCACCATTGGCCGCGGCGGTTTTGCGCGCGCAGCTTCACCACAGCCGGCCGAATGCAAACGCCATATTCCCCGGGGAACGACAGGCAGCCTTCCTGCTCGCGCTGCACGCCTTTTTTGTCAATAATTTCAGGGTTAATCAGCTCCACCACGCCGTCCCCCGTGTCAACCACCACGGCGCGTTTGAGCACGCCCACCTGCACGGCGGCCAGCCCGCAGCCTTTGGCGGCGTGCATGGTCTGTATCATGTCGTCGAGCAATTGCGCAAGCCTGTCGTCAAATTTCTCGACAACGCGGCTCTTCTTGTTCAATATCGGGTCGCCGCCTTTGATGATCTTCCGGATGGCCATAACTACCTCAATTCTATGGAAAGAATTTTATCATACTCACAGGATTTCTTCCGGGTGCAGCTCCGCGTAAGCGCTTAACCCGGCAAAGCGGCTGTCTTTGCCAAAAGCAACCAGAATCTGCGCCACCATGGCGCGCAGCCCCGGGGTGTTCGCGCATTTGATGAGCAGCCTCCAGCGGAATTTTTTGTTCAGGCGGCCCACCCGCGCGGGCATGGGGCCAAGCACAATGAGTTTTTCGCCCTGAAATTCGCCGCTGGCAAGGCTTCGCAGCCGCTCCAGTATGTATTTTGCGCCTGTGCGCACCTGCTGCTCATTTTCGCCCGATACGCCCAAAAGGCACAGTTCGCAATAGGGCGGGTAGATCATGGCGCGGCGCATACGGATTTCGTCGGCATAAAAAGCGGGGTAATCCTGCCGGGCCGCCAGGCGGATGATCGGGTTGCCGGGGTTCATCGTCTGCACCAGCGCCAGCCCCGCGTGCTCCCCCCGCCCCGCGCGGCCAACCACCTGCGTCAGCAAATCAAAGCTGCGCTCCAAACTGCGGTAATCGTCAAAATAAAGCTGCTGATCGATGGAAATAACGCCCACCAGCGTCACATTTTCAAAATCAAGCCCCTTGGCCACCATCTGGGTGCCCACCAAAATATCATATTCACGCGCCCGGAAAGCGGTGAGCATCTGTTCCCGGGCGTGGCGCGGGGCGGCGCTGTCCGCGTCCATGCGGCAAACCCGCGCGCCCGGCAGCAGCCGCGCCAGCTCGGCCTCAATTTTTTGCGTCCCCGTGCCGCCGAAGCGTATGGTCGGCCGGCCGCAGGCCGGGCACTGCGCGGGCGCGGGCGCGGAATACCCGCAGTAATGGCACATCACGCGCTCGTTGGCCAGATGATACGTCAGCGAAATGCTGCACTGCGGGCACTGAATCACATGGCGGCAGCTGTTGCACGCCAAAAACGTGTGATATCCGCGGCGGTTCATGAGCAGGATTGCCTGATGGCCCGCCGCCATCGCCCGCTCCAGCTCCTCCGTCAGTTCCCGGCTGAGCAGCGAAGATTCCGCCAGCAAATCCACGGTGCGCACCTGCGGCAGCTGCGCTTTGCCATAGCGCTCTGTCAGCGTTTCCAGCTGATAGCGGCCTTGCAGGGCATAGGTATAACTCTCCACGCTGGGCGTGGCGGATCCCAGCAGCAGCAGCGCCCTGTGGTATGCCGCGCGGAATTTCGCCACATCGCGCGCGTGATAGCGCGGCGCCTGGCCCGACTGATAGCTGTGTTCGTGCTCTTCGTCCAAAATAATGAGGCCGATGTTTTCCATGGGCGCAAACACCGCCGAGCGCGTGCCCAGCACCAGCCGCGCTTTGCCCTGGCGCACGCGTTTCCATTCATCCATGCGCTCGCCCTGCGACAACGCGCTGTGGAACAGCGCCACCTGTTCGCCGTAACGCTCTGTAAAAATGCGCAAAAGCTGGGGGGTCAGGGCGATCTCGGGCACCAAAAACAAGGCTCCCCTGCCCTTCGCAAGCGTATCGTCAATCAATTTTAAGTAGATGCTGGTCTTGCCGGATCCTGTTACGCCAAACAGCAGCGCCACGGGTTTCTCCGGTTCCCGCAGGTGATCGTAGGCCTTCTGCTGCCCGGGCGTCAGCTCAATCGGCGTTGGCGCGCCCGCGCCCTTCCCCCGGATTCCCCGGGAAACTTCGCGTTCTTCCAGGATCAAAACGCCCTTGCGGGCCATAGACTGCGCCACTGCGGGCGATATGCCAAGGTATTCGCACAGTTCCTTCAGGCTGGTTTCTCCGTTTTGGCGCAGAAAACGCGCCACTTCAGCCTGTTTCGGCGTCAGCGGCGGCGGATCGCCTTCGCGCAGACGCAGCAATTTTTCGGCCAGTGGCCCGACGTTTTGCAGCGCGTCGGTGTGCCGCAGCAAAAAACCTTGTTCGGCCATCACTTCAGGCAGCCGCGATTCCGCCGGCAAGCCGCAGGCCTTCAGCAGCTTTTCGCGCCGGACAAAGGTACTCTTTGATCGGCTGCGGCGCAGCGTTTCCAGCAGCCGCCGCCCGTCGCTGTCCAGCAGCGCCTCCGGCGGCGTCTCCGGCGCCGCGCTATAAAGCACCTGCGTTTCGCAGCGCATGCCTGCGGGCAGCATCGCGCGGCCCACCTCATAAAGCGTGCAAAAACAACGCTCTTTCAGCCAGGGGATCAGCTCCACAAGATCCGGCGGCAGCAGCGGCGTTTCGTCCAGCATGCGCCGGAGGGGTTTGCGCTGCGCGTGGGAGGGCCGATTGTGCAGCTCCAGAATCAACCCCTGCCGCGGCGCGCCGTTGCCAAAGGGCGCAATCACACGGCAACCGGGAAGCGCCAGCCCCTGCATTTCGAAGGGGATCAGGTAATCGAACGGCGCGTCGTAATGATACGACGTCTGTTCGATCGCAACGGCGGCATATGGCAGGTTCATTCCTCCGCCCTGTTCTCGCGCACGTGTTCTGTTTCGAGCACGGCGTATCTGTGCTCCAGGAAATCGTTGAGAGAAAGTGTCACAGGTTTGCCCAGCAAAGTCCGCCGGTCGCCCTCGGCCTCGTCAACCAGACTGCGCGCGTGCTTCGCCACGGCCGAAACCAGAGAATACCGGCTGGTGTGTTTGCCCAGCACCGGGCGAACGTCAACATTCAACATAAAATCATACCCGCTTTCCAATCAAAAAATATGGGATATCGCATGCAAGAACCCACGCTTGCCGCATGAAACCGTCGTCTTACGACGCACTGTTTAACACTTCTTCTATCATATGCCGCCGCCGGCAAACGCGCTGCCGCTCGGCGCGGATAATTGCGCGGAAGTCGCTGACGGCGTAATCCAGCTGGTCGTTGAGCACGATGTAGTCATAGTCCGCCGCGTGGGCAAGCTCCCGCCGGGCAATGTCCATGCGCCGGGCAATCTCCGCCGCATCCTCCGATTCGCGCCGGAACAGCCGCTGCGCCAGCACCTCGAGGGAGGGCGGCAGCAAAAACACGGTAACACATTCCGGGTAGATCGCGCGGATGTTTGCCGCGCCCTCGACCTCTATTTTGAGAATCACCGTCTTCCCCCGCGCCAGCCAGGCGTCGATGGCGCTTTTGGGCGTGCCGTAGTAGTTGCCGTTATATTGGGTGTATTCCAGAATTTCGCCTGCGGCAATCTTTTCTTCAAACTGCGCGCGCGCAACAAAATAATAGTGCGTGCCCTCGTGTTCCCAGGCGCGCTTGCGGCGCGTGGTGAGCGAAACAGAGACCTCCAGATCGTCGAACTCCTCTTTCAGCTCGCCCAATACCGTGTCTTTCCCCGAGCCGGAAGGCCCGGACAGCACCACCAGCAGGCCCCGTTTATTCTTGCGCATCGGCAGTCTCCTTCTCTATCTGCTCCATTCCCAGCCGCGCCGCGATTTTCTCCGGCGGCAGGTAGCTGAGCACCGTATGTCCGCTGTCGAGCAGCAGCACCGTGAGCGTCTTGCGGCCGTGCGTCGCATCAATGACCGTGCAGGCCGCCTTCGCCTCCTGCACCATGCGCTTGACCGGCTGCGATTCAGGGCTTAGCAGCGCCAGAATCCGCCCGGTGTTGAGCAGATTGCCGAATCCGATGTTGACCAGCTGCATGGGGCCTCCTTTCGTTGCTTCGGGCTAATGGCCGGCGGGCAGCGCGTTTATTCTTCCCTGCTGCGCGCGTCCTCGCGTTTGCGCCGGGCCACAATCGCATACACCAGGCCGCAAAACGCGACCACCGCCAGCGCCGCGCCGCCAACGATCAAAACCTTGCGGCTCACGCCGAATGGCGTTTTGGCGGGCGTGTTCTCCGTTTCCGTCACCCCCATGATCCGGTCGGCCGCGTCGCGGAACGAATTAGAAAACAACGGCTCCTCTTCCAGATCCGTTTTCCAATAGTAGTCAAAGTAGTCGTAAAGAATCGTCACAGCCTCTTTGTCCGCCACCACTTTTGCCTGCGCGCCGATATAGTCGTCGTAGCGGTAGTTCTCGTTGCCGTCGTCAGAAATCACAAATAGCGCGTGCGCGCCGTCTTGGAACAAATCATCATACAGGCCCGCAACATACTCCAGCCGGGCGCTGTCGTCCATCTCCAGCACCTCGATCGACTGTTCCCGGGTGTTGATATAAAGGAATGGCCGCACGCCGGTTTTGTCGTAAAAATATCGCATGCCCTGCTCCAAGGCGCTGGGGTTGTTGATCCATCTGTCCTGATAGCCGTTGTTGTCCTGGTACCAGGGCGTTTCTTGCGCCAGCGTGGAATCAATGGCAACGCGCTGCCGGGTGGAAGGAAGAATCGGCTCCACCGTTACGGTTTGCTGGCTGGTGACTGTGGAAAACGAAAACGCCACAAGAATCAGCACCAGCACAGCAGCCAAAATCCCGCCGCCGCAGCCAAATCCGCCGCAGCCACCGTAACGCCGCCCCCAGCCGCCGTAATAGCGTCGCCCCCAGCCGCCATACCAGGGTCCGCCGCCATACCAGGGCCCGCCGCCAAAGTGCGGGCCATGCGCCGGGCCGCCGCCCGAAAATCCGCCGCCGCCGCTAAAACCGCCGCCCGAGCGACCCCCGCCGCCGTGCGAGCGCCCGCCGGTCGAAAACCCGCCGCCGCCAAAGCTGCCGCCTCCGCTAAAGCCGCCGCCGCCTCCGCCGCCTCCGCTTCTGCCCATAAATAACGCCCCCCGTCTAAGTCTGTCATTCCAGGTTTTGCACCTGTTCCCGTATCTTTTCCACGTTGGCTTTCATTTCTACCACCCGTCGGGCAATCTCCATATCGTTGGCCTTCGACCCGATGGTGTTCGCCTCGCGGTTGATCTCCTGCACCAAAAAATCCATCTTGCGGCCAATCGCGGGTTCCGCCAGGCAAAAAAACGCTTCCAGCTGTTCCAGATGCGAGCGCAGGCGCACGGTTTCTTCCGCCACGGCAATTTTATCGGCAAAAATCGCGGCTTCGGTCAATAGCCGCTGTTCATCCACGTTCGCGCTTTCGAGCAGTTCCCGCATGCGTTGCCGCAGCTTTTCGTTGTATTCGGCAGCCGTCTGCGGCGAACGCTGTTCAATCAGCGCCACATGATCTAGTATTTCCGCTTTGCGGGCCAAAATGTCCTCTTGTAGCCGCCGGCCCTCGGCTTCGCGCATGGCAACAAATTTCGCGCAAGCCTCCTCAACAGCCGGCGCCACAGCCGCCCAGACCGTTTCTTCGTCGAGCGCCTTCTTCTGGATCTGGAACAGATCCGGCAAGCGCAGCAGATGGCTGGCCGCAAGGTCGTTTCGCACACCAAAGCTTCGCTCCATCTGCGCGGCGGCTTCCAGATACCCCTGCAACGCCGCAAGGTTAAGCTCAACGGCAATATCGCTTTCGCCCAGCGCCTCGAGCGACACATAGCAGTCGATTTTCCCGCGGGCAACGCGCTGCTGCACAAACTTTTTCAACCGGTCTTCCAAAAAGCCGCAGCTGCGCGGCACGCGCACGGAAAACTCAAAATACCGGTGGTTCACGCTTTTCATCTCGCAAACCGCGCGGTAGTGTTCGCCAAGAATTTCCGCCCGCCCAAAGCCCGTCATACTGCGCACCATAAGCAACGTTCCCTCCAATGCACGAATAATTAATTATAACACAAAGGGAAGAGTTTGTCAAATGTTTTGGGCCGCTTTTCACCAGCCGCAAATAATTTAACATCGTGTTCTCTCCCGCCGGCCTTTGCGGGAAAAAAGCCTTTTTCGGCGAACGGCAAAAACCCGCCGAAGCCCGGGGCGCCGATCGGCGCTCCGGGCGGGGTTTTCGTCGGCCTGCCGCGGGTTACGGCAGGGTCTTAATCGGCCCAAACCAGTTCAGGCCGGCGCTGTCGCTTTTGTCGGGTGTATTGCTGAAGGGCCGCAGATACATCGTCAGCCAAAGCTCCCCCGCGCCGCTGAAGTCCGCGCGGATCGAACGGTTGGGGTTGGCCGTGTTGAGCGGCGGCGTGCCCCCGGCGTAAGTGTAACTGCCATTCGCGTCGCTGACTTTATAGCCGACGTATTGATAAAATTGCGGCACAAGCAGCTGCGCCAAATAGAGCGGATCGCTGTTGGCCAGCAGCAAATAGGTCTCGTATGCCGTGCCGTCCGGGCCGCTGGGGCAGGTTGCGGGCAAATAAACCGCCGGCGTGCGGTTCTTCAGCTTAAAATAACCCTTCTCGGGCGGCGACAACCCCGCAATCGACGGCGTCAGCACCACCTGCCGCACATGCAGAATATACTGCGCCCGGTGGTAGGTGTGGTTGGTGTCTGCCTCGTCCGTCGGGTTGCCGCCGTCGTCGAGCCAGGTCAGTCCGTCCACTTGCAGCGTGCCCTTGTTGTCATAAAGAATCTTCGCCTCGTCTACCTTCACAATCACTTCCACTGTCACCTTCGAAGCGGCGCCGCCGTTCCAAACCGTGCTCGGCATACCACTCCATGTCCACTTGCCGGTCTGCCCGGTGCGGCTGAACGCCGCGCCGCCGGTGGTGTGGCTCTGATACAGCAGCCCGTCGGGCAAAATGTCGGTCAGCGTGCCGTTCTGGCGGCGTTCCAGTTCGGTTTCCACAACGTTGGAATAGCCCACGTAATCCCTGAGCGCCTCGGTTTCGTGGTCGCGGTCGCGGTAAACCGCCTTGGCCTGGTTGGCGTATTTCAGGTCTTCGGCAATCTCGCTGCCGTTCACATCGGCCTGAAAGCGAATCGTATAATAAGGTTCGCAGTCCGAACTGGTGGCGTTTGTCCCCTTGATTTTGCCTAGGCTGACGCGTATGGTTTTCGTGTCGGGCAGATACGTTGCGGTTGCGCCCGCGTAGGGGCTGTTGTCGGGTTTGAGCACTTGCAGGGAACCAGTTACAAAATCCAGCCCCGGCGCAAGAATGTCGGTGAACACAACGCCCTCGGCGTTCACAACGCCGCCGGTGACCGTGCCACTCGCGTCGCACTCGCCAATGTTTTCCACTTTCACGCTGTAGCTCAGCCTGCCGCCCACGTCGACCTTGGCTTTGTCAACGCTTTTGGTCAACACCAGGTAGCTGGGGGTATACAACCGGATGCCGTCCAAATAATTGCCGCCGCCCACGCCAAAGCTGGCAGAAATCGACGCGAAGGCAAATTCCGTTTTCGTCTGCCCTGCCGGAATGTCGTAAGTGCCGGTGTAGTGGCCCCAGGGACGGCTTGCGTTCGCGTAGCCATCCGAGCAGCTTTGTATCTTATAAGGTTTTGGCTCCGACGCCAGCGGATTCACAGAGGAAGGCGAAGTGGCAGGGGCTAGGAAAAATTCCATCACATCCGTGGAGCCGGCCGCCCTGGCGCTGTGATAAAATTCCCAATACACCCGCATGCCCGGCGTTGTGTTGCATACTTGATATAAAACGCCGCGAACATAGGCGTTCAGTTCCGCGTATTGCGGCCCCGCCGCCTGCACAGCGGCAAAGCCGCTCTGCCCGTTGACGCGCTGAATCTCAATCACTTGCGCGTTGGGGTTGCTATTGTCCGCCGGGTTCGTGGGCCGGGTGCTCCATCCCGGCACGTCTTCCATCGGGAAATAGTCAATGGTTTCCGCCAGCAGATCCGGTTCTTCAAAGCTGCCGTTGATAAACTGGATGGGGGTCGGCGCGTCCGCCGCAAGGCTTGGCGGTTTAAACTCCCTCGCATCCTGCACCCGCAGGGGCAGCGGCAGCTTCGCGCTGTCGATCGCGAACTCGTACTTGATCCAGTCGTTGGGCTTTACCAGCACAGGAGCCTCCGCCGTGCCGTTTTTCTTCGGCTGCCAGCTAACGCCGTTGTCGCTGCTGACATAGGCGTTTTTCTCCGGGTCGTCCGGCACATATTGGTGCCGCGTCACATTGGAATAGATGGGATCCAATGTCTGAATATTGATGCGCCCCCGGTTCGCGTAAAGCGAATACGGCTCCGTCACCCGCGCCTCCACCGTCACCTGTTTCAGGCCGGTCTGCAAGTTTGACCAATGCCAGGCAAGCTTTTGCCCGGTTTGGGTGAACGTGGCCGTTCCGGTGTGCGTCTCGCCCAAAAACGTCAGCCCTGCGGGCAAATAGTCGGTCATTGTGGCGGGCGTCGCAATCTTCCCGTCAATCTTGCTGACAATCGCGTTGAACGCGTCCAGATAATCTTCCCAGTTTGGTATAACAATGTTTTCCCAGTTCTCATAAAGCATCACGTTTTCTTCCATCAGCCTGGTCTTTTCGTCGGTGGGCGGGCCAATGGCGGGGTTGTTGCCGTGATCCATGCGCACCGTCAGCAGCACGGCCTCATCCCCCAGCTTTGCGCGGAATTCCTGCGCGTGCTGCTTCATGTGCACGGTCCAAAAGTTTTCCACCGGATCAAACGGGTTGCTCGGCGGCGCATCCGTCTCGTCCGTCTGAAAATCGGAGAACATTACAATAACGGGGGCGCGGCCCTTGTCCGTCCGCGCTTTGACCATCTGGTTTTCAATCGGTATCGCGGGCGTTGCGGCAATGCCGTTGCCATAAAGCGTGCCGGTGTCGCCGTCGAGCTTTTCAATGGCGGCCCGCAAAAAAGAGGCGTTGTCGTCTTCCGTAAAGCGCGGGGGATCCTGGAAGGCGGTCGCAATCACGCTGGCGTAGTCGCCCGGCCCAACAAAATCCGTGTCGTATTGCAGGTAGGTCATGCTGGGCGTGTCGGTGCTCGCGCCGCCGGGCACTTTCGTAACATCCACCGTGCTGTTGAGGCCCATGACAGCAATGCGGCTGCCGGGGTAACGGCCAAAAATGTTCTGGCACAAATCCATCAGCAAATCCCTGGTATATAAAATCGCGCTCTGCGTGCCGCCGCTGCTGCCGCTGGTCATATAGCCGCCCGCCATAGAAGCGGACCAGTCGAGCACAAAAACAATGTCGTATTGCGGCAGCAACGCCTCGTCCGGCGCTTGCAGCGTCAGTTCATACGATATCTTGTCGCCCAGCCTGACCGCCACAGGCGTTTGCCCCAGCGCCTCGTCGCCGTTTTGGGGCGTAGTTTCATAAGCGCCGGCGCTGTTGTCCCAACGGTAAGCGTTTTTCATCAGCTCCGGGTCAAACATAATGTTCAGCGTCTTGCTTTCGCTCATATAACGCCCGTCCCCCATGATCCAGAAGTACTGCACCATGTATTTCCCCCGCAGCGGCATGGGCGTTGTGTTGGTGAAAATCAGGGTATTGGGATCCGTGGGGCTGTTAACCAGCGCCACAGGCGCTCCCAAAACCGGCTCGGCGTTGCCGTCGTAGCCCGTAATGGGCGATATCCGCACCTGCACCTTGCTGCTGCGCGTAATGGGCGTGCCCCCGGTGTCCGAAGTAATCGGCGTGGTGTTAACGTCATTGAAGTCTGTCGCCGCGTTCGGCGGCGCCACCGCCGCGGCCCAGTTGGCCTGCGTAACGTCGGTCGGGTCGCTGTTGAACCGGCTCGCGGAAGAGTAGGCGAAAAAAACGCCGTTGCGATGGTCGTAGGTATCCACGTCGCGGTTGACCGTAACGTTCGGCCCGGCGGTCAGCCCGCTGGTCGGCACCACGCGCAGCGCCCGCGTGCCCACCTGCCCGTCAATGGTCACGTTCACGCGCAGCCATTCAATGCCGGGCTGCAAATTCGATACCCGGTACCGCGCGCCGCTGACGCCGGTTTCCGGGGTCAGTTTTACCACCGGCACCAACTGGCCGTTGATGGTGGTGGTGTTCCCCGTGCCCCCGGCCGAATTGGCTCCGTCGCCAACGCGCTTCCAGGCGTTTTCGTCGCCCTTTGTCATGTCAAAGCTGGCCATGATGTCGCGCACGGTGTCGTAGGTCGTGGCGGGCAGAGCGCCGCCGTTAAAATCGTTTTCCCATGTGTCGAGCTTAACCGTGCTCGTGCTGGCGCGCGAAAATGCCTTGACCAGGTTGTTTAGCTCCTGCTGCGTCATCCAGTTGGTGTTGGTGAACGTGGTGGGGTTGGCGAACACCTTCAGCTGCGGGTAGCACTCCTGCTCAAACACCCACTGGCTGTTATCCGAAAAACCCGTGAACCCGGCGCTGCCCGCCGGCGCGGGTGCCGAAGCAAGCCCTCTGCCGGATTTTGCCGTGTCCGTGGTGAGCACGCCCTTAACCCCCGCAATATATCCTCCCGCGCTGGTGCCCGCCGTGCTGGTGTAGCCGCCGTGGAGATGGTTGCCCGCAGCCCATTCCCGCATGGCGGTGGTCTGTTTATCATACCAGCAATTGGCAATCGCCGTCGTCTGCGCGCTGGCATATAGCCCCATAAAGCCGCCTGCGGTTTTCGACAGCGTGCGGTTGAGCGAAACATCCGTGCTCAGCGAACCGGTTTCGCCTGCGGCATAGCAATTGTTGATGGTGCGGCGGTCCGAGGAATGGTCGGCGGTGGGCGCCGCAATAAACCCGCCCACGGTGGTCGCGTTGCTCAACAGCCCAACCGCCGCCGTTGAATAGCAGCGCTGATAAAACATCCCATGGTCGCTTGCGGCGTCGCTGGCCCCGGTCATATCCACGCCAAATCCGCCCAGCTGATCCACGCCCTCCACCTTGCCGCTGGCATAGCAATCGGTAAAATTCGTGCGCCCTGTGCCCATAACGCCAACGAAAACAGCCGTGTTTTTGTTCCCATAAATCTCAACATCCGCAAAGCAGTTGAGCACGCTCAGCGCCGCGCCCGCCGGCGGATTATAACACGAGATAAACCCGCCGGAATGCCCGCCGTTAGAAATGGCGGTGCTGTTGATGATGAAGCAGTTTTTAATCGTGGTCAGCCCGTTCGGTATAATGAACCCGCTGATGTGCGCGCTGCCCGAACCGTTGTCCAGGCCCTGATTATACAAATGCACGTTGTTGGCGTAACAGTTGTCCACCGTGTGGGTGCCGGCGCTCATCACCAGCAGCGAGCAAATATATTGGTTATCAAGATTGCGCCCGGTGGAAGCGTAGGCGTTTTCCACAGCGCAGTTGACGGCGTTCGCGCCGCCGCCGGAACAGAGGAACGCCGTTTGCCCCGAAACCGTGCCCGTAATGTTGATGCGGGAATTGCTCACGCGCAAATTTTTGATGACGGCGTTCGCGTGGTTGTTAACGAAGCGAAACAGCCCCGGCGTGGTGCCCGAGTGGTAATAGTTATAGATGGTGTGGCCTTTGCCGTCCGCTACCCATACAGTGGTCGGCAGTGTTGAGCTGGCGGTGCAGTTCCAGCTGCGGCCCATATAGCCCGCCAGGTCAATGTCGTTTTGCAGCTGGAACGAAACCCGGTTGTTGACCGCGTAAAGCAATTGTTCGGCGGTGGTGATCGCCTTTGCGGTCACAGTCCCCCCCGCAAAGTCGGTGACATTCACATTGGGCAACGCGTTCCAGGCCGCCGCCGCTATCATCGTCGTAGAGCCATCCCAGGGCTGCGAGCATGTCCCGCCCCAATTCAAGTTCAATTTCCAGGGGCCCTCCGTTGTGGTGGTCGCGGCGTTCCCCGCAGCGTTCGTGTAGGGCGCGCCAACGGGCAGGTTGCCCGCCTTCACCTTCGAAGCCGCCCAGTTCTGGTCATAGTACGCCTGCGTCCCCGGGTTTGCCGCGAGGGTTGGGCGCAGCATCAATAAAGCCGCCGCCAGCCCCGCCAAAGGCAGCGCGGCGCAAAGCGCCACAGCAAAAATTTTGCGGAGGGCAGGGGGAAACGCCTTCCCGTGAATCTTCCTGTTTGATGATTTTTTCATACTTCCACATCCTTTGCTTTGTTGCTCTCTTTCCATTATACACCATCTCCGCGCAAACGCAAGGAAGCGGCCCCAAAAAATTGTGAACGGTTTTACAACAAAAAAAAGAATTCCAGCATTTGTGAACCACCTCTCTCAGCGGAGCCAAAATGCTGGAATTATTTTCTTGCGCTGCATTCGAACGTTTTCGCTTGCTAACGCGATTGCTTTTTATGAAAACAAAGATTTCAGCCAGCGCGTAAAGAACGCGGGGTTGAATCCCCCTTCGTCAAGTTTCGCGCTGTTTTCGGGCTTTGGCGCGTTTTTCTGCATCAGCAAAAACGCCTTGCGTTCGCGCCAGCGCTGGCGCAGGCCCATATCGGCCTGTTCCGGCGGCGTGAATCCCATGCCGGGCCGCCGCGCCAGCCAAAGCGCCAGCCGCCCGCGGAACTGCCCGTAGTCCTTTTTTAACGGCTGCGTCCAGGCGGCTTCCGCCAAAGCGTAGGCCCGGGGGAACGCTTGCAACGCCAGTTTTTCGCGATCCGGTATGTATTCCGTCCAAAGGCAGGCCTCCAGCCCCAGGGCGGGGTAATCGTTGCGGCCCCGGCCGGGCAGCCCCGGCCCATAGGCATAGGTCTGCTTCAGCTGCACGGTGCCGTGCGGCTGATCCAGATAGGTGCCGAGATAATCCGAAAAAATCAGCTCGCCGCCCCGCTCCCAGAATCGCCGCGTCGGGCCTTCTTTCCGCATTTCGGCCCAATACTGCCCAATGAGATCCGGCGCTTTTTCGCGCAATCCCGCATCCTGCAAGCTCTCGTTCCAACAGATCACCCGCTTGCCAAGGCCCCGCATGTGGTCGGCCAGCCGCGCCGTGAACCAGCCCTGCAACTCCTCTTCGTTGGCAAGACCCTCCGTGCGCATGCGCTTTTGGCAGCGTTCGCAGGCCTTCCATTCGCCCTTCGGGGCCTCGTCGCCGCCCAGATGGAACCGCTCCGACGGAAACAGCGCCGCAATTTCTTCCAGCAGCGGCAGCAAAAAGTCGAACACCTCGTCCTTGCCCGGGCAAAGAATGATCGCATAAATCCCCCAGCCTTTGCCCAACGCAACCCGCTTGCCCGAGCAGCTCAGCCCCGGGTAGGCCGCCAAAATCGAAGTGGTGTGGCCCGGCAGATCAATTTCCGGAATGATCTCCACGCCGCGCGCAAGCGCAAACGCCACAATATCTTTGATTTCGTCCTGCGTATAATAGTCCGGCGCGCATTGCTCGTGCAATTGGGGGAATCGTTTGCTCTCCACGCGCCAGCCCTGATCATCGCTCAGATGCCAGTGCAAAACGTTGATTTTTGCCATCGAAAGCGTTTCGATCAGCTCTTTCACTACCCCCACCGGAAAAAAGTGCCGCACGCTGTCGAGCAGGATCCCCCTGTGGCCAAAGCGCGGCGCGTCAACAATATCGCAATAGGGCACGCCGTTTTCGTCCCGCAGCGCGGCAAGCGTTGTCAGCGCCCAGCAAAGCCCGCGCCCGTCGGCCGCCTCAATCTGAATCCCGCGCTCGCGGCTGACCTTCAGCCGATAGGACTCCGCAGGGAACCCTTCATTTTTTGCGCAGCGCAAAACCGCCGGGCCGGCGCCGCCCAGCGCAACCCCGGCGCGCCGCGCAAACACCTTAAGATAAGCCGGTTCGAACGGCCCCGCGTCGGCGCAGAGCGTTTTCGGCAGCGGCATGCGTTCCAGTTCAACATTCGCCCGCCCGTTGGGCAGAGGGATCAACGGCAGCTGAGAGGGGTGAATCATGGAATGCCTCCTTCAAAAAACTTCAATTGGCCAGCCCCAAAAAGGAGGATGGAATCACTCAATCCATTGCATCGGCAAGTTCAAAACCTTGCGCCAGAACGCAAGAAAATAAAGCCACAGGTCGTTGAGCTTCTCTTTCAGGGTAATCGGCGCGGCGGGCGGCAGCGGAACATATTCGCCCGTCTTCAGCATCTCGGAATACTGCGGGTAATCCGGGTTGCCAAACACCGTCGCTTCCTCCGCGCCCAGCCACCATTGATACCAGCCGCTGTAGTTGGTTTCCATCTGGTGGTATTGGTTTTTCGAAAACCATGTGGCGTCCGGCAAGCCGCAGGCGGAAGCGTCGATCATGCGATCGGGCGAAAGGTAATTGCGCGCGGAAGATACCTTTTGCCGGTACCACCAAGGCAGGCGCAGCCCCACCTCGGAGCCGACGCTGCCAAAGC
Organism: Oscillospiraceae bacterium; assembly: GCA_031256825.1. Taxonomy (GTDB): domain Bacteria; phylum Bacillota; class Clostridia; order Oscillospirales; family Acutalibacteraceae; genus WRMQ01. The sequence continues at coordinate 13,525 of JAIRPV010000036.1, read as the reverse complement.
TCGCCAGCGAAGTCTCGATCAGCCGGTCGGATTGTTCGTTGGTGTTGCCAAGCACGGTCGGAATGTTATACCCTACGCGGATTGCCACTTTGATGCGCTTCGCCGCCTCTTTCACCACTTCGTCCGCGCGGGCCTGCACTTCGTATTTGAATTTGTCCGCCCGCGCAATCACAGGCGCGTAGACCGGATTACCGCGGAACATGAGCGCTTTGGCGCTTTCATAATATTCCACGGGGCAAAAGTCCCAAAGATAGGGCAGCGTAAACATCAGCGGGGCAACGGCGTCGTCATAAACCCGGTCAACGCCCAGCTTTGAGCCCAGCGCCAGGAATTTCGACACAACGTCCAGCACGCCCATTTGATACAGCGCATCCAGTATGGCAGTCAGGCCGCCCAGCTGATCCGGGAACTCCTCGCCCATCTTCAATACGTCGCCGCTCATCATCCGGGGGGTCAGATGCAGCTTGCGCTGCGCCAGCTCGCCAACAATCCCCGATCCATTGTGCAGCGTCTGGTTGAACATGGCGCTCGAAAGCTTTTCGGTGCCGTAATAATGCAAATAGGCCAGCAGCGCGGGGCCGCTGCCGCTGGTTGCAATCACATTCACCCGCGGCGCGTGGGTTTTCGCCCTGATCTGGTCAATGTATTGATCCAGCTCCCCGGCCAGCGTCTGCGCATCCCGCCGCCAGTCAAAATAAAAGTGGCACATGTTCCCATACATCACGCCGTTGTCGTTGATACGGGTCAGGCCGGGGTTCACGTCGGTGCCGTCCGGATTGATCCGGATTTCGCCCCACCAGGCCCAGAACCATCTTACCAGCGCGTCCGAAACGCCGTTCCAGTCCAGCATCGCCCCGGCCGTGATCAGGTCGCCCAGAATCGGGTAGAGCGCGCGCTTCATCATTTCCGCCCCGCCCTCGAAGGCAATCACCTGGTCCGCTTTGCCTTCGTTGAAATACAGCGGGCTGTGGGAGCCTTGCATTTCAATCACGGGGTAAACGCGCGCATCCGCTTTTGTGTAATCTATTGCCTGGGGTGCGGCTTCCGGCGCCGCCTCCGGTTCGGTGGTCTCCGGTTCGGTTGTCTCCGGTTCAGTTGTCTCTGGTTCGGTTGTCTCCGGTTCGGTCGTCTCTTGTTCGGTTGTCTCCGGTTCGGTTGTCTCTTGTTCAGTTGTCTCTTGTTCGGTTGCTTCCTGCGCGGTGGTCTCTTCCACTATGCTCGTCGTCGTCTCTTCGGGTTCCGCCGCCCGCGCGTCCCGGGGCGCGCAGCACGCCACCAAAGCCGCCGCCAGCAACAGGCAGAACATCCTTTTTGTTCTCTTCATTTGGTCTCCTCTCTGTCATCCATGAATTACCCCAGCCACCAGAACGCCATTTTGATGAGGAACCGCCAGCATTTGAGGAAGAAATACGCTGCGTCCAGCAGACGGCTCTGCCACGTTGACACAGGCAGCGTCAGCGGAACGTATTCCGTCGGGTTGCTGTCCCGGTGCTGTATCATTTCCATAAACTGTGGGTAACGTTCGTTCTCGAACACGCTCAAATTGGTGGTCTCAAGGAACCACTGATACCATCCCTCGTAGTTATATTCGCCCCGGTGCCACTGATTTTTGCTGAACCAGGTCTGCTCTGGCAGCGCGCAGGTGGAAGCGTCCACCAGGCGGTCGGGCGAAATGTGGTTGTGCCCGTCGGCCACCCGCTGCTTATAATAAGACGGCAGCTTTTCGCCCCAGCGCGCGCAGATCGCCCCGTTGCTCGCTCGGAAGGTTTCCACCAAATTATCGGAGTGCACGGCGGAATTCGGCACCAGCGGTATCGTCGCCAGGTTATAGCCGCACCAGAGCGATATCTTAATTTTTTTCGCGGCCTCGCGCAGTAATTCGTCCGAAAACGCCTGCGCCTGATAATGGTAGCGGTCAATGCCATCGATGAAGTTGTCGTATTTCGGATCTCCCCGGAAGACCGAAAGCTTTGCCGCCTCGTAATACTCCAACGGGATGTAGGCCCAAAACATCGGCATCATGAACATGATGGGGTTGAGCGCCTCGTCATAAATCCGGTCGGTGATGAGCTTGCTGGCCTGGGTGAACAGCTTCGTGCCAATCTCCATCACGCCGCTTTCATACAGCCACTTCAGGTAAGGCTCCGCTTTTGCCTGAATGTCTTCCATAAAGAAAATGTCGAACGTGTGCGTGTAGCCCAGCGCGTCGGCGTTCATGCTGAACTGCCGCAGCGCCAGCTGGCCCATCAGCCCCGAGCCGTTGTGCATGGACTGATTAAAGCAGATGCTGGCAAGTTTGTCCGTTCCATACCGCGCCAGATAAGCCAGCACCATCGTGCCCGTGCCGCTGGTAACCAGCACGTTTATCTTGTCTTTCCCTGTCCTTTGGCGGATGTCGTCAATATAACGGTCAAACCCCTCCGCCAGATCCCACGGATCGAGCCGCCAGTCATAAAAATACATCGCGCGGTTGTTCCTGATTTCCCCCTGCGTCCAGCCGCTGCCGCTGTTGCGGCTGATGCCCGGGTGAACGCTGTTGCCGTTTTCGTCCATCTGCAAATTGCCCGCCCAGTTCCAAACAAACTGAATCAGGCAGTCCACAACGGTGTTCCAGTCCAGCTTCTTCGCCGCTTCCGTCATCGGCTCCTTTACAGGGGCAAAGGCGTTGGCAAAATTTTCGGCGCTGTTTTCGAAGGCGATGGTCTTCAGGATCGGGTTGTCTTCATTAAAATAAAGCGCGCTTGTCGCCCCCGCTGTCTGAATCACAGGGTACCCGCTCACGTTGGCCTGCGTCAAATCCAGGTCCTGCGGGAGCGCCTGCTCTTCGGCCGCGGGCGGCTCTTCTGGTTCGGTTTCTTCCGGTTGTTCCGTCTCTTCCCGCGTTTCCGGCGGAAGGCTCTCTTCCGGCATCGTTTGCGCGGCTTCGTTCCCGGCCTCTTCGGCCAGCGCCGCCGGCGGCGCGCAGCAAACCAGCAGCGCAAGCGCCATCAAAACGCACAATGCCCTTTTCACATGTTTCATCAACACGGCCTTCTCTCTATGTGAATTGATCAGCCGTTTCTGCAATCAAATCCACCACGTGACCGCACGGATCAGCCAACGCCAAATGCGCAGGAAAAACAGGCCCGCATCCAGCAGTTTCGTCTTCCATGTCACTTCCGCAGGTTCAATGATCAGCGGCTGATAGGTATCTTCTGTCGGGTTCATTTCCAGGTACTGCGGATACGCCGGGTTGTCGAACACAGTCGCGTTCGGCGTCGCGAGGAACCACTCATACCATCCGGCGTAACTTCTTTCCGTGTGGTGATACAAATCCTTGACCAGCCACGTCTGCTCCGGCAGCCAGCAGGTGGAAGCGTCGATGAACCGATCCGGAGAAATGTGGTTGTGGCCGTCGTTCACTTTTTGCTTGTAGTTTTTGCTGAAGGGCCACTCCAGCGGCGCGCAGGTGGCGCCCGTGCTGGCGGTTTCCACAACGCCGTCGGACTGCACCGCGCCGTCGAGCATCGGGAATTCCGGCATATTATAGCCGGCAACCATCGCCACTTTGATCTTCTTCGCCGCGTCTTTCACAATCTCGTCCGCGTGCGCCATCACCTGATAATGATAGCGATCGATACGCCGGATAAAATCGGAATACATCGGATCGCCCTTGAACAGCAGCGCCTTTGCCGTCTCGTAATATTTCAACGGAACAAAGCCCCAAAATTCCGGCAGCATAAAAATCAGCGGCGTCACAGCTTCGTCGTAGATCCGATCGGCAATTTTGCTGCTCACCACGCCCTTGGCAATCAGGTTGAACAGCTCCGCCACAATGTCAACCAGTCCGCTTTCATAAAACCACTTGAGCTGCTCCGTAATCTGGGCGTTTAAGTCAAACGCGCCAAACATGTGCAGCATCTGCATTTTTGCAATCGCCTCGGCGCTCAGGCCAATTTTTTTTGTGGCAACCTGCCCCATGGCGTCCATCCCGTTGTGCAGCGAAATGTCGAATGTGGCGCTGGCAAGCTTTTTCGTTCCATATTTTTGGAGGTAGGCCATCATCATCTGCCCGCTGCCGCTCATGGTGAACAGATTGACTTTATCCTTCCCGGAAGCCTGGCAAATCCGGTCGATGTATTGATCCAGCTCGTCGGCCAGATCCATGGGATCCTTCCGCCAGTCAAAATTGAAAAAAGCCTCGTTTTTGCCCCAATAGATTGCCCCATTGTCCGCGTTGCGGGTGATGCCGCTGTTGACGCTGGTTCCGTCCGGCAGCATCTGGATGGGTCCCCACCAGTTCCACAAAAACTGGATCAGATTGTCCGCCACAGCTTCCCAGTCCAGCTTTTTCGCGTTCGCAATCAGCGCGTCTTTCACGTTGCTGAAGGCGTTCGCGGCCATGCTGGGGCTTTCAATCATAGAAAAGGCGAACCGCTGCGTGGGCAGCCCCTCGTCAAAATACAACGCGCTGATAGAGCCTGAAACAAAAATTTTGGTGTATTCGCTTACATCCCCAAAGGGTTCGTAGGCCTGCGGCCCGGCCAGCGCCGCGGCGGTTTCTGCCGGGGCTGTCGTCTCTTCTGCTGTCGTCATCTCTTCTGCTAGGGTCGTCTCTTCTGCTAGGGTCGTCTCTTCTGCCAGGGTCGTCTCTTCTGCCAGGGTCGTTGTCTCTTCTGCCACATCCTCCGCGTCCAGCGCAAAGGCCTGCCCCGGCAAAACGCCCAGAAGCATTGCTGCCGCCAGCGCCGCGCAGATCCATCGTTTTGCGTTCATCTAGCTTCTCCCCTCGCCAAATATAGGTACGTTACTTTAGGGTATTATAACACTTTTTGGCACAGAAGTCAATGCCCTGGGTTGATTTTCTGCGTGAGCAACTGTCAGAAAAAATTTTTTTCAAAAAATACTTGACATCCCTTGTGCGATCTACTATAATACTGTTGCGTTAGTTTTAACTAGCGTATGCGCTTTCCCTAAACGTTAGCCAATTCTAACAACCAAAGAAAGGAGCGAACATATGGATATCTTCATGAACATCCTGTCCATCTTCAGCAACGTAACCGGCTTTTTCTCGGGCCTCTCCAACCTGTTCTCAACGGGCTGGGGCTTTCTCCAGCTGATTGCGGACACCATCGGCGGCCTGACCGAAGCCATCACCGGATTGATCGGCTGAACTGTTTGGCGGGGGCCTGCATAGCCAATTGCGGGCCCCGAAAAAATTTTTTTCAAAAAACACTTGACATGCCTTGTGCAATCTGCTATAATACACATGCGTTAGTTTTAACTAACGCCTACCCTTCCCCCAGATGTTAGCCAACTCTAACAGCAAAGAAAGGAGCGAACATATGGATATCTTCATGAACATCCTGTCCATCTTCAGCAACGTAACCGGGTTTTTCTCGGGCCTCTCCAATCTGTTCTCAACGGGCTGGGGCTTTCTCCAGCTGATTGCGGACACCATCGGCGGCCTGACCGAAGCCATCACCGGATTGATTGGCTGAACTGTTCGGCAGGGGGCCTGCATACACTGTTGCAGGCCCCGGGAGTCCCAACGAAACACAAGGAGGATCGTATGATGCCATTAACGCTCGCAAAAACCGGGGAAGAGGCCTCCATCAAAAAAGTCGGCGGCAAAGAAGAAACCAGGCAGTTTCTGGCAAACTTGGGCTTTGTGCCCGGCACGCATGTGTCCATCGTCAGCGAACTCAGCGGCAACCTGATCGTGCATATAAAAGAAAGCCGCGTGGCCATCAGCCGCGAAATGGCGGCAAAAATTATGATCTGAGGAGGAATCGGCTATGCCAACCCTGAAAGACGTCAAGCCCGGCCATACCATCCGCATTTTAAAAATCGGCGGCGAAGGGCCTATCAAGCGCCGCATTATGGAAATGGGGCTGATCCGGGGCACAGCGGTTACTGTGCGCAAAATCGCACCCCTGGGCGACCCGATGGAACTCACCGTGCGCGGTTACGAGCTTTCGCTGCGCAAGGCCGACGCGGAATTGATTGAGGTAGAAGAATCCTAGTTGATAAAAATCAGAACTTGAAACAAAGGAGCGTGCGGTATGCCAATCACGATAGCCCTTGCGGGCAACCCCAACAGCGGAAAAACCACGCTGTTCAACGCCCTGACCGGCTCCAACCAGTTTGTGGGCAACTGGCCGGGCGTAACGGTCGAAAAAAAAGAAGGCCGGCTGAAAGGCCACAAAGACGTTACCATCACAGACCTGCCCGGCATTTATTCGCTTTCGCCCTATACATTAGAAGAAGTTGTCGCGCGCAACTACTTAATTGACCAGCGGCCCGACGCCATACTGAATATCATAGACGGCACAAACCTCGAGCGCAACCTGTTCCTCACCACGCAGCTGACCGAAATGGGGATCCCCGTTGTGGCGGCGGTGAATATGATGGATGTGGTGCGGCGCAACGGCGACAAAATCAACACCGAGCAGCTGGCGAAAGAACTCGGCTGCGCCGTGGTGGAAATCAGCGCGCTGAAGGGCACGGGCGTCATGGAGGCCGCGCAGGCCGCCATCGAAGCCGCGCAAAAAACAAAAACCGTGCCCCAGCACAGCTTCAGCGGCGGGGTGGAACACACGCTGGCGCACATCGAAGAGCGCGTGCTGCACGATCTGCCGCAGGAGCAGCAGCGCTTTTTCGCCATCAAGCTCTTCGAGCGCGACGCGAAAATCATCGAAAAACTGGGCCTGAGTCCCGATCTGGTCGCCCATATCGAAGATGACATCCAGCGCCGGGAAGAGGAGCTGGACGACGACAGCGAAAGCATCATCACCGCCGAACGCTATACCTATATCGCTTCGATGATCGCCGGCTGCGTCGCCATCCGGCGCAAGGGAAAACTGAGCGCCTCCGATAAAATCGACCGGATCGTGACCAACCGCTGGCTGGCGCTGCCCATTTTTGCTGCGGTCATGTTTGTGGTGTATTATGTTTCCGTCAGCACCGTTGGGGCCTTTGTTACGGACTGGACAAACGACGTGCTGTTCGGCAGCATCCTTCCGCCCCTGCTGGAACGCGGGCTGGAAGCCGTGCACTGCGCCGCCTGGCTGCAAGGGCTGATTCTTGACGGCATTGTGGCGGGCGTTGGGGCCGTGCTGGGCTTTGTGCCCCAAATGTTGATCCTCTTCACCTTTTTGGCGTTTTTAGAAGCCTGCGGCTACATGGCCCGTATCGCGTTCATCATGGATCGGATCTTCCGGCGGTTTGGCCTGAGCGGCAAAAGCTTTATCCCCATTTTGATTGGCACAGGCTGCGGGGTGCCTGGCATTATGGCCTCGCGCACCATCGAAAACGACCGCGACCGAAAAATGACCATTATGACCACAACCTTCATTCCGTGCAGCGCAAAGCTGCCGATTATCGCGCTGATCGCCGGTGCGCTGTTCCGCGGCGCGCCCTGGGTGGCGCCCAGCGCCTATTTCATCGGCATGGCGGCCATCGTCTGTTCCGGCGTTATCCTCAAAAAAACAAAGCTTTTCGCCGGCGACACCGCCCCCTTCGTTATGGAACTGCCCACCTACCACTGGCCAACGCCCGTGAACCTGCTGCGCAGCGTCTGGGAGCGCGGCTGGAGCTTCATCAAAAAAGCGGGAACCATCATCCTGCTGGCTACCATCGTTGTCTGGTTCGCCTCAAGCTTCGGCTTTTCGGGCGGCAAATTCGGCATGGTAGATATGTCTTACAGCCTGTTGGCCAAAGCGGGCGGGGTGATAGCGCCGGTGTTCGCGCCGCTGGGCTGGGGCGGCTGGAAAGCCGCCGTGGCTGCCCTGACGGGCCTTATCGCCAAAGAAAACGTGGTGGGCACCTTCGGCATCCTCTTCGGGTTCAGCGAGGTGGCCGAAGACGGGCAGGAGGTCTGGGCGCAGCTCGCCGCCAGTTTCACCATGCTCAGCGCCTACAGCTTCCTGGTGTTCAATTTGCTTTGCGCGCCCTGCTTTGCGGCCATGGGAGCCATCAAGCGCGAAATGAACAACGCCAAATGGTTCTGGATTGCCATCGGCTACCAGTGCGGCTTTGCCTATCTCGTGTCGCTGTGCCTCTATCAGCTGGGGAATCTCTTCGTCCACGGGCAGTTCGGCGCGGCAACCGTCGTGGCGTTTCTGCTGCTGGCCGGGTTCCTGTTCCTGCTGCTGCGCCCCGCAAAAACCCGCGCAAAAACGCGGGCGCGCGTTTTAAACTGATTTCTTGACCAAGTGCCGGGCTTTCCCCGCCCAAACGAAGGGGAACGGCCCGGCGCTCCTCCTTTCTCCTCCGGCCGGCGTCTCGTTTTTTCTTTGCAGGAAAAATTTATTTTTGCGCGGCCTGAGGATTTTTCCTTCCTCCAACGACTAACGCGTGTAATTTCATCAGAGGAAGGTGCTCCATGAAACACTATAAACCCTTCGCCGCGCTGCTGTTGGTGATCGTAATGCTGGCTGCGGCCCTGATCTGCGCCCCTGCCGCCCGGGCGGAACGCTTTCTCTGCGCGTCGCCGCTGCGGGAAGAAACCGGCGTTGCCTGCAACAAGCCCTTCGTCTCCCTCCTGGCCGGGCAGAGCGGCGAATTTCTGTTCTCCGGCGTTTTGAACCAGGCAGGCTGATCCCCTTGATGGCTTAAAAAAAAAACGGGCGGCCGCGTGCCGTCCGTTCTTTTTGTCTTCGCTATGATTCCAGCGCCTCCGCGCGTTCCTCCCGGAGTTCGCGCCGCTGCGCCATCTCGCTTTCCACCTTTTGCTTGAGCGCGTCCGGGTAACGCAGCAGCAGCAGCGGAACCAACCCCAGCGCCAGACCCAGCGCGGGCCCGAGCCGGTACACCGGCCAAACCCATTTTTGAAAGTGCGCGTTCTGCGGCCTCCCCTGCTCCACCCGATCGGCGCTGAACTGCAAAAACACCAGGCAGCGCCCCTGAATAAACCGGGCAATGGCCCCGCCCATTTTGCTCATCAGGTTGCGCACCGACATGGTGATGCCCTCCGTGCGCTCGCCCGTTTTCCATTCCACATATTCCACGCTGTCGCTGAGCATCGATCGCATGGCAATGCTGTAAATGGAGTTTGGCAAATAAGAGATGCTGCCCAGCATGCTGACCAAAATCTGGCGCGGCAGCGTCTGGATCCCGATGAAATATCCGATGACGCGCGTGAGCAGATCCGTCACAACCCCAATGACAAGCAGCCGTTTCATGCCGCCCACGCGATCGGCAATTTTGGTCGCAAAAAACTTCAGCGCCGAGCCGGGCAGCCCAAAAATAGTGCCGAGAATGGTCATCACCAGCGGCGCCGAGATTGCCTTGCCGCCGACTTGGAACGTCATCTGCTGATAAATATAAGCGTCGGCCACATTCGGCCCGCAGGCGCGCAAAATCTCGCTGGCCAAAAACAGCAGCAGAATATAATTGTGCCGCAGCGCCCCCACATTGCTCCAAACCGTTCGCTCTTCCCGCGGCAGCGATCGCACGCGTTCCGTCGTCCCCAGCGCAAAAAGGCTCTGGAACCCGCCGCCCAGGCACATAACAACCGCAAACATAAAATAAACCTGCTGCTGGGTCAGCCCAAAGGCCCCGTTTCCGCTGAGCATGGGCAGCAGCAGCCCCGGCAGCAGCCCGCCTAAAAACGCGCCGTTATCGGCCCACTGCGTGGCCCGCGCCCGCTGGGCGGAATGGGTCGAAATCGCCGCTGTCATGCCCCAAAGCGAAGCATCCTGGAAGGAATACAGCATATCCCAGCATAAGTACACCATCACGCTGTAGAAAATCTGGGTTCCGGTGGACGAAAAGTGCCAGTTGACGAACAGTAAAAACGAAGTCAGCGCAATAAACGGCGACGTCCACTTGATCCAGGGCAGCAGCTTGCGCCCGTCTTTGAAGCGGTGGTTGTCGATGATGGCCCCCGCCACAGGGTCGTTGAGCGCGTCGAACACCGTAACCGCCCCGGTCATTTTCCCAACGGTGCCGGGATGGATCTTTAACACGTTGGTGCAAAAATGGAAGAACCAGTTTGTGCCCGCCATGTTATAAAGATGGTTCTGCCCCCAAAACCCCAGAGTATAAAACGCCAGTTCCTTGCGGGGAATTTCGCCTGGCTGCTCCGGTTCCGGGTTGAACAGCCAGCGCAGCGGGTGCCGGATTGCCCGCCGCTGGGATTCGCTTAACGCCATGTGACGCCCTCCTTGTGACAGACTTGTGATTCCCATTGCCTCTGGTATTATAACACACCTGCGGTGAGCGGTTCGTCATTGGCAACTTCTCAGCAAAACTCTTATCTCGCCACAGGTTATGTGCCCATTATAACACATTCGCTACAAAATCGCAACATATTTTTTAATTTTAGTACAAAAAATAATCGGCCGCCTCCGCGCGGATCGTGCGCGCAATTTTCAATTTCCGCTTGACAAACGCCTTGCGAATATGATAAAATGAAGTGCCTGGGTTGCGGCAAAAGCCCGGAGGGCGGCGAAAGGAGGAACGGCTGTGCGCTGGTTGCAAGCCCGAATCGAGCCAACGAATCGCAAAAAGCAAGCGGCGCTGCGCCTGTTAGCTCTGCTTTTGTGCGCCCTGTATCTCGCCGTTACGCTTCTTTCCGCGGCCTATCTTCTTGCCCATGTGAATCATGTCCACGACAACAGCGGCCCCGGCGGGGCTTGCGCCACCTGTTTGCACATTGCTTCCGCCAAAACCCTGCTGAAGACGCTGTCTTCGGCTGTTGCGGCTGTTGGCGTTGCTTTTAGCGCGTTTGCCTTCGTCCTGCGCCTTCGCCCCCGTTATCGTTTGGCCGGGGGCGGTTCGCCTGTTACCCTCAAGGTGAGAATGAACAACTGAACATACCTCCGCAAGGAAATTTCAAATCCGCCAAAGGGCATATTCTGTCCGTTTGGCTGGATTTGGTGTTTTTTTGTGTTTTTTTGTGCCCGCCCGGCATTGGAGGGCACGCCATCAAAAACAGGGAGGTACCTCATGAAAAAAATGATTTCGCTGCTCACAGCAGCGCTGCTCCTCGCGCTTGCGGGCTGCGGGCAGCCAAAACCCGCCGAAAGCGGCGGCGGCAACCTTAGCGTGGTCGCCACCATTTTCCCGCCCTATGATTTTACCCGCGCCATCGCGGGAGAAAAGGCCGAACTCACCATGCTTCTGCCCCCCGGTGCCGAAAGCCACAGCTTTGAGCCAACGCCGCAGGATATCATCAGAATCCAGAACTGCGACGTTTTCCTCTATGTTGGCGGCGAATCGGACGCTTGGGTAAGCGACGTTCTGTCTTCCATGGACACTTCTAAGATGAAAATCGTCACGCTGATGGATTGCGTGGAAGTGGTTGAGGAAGAACTCGTTGAGGGCATGCAGGATGAGGAAGAAGCCGAAGCGCCGGAGTCCGAACCGGAGTATGACGAACATGTGTGGACTTCGCCGCGCAACGCAAAGCGGATTGTGCAGAAAATATCCGGCGCGCTCTGCGAAGTTGACGCGGCAAACGCCGGGGAATACCAGGCAAACACGGCGGCTTATCTTGCTCGGCTGGATGAGCTTGACGGGAAGTTTCAGACCCTGGTGGACGGCGCAAAGCGGAAGACGCTCGTGTTCGGCGATCGCTTCCCCTTCCGCTATTTTGCCGACGCTTACGGGCTGAACTACTTCGCGGCATTCCCCGGCTGCTCCACAGAAACGGAGGCAAGCGCGGCCACGGTGAAATTTCTGATCGACAAAATCAGGGCCGAAAAAATCCCGGTGGTGTTCCATATCGAACTCTCCAACGAAAAAATGGCCAACGCGATTGCCGAGCAAACCGGGGCGAAAGTCCTGTTGCTCCATGCCTGCCACAACATCAGCAAAGCCGACTTTGAGGCCGGAAAAACCTACCTTGACCTGATGAACGGCAATCTGGAAGCATGCAAGGAGGCGTTGAACTAACATGGCCCTCATCACCTGCCAGGGCGCTTCCTTCGCCTACGAAGGCAACGCGGCCGTCAGCGGCCTTCAATTCGAAGTGCACAGCGGCGATTATCTTTGCGTTGTCGGGGAAAACGGCTCCGGCAAAAGCACGCTCATCAAGGGGCTTCTGCGCCTGAAAGCGCCGCAGTCGGGAAGCGTCTTGACGGGTGACGGCCTGAAGGCCGATGAAATCGGGTATCTTCCCCAGCAAACCGCCGCGCAAAAAGATTTCCCCGCCAGCGCGTATGAAGTTGTGCTTTCGGGGCGAATGGGCGCGCGGGGGCTTCTCCCGTTTTATTCCAAGGCAGACAGACGCGCCGCCGAACACAACATCAGGCGGCTCGGCATAGAGCGCTTGCGCAGCCGCTGTTACCGCGAACTCTCCGGCGGGCAGCAGCAGCGGGTTTTGTTGGCGCGGGCTTTGTGCGCAACAAAAAAAGTCCTGCTGCTCGACGAACCCGTGGCAGGGCTGGATCCCGTGGTCACGCAGGAGCTTTATCGCCTGATTGCCGACATCAACAAGAACGAGGGCATGACCATCATCATGGTCTCCCACGACATTGGGAGTGCAGTGAAATACGCCAGCCATATCCTGCATTTGCAGAACGCCCAGGTTTTTTTCGGAAAAACCGCCGACTATGTTGCGTCAAGCGTTGGCAAGCGCTTCCTCGGCGCGGAGCAGGGAGGTGCGCAGGATGATTGACCTGTTGATGGAGATGTTCTCCTACACCTTCCTTGTGCGCGCCGTTGTTGTTGGTGCGCTCGTTGCGCTCTGCGCCGCCCTGCTCGGCGTGAGCCTTGTGCTCAAGCGCTATGCCATGATTGGCGACGGGCTGTCCCACGTTGGCTTTGGCACGCTGGCCATTGCCACGGCCATGAACGCGGCGCCCCTCACGGTTTCCATACCGATTGTGGTGCTGGCGGCCTTTTTGCTCCTGCGCATCAGCGAAAACAGCAAAATCAAAGGCGACGCGGCCATCGCGCTGATTTCCACCAGCAGCCTGGCGATTGGCGTGGTGGTTATTTCGCTTACAACGGGCATGAACACCGACGTTTGCAATTATCTGTTCGGCAGTATTCTTGCCATGAGCAAGGATGATGTGACGCTTTCGGTCGTTCTGGCCGTTGTTGTGCTGGGGCTGTTTCTCTTGTTTTATAACAAGATTTTCGCCGTCACATTCGACGAAACCTTCGCCAAAGCAACCGGCGTGAAGACCGGCGTTTACAATATGCTCATCGCGTTCCTGACCGCCATTACGATTGTTTTGGGCATGCGGATGATGGGCGCGCTGCTCATTTCCAGCCTGATCATTTTCCCCGCGCTCACATCCATGCGGCTGTGCAAAAAATTCAGGAGCGTAACCATCTGTTCGGGCTTCGTTTCCATCGTCTGTTTTTTTGTTGGCGTGGTCATTTCTTACCTCAAAGCCATGCCAACCGGGGCGAGCGTCGTCATTGTGAATATCGCGGCGTTTTTGCTGTTTTGGGCGGCCAATTCCATTAAAGGGAGACTGACTATATGAAGTCAAGCGGAAAAATCGACCAACTGGAGTGAGCAAAAAGGCACAGCAAAGCACACCCTTGCCCGCAGACAAAAGCGAAGAGATTGGGGCTCTGCCCCAAA
>JAIRPV010000033.1 GCA_031256825.1 Oscillospiraceae bacterium | reverse complement strand
TTTGGGGCAGAGCCCCAATCTCTTCGCTTTTGTCTGCGGGCAAGGGTGTGCTTTGCTGTGCCTTTTTGCTCACTCCAGTTGGTCGATTTTTCCGCTTGACTTCATATAGTCAGTCTCCTGCGTGGCCATTTTGTTTGGGCTTGGGGTTGGGCTACTTCAGCCCCTGTTCCGAAAAGATCGCGCTCATCTCAACCCCGCGCACCTTGCCGTCCTCAACAACAAACAGCACGGGGAAAATCGGGCCTCTGACATAAGCCGAAACCAGCAGCGCGTCTTCGCCATAAAGCAGCAGCGTGGTGTTCTTTTCGGTCATAGGGCTGGCGGCGTCGCCCGCCATGGGGAGCGCGCCGGATTCTGTGCCCGCCTGCTCCATTTCGCTGAGCTTGGCAAGGCTCAGCCCCCTTGTGGCGGCAATCTCTTCGGCGGTGTAAATGTTCCCCGCCGCGTCGAAGACAAGGCCATCCACGCCGTCGCCCACCAGTTCCGTGTTTTCAGCAAGTTCGGCCAACTGATTGTCCCAGAGATAAACGTTCACGGAAGTCAGTTCCCCCTGCTGCACGGTCTGCCAGCGCACGCGCACTTCCTGCTGCGCGCCGCCGCCGCCGGATTCTTCCGACAGATTGCCCACCCAGGCCCAGCGCTGCGCCATATCATTATAATACTGCGCAATCTTCGGGTTATTCCCGTTTTCTACCTTCGGCAATTCCAGATCGTATTTCGAGCCGGAAAGAACGGCTTCCTGTTTTGGCTGCCCTTCAATTGCCAGCCCCTCAACCGGTTTGGTTGTGGCGTTGCTGCTTTGCGCGGGATCCGTGGTTTTGCCGCAGGCGGCCAGGATAACGGCCAGCGCCAGTGCCAGGAACAAGGTTGTCCAACGTTTTAACATGGAAAACATCTCCTTCTTCTGTGTGATCAATGATCTATTGCCTGTGTTCTAATATTCCGCACGCAATCGCGTAAGCGATTTTGTTTTGGTACTCGTCGGTTTTGAGCAGCGCCGCGTCGCTGGGGTTCGAGAGGAATCCGCATTCCACCAGCACTGCCGGGATTTTTGCGTGATAGAGCAGGTAGATTTCCGCGCCGGAAGGCTTCACCAAACGGGTGTTTTCCGGCTGAAGCAGCGCCACGACGCTCCGCTGAATGTCTTCGGCCAGCACGGCGCTTTGCGGATGGTTTTTTGAATAGAACACCTGCGTGCCGTGGGCCGCGCTGCTGGGGAACTGGTTTTGGTGAATGCTCACAAACAGATCGTTTTCGGTCAGGGCCTCCATCATATGGAAGCGGTTGTGGATATCTGAGGTTTTGCGCTCGCGCAATGTGGAAGCCTTCGCGTCGTGGATAGACGCGTCGGTGGCGCGCGTCAGCTGCGTCTCGTAGCCCAGCGCCCGCAAAAATGCGTTGAGTTTGAGTGTGATGGGCAGGTTGATCTCTTTTTCAACAATGCCGTCCACGCCAACGGCGCCGCCATCTTCGCCGCCATGCCCCGCGTCGAGCAGAATAACGGGCGCGGGCCGTGCGGGTTCCGCCCCGGTCTGGCGCGCCGCCCGCTGCGCCGCAAAAATCCCGGCGGCCACCAGCCCGCACGCCGCAATCATGCCCCCCATGGCCAGCGCGGATCTCCTGAGCCGGAAGCGGATAACGAACATACCTGTGCCCCCCCAAATGTGCTTTCCTGCCAATCATATGCGCGGGGGGGACGGGGTATACTAACGCTGAATTTCAATTTTTTTGTGCGAACGGAGTGCGTCATGGAAAAAAAGAAGGAAAAACTGCTGCAACTCCTGGGCGGGGTTGGCGTTGGGGCGCTCAACGGCCTGCTGGGGGCCGGGGGCGGCATGCTGGCGGTGCCGCTGCTGAAAAAGCTGGGCCTGGAGCAAACCAAAGCCCACGCCACCGCCGTGGCGATTATCTTTCCGCTGACTGCGGCCAGCACCATCGCCTACCTGCTCATGGGCCGGTTTGAACCGGCGCATTCGCTCGCATATTTGCTGCCGGGCGCTGTTGGCGCGCTGGTTGGCGGCCTTGTGCTGGCAAAAATCCCGGCGAAATGGCTGCGCAAAATATTTGCCTGCTTTATGATCTGGGCGGGGATCCGGATGATCATCAACTGAGAAACGAGGGATGGCATGGCTTTGCTTTGGGATCTATTGGCGGCGGCGGGAGCCGGTATGCTGGGGGCCATGGGCATGGGCGGCGGCGGCATTCTGGTGATCTACCTCACCCTGGCGCTGGGCACGCCGCAGCTGGAAGCACAGGGGATGAACCTGCTGTTCTTCCTGCCCTGCGCCGTGATCTCAATGATCATCAACGGCAAACGCAAGCTCGTGGACTGGAAACAGGCGCTTTGGATTGCGCTGGGAGGGTTGCCCGCCGCCTTGCTGGGCATTTGGCTGGCCGGCTGGCTGGAATCCAAATGGCTCAGCTGGATCTTTGCGGGATTTTTGGCGGTGGTGGGCCTGAAAGAGCTGTTTGCGAAGCAAGAATAACGGGCGCCGCCCGCTCCGGCAAGTCTTATTTTCTATCCAGATAACTTTGCAGCAGAATCACCGCCGCAACGGCGTCAACCACCGATTTATGGGATTTTTCGCGCCGATGGGCGGCGTGGAGCGCCTGATGGGCGGCAACGGTGGTGAAGCGCTCATCCCAAAGCTGCGCGGGCAGGCCGGAGGCCTGTTCCAGTTCGCGCGCGAACAATTCGCAAGCCAGCGCTTTTTCGCCCTTCGTGCCGTCCGTCCGCAAGGGCAGGCCCACCAGCAGCAGCTCGGCGCGCTGTTCCCGCGCGGCGCGGGCAACCGCGGCAACGAGCTTTTTGCGGTTGCTTTCTTGCAGCACCCCCACGGGGCTGGCCAAAATCCCCATCGGGTCGCAGACCGCAAGGCCCGTGCGCTGCGCGCCGTAATCAATGGCAAGGATAATCATCGCGGCCCCCCAAAGAAAGATTTGTTGTTTTAACCCACAGGCTGTTCATATGCGGATTGGGTGGTGGCCGCGGTTGTCGTCGTCTGGGATCCCAGGAAGCGATCGATCCAGTCCACAATCGCGCCGGGCGTGTTGGGCAGGGTAACGCCTTCGCCCGGTTCGGTTTCGTCGGGCGGCGCGCCGTTGCAGACGGTGCAGGTTTTTGGCAGGTTGCGGGTGCGGTACCAGCCGGAAGCCGTGCTGTAGCATCCGGTTCCAGCCAGGTCGCCGGTGATTTTGCAATAGGTTTTTTGCACCGCCTTGGTTGTGGTTGGGAACGCCTTGTCTTTCGGGTTGATATTC
This sequence comes from Oscillospiraceae bacterium, assembly GCA_031256825.1. Taxonomy (GTDB): domain Bacteria; phylum Bacillota; class Clostridia; order Oscillospirales; family Acutalibacteraceae; genus WRMQ01. The sequence continues at coordinate 5,246 of JAIRPV010000033.1, read as the reverse complement.
TTATGGATACGGTTGAAGACTTCCTGCCAGATTTTTGCGGCAGGGTTGGTCAGCGTGCTGCCCAGCGCCTTATTCAGGTCGATGGGCGTATCAAAACCAAACCGGCTGGACGCCACATAAAACGGCGTGCCGCCCGCAAACCAGCGATCCTTGTTGTCGTTGGTGGTTCCGGTTTTGCCGAAGGTCTTGAACTTGCTCAGGTACTTATTGTTGCCGTTGACCACATAATAGCTCAGGTCAACCGTCTGGAGCATTTCGTTCATAATCTTGGCCGTGTCTTCCGAAAAAGCGCGCTTGTTGGCAAACTTCGGTTCCAAAATGGGGTTGTCTTCGTGATCGGTCACAAGGGTGTAGCAATAAGGCTCGTAATAAACGCCGCCGTTGCCGAACGAAGCGTAGGCCGCGCACTCTTCCAGCGTGCTGAATCCGTTGGTCATGCCGCCCACGGACATGGCGGGCAGCACCACGTCGCGTTCGGGGTCAAGGTTTTTGAAGCCGAAATGCTCGTCCAGATAATTGTAAACCTCTAAGGAGCCTTTGTATTCGTTGCCGCCGCCGAGCTGATCTTTTACGGTGCGGGCGGCCACGGTGTTGAGCGACTGCATAACGGCGTACTGCGTGGTGACTTTTTGCCCTGTGCCATAGGTGCCGTCCACGTTGTGGGGCCACATATTGCCTTTGTAGGGGAACGCCTCGTTGAGCTGCAATGTGGACCAGGTGATCAGATTTTTCTCAATCGCCGGGCCGTAGGCGGCCAGCGGCTTGATGGTGGAACCGGGCGGACGCCAGCTCTGGAAGGCGCGGTTGAGGCTGCGGTTGCTCGTTTTTTTGCCCGCCTGCCCAATGATGCCCACCACGCGGCCCTTGTAATCCATCACTGTCATGGCGGGGTTGATGGGGTTGCTGCTTGTGCCAACATATCTCTCGAATGTGGTGCGGTTGCGGAAGACGTCCTCCAGAACGTCCTGCACTTCGGGATCCACGGCGGCGTAGACCTTCAGCCCGCCGTTGTAGATTTTATGGATGGCCTCGGAACGGTTGTAGCCCTTCAGGGTCTGCAAATCTTCCGCCACCGTTTCGATGATATAGTCCACATAGGAATTGTTGATTTCCTCGGGCTGGGCAGCCGGCTTGATCTCGGACTTCGCTTTGAATACCAGCGGAAAGGCCTTTGCTTCGTCGTATTGCTTTTGGGTGATCAGGCCCTGATTCAGCATTTCGGTCATGCACCAAAGCTGGCGCTCGCGGTTATTTTCCGGGTTGCTCAGGGGATCATATTTGTTGGGAGCCTTGGTAATGGAGGCCAGCGCGGCGCACTCGGCCAGGTTCAGCTGATCCACTTCCTTGCCAAAATAGCGGTTCGCCCCGGTTTTGATGCCGTAGCAGCCCCGGCCCAGATAAAGGGTGTTCAGATAGGCTTCCAGTATGGTTTCCTTGGGATAGTTTTTTTCGAGGTTGAGCGCGGCAATGATCTCGTTGTATTTGCGGATAGCCGTCACTTCGTTGTGGCCGGTCACGTTTTTGATCAGCTGCTGGGTGATGGTGGAAGCGCCGCCGCTCAGCCCGTCGCTGATTACGCCGACCAGCCGCCGCCAATCCACGCCGTGGTGCTCATAAAAGCGTTTGTCTTCCAGCGCCACATAGGCGTCGCTGATGTAATAGCGCTTTGTTGTGGGGTTCACGGCAGCGGTGCCCTCGAGCTTGTCCATTTCCAGCCATTCCCGGTTGATTTCGCCGTGCAGCCGGGCATATTCCCTGGTTTCGTCCTTGCCGTCTTCGCCCTGATAGGTGGCGTAGATGATGGTGGTAAGGTTTTGGTTCTGCCGCTCGTTTTCCAGGTTCACCTGGGGCGTTGCGCTGTTGGCCACCTTCGCGGCGTCCAGGTAGAAAAAACCGCCTACCGTAACGGAGGTCATCAGACCGACCATAACAATAAAAAATAAAACGGCGGCAGCCCCGCGCAGGATCTTGCGCAGGACGGTATCTTTCTTTCTTCTTTTTCGTTTGGCCATTGGGGGGTTCCTCCTGATCTGGGCTCTTGTATAGTATGGGGTAGGATGGGCAAAATTAATACAACGAACAATACGTCATAGACAATTGAGGAAAAAACAATGAAAATACACAAAATATCCCTGCGCGGGGCCGCCGCGCTAACGGTGGCCATGAGCGTGGCCGCGCTCATGGCCCTGTTCACCATGCACGGCCGCATGCCACAGGCGGAAATCCCTGCGCAGCCGGCGCCCGAACCATTCCAGTATGTTATGCAAACGGGCAGCGGCCAGAACCGCCTGGCGCTCTATATGGTGCGCGAAGGCGAACTGGTGAAGGTGACGGAATACGACTGGACGCCCGAAGAACTGCCCCGCGAAGACCGCGAAATTCTGACCCGGGGCCTTGCCCTGCGGGATGCGAACGAACTGCAGCGGGCGCTGGAAGACTATCTTCACGCCTAACGATCCGGGAACGCGGCGGCCCGGCGCTCAACGTTCTTCTTTCAACTGAATGTCCCGCTGATACGCCGCCAGCGCCGCCTGCGAGACGGCGTGGGCAAAGCCCAGCTCGCGCAGCTTGTTGATCCCCGCGATGGTGGTGCCGCCAGGGGAACAGACGTTGTCTACAAGCTCGTAGGGATGCCGATCGGATTGCCGCACCAGCGCCGCCGACCCCAGTGTTGTCTGCGCGGCAATTTCGAGCGCAAGGGCTTTGGGCAGCCCCATCGAAACGCCCGCGCGGGCCAGTTCGTCGATGAACAGATACACAAACGCCGGGGCGCTGCCCGCCAGCGCCAGAAAAGCCGAAAACCGGGATTCCTCCAGCGCAATCGCCCGGCCAAAGCAGCCGCAGTATTCTTTCACAAATGCCAGCTCTTCCGGCGCAAGGGCGCTTGTCGCGCAGTACGCTGTGATACTTTCGCCCACTGCGGCGTTGATGTTTTGCATGGTGCGCACAGCCTTTGGGGCGCGCGCCGCTATTGTTTGCAGGGGCACACCCGCCGCGATCGAAATGACCAGCGCCCCCGAAGCGATATCGCCCTGGATTTCGTCCAGCAGGGCCGGCATTTGCTGCGGCTTTACGCCCAGCTGAATCACATCGCAGGCGCGGGCCAGTTCGCCCGCGCTTTGCGCGGCGGCAACCCCCATGCCCCGAAACGCATCCATGGCCCCGGGATACTTATCATATAACAAAACGTCCGCCGGGCGCAGAAAGCCTTTGTCCAGCGCCGCGCGCAGCATGGCCGAGGCCATAACCCCAACGCCGATGAATCCCATTTTCATAGCGCCGCTTCCTTTCTCTCTTTCCGTGCGATACAACAGATAGCACGGGATTCCTCACGGAACCGTTTCGGTGAGCTGCGACGTGCAATGCGCGCACCTAGTTGCCCTCGCCGGGATTTCGGACAGGCAATAGGGGCACTCCTTCGTCTTCGGCTCCGGGGCGGGTTCTTCGGGGTGGCGTTTTTGGCGGCGGGCGGCTTTGCGGCCAATGCTGCCAACGGTGTCGAGACTGCGGACAATCAGAAACACCACAAAACCGATGAACAGGAAATTGATCACCGCGGAAATCAGCGCGCTGACAGGGATAACGATATGCCCGGCGGCGCGCGCCGCCTGCACGGTGATCAGCGTGCCGTCATCCGTCGATGGGGTCAAATCCCAAAAGCGTTCCCGGAAACTCCCGGCGCCCAGCACCCGCTGAAACCGGAATGAAATGTAATTCAAAATGGGCATGAACAGGTCGTCTACCATAGAAGTGATAATCTTCTGGAATGCGCCGCCCAAGATCACGCCCGTGGCAAGGCTCAGCGCATTGCCTTTGGTAATGAAGTCCCGGAACGCCATCCAAAACTTGCTTTGCGCCCTGAGCACTTTTTGAACCTGCCCGTCGGGCCTTTCCTCTCTGACGATGAGATCTCCCTCCTCCCGGTGAATTGGCTTATCCTATTTTACACGAAACGCGCGTGATTTGCAAGGGGGGAATGTGTAAATTATTTGTGGCGCGCGGCAAGACCGCTTTCATCGCCTGCGGCGGCGGACTTTTTTCGCGTTATTTCTGGAAAGCTCTTGCAATAGAGCCGTTGGTATGATATAATAATGTAGCATGGGTGGGAAGAAAAATTTGCATGCAAAAAAGTTCGCCGTCTGCGAGGTAACTGGCATGAAGACCGGATTCTTTCAAAAAATACGCGGCCCGTTGGAGTATTGGTTCTGGCGGGCGCAGGTTAGTGCTCTGTGCGCCTGCCCGCCGCTGCAGGGCATTGTAATGAATCTCAACATGAGCCCGCGCCAGCACTGGTTCCTGACCATCCTCCGGATTGCCCTCAAAACGCCAGCCGCGCTTTGCCGCCATTGCCGCGACAAGCTCAAAAAGCGCGTTGTGCTGGGCCGCGTTTCGTTTGGGATTACAACGCGCTGCACGCTCAATTGCGACAAATGCGCGGGGTTTCTGCCTGACTTTGAACTCCATGAAGACACGCCCGCAGATGAATTGATACAGGACATCCGAACACTGGTTTCCTGCGCGGATTACATCTATACCCTCAATCTCACCGGCGGCGAGCCCTTTTTGCATCCGGAACTGGATCAGATCATACGCACCTGCGCAGAATCGGATCAAATCGGCGCCGTAGATCTTTCCACAAACGGGACAATCATACCCGGCGCGCCAGTGCTCACAGCCCTGCGGGAAGCAAAGATTGTCGTCAGGATTAGCCGATATGCCCCTATACTCCAGCCAAATGTGGAACAGCTGAAAGCGATTCTGAAGGAAAACGGGATTCGTTATCTGCACGAACTCGGCGACTACTGGTACGACACGGGAGGGACGGAACTGCTGCCCGGCTCCGCAAAACGAAAATTCAGTTTATGCGCAAACAAGCTAAATTTGCCTCTCTATAATGGCGTATGCCATTTGTGCACGAAATCCATGTATTTGATGAAAACAGGCGTTATCCCTGACTGTCAGGAGGAATACATTGATGTGCGCAATATAGACCCAGCGAAATTCTGCGTGCAATGGAAGCAATTGCGAAAACGGCGTGTGATTACCGCATGCTCTTATTGCCAAGGCTTTTCTTTTGAAACGCCGCGGGTGCCGGCGGCAGCCCAGCGCGGGCCGCGCGGCGCCGGGGAGGAGACTGACTATATGAAGTCAAGCGGAAAAATCGACCAACTGGAGTGAGCAAAAAGGCACAGCAAAGCACACCCTTGCCCGCAGACAAAAGCGAAGAGATTGGGGCTCTGCCCCAA
>JAIRPV010000023.1 GCA_031256825.1 Oscillospiraceae bacterium | reverse complement strand
GTTATACGAAAACACGTGTTCTGCCAATTCGAATAACATTTCTCTGTCCAAAAACGATGCTTTCATCAGTCCGCTGGCGATTTGTTTGTAGCGTGACATCTGCACCAGACCGGGATATTCCACGCCGCCAGCGGTCACGGCCCCTTGAAGATTTCTTCCGGCGATTCCGGGGCCGAAGCCACCGCCGGGGCATAGGTTTTTTCGGTTTTCGCGCAGGCGTTGCGAATGGTGATCTGCCCATACGTTTCGCCCTGCGCGTTGTGCTTCACATCCCATTTTTCCCGATATAGCTGGCTTTTCCGGAACAGGCGGTCGATCTGAGTATCGTCGCGGCCCGTCCAAAAAGCCAGTTTTCGGCACAGCGCGTAGTCGGTCTCGCTGTGTTTTCCGTCCTCGAATTCGCCGCGCCAAAGCGCCATAAACTCCGCTGCGTCCTTCGATTTTTGCGCACGCGCTATGATTTCGTCGTCTGATAAACCGGTCACTTGATTCGCTCTTGATTGAGACTGTCCATTTTTCAATGTTTTGATATATTTTTCGTGTATCAACTTGATTGCGCCGTTGTCTTTTTCAATTTTATCAATACTATCTTGAAAGCAACGGCCCGTCATGGTGAAATACCGGGCGTTGTTGTACATCTCCACACCATTTTTTGCATTGCGATTGCCGCCGAGCGGCAGCACGCCGCGCAGAAATATATGCAAACCTGTGCCGCTGGGCGAAATTTCGATATATGTTGGCGGCAAGTGTGACAATATATCTGCGGCAATTTCGTTCGGCTGGCCCTGCGTGTCAAGGCAATGGTCGATGTCGACGCCAACAATGCCGCTTTCCCTCGTGAAAACGAAGCCCACGCCGCTGTAGTTATATTTATCCGCACAGGTCATGGCTTCCGCGAGCGTTCCCCAAGTCGCCGGGTTGCTTGCGCTGGCGCGCTTGCCGGTGGCTGGGCAGTAGGGAACTTTTGCATCGCGGCCTGATTTTTTGTCGGGTTCCAAGCGCCAGCATACCCAATTGGGTAAGGCGGCGAGAGAGGAAGGGAAAGTGTGCTGAGATTTGTCCATATAGATACCCCCTAGTGTGTTATGCAACAAGTGTATGCATAAAGCGGGGGGATTTTATTTTGTCCAACAAATTGCTTTTCTGTTATCCAAAAAGGTGTCATATAATGGAGTGATATTGATCACCGAGGAGGAAACAGGATGAAATTGTGGGCGTATGTGCGCGTTAGCGCGATAGACCAAAACACCAGTCGTCAGCTTGATGCGATGACGGCACTCAAGATACCGCCGGAACGGATTTTTGTCGATAAATTATCCGGGAAGGACACCGCGCGTCCGCAGCTGCGAAAGCTGCTGACAACGGTGCGGCGCGGGGATACCGTTGTGGTCGAGTCGATCAGTCGATTTGCCCGCAACACGCGCGATTTGCTTGATCTTGTGGAGCAACTCACCTCGAAAGGCGTGGACTTTGTCAGCCAAAAGGAACATATCGACACCACCACGCCCACGGGGAAATTCATGCTGACTGTGTTCGGCGCGGTCGCGGAACTCGAGCGCGGCTACATACTCCAACGGCAAGCCGAGGGGATTGCGGCGGCAAAAGCGCGCGGGGTTCACTTTGGGCGGCCCGAACTGGCCTTGCCGGAGGATTTTGGTAAACTGGTGCGCCAGTGGGAGCAGGGCAAGCTGCCGCTTGAAAATGTGCTGAATGCCTGTGGCATGGGGCGTTCTACGTTTTATACGCGCTTGCACGAGTACCGATTGCTGCATGGGCAGGGCAACAATAAAGTCCAATAAGGTATACCTTTTTGGAAAGGTGGGGGTAGCGGCAAACTGCACGTTAACGGAGGAAATTTTTTGAAGAAATTTGTGAAAAAACCCTTGCATATTGCCGAAGGACGTGCTATAATAGACTAAGATATTCCAGTCCAATAAGGTATACTATTCTGGATAGGTTAACGCGTGCAGGGAGGAGAATGAAGGATATGAACGAGGCTGCAGCGAAAGTATTTCAATTGTTAGTGGGCAGTGCTTCAGGAGTAATCGTCGAGTTGGCGGTTACAGCGGCAGCCAAAGCGATGTGGGGGAAAATCAAATCCTTCTTCCGAGGGAATAAGGCTATCCCAGCAGCATTGCGCATGGAAGTGGCCGAAACGAATCCGCCAGACAGAATAGAAGCCGCTTCTCTGCGTAAAATTCTTTCGGAGATACCCGGGAATGATCTGTCAGAATGGTTGACTCAGGTTTCACCTGTTGGTAGCCAACAAATAAATATCACGGGGCCTATTACGCATGGAAGCGTTGGAGCGGTTACTGGTGGTTCAGTCACTATTAATAATAACTCACTGCCGCCCGCACCAACCTTTGAGGACGGCAAACGATTGCTACAACAGAGGAATTACGAAGCCGCCAACGAAGTGTTTGCACAGGTTTCGAAGCAAGCGAATGCATCTGCTGAGATTTTCTATTACGCCGCTATAAGTTTGCTTAGAGGAAAGTCTGCGTTCGTCACGTTGCGCCTAGAAATAGATAAGATCGAAAACTATATAAAAGCGGCGCTGATGATCGAACCGCGAGGTATATACTTCTATTTTCAGGCCTATATAAAGTATGATTACTTCGAACGAAAATGTTTTAACACGTCCCCCACATGGAGACAAGCCTTGTCAGATGCTAAAAGAGCGGGGCTTCTCCCGCTTGATGTACAACGATTCTATCAGTTGCTAAAGGTTCCGTGCCCTTCTTGCTTGCAAATCCAGTGATTTTGCCTGCTTTAGGCAGGCAGTCAAATATACTATTATGTGGAGGTAGTCTATCAATGGGAATCATGAGCGCACTTTCAGGCAACCCCGAACTCAAGGAACGAATCAAGGGCAAGACGCAGCAACAGGCCGATGTCATCACCTATTTCTACGGTGGAAAAGGTGGTTGCTTCGGAGAGAAAACTCTAAGCGATGCAGAGTACGATGCTTTGGTTCGCAGCAAAGCCGATGCCCTGAACCTTCAGCAAAAGGCGCTGGACAAGCTTGGGCTTGACATCAGTCAAGTTCGGGAAATCAACCCGGTTTGCCTTGAAGGCTGGTTTCATAATGGAAACAAAACCTACAGCCGCCGTGGCGGCGACAGAGTGCTTCGCAGTTCCTCCTACCAGATCACGTGGCTGTTCTTTAGTTCGTCACAGGTGTACTGCTACCAGTATCTCATCAACATGGATGACGACGGCAAGCGCGAAGACAGTCAAGAGTTTTTCTACCGCGACATCGTGAATTTTTCCACGAAAACAAAAGCGGTCGAGTATCAGCAGCGTGTTGGCGGCGGTTGCATGAAAGAGCCGGAAGTCAAGCACTTCACGGACGATACAGATGAGTTCCGCTTGGTAGTTCCCGGCGATCAGTTTACGTGCGCTTATACCCAATCTGATGCCGTCACTCGCTCGATTCGCGCCATGCAACAGAAGCTGCGCGAGAAAAAAGAAGGCTAATTACGACCTGAAATGAACAGGGTGATATTGTGAATGAAATACCCAGCCAAGAAGAACAGGAAATTGCCCGCTCATATTGCTGTGAACGAACCTTACAGCGCCCGAAAACAAACATAATATCTGCGGCTGTATTCGCGTTCGTTTTCGTTTTGTGTTGTAGCTGCAGTTCAGCGACACTATTTTTCCTGCTCCATCGGCTGGGCGTTTTCTCTTCCGAAAGTTTGCTTGGAACACATGTTTTTGCATCTTGCGGCATATTGTTTTGCCTGAATGTTATCGCTGGCGTGATGCTATGTGCCAAGCGAATCGTAATCGGACTTGTGAGATTGTATCAGCATTATGCTCCAGAAGAAATGCGCCGCAAATGCCTTTGTAAACCTACCTGTTCGGAATATATGATTCAGGCAATAAAGAAGTACGGCCTTATCAGTGGTTTGCGCAAAAGTTATGTCCGCCTCTTTTACACCTGTGGTGGATACCTTTACCGGATTGACGAACCCTGATTGTTAATGCCGCATAATATCCCTGCTACTGTGTACACCACCTCCCGCATAGTTAATGCGGGAGGTGGTGCTTTGCAAATAGCCGCTTGTCCTATGGTTTTCATCGAATCTTCTGATAATCCCAATTCTTGTTGCCCCCGGTGATACCGGAGCAACCGGCCCGCAAGGCATTCAGGGCAACACCGGGGCGACTGGTAACACCGGGGCGACCGGCCCGCAGGGCATTCAGGGCAATACCGGCGCAACCGGCCCGCAAGGCATTCAGGGCAACACCGGCGCGACGGGCAACACCGGGGCGACCGGCCCGCAGGGCATTCAGGGCAACACTGGCGCGACCGGTGATACCGGAGCGACCGGTGATACCGGCGCAACTGGCCCGCAGGGCATACAAGGCAATACCGGGGCGACCGGCCCGCAGGGCATACAAGGCAATACCGGGGCGACTGGTGATACCGGAGCGACCGGCCCGCAGGGCATTCAGGGCGACACTGGCGCGACCGGCCCGCAGGGCATTCAGGGCAACACTGGAGCAACCGGCCCGCAGGGCATACAGGGCAACACTGGCGCAACTGGCCCGCAGGGCATTCAGGGTAACACTGGTGCGACCGGCAATACCGGAGCGACGGGCCCGCAGGGCATTCAGGGCAACACTGGAGCGACTGGCCCGCAGGGCCCGACGGGAACCGTTGATACCTCAAACTTCTATAACAAGCAAGAAATCGACGACATGCTCGCGGCATGCGGCTGCGGGGGGGTCTGCGACGCGGGCACCGCCTATCTTCTGAACAATTTCGGCAACGAAATTGTTACGGTTGACCCAACGACGCATCTGGAAACGGGCAGCTTCGCTTTGCCGTCGAATTTCAACGCGTCGGGCATTTTGCAGAGCAGCAAAACGCGCAATCTCTATGTGACCAATGGCCTTGAAACCCTGGCGATCGATCCGGCGACCGGGCAGCAGCTGGCTTCGCTTTCCATCCCGCAGGTTCGCAAGCTTGTGGATGACCCGGTGAGCGGCAAAATTTATGCGCTCACCGGCAGCGGCGAAACCTACGAGATTGATCCGGAAACCAACGCCGCGACTCAGACCAATTTTACCACCGCGACCGATATCGCGGTTGACCAGACCACAGGGGATGTTTACCTCACAAACGGCAGCGATCAATTGCGCCGTTACACGGCGGACGGCGGCTCCGGCTGGTTCACCATGCCGATGGCAGCCGACCATATCGTTGTTGATTCGAAGAATCAGGAGGGGTATGTCTACGAATCCGGCAACAACGAGGTTGGGTTGTTCGATCTGTCTGATGTGTCGAATATGAGCACCATCTTCCTCGGTGATTCTCTTGCCAACGCGAACGCGCTGGTGAACCCGAACCAGCAAGAGGTCTATCTCTTGCAGCAAAGCAACGGCATCTCAGTGGTCAGCTACCCGCTCCAGTCGAAAGTTGACACCCTCCCCGGCGAGCCGTTCACCCGGCTGGATGCCTTCGACGAAGCGAACAACCAGCTCTATGTTACCAAAGACAGCAATTCCATGTATGTCTTCGACGGCGCGACGAACCAGCAAACGGCAACGCTGCCGGTTTTTTATCCGAATGGCGTAGCGGTTGCGGGCCCGTGCGGCCCGACGGGATCAACAGGGCCATGTGAATGCAATGCCTGCACCCCGGAGCTTGTCGCTTGCATTTTGGAGAAACTGGAAGACCTGGGCTGCGGCTGCTCGCAGAGCTGCACGACAAACCCCAACGCCTACGCGCTGGAAGACAACGAAGTTGCCGTTATTGACGGAAACACACACCAACAAACCAAATCTTTCCCCCTACCCGCGGGCGAAACGGGCGTTTCCATCGTCGCCAACCCAAAAACCAATAAGCTCTATGTTGGCACCGACAGCGGCAGAGTGCTGGTTTTCAACGCCGACAGCGGCGCTTTGGTGAGCACGATAGATACCGGCACAGGGGTGCCTGTGGATCAGATGGCGTTCGACAGCGTGAACGGAATGCTGTATCTGGTGCAGGGCACCGACGGCATCATATACGACACGAACACAGAGATGGCGATGACTTATTCCAGATTCGACAGCGGCAATGTCAGCCTGGTGGTGGATCCGGTGCACGATCAGGCTTTTGTTGGAACGGCAAATTCGCTTTCCAGCTGGAGCGTGTCGCAGGGATTGACAGAACTCCAGCAGGGCGGCGCGGAAAATCTGGCCTTCGATTCCGCCGGGAACCAGTTGTTCTATACCGCAAACCACGAAGTGTTTGCCTTGGACACCCAAACCGACACATCGTTCGGCCTCTTCCCTTATACCGACGATTTTGTCGGCCATATGGTCTACGACCCCGCGGCAAACAGCCTGATTGGCATGGTGTCTTCCACTTCCCTGACGTCGTATGCGCTGGCGGCCTACGACGTCAGCAGCGGGCAGCAGAGCATCATCTATTCCCACCCCAGCAGCTACAGCGCGATTCGTCCCGGCTACGATCCCCGCACGAACGAAATTTATTTGTATAACAACGGCGAAACACTTCTCTTTAACGGCACGGATTACAGCTATCTTGGCTCTATTGCCATGAACACCGTGAACGGCTATGCGTTCGCCGGGAGCACCGACTGCCCGTATTGCAACGAAACGCTGTACAGCTGTGTGGAAAATTATCTCGCTGGCCAGGGCTGGGGGCCTGTCAGTTCGCTCAGCTGCTCAACTGCGCTGGTTGACTGCGTCGTGCAGGAACTGCGCGCCCGGGGGGTTCTCTGCAGTGATCTGGCGTATATCTCCCTCACCGACAAAGTAAATCTCTACGATCCCCATGCCCGGCAAGTGGTTGGGTCTTTCAGCACAGCGAACCAGAACTATGTTGTGGCGGTGAACAGCGGCGCAAGGGAACTTTATATTGGAACCAGCGCGGGCGTGGAAGTGCGCAGCATGGATACCTATGCCCTGAAAGCCACCCTAGGCTCCGGAAACGATCAGGAGGTCTTGTACAATCCGAACAACGACAAACTCTATGTCGCCAATATGTCCACCGGCAATGTGGAAATTTATCAGGCTTCCACCAGAGCGCTGCTGGCATTGCTGTCAATCCCGAACCTAAGCCCTGATTTTTCTCTGGAGCCCGCTACCAATACGGTGTATGTGATCCCCTCGAGCGGCGGCAATATGTACGCCATCAATGGCAACCTTAACACAGACATGCAAATATCAATCGCGAACCCGAAAGGCGAAGCGGTTGACACGGTCAACCACAAGCTCTATGTAACATGCCAGCCCGGCGGGAACAATCAAATCAGCATCTTCAACACACAGACGAACACCCTGCTCAGCACAGTTCCTCTCTCGTATACTCCCTCGGTGGTGCAAATCAACCCCAAAACGGGCCAATTGTATGTGACAGGCGTCAGCGACCAAAAAATCCATGTCTATGACACCGAAACCATGCAGGAAATCAAAACGATCGACAGCCCGAATTCCAACGTGCCGGTACTGGAAGGCGTTGACGCCGGGAACAATCTGATTTATGCTATGGCAAACGCAACGCCCCCTGTCTTTATGCTCATCGACGGCAAAACCAATTCCGTTGCGCAAAGCATGCCCATGGCTGGCATGGGGAAAGTTACCGCAGCCAGCTGCGGCGGCGGCGCAATCCGCGGGGCAAGCGCGGCGGTCTCTGTCAGTTCCGCGGCAACCGGCCCGGCCGAGCCGCAAGCGCCCCCCGCCGGCGCGGCCATCTGCACCCCGGAATTGCTCCAGTGCGTCAAGGATTACCTGATCAGCGAGGGCTGGGGGCCTTTGGGCGCCACGGGAACCAACGAAAGCGCGGGCGGCAGGGAGCCGGTCATTCCCGCCGGGGTTCCCGCCGCCATAGACGGTGCCATTTTGAGCGCCGCAAAGGCAGGGGACACCTCCGACTGGATCCAGATTGCCGTTTTGGGCGACTTTTCCCTCCTGCTGCGCAAAGCGGCGCTGCCAACCGGCAAGCTGGCGTTTGGCGGCGGCACAGCCTACGCCGCCTCCACCCTGCGCGCCGAAATGATCCATTGGTTCGGTTATGTTGGCGATCTGCGCACGCGCTACGCCTTGCCGAACGACTCAATGAGCGCGCTCGGTTCCGGCGCTGCGGACAGCGGCTTTAGCAGGCCCGTTTCCGCCAGGGCCGACGGCAGCGGCGGCAATGTTTTTGCCCTGAGCTTTGGGGAAGCGGCGCGCTTTTGTTCCACACAGTATTACAACGGAACTTCGCTGACCCAATCCGCCGCCATACCAGCGGCAAACTTCGGCAAGCTCACCGGCAACGCCTCGATCGAAAGCTTCGCAACGTTGCCCGACGACGAGAAAACCTGGCTGCGCACTCCCATCGACGCTGCCCATGTTGGAGCCGTAGGATATTCCGGCGGCGCGGCCACCTATGGCACGGCGGCAGCCGGCCGCGTATATGGCGACGTCGTTTCCCGCGGGAACTGGATTCGCCCGGCGGTTTGGGTTCTCACCAGCGTGCTCGGCTAGGCCGGCCAAACAAAAAGAACAGGCGCCCCAGGGCGTCTGTTCTCTCTTTGGGCCAACAGGCCCCGGCGCGGCAGCGCCGCTAATTTACCTTTACCGCTACCGCCATCTCTTCCAGCAGTTGCTCCAGCGCGGCGCGGCGCAGTTTCATGCTGGCCTGGTTCACAATCACACGGGCCGAAATGGGCATGATGTCTTCGATGACCACAAGGCCGTTTTCGCGCAGGGTGGAGCCGGTCTCTACGATGTCCACAATCGCGTGCGCAAAATCCAGCAGCGGGGCAAGCTCAACGGAACCCTCTATTTTGATGATCTTGACGTCCATGCCCTTTTGTTCAAAAAAAGCTTTGGCCACATGCGGATATTTCGAAGCGACCACGCGCTCGTGATATCCATGATAAAAATCCGCCCCTTCGCGGCACGCCAGCGCAAAGCGGCATTTGCCGAAGCCAAGATCCAACATTTCGTAAGCCGTGCAGCCGCTTTCCACGATCGTATCCTTGCCCACCAGTCCAACGTCGCAGGCCCCGTGTTCTACGTAAGTGATCACGTCCTGCGCCTTCGCCAGAACAACTTCGTAACTATCCATGGGTAAAATGAGCCTGCGGCCCTTGTTGAGCAGCTGGGAACAATCAAAGCCAATGGCCCCGAACAATTCCACGGCCCGCTTTTCGAGCCTGCCTTTGGTCAAAGCGATTCGGATGGGGTTCATTGCGGCGTCTCCTCTCTTTTGATGCCGATATCAGACCAGTTCCAGTTCCATTCCCCGCGCCGCCGCAAAGTCCTTCGCTTCCTGCGGGGTGTTGCACATTGCCGTTTCGCAGCGCGTGCCCTGCGCGCGCAGCGCGCGGCAGCGCAGCAACGCTTTTGCTTCGCTCCCCGCCGGGGCAAAAACAAGCGTTTGCGCCTGCGGCGGCTGCGGCGCTCTCCCGCTTTCCAGCAGCGCCTCCGCAAGGGCGTCCAGGTTCAGCGCAAAGCCAACCGCCTCCGCCGGGCGGCCAAATTCCGCCATCAACCCGTCGTAGCGCCCGCCGGCGAGCACCCGCTTGCCGGAGCCTTCAATGTATCCGCGGAACACTAGCCCCGTATAATAAAGCCGCCCGTGCTGCACCAGCCCAAGATCCATATCGATAGAGTCCCCCAGCCCCAGCTGTTCGCACTGCTCATAAAGCTCCGCCAGGTATTGCAGCGCCCGCGCCGCCTCCGGCTCCCGCAGCAGCTTTTTTGCGCGCGCCAAAACTTCCCGCGCGCCGCCGAAGAGCATCGGCAGTTCCAGCAGCGCCCGGGCTTCCGCGGCGCCGCCAAAGGGTTCCAGCAGTTCCTGCAAGCGCGGCACATTTTTTGTTTCGATGGCCAGCGCCAGCTGTTCGCGCAATTCTTCCCCCGCGCCGTTCAGCCCATCGGCCAGGCTGCGAAAGATGGCCGCGTGCCCCAGCTCCATGCGGAAATGAGGGGCTTCGCAGCCCAGCAGCGCTTCCGCCGCGCAGCCCAGCACTTCCAGATCCGCCCGCAGCCCGCCGGCTCCCAGCAGTTCCACGCCGCTTTGCGTAATTTCGTCGCTGAAGCCGGAATAAACCCTGGCCCGGCGGAACACGCTTTGGTGATAATAGAGCCGCAGCGGCAGCGCCGCGCGCAGCAGCCGCGTGGCGGCCACGCGGGCGATGGGCAGCGTGCTGTCGGGCCGCATCACCAGCAGCCGCCCGCGGGAATCTGTTACGCTGTAATAATTTTCGCTTAGCCATTCGGCGGCGGGCAGCCGGAATACGTCGTGGAATTCCAGGTGCGGCGTAACGATAGGCTGATAGCCATAGCGCTCAAACACATCCGTCAGCGCCTGCCGGATTACCGCTCGCGCCCGGACTTCTCCGAACAGGTAGTCTTTCGTGCCTTCCGGCGTAATTTTTGCGTAGGTGCGCATAGGTCCCTCCATTATTTTTGTTTAGCGGCGTGATTGCAGCGCAATCCCGCGCTCCGCGTGCGCCGCAATCCCCTGTGCCTTTAGCTCGTCCAGCGCCCGGTAAAGCGAAGCCCGGCCCATGCCCAACGTTTTTGCCAGCGCGCTGTAGCTTTGGATCTCGCAAAAGCCATCCGGTCGGGCAACCGAGCGCAGATAATTTTCCAGCCGCCGCGCGGCGGTGCCCGCGGTCACAGCATCCAGCCGGCTGTTGAGAAAATACACGCGCTGCGACAGATACGAAATATATTCCTTCGCCGCCGCCGGGTGCGCATCCAGCAGCGCCTCAACCGCCTCCTGCGCCAAAAAAAGCACGCGGCAGGCGTTCGTTGCCTGAATATCCGCCGCATAAAACCCATATTGGTTAAACAGCGTGGCAAGGCCAAAAAAATCGCCGCGCCGATGGATGCTGAGCAGCAGCCGCTCTTTGCGCACCTGCGCCTCGCCCTCCAGCACCAACCCCAGCGCCCGGCGATATTCCGCCGCGCCGCCCCAAACGTCCTCGCCCTTGTCATACAAACATACCCACGCGTGCCCGCGCAGGTTTTCTTCCAAAGCGCCGCGCGGCACGCCGCGCCAGATATTGTGCGCCGCAAGATACCCCAAAGCCGCCGCGATATCGTTGCTGGTTGGGGGGATGGTACGCATCACAGTTCCCCGCTTCCCTCGTTTCCTGTTGAAGTTCCGTCGCATCGCTTTTGTCTATTGTACCACGTTGCCATCCGAATGTCAAGCGGCTTTCTTCGCTAAAGCGTAAAAAGCCGCCGCGTGGCACGGCGGAAGATAATGTTCCCTTTGCGATTTTGTTATTGCCCCAGCAAATCCAGCATGGTTTCGGCAACGCGCCAATCGTAGGGCGTTGTGATCTTAAAATTAAAGAATTCCCCTCTGACAATATGGATGGAAATCTCTTTCATAAAGCAAACTTTGGTGGTTTCGGTCAGCTGCTTTCGCTCCGCGGGCGAAAGGCCGCGGAACGCTTCCAACAGCGTTTGGAGCCGGAAGCCCTGGGGGCTTTGCCCAGCAAACAGTTCGCTGCGAACCGGCATGCCGCAGATGGTCTTTCCATCCGCCGATTGCACGACGGTATCGTTCACCGGCACCACTGTGTTGCACGCGTCGCAAAACGCCATTTCGCGGATTACGTCGTCTATGATGCGCCCGGTCAAAAAAGGCCGCACGGAATCGTGGATCAGCACAATGTCGTCCGGCCCAACATTGTTGTGCCCGCAGATGGCGTTCAGCGTGTTTAGAAGGGTTTCCTCCCGGTCGGCGCCGCCTTCGCACAGCATCACGCGCCCGCTGCCCATATATTCTTCGGCCTGCTGCCGGGCCAGGTCAAACCAGTCGCCGTTCGCGCCGATCCATAGCTGGCTGACGCGCGCGTTGCCAAGAAGCTTGCGTGCCGAATGAATCCAAACGGGCGCGCCGCCCAGCATCATAAATTGCTTCGGCGTCGGCGTATTCATCCGTCTGCCGGAACCGCCCGCCAGAATCACCGCGTAAACGTTACGGATGCTGCGCGCTTCGCCCATATTCCTCCACCTCCTTCTGTATTTCCTCCACCGTCATCGGCTCGTACCGGCCAAAATCAATCGCGAACAAATAGTGCGTGCGCCGGCACAATACCGGCACGGGCGTCCGGTAGTCCTGATAGTGCGCGGTGAGGTATGTTTCCCATTCGCGCATCACAGGAACCATGCGCCCCTCGTAGGGCAGCCACGCGGGTTCGCCCCAGTATTCCTTCGGAAAACACTCCTGATCGTAGCCATAAATGCCGGGCAGGCAAACCCACTCGGCGGCGGTTTCGGCATCGTATCGCAGGGCGTTGCGCTTCCAGAGCCAAAACATCAGCCGCCTGGGCATAAAGCACTTGACAATCAGGCGCTTTGTGATTTCATACAGGCGCGGCAAGCGCAGCGTGAACAAAGGCAGCGCCCGGGCGCTGGCGTTCATACAGTTGAGCAAAACGCGGTTCAGGAGCTTGTGCAGCGCTTTGCGGTTTGGCGTTGGCGCAGCGCCGTCGAGCGGCAAGATGTCGAGAAATATGCCGTGCGGGCCTTTTTGCCGGATCATGCGCGTGATTTGCGTGCCTTTGATCTGCATGCGGTGGAACCCATAGGGATAATTGCTGCGCGGCAGCACCATGTCGTCCGGCAGTTCGTCCTGCGCGATTGCAATCAGCTTTTCGTAATCTGGCCGGGGCATGGTCACGTCAACGTCGTCGTCCCAGGGAATGGGGCCGCCGTGCCGCGCCGCGCCGAGCAGCGAACCCGCCGCAATATAATAACGCAGCCCGTGCGCCTTGCAAATGCGCTCAAAGGCGAGCAGCATTTTGGAGGCAAGCAACTGCGATTTGCGCACCTGTTCCGGCGAAAGCTGCATCGGAACGTCTCTCGATACGCGCCGCTGTTCGCGATAATAGATTTTTTTGCGATAAAAATTGCGCATTTTCGTCCGCAGCGCGAACGTTTTTTTCTTTGGAGCCGGTGGCTTTTCGCTAAGAACACCGTCAAAATGGCCGCAGTATGCCGCATCGCGGTTGCCATCCGTTTCGTAGTCCGCGCCGCGCGGCGGCTGCCCCTGTGCTACATCCGCTACAAGCGCTTCCCACAGCGCAAAAATCCGGTTGGAAGTTTCTTCTGATAAATCGGCGAGGCCGCGCGCTGGCTCCTGCGCGATTTCGGCGCACCAAGCGGCAAGCGCGCCCTTCTGCGCGAGGTCTGCCGAAAAAAACGCGGGATCACGGTATGTTGCGGCGAACACCGTTGGCAGACGCCTGGCGGCCAGCTGCACATAAGCGTCGCAGGGGGACACAAACGGCTCCGCAATCACCGCGAGCGCGCAGCCCCGCGCCAGTTGATCGTAATCTTTGCTTTCTTCGCAGAAAACGCGGCCTGCCATTTCCGGCGCGCTTTCAGCGGCAATCTGCGCCGCCTTGCTCCCCGCCGCAACTTTTATTGTGAGATGCCGGTTGCTTTGGAGCAAAATGGCCAGCTCTTCCATCGCCGCGCGGATCAGGTTCGGCGCGTTCCCGCACAGCAAAACGGATGGCCCGCCGGGCGCGGCGCGGTACTCGCCTTCGCCATAGGGATAAAAATACGGGACATAGACCGACTTGCCGCGCAGTCTGCCGTTGTGGATGGCGTGATCATACAGGCAGTTAGAAACGAAAGCGTCGGTATGATCCGCCATTGCCAGCAGCTGCTCCATCGTCAGCTGGCCGCCGCTCAGCACCGAGGCAAAGGGGGCGTGCGGCAGACAGATTACCTTGTGCGCGGCGGACTGCGCCTTGATCACCGCCGGGTATTCCTGCACCGCTTCGTTGTCAAAATCTGTCAGAACAAAAACCGCGGCGGGCATCCGCGCCACAAAATACGCCAGTGCTTCGGCGCGTGTTGCGCAGTTTTTTATGCCCATATCCATGCCCAGCCGCTTCAGGCGGTGGTCGCATTTATAATCCAGCTGATGGTTGCCAAGCGTTTCGCTGATCAGGGTAACGTTGTAACCATGCGCGCAAAAACGGTTCATCAGCGCTGTTACACCCATTTTCCGCGTCGACTCCACATCTTTGCTGAGGAATACGATCGTTGGGAGAGTACGCAAACCGGCCACCATCCTTTCCTGAAAACACCCCGTAAACGGCAACGACACATGTATCCCGTATTATACAGGATGCCGAAAGAAAAATCAAGTGCTTCGCGCAAATAATTTGAGGGCAGCCGCAGACGGCGTCCTACAACACGAACGCCAGCAAAATAAGCGCATACGAAACGCAAGCGTTCTTCTTTGCGCCAAGATAGATCGCTCCGTAGAGAACGCCGCCCAAACACGTCAGCAGACCAATCATATGATCGCCCTTTGTAAGCATGTGGGCAAGCCCCCACGTCAGTCCGGCAAGCATGCCGCCCCACGGTATATTCTTGCGCGAAAAAGCCGCTTCTCCCGCTTTCTGCCCAAAGGCGACAATCAAAAACACAAGAACAGCTTCAAACGCATAGTAAACATATTGGAAAACGAACATCAACAGCCCGAGGTTTTGGAACTCTTTGGCTGTCTTAAACCCTTCCCAGCCAATGACGCTTAATACAATGCAAATTGCCAGAGCTGCGAAACAAATCAGCCAATTCGCCGGGCGGAGCTTCTCCCGAAACGCGAAAATATCAAAAGCGTGCTTTTTCCGGGCGCTTCTGATGAGCATAAACGAAAAAGCGCCCCAGATGACACAGGTCAAAATCCAGTGGAGGATGCTCTCAAAGGTTCCCCATTCGTCCATGCCTTTGCCATAGAAAAGCGGCTCAATCAAAAAAGCCAGCAGAATTTCCAGCCCCAGCCCGAGAAAGGCAAGCAAAGCCAAGGAAAGAAACGTTCCCGCTTGTTTTCGCATCAACCTACCTCCTGTTTTTTGTGGTGTACAGCCACCCCAAAGCGCCAGAACGCATGGTTCTGACGCTTTTGCTGTTCGGGCGGCTTGCCTCAGGAAAGCGAGCGGGTCAGGCGGCCTTTCGCCCTGCCCTCCCGTTGCGCCGGTGCGAATCGGGCGCGCGGCGGCGGCGCCGCTTTTTGTTCTCTGTTTCGTAGCCCTTCATGCCCTGGAAAATTTCCTCGCCGTAAACATGGCACTCTTTTTCGCTGTGCAGCGGATACCACACCTGCGCAAAAAACGGGTTGACCCTGGCTTCCTCGCCGTAATTCCACGGGATAAAGGGGTTGCGCCAATCTCCTTCGGCCGGCCCGGGGAATTCGCCGGGGCACCAATAGCCGCCGCGCAAAACGGTGTTCAGGCTCATGCTGAATTCGTGGCCGTGGGCGCAGCGCCAGCGCAGGGGCTGCCAGGGATCGCCGGAGTAGGTTTCGCTGAGCAGCGCGCCGCCGCGGAAGGCCGCCGCCGCCCGCAAATCTTCTGTTGTCAGCGCTTGCAGGGGCTTGCTCTCATCGTAACCATGGTTGAGCAGGGCAATCTTCCCGCTGGGGCGCTTGATTTCAAAATTCTTCCAGCTCCCGATTTTTCTCCAGTCATCCAGACTGCCGAAAAAGACCCGAATGCGTTGCTCAATGCCGCTTTTTACCCAGCGGATGGTGCCGAACAGCGGCTTGAGCGCCAGGCGGCGCATGCCAAAAATGCGCACGAGCGTGCGCGGGGCAATTTTCGCGAGGCGATAATACCAGGGCAGGCTCGCTGCAATCTCGTGGAAATATTGTTCCACAGGCTTGTTGCCGCGAAAGTGCAGGTAATCCTCCAGCTCGTCGGAATCGGCATACCATTGGCCGTGAAAATTCCGCAAAGCAAACCAGTTGGCGCGGAAGATTTTGCGCGGATCGCCCCCCAGCCCCAGGGCGCGCAGCAGATACTGCTCAAACTCAAAATTGGTCAAACGGTAGCCGGAGCCGGAGCCGATGTTATAAAACCGCCGCCAAAAATGCTCCGGCACCCAGTCTTCGCACACATTGGCCAGCAGCCGCCCGCTGTCTTCCAGTGTAGACCACTCCAGCACGCCGTTGATGGGGACATGGAACATGATAGGGTCAAAGCTCTTTACGATGTTGGCGTAGAGAATGCCGCTTTGGCGCAGCGATACCCAGTGGCGCAGGCCGGATTCGGCGAACACAAGCTCGGCGACGGATTTGCTGATGCCATAGTGATCGTAGACGCTGATTTTGATGGGATCGCCGCAGCGGCCCCAGTGGATGGGCGCGTCGCGCTCGCCCGTTTGCGCCACGGAACCAATATAGACCACTTTGATGGCGTCGGGGTTTGGCTGCGCCTTCACAGCCCGGACGATGTTGCGCGCGGCGGTCACATTTGTGGATATCGTGCCCTTCGGGTCGTTATCCGCGGAAGGCGAAACCATGCCGCCCACATGCAGCACAATATCGGCTCCCGTTACCCCGGCCAGCACGTCGGAATAATTGCGCAAATTGCCCCAGAGCAGGGTGACGCACGGGTCGTTGGCGTAGGCCGCGAATTGTTCGCGGATTTTCCGGGTATCCAGATTCAGCACCACAATCTGAAATCGATGCTTGCGCTGGTAGAGCTGCTGAAATCCCTGCCAGCCCATATTGCCAGATGCACCAGTCAAAAAGACTGTTTTCTTTTCCATGAATACTTCATCCCTTTCTGCGGCAATGCGGCGCCGCTTTATGATTATTTTCATTATAGCACGCTTCGCCGCCACGCGCAAGGGTAAAAGGGAAAATTTTTTTGAAGTTGGTTTGGCAAAGCCGGATTTGCAAAAGCGGGCGCTGCGCGCTGTTATGCTTCTTCTTCTATCGCCGCTTTCCGCGTATTGATTTCCCGGAAAAACGCGGGTTCCACTTTTGTGCCGCGCTCATAGGTATAAATGCCGTTGCGCTCCTGCTCCACGTCGGTCAGCTGCGTGTAGCAAAAAGCGAACATGCGGGGGTGGCGCAGCAGCGCCATGGTCAGCGCCTCGTAGCGGATCCGGAAGGCGGCCTCGTCTTCGGGGGTATCTCCATAGCCCCAGCCCCAGGTGTTGCTGGGCCAGGCAATGCCGCCGTATTCACTGACGAACATGGGCTGCCCGGGCAGATAGCCGCAGCCGCGTTCGCTGTCGTGAAACCCATTGCCGCCTTTGGCAAAATCCGCGTAATTTTCGGTGAACCGAACCGGATCCTGCTCGTAGTCGTGCACGCAAAAAATGTCGGTAACCACATGCACGTAACCGCTTGCGTCGATGCAGGGGCGGCCGGGATCAAGGCGCTTGGTGGCGGCGTAAGCTTCGCGCAGGGTTTGGGCCGTCTGTCCGTCGTGCGTCTCGTTAAAGGGGCACCAGCCCACAATCGCCGGATGGTTCCGGTCGCGCCGGATGGCTTCCGTCCACTGGGGCAAAAACCGTTCCAGCAGTTCGGGCTTACTCAAATCGCCGCCCCAGCTGGGGAACTCGCCCCAGGCGAGATAGCCCAGTTTGTCGCAGTGATACAGATAGCGCGGTTCAAATATTTTTTGGTGCAGCCGCGCGCCGTTAAAGCCCGCGTCCATCCCCAGCCGGATGTCCCGCAGCAAATCTTCTTCCGCCGGCGCGGTATAAATGCCTTCGGGATAAAAGCCCTGGTCAAGAATCAGCCGCTGAAAAACGCTCTTGCCGTTGATCAAAAACCGGCAGCCATCCAGGCGCAGGGAGCGCAGGCCAAAATAACTTTCCACCTCGTCGTCGCCGTATTGCAGCACAAGGTCATAAAGCCCGCCCTTGCCCACTTCCCAAGGGTGCGTTTCGCTCAGCGGCAAAGTCAGGCGCACGGCGCCGCCTTCGGGTTCCGCCGCCGCCCGGCCAACCACACGGCCTTCCCAAAGCGCCGTGGCAATGCATTCGCCCTGCGCCTGGCCAAAAAGACGCGCTGTGATTTGCAGGCTGCCGCGTTGCGCATCCGGTTCGTATTCTGCCGACAAAAGATAGGCCCGCGGCACATATTCCAGCCAAACGGTTTGCCAAATGCCCGTCGTGCGGGTATACATGCAGCCATAGGGCTTTGGCTTTTCGCTTTGCTTGCCAGAAAAATACAGGGGCTGGCGCGTGTCGTCTTCGCAGTGAACGGTCAGTTCGTTTTCGCCTGCGCGCAAATATGCCGTGATATCAAACGAAAAACTGGTGTAGCCGCCTTCGTGCGTGCCAGCCTTGCGGCCGTTGACGAAGACGGTGGTAAAATAATCCGCCGCGCCAAAGTGCAAAATTACGCGATCGCGCAGCTGCGCTTCGGTCGCGTCAATGCTCCGGCGGTACCAGGCGTTCTTGATGAACTTTGTGTTGCCAATGCCGGAAAGCCAGCTTTCGGGGCAAAACGGCACAAGAATTTTTTTGCCAAAGCGTTTGGTGTAACCAAACTCCCAAATGCCGTTGAGGTTTTGCCAGTTGGCGCGCTGCCATTGGGGCTCGGGATGTTCGGAGCGGGGCTGGTTCATGGTCGCGCTTCCTTCCCAATCAGATTTTTTTAACCTTTCGCTTTCCGCTCTTTTGCCGCCCGGAGAAATTCCCGGAACAGCGGATGGGGCCGCGTGGGGCGCGACTGAAATTCCGGATGATACTGCACGGCAACGAACCACGGATGATCCTTCAGCTCAACGGCTTCCACCAGCAGGCTGTCGGGCGAAAGTCCGGAAAGCTCCATGCCGTGGGCTGTCATCAGCGCGCGGTAGTCGTTGTTGAATTCGTAGCGGTGGCGGTGCCGTTCGCTGATGCTTGTTTGCCGGTAGGCCTCGAACATCTTGCTGTTTTCTGTAATAAAGCAGGGATATTTGCCCAGGCGCATGGTGCCTCCCATGTCGGTCACCGCTTTCTGGTATTCCATCAGGTCAATCACCTTGTGCTGCGACGCGGGGTTGAATTCCCCGGAGTTTGCGTCGGCGTATCCCAAAACGTGGCGCGCAAACTCAATCACCGCCATATGCATGCCAAGGCAAAGCCCCAAATAGGGCGTCCGGTGTTCGCGGGCATAGCGCACGGCGCGGATTTTGCCCTCAATGCCGCGCGGGCCAAAGCCGCCCGGCACCAAAATGCCATGCACCGCCCCCAGCGTCTGGTTCAGCTCGTCTTCCGTGAGCTTCTCCAGTTCTTCGGAGTCGATCCATTCGATGCGCACTTTCGTTCCGTTGGCAATGCCGCCATGGAACAGGGATTCGGCAACGCTGAGGTAGGCGTCGTGGAGCTTTACGTATTTGCCCACAAGGCCAATCACAACTTCGTCACGGCAATCATAAATGCTTTGCACCATGGTTTCCCAGTCGCCCAGATCAGGCGGCCCGCAGGGGATATGCAGCTTGCGGCAGACGATGTCGGCCAGGCCGTTGCGCTCCAACATCAGCGGCGCTTCATAAAGGGTGCTCACGTTGACATTGTCCACAACGCATTCTTGCGTCACATTGCAAAAGAGCGCGATCTTGCGGCGCATTTCTTCCTGCATGGGCTGATCGCAGCGGCAGACCAGAATGTCCGGCTGAATGCCGATAGAAAGCAGTTCTTTTACGCTGTGCTGCGTGGGCTTCGTTTTGTATTCTTCGCTGCCGGGCACAAAGGGCAGGAATGTTACATGGATAAACAGGCAGTTTTCCGAGCCTTTGTCCCGCGCAATCTGGCGGATGGATTCCAGGAACGGCTGCGACTCCATGTCGCCCACCGTGCCGCCAATCTCAACAATATTCACGTCGCTTTCGCTCAGATCCGCCGCGTTATAGATACGGCTCTTGATCTCGTCTGTGATGTGGGGAATGACCTGGATCGTTTCGCCCAAATATTCCCCGCGGCGTTCCTTCGTGAGCACGCTCCAATACACCTTCCCTGTGGTCACATTGGAATTGACATTGAGCCGCTCGTCGATGAAGCGCTCGTAATGACCCAGGTCGAGGTCGGTTTCAGTACCGTCATCGGTGACAAACACCTCCCCGTGCTGGAAGGGGCTCATGGTGCCCGGGTCGATGTTGATATAGGGATCAAGTTTCTGCATGGTAACTTTCACGCCCCGGGCTTTCAGCAGCCGCCCCAGCGACGCCGCCGTAATGCCCTTGCCCAATCCGGAAACCACCCCGCCCGTGACAAAAACGTACTTTTTCTCGCCCATGGTGTCTCTCCTTCTCCATAAAACAAATCAGGGCCATATGGACAGGCCCTGCTTCTTATTATATCTGATATTGCCCCAGAATGCAAGAGGGAAAACGAAAAATCGCGCCCCGGGCGGCCGCTTTTTTTGCGGGGGCGGAGCGGTTGGCAAAGGCGAGGGTTTTGGCCTTCCGATTCATCATTTGTTCATTTATTGTTCGGTTCAGGAAAACAAAAAATTTTCCAAATCTCCTTTACTTTCGCCTCCCAATGGTGTATAATAAAAAATAAATTGGGAGCCGCAGGCGCGGAAAAATCACACTAAAAAACAAGCTTTGGCCGGCAAACCGTTGCCTGCCCTCCAATATAACATAGAAAAGTGGTAGAATTATGCCCAAACTACCCCCCAGAATCACCGAGGCCTCGGCGGTTGTGCCATCGGAGCGGCAGCTTGCCTGGCAGGCGCTTGAATTTTACGCTTTCGTGCACTTTGGCATCAACACCTTTACCGGCCGCGAGTGGGGCGCCGGCGACGAAGATCCCGCGCTGTTCCAGCCCGAAAAGCTTGATTGCCGCCAGTGGGCAAAGGTGCTGCGCGCGGCTGGCATGCGGGGCATGATTCTGACCTGCAAGCACCACGACGGCTTTTGCCTTTGGCCTTCGCGGCAAACGCAACACAGCGTGGCGGCAAGCCCCTGGAAGAACGGCCAGGGCGACGTTGTGCGCGAAGCGGCGGCGGCCTGCCGGGAATTTGGGCTTGCCTTCGGGGTCTATCTTTCCCCCTGGGACAGGCACGAACCCAGTTACGGCAAGGGCGAAGCCTACAACGCCTTTTTTAAGGCCCAGCTGCGGGAGCTATGCACGAATTACGGGGAACTGTTCGCCGTCTGGTTCGATGGGGCCTGCGGCGAAGGAAAAAGCGGCAGAAAGCAAGCGTATGACTGGCAGGGCTATTATGATATCGTGCGGGAATTGCAGCCAAACGCTGTGATTGCGAGCTTTGGTCCGGATGTGCGCTGGGTGGGCAACGAGGCGGGCGTATGCCGCAGCAGCGAATGGAGCGTTGTGCCGGAAGGGCTGCTGCAAAGCGACAACGGCAAATCCAACTGGGATCTGGGTTCCCGCAAAGCCTTGCGCAAGGCGCGCGGGCAAGCGCTCGTCTGGTACCCGGCCGAAGTGGATGTGAGCTTGCGCCAGGGCTGGTTTTATCACGAAAAAGAGGTTTACAGCGTCAAGCCCCTGAGCAAACTGCGCGATATCTATTATAAGAGCGTGGGCGCGAACGCGTCGCTGCTGCTGAATGTGCCGCCTGGCCCCGACGGCCTGCTGCACGAGCGCGATGTTGAGGTGCTGATTTCGCTGGGCGCGCAGCTGCGCATCGATTTTAAGGAAGACCTGGCCGAAGGCTCTGCCATAACGGATTCCTGCCATGCGGACAGCGCGCACACGGGGCAAAAAATCCTGGAGCCGGGCGGCTATTGGCACAGCGGCCCGCTGGATCAACCGGCGGAGCTGGTGCTGGATCTGGGCGACGATTACGATATCGACAAAATAGCGCTCAAAGAGCATATTGCCACCGGGCAGCAAATCGAGAAGTTTTCGTTGTGGTATGATGAAAATACCGGCGTTTTGGGGCAAAATAAATGGAGACTCCTCGAGCGCGGCACGATCATCGGCCACAAGCGGCTGATCCGCTTCAACGAGCGGCGCGTGCGGCGGTTCAAGCTCCGGATTGAAGCGTGCCGCGGCTTTGCAACGCTGGAAGGCTGGGAAGCATATTAGAGCATGCCGCGCATGACGGGGGGCATTCCGGAGCAAACTGAAACAGGTGCGCACCGGGCGCGGATGCGATCCCCCGCCGCAAGGCGGTTGATCATATAAAACAGAATTCTGGAGGAAACAAAATGAAACGCATCCTGGCAATCGCTCTGACCTTTGCCCTGGCCCTGACCCTGTTTGCGGGCTGCGGCAAAACCGCTGGCGAAAACGAACCCACCACTGCGGCGGATTACACCAACCCAATCATCGAAGACCCCACCGATCCCTTCGCGGATAACGGCAACACCTACGGCGATCTGACCAAAGACATCCTGGCGCTCCTCGAAAGCGACTCTTTCCATCGGCAGACGGTGGAAGAAACCGAAGGCGCGGGCAAGCAGACAACCGACTTTTATCAGAAGGATGGCATGACCGCAACCGTTTCGGAAAGCAGCGCGGGGAAGAGCCGCATTGTAACGAAAGAAGGCAAATCGTACACGATCCTGGACGCTGACAAGACCGTTATGATCGCGGTCATCCCCGCCCCCCCGATCAACGACGAAGGCGCCGGGCCAAACACCATCTTCAAAGAAACCGGCAAGGCCGAGTTCAACGGCGAAGAACTGCCATACGACGTCTACGACTTCGACGGCGCCAATGTGACCTATTTTGTGAAGGATGGTCAACTGGCTGGCATCCGCACCGAAAGAGGCGGCGAAACCACGGAGGTGATCTACACGGCGTTTGACACCAATATCCCTGCCGATATTTTCGACATCCCCGCGGACTATACCAAGATGGAAGTATAACATCAGATGATACCAGGCGGCCGGGGGGCAGCTTCCGGCCGCAGTGGGGTTCATAAAGAGAAGAGAGGAGTCCTGACATGAAACGCATTTTGGCAATCGCACTGAGTTTTCTCCTGTCTGCGGCCCTGTTCGCGGGCTGCGGCCAAATCATCGGCGAAAAAGGCGGCGACACAACAACCTCCAACACAGAATCCCTTGGCACGCCCAACGCAACAAGCGCCGAAGCCGCGCAGAGCGGCCAGCTGAGCAAAAACATAATCGAAGCGTTCGCCAGCGGCAATTACCATTACAAAATGACCCAGAAAAACGAAGGCGGCGAAACGGTCATCGAAGTCTGGAAAAAAGACGGCAAAGAAGCCACCGATGTGGTTATGGGCGCGTTCAAGAGCAGCACCATCAAAAAAGACGGCAAGGTCTATGTCATCGACGAAGACAAAAAGAGCTATACCGTCACCACCGACCACACCCCGCCGGGCAGCGGCATCATAGACGCCGCGAACACATTTAAGAACACCGGCAAAGCGGAGTTCAACGGCACAGAGCTGGCCTATGACGAATACGAAGGCGAAGGCGGCACGGTGATGATATTTGTGGAAAACGACGCGCTCAAGGGCATTCGCACGGTGATCAATGGCGTTACCGAAGATAAAGTCTACGACGCCTACGATACCGATGTGCCCGACAGCGTATTTGAACTGCCTGCGGACTATACCGAAGCAAAACCATAACACAGGCGAAAAACCCTCCCTGCGGCGGCTGGGCGCGTTCCGGCTCCCGCAGGGCTGGCATATTAAAACGACAGGCGGTAAATACCATGGGATGGTTCCAGCACAAACGGCTTAGCCGCGGCCTGAAAAAAACGCGGGAGAGCATGGGCGGCGCGATCGACGCGCTGATGGAAGGCGAGGGTCTCAGCGAAGATGTGTTTGAGCAGCTCGAAGAGGTGCTGATCATGAGCGACGCGGGGCTGGCCACGGCGCAGCAGGTGGTGGAAGCGCTGCGCGAACGCGCCAAAAGAGAAAAGCTGCGCAGCGCCGACGAAGTAAAGCGTGCCATGCGGCAAATTGTCGCGGAGCTGCTCAGCGGCGGCGAAGAGATGGACATGATCACCATGCCCGCCATTATCATGGTCATTGGCGTCAACGGCGTGGGCAAAACCACGTCCATCGGCAAGCTGGCGGCGCTTTATCGGTCGCAGGGCAAAAAGGTGCTGCTGGGCGCGGCCGATACATTCCGCGCGGCGGCCATCGAACAGCTGGAAATCTGGGCGGAACGCGCGGGCGTGGACATGATCCGCCACAAAGAAGGCGCTGATCCCGCCGCCGTGGTCTTTGATACGATTCAGGCCGGTAAAGCGCGCAGCGTTGATTTGATTATCTGCGACACCGCCGGGCGGCTGCATAACAAAAAGAATTTGATGGATGAACTTGGCAAAATTTACCGGGTCATCGACAGGGAACTGCCTTACTCCGACCGGGAGGTGCTTTTGGCGCTTGACGCAACAACGGGCCAAAACGCCGTCAATCAGGCGAAGGAGTTCAAAGAAATCGCCGAAGTAACGGGAATCATCCTCACAAAGCTCGACGGCACAGCCAAAGGCGGCGTGGTGCTCCATATCAAAAACGAGCTGAAAATCCCGGTGAAATTCATCAGCGTAGGCGAACAGATCGATGATCTTCAGCCCTTTGACGCGCAGGCGTTCGCGGCGGCGCTCTTTGGAGAAGAATAGCCACAGCCGTAACCCGCCGTATCCCATGCTCCGCACAAGACAGGAGAGCAGCATGAAACTTGTAATTGCGACGCATAACGACAAAAAACGCCTTGAGCTGGCACGGATTTTGTCGCCCTTGGGTGTGACAATTCTGGACACACCCCTCGACGATGTGGAAGAAACCGGCGCAAGCTTTGAAGAAAACGCACGATTGAAAGCGACAGCGGGCTGCCGCGCCACAGGGCTGCCCTGCGTCGGCGATGATTCGGGTCTGTGCGTTGACGCGTTAAATGGGTTGCCCGGGGTTTATTCCGCCCGTTTTGCTGGCGCGCATGGAAATGACGGGGCGAACATCAAAAAATTGCTGGATTTATTGCGAAATGTTCCGCCGGGATCGCGCGCGGCGCGGTTCATTTGCGCGGTCTGCTGCGCTTTTCCCGACGGAAGCGAAATCATGGTGCGCGGCGTCTGCGAGGGCGAGATCGCCAGCGACCCGGCAGGGGAGGGGGGCTTTGGTTATGATCCGGTGTTTTTGCCCGCTGAAGTTCCGGGGTTTACTATGGCGCAGTTGAGCGCGGCGCAAAAAGATCAAATCAGCCACCGGGGACGCGCGCTGGCGCTGCTGTGCGACCGATGGAAGGAGCGGCTATGATTGAGCTTCAACACCCTGAAGCGCTGATGGTTGACGGCAAGTGGTTTGGCGGATCGCAGACATGGTACCCCAAATATTGGCAGCGCATGGGTGGTTGCGGCGCTACTGCGGCGTCGCTTCTGGTCTGGTATTTAGCGCAGACCAGGCCGAGATGTGCAGCACTTTGCCCAATTCAACGCCGTTCAAAAAGCGAATTTCTCAGCATAATGAACGAAATGTTTACCTGTATTACCCCAGGATTTCGTGGCGTCAACACATCTTCCAAATTTAGTGCGGGCTTATATTTGTACTTAAAGCGCTACGGGATAATGTGTGACGGTTTAAGCTGCTATGATATCGTTCCGCAAAAGCGGCACGTTTCGGCGGCGGAACGCCATGTTGCGCAAGAGCTGCAAGCGGATCGGCCTGTGGCATTTCTCAACCTGCACAGCGGCAATCAAAAGCACTTGGATGGCTGGCACTGGACGGTACTGACTGCTTTTGATCCAAAAAATGGGAATGCAAAGCTTTGCGATCAAGGGGCCGAAATCGAATTTTCGTTGCGTGATTGGCTGCAAACCACAAAACGCGGGGGCGCGTTTGTCAATATCAATGAATTGCGGGAGGAAAATGAGCATGAAATATTATGTTTTACCGGATGAAAACGCAATCGGCCAGGCGGTGGGCAATCTTTTTTGCGATTTGGTGCGTCAAAAGGCTAACGCTGTGCTTGGCCTTGCTACAGGCGCCAGCCCGTTGCCAGTCTATGCGCGGATGATTTCGCAATGTGAAGCGGGCGAAGTGAGCTTCCGCGATGTGCGCACATTCAATCTGGACGAGTATTGCGACCTGCCGCAGGCGCACAAAAATAGCTATCGCACCTACATGAGACAGGAATTATTTGACAAAATTGACATTAATTCGCAAAATACGCACTTTCTCGACGGAAATTGCAGTGATGAATTCGCTGAAAGCGAACGCTTCCGTCAGTACGTGAAAGCGGCGGGCGGTATTGACCTGCAACTGCTGGGCATTGGCCGCAATGGCCACATTGGATTCAATGAGCCAAGCGAAAATTTCACACAGGAACCTTTTAAAGTGGCGCTCACCCCCAGCACAATCGCCGCGAATTCGATCTATTTCGACGATATTCCTATGCCGAAATATGCCATGACCATGGGTGTTGGCATGATTTTGCGCGCAAAACAAATTGTTCTGATTGCCACAGGCAGCGCCAAGGCGGACGCCGTGAAGGCCATGCTGGAAGGCGAAATCACGCCGCGCTGTCCCGCCAGCGCACTGCGCCAGCACCCCCATGTCGTGGCGTATTTCGACCCTTCCGCAGCGGCGCTTTTGCGAAAATGAGTCAAATTTCATCACAAATGCACTGGGAATTTTTCAAAACCCCTTGCTTTTTCCGCTAATTTGTAGTATAATGGTAGAAACAGGGAGGGGAGAGTTCATCTGTGAAAAAATTCAGCGCTTTTGCGTTCTTAATTTGCCTGTTGGTGCTGGGGGTAGCGGCTGTGCTCAGCACCCAAAATCCGGGGATGCAGGCAAGCTTCCGCTTGTTTTTCTCAACTTTGTGGGCAAATATTCTCGATTTTACGACACGTTGTGTGGAGGGATTCCGCATTGCCTTTTCTAAATAAAAGCGTCAGTCGCCAATTTTTGCGCCGTTGTTTGACTTTGGTAGGCTGTGCGGCGGCACTTTTTCTGTTTTTGATGCTCACGGCCCGCATATTGCGCCTGAATCAGATTTTTTCGGGCATGCGGCAGCTTGGCGGCAACGTGGAATCGGGTACCTTAGCAGAAGCCGCGCTGGCGCGTTGGATGGAAGAGCCGGAGCAAACGCTGGCCTTTTGGGCTTGCGCAACAGCGAATTTCGCTCATGGCTACGCCCGGGGCAGCCTCCGCTTCGAAAATGCTTCCGCCTGCCCATATACGCTTGTATTCGAACTCACAACCACAGTGCGCGGCGTTCAAAAAGTCATCTACCGTTCGCCCGCGATTCCGCCGGGGCATTGCTTGAACGGCGCAAAACTCCTCATTCCACTGAAGAAAGGGCGTTATGAGGCTGTTTGCGTGGCCTTTGCCTATGAGAACGATAGTCAAGCTCCCGCTGCGCGCTCCAACGGGCAACCCCTGCGCGTTAATGTATTAAATTAAGCTATGTCAATCTGACATCCATCCACGCCCGCCTTTCAGCGGTGTTTCAAAAACACTTCCGCAAGATAAACATCTAACAACCCCCATTTTAACGCTTCAGCTCTTCAATTCGGTCGCGCAGATAAGCCGCATGCTCGAATTCCAGCAGCCGTGCGGCTGCCCGCATTTCGATGGTCAACTGCCGGATCATTTGTTCCCTTTCCGCGCGTGAAAGCTGCTTCATCTGCGCTTTTTCGCCTTTTTTCCGCTCTTCCAGTGTCGCCTTGCTGGTGATTTCGAGAATATTTCTCACATCTTTTCGTATACTTTTCGGCACAATCCCATGCTTTTCGTTGTAGGCCAGCTGTATCTCGCGCCGTCGCTGTGTCTCGATAATTGCCTGCTCCATGGAATTCGTCACTTCATCGGCATACATGATCACCTGCCCCTCGGCGTTGCGCGCTGCTCTGCCAATCGTTTGAATCAGTGAAGTCTGCGAACGTAGAAAACCCTCTTTATCCGCGTCGAGGATCGCAACAAGCGAAACTTCGGGCAGATCAAGCCCTTCTCGCAGCAAATTGATCCCCACAAGCACATCAAATTCTCCTAACCGCAGGTCTCGGACGATCTCCATTCGCTCTATCGTTTCAATGTCATGATGCATGTAACGCACTCGAATCCCAACATTTCCCATATATGACGTCAGGTCTTCCGCCATTTTTTTTGTTAAAGTTGTTACCAAAACGCGCTCCTGCCGCGCCGCGCGCAAGTTGATTTCCGAAATCAGATCGTCTATTTGCCCCTGCGTCGGACGCACGATGACCTCTGGGTCAGGCAGCCCGGTGGGTCGTATGATCTGCTCCACAATTTGGCTGCTCTCTTGCCGCTCAAACTCGCTAGGCGTTGCGCTGACAAAAATGCGTTGCCCCAAATGCGCATAAAATTCGTCGAAATTGAGCGGTCTATTGTCGAAAGCGGATGGCAAACGGAATCCAAAATTGACAAGAATTTCCTTTCTTGCGCGGTCGCCAAAGTACATCCCACGAACCTGCGGCAGAGTAATGTGAGATTCATCAACAAAAAAGAGAAAATCGTTTGGGAAAAAGTCCAAAAGGGTGAAAGGTGCAGAACCGGGCGCGCGCCCCGACATCACGCGCGAATAATTTTCGATTCCCTTGCAAAATCCTGTTTCGCGCAGCAACTCCATGTCGTATTGTGTTCGTTGTTTAATGCGTTGCGCTTCAATCAATTTGCCTTCTGACTCAAATTTTGCTACTTGATCCACCATTTCCGCCATGATTTGCGTCGTAGCTTCCTCTAATCGCTCTGGCGCGACAACGTAATGTGAAGCAGGATAAATCGCCACATGTTGTAAAATCCCCTTAATATCGCCAGTTAATGCAGTGATTTCGCAAATTCGCTCGATTTCATCTCCAAAAAATTCCACCCGAAACGCTATTTCGTTGGAATAAACAGGAAATATTTCGACAACATCACCCCGGACGCGGAAAGTATTGCGCGTAAAGCTGATATCATTGCGTTCATAACGTATTTCAACAAGTTTCTCAACTAAAGCGTCACGCGATTTTTCCATTCCAGGGCGTAGCGAAATGACCATATTTCTATAATCAATTGGGCTGCCCAGCGAATAAATACACGAAACACTGGCTACAATGATGACATCGCGCCGCTCCGACAGCGATGATGTAGCGGAATGTCGCAGTTTATCAATTTCATCATTGATCGAAGAATCTTTCTCAATGTAAGTATCTGTCGCGGCAATATAAGCTTCCGGTTGGTAATAATCATAGTAACTGACAAAATATTCAACTGCATTTTTAGGAAAAAACTCTCGAAATTCACTGCAAAGCTGCGCCGCCAGCGTCTTATTGTGCGCCAAAACCAGTGTTGGCCGGTTCATTTGTGCAATAACGTTGGCCATGGTAAACGTTTTCCCCGAGCCAGTTACGCCGAACAAAGTCTGTACCGCGTCACCTCGATGAAGCCCGGCAACCAATGCGGCAATCGCCTCCGGCTGGTCACCGGTCGGCGCGTATTCTGAATGCAGTTCAAAATGATCCATGTTTCTCCCATGTGCTGTCTGCCGCGATTTGATCGGGCAAACAAACTAAATTACTAAAGAAAATTCTAGCGAATTTTGGATGATTTGCCATAGAAAAACAGTCTCCATTCGCAACAACGAGGTGATCCAGCATCTGAATATTTACCTGCCGGAACAATTGCACCGCGCTTTCCGTCCGCGCCACATCATTCGAAGAGGGGGTGGCCAGGCCGCTTGGGTGGTTATGCGCCAACACAACCTTGGTTGCGTTGTGAAGAAACGCCGTTTCCAACAGCGTGCGGTTGTCCAGACTGACCGTGTGTTTGGTCCCCAGCGATACGGCACAGGTGTGAATCAATTGGCCGGTATTGTTCAGGCAAAAAAGATATGCCGTCTCATTTTTTAACCCGATAAAATTTGATATGACAAAACGGCGAAATTGCTCTGTAGAATCGAAAGAAATTTTTTCGGCTCCCTGCTCCGACAAATACCGCTTTGCAATCTGAAAAATCAACACAATCAGCGCGGCGGAATGTTCGCCGATTCCTTCCACCTTACATAGCTCCTCAAACGGTGCTTCCAATACGCCTGTCAGTGAACCAAAGCGATCCAACAGGCGGTGCGCTATTTCGTTCGTGTCTCGTCGGGGAATAGAGTAAAACAGCAAAAGCTCCAGCACATTGTGCGGCGGAAAACTGGCCAGTCCCGCGCTCAAAAAACGCTCCCGCACTCGTTGACGGTGATCCTCATGCATACGCTTGCCCTTCTCTTTTCTATTATAACACAAATGTCCTGAATGTCAAGACAAATATTCGCTAAATAATGCACAAACTTTTGAGGATAGGAAGACCGAATTATGGTGACTGCTGGCATAATAGCCGAATATAATCCGTTTCATATGGGGCATATTCATCATATTGCACAAACAAGACGGGCAGGGGCCACGCACCTTGTTGTTCTGATGAGCGGCAATACGGTTCAGCGTGGTGAATTCGCGATTTTGCGCAAAGAAGCGCGTGCGCGCATGGCGCTCGCAGGCGGCGCGGATCTTGTGCTTTGCCTGCCGACTCCGTGGTCATGCGCTAGGGCGCAAAGCTTCAGTGCGGCAGCGGTACATCTAATGAAATCGACTGGTTGCATTGATCTGTTGAGTTTTGGCAGCGAAAGCGGCGACATCCACTGCATCCAGCGCGCTGCTGCTGCGCTGCGCGAAAGGGGAGTTTTAGAATCGCTCCAACGCCGGATAGGGGAGGGGGCGCCGCTTGCGGCGGCGCGGCAGGCTGCTCTCGAAGAGGTTGATTTTCTTGCAGCACAGTGTCTGCGACAGCCGAATGATACTTTAAATGTGGAATATCTGACACAAATGCGGCAGCAAGAGACCAGTTTTCAACCGTTAGCGATAAAAAGAATCGGCGGAGAGGGGTATCATAGCGCAAGTGAACTTCGCATAATAATTAAAAGCGGGGAATTTCTGGGAGAAAAGTTTTCCACATCCATTTTTCGGGAAGAATTCGCGCTCGGGTTCGGCCCGGTGCGCGGCGAAGCGCTGGAAGCCGCCGCAATGGCGCGGTTGCGCTCTATGCCGCCGGAAGCGCTCGCCCTGCTGCCCGATGTGTCGGAAGGGCTGGAGCACTTGCTGTGGCGCGCCGTGCGGCAGGGCAGGTGCCTGGAAGAAATCGAATCCGCCGTCGTGGGGAGACGATATCCGCGCGCGCGGGTGCGGCGCATTCTGTTTCACGCTTTACTAGGGGTAAGCGCAGATGATTTTACCACTTTACCTGGATACATTCAGATTTTGGGGTTTAATCGCGCTGGTCAGCAGGTGCTGCAACGCATGAAAGCGAGCGCATCGCTGCCATTGATTCATCGGTTCGCAGATGCGAAAAAGCTTGATATATCTGCGTTTCATGGCTATGAGATTGAATCCCGCGCGACGGATCTGATGGCGCTTTGTATGCCGAACGTGCAGCCGTGCGGCATGGAGGAGCGGAGGGAAATCGTATTAATTTAATGCGCTAACTCTCCAGTGCAATAGTCGCCCTTTACCGCGCGAACGCGAACGTCGATAATTTCGCCGCGCAGCTCCTGCCCGGCTTCCGGCACGGCAATGCGCGCGTAATTCGGCGCGTAGCCTTGCATGCCGCCCATAGGACACGGTTCTTCCAGCAAAACCCGTGTCAGTTTGCCGCACTGTCGCAACAGAAACAATCGATTCATCTCTTCAGCCAATGAAAGCATTCGACGCATTCGCTCTCTCTTTTTCGATTTATCAATTTGCTCTGCAAAACCGGCTGCGGCGGTGCCTGGCCTGGCGGAATAGGGAAACACATGCAGCTTTGCAAACTCACACTGTCGCACGAAATCGATAGACTCCTCGAACGCTTCATCGCTTTCACCCGGGAAACCGATCATAATATCTGTTGTAATGGCACAATCAGGAAAACACGACCTCAACCGCTTTAATGTGCGAAAATATTCTTCCGCAGTATAGTGGCGATTCATTCGATTTAGCACGCTGTCGCTTCCGCTCTGCAAAGAAACGTGAAAATGATTGCACAGCGATTTACTGCGTGAAA
>JAIRPV010000021.1 GCA_031256825.1 Oscillospiraceae bacterium | reverse complement strand
TGTATCCCTTTTTTGCCTGGTTTTCCGTGGCTCCGCATTTTGGGCAGCGTTTCCCCTCGCCCGTTGTTGTTTTTTTCATATCCCTATTATACCATAAAACGCGCTGTTTGTCTACACCTGTTGCGGACAAAATAGGGGGCGGGCGATTGCCCGTCCCCTGCGGAAGCTATTTTGTTGCGCCGCTTTCCGTTGCCGCGTTCCCGCCGCGCGGGGCGTTTTCAGCTCACCAGCACCACCGGCAGCACAATCGGGCTTCGCTTCGTTCGCTCATACATCAGCCGCGACACATCTTCGCGCAGGCGGCCGCGCAGGGTGTTCCAGTCGCGCCGGGCGCGGGCCGGCGTTTCGTCAATCACCCGCTGGGCAACTTCCCGGGCCTCTTGCAACAGATCTTCGGATTCTTTCACATAAACAAACCCCTTCGAAACAATCTCGGGGCCGGATACCAGCTGGCCGGTGGCCTGATCCATGCAGACGGAAACAATCACCATGCCCTCCTGCGCCAGGTGTTTGCGGTCGCGCAATACCGCCGATCCAACGTCGCCCACGCCGTAGCCGTCCACATACACAGAACCCGCAGGCACCGGATCGCCCACTTTCAGTTCGTCGGCGGTCAGTTCCAGCTGTATGCCGTTGTCGGCAATGATAATATGATTGGGGTTCATCCCCATGCTCATGGCAAGGTTCGCGTGTTTGGTCAGGTGCTTCTGCTCCCCATGCACAGGGATAAAGAATTTCGGGCGCGTCAGACCCAGCATAATCTTGAGTTCTTCCTGGCAGGCGTGGCCGGATACATGCACGTCGTACATTTTTTCGTAAACCACCTGCGCGCCGAGCTTCAGCAGTTCGTTGACCACGCGCCCCACGGTCTTTTCGTTGCCGGGGATCGGGGTCGCGCTGATGATCACGCAGTCCTGCGGGGTAATATCCACCTTGCGGTGATCCGAAAAAGCCATGCGCGTCAGCGCGCTCATCGGTTCGCCCTGGCTGCCGGTGGTGATGATCACCAGCTGGTCGTGCGCGTAGCGGTTGATCATGTCGGCCGGAATCAGCACGCCGTCGGGAATGTGCAGATAGCCCAGCTCGGTGCCTACGCCAACAACGTTTTCGAGGCTGCGGCCCAGCAGCGCAACCTTGCGCCCCAGCTGCGCCGCCACATCAATGATCTGCTGGATGCGGTGCACGTTGGAACTGAATGTCGCCACCAGCAGGCGGCGCCCGCCCGCTTTGCGGAACAGCGTCTCAAAGCTTTCGCCCACCTTGCGCTCGCTCATGGTGTAACCCGGGCGCTCGGCGTTGGTGGAATCGCTCAGCAGCGCCAGAACGCCCTTTTTGCCAAAGCGCGCAAACCGCGCAAGGTCAATCATCTCGCCGTCGATGGGCGTGGTGTCTATTTTGAAGTCGCCGGTTTGGATCACCGTGCCGGCCTCGCATGTGATGGCCAGCGCCATGGCGTCGGGGATGGAATGGTTGACGTGAATGGCCTCCACAAGGAAGCCGCCCAGCAGCATCGTGTCGCCCGGCTTAATCTCGTGCAGCCTGACGCGGTCGAGCATGCGGTGCTCGCGCAGTTTGCCCTTGATCAGGCCGATGGTGAGCTTCGAGGCAAACACCGGAATGCTGAGCTTTTTCAGCAGATACGGCAGCCCGCCAATATGGTCTTCGTGCCCGTGCGTGATGACGATGCCCTTCACCGTGTCGGCGTTTTGCTCGAGCCACGAAAAATCGGGGATGATCAGATCGATGCCGGGGGTTTCCGCGTCGGGGAAAGCCAGCCCGCAATCAACCAGAATGCGTTCGCCCTTAAATTCGTAGCATGTGATGTTTTTCCCCACTTCGTTCAGCCCGCCCAAAAAAGCAATGCGCAGCGGCGGCTTTGGCGCCTTTTTCGGTCTGGCCTGCTGTTTTTTTTGCGGTCCCCCCTGCGGCTGGGCAGGCCTTTGGCCGGGCTGGGCAGGGGGTTTTTGTCTGGCGGCGGGCGCGTGCCCGCCCGCTTCCTGCCTCCTGCTTCCCGCTTCCTGCCTGCTGTAAGGCTTCTTGCCCCGAACAGACGCGTCCAGGACTTCTTTTTTTTCTTCTTGCTGCAAAATAAAATACTCCTTTTCTCCGGCTCCAGCGTGGTTTCCCCTGCGCGCCGACCCACAAGAATCCAATCCTGCGGGGTTTCCGGCAATCAGGAAACCGCGGGAGCCGTCTGTTTTATGTAGATGTTTTTATTGCGATGGAAGCCCCACGCGCGCTTCCAACAACTTACCGCATTCTATTATATACGAAAAGAATTTGTTTGTCAAGATATTCTTGCATGTTTGCGAAAAATATGATAGAATAGGGAAAAGCGCAATGGGGAGGGAACCGCTATGCCGCATCGCAACCTGCTTGATCAGCATGCCCATACCGACAATTCATTCGACGGGCACCATTCCGTGGTGTTTCTGTGCGAAACCGCCGTGGAACGCGGGCTGCGCGCGCTGGCGTTCACAGACCATGTGGAAATGGATCACTTCCGCGATCAGGGGTTCGATCGCACAGCGCAGCAAAGTTTTGTGGAAATCTTAAAGGCGCGTTCGGCGTTCCGGGGCCGGCTGATTGTCTGCGCGGGGGTGGAGCTGGGGCAGCCCACCTACAATCTGCCGGAAAGCGAACATCTGCTTCAAAGATATTCTTATGACATTGTGGTCGGTTCTATTCATAATCTGCGCGGAAAACCTGATTTTTGGTTCTTGCATTACGACGAAATGACCGACGGCGAGATTGCCGCGCTGCTGCGCGACTACTTCGGCGAAGTGCTGGGGCTGGTTGCCTGGGGAAAATTCGACGTCCTGGCCCACCTGACCTATCCCTTGCGCTATCTCTGCGGCGAAGCGGGGCGCAAAGTGGATCTGGCCGACTACGCCGGGCAAATCGACGAAATCCTCGGGCTGGTGGTGCGGCGGGGCATTTCGCTGGAAATCAATACCTCCGGCCTGCGGCAAAAGCTGAACGAAACCATGCCCAGCGAGGCCATCTTGCGGCGCTACAAAGCGCTGGGGGGCAAAAAAATCACCATCGGGTCCGACGCGCACTATGCGCAGCACCTGGGCGCCGGCCTGCCCGAGGGCATGGAGCTGGCGCGCCGCTGCGGCTTTACCCACGTGCAGCTTTATCAGGGCCGCGAAGCCATGCCGATCCCCCTTCTTGATTCTTAACAACCGCATTCTTCCGGTTCCGCGCCCGCCGGAACCGCCGAATGCGCCGGAGGGAACGCGATGAAAATAACCTGCCGCGCTTACGCCAAGCTGAATCTCCATCTCGACGTCGCCGGGCGGCTGCCCAGCGGCTACCACAACGTGGCAATGCTCATGCAGTCCGTGAGCCTGCACGACACAGTTACGGTCGAAACCACGGAGCGCCCGGGGATCGAAATCGTCTGCGACAAAAAAGGCATCCCGGGCGGCGCCGAAAATATCGCCTGGCGGGCCGTTCAGGCATTCTTCGGCGGCGCGGCGGGCGAACTTGCCAATCCGCCCGAAGGCCTGCGCGTCGCGCTGCAAAAACAAATCCCCGCCGGGGCGGGCCTTGCCGGCGGCAGCGCCGACGCGGCAGCCGTGCTGACCGCCCTGCAAAAGATGTACGCGCCGGATATGCCCGGCGAAGCGCTGCGGGCCATTGGCGCGCGCGTGGGCGCGGATGTTCCCTTTTGCCTGTTGGGCGGCTGCTGCTGGGCCGAGGGCGTGGGCGATCAACTGACGCCCCTGCCCTGTTTGCCGGCGGAGCGCTATCGCGTCTGGCTGGCCAAGCCGGATCAATCGATCGCAACCGGCGGCGCTTACGCCAAAATCGACGCGCGCGGGGTTTCGCATCCCGCTTCCCCGCGTTCGCTGGCCGCGCAAGGCGCCTGGCCGGCGGTTTTCCCGCTGTGCGCAAACGTCTTCGAGCAGGTAACGGAACTCCCCGGGCTGGCGGAAGCCAAGGCGGATTGTTCTGCCGCCGGCGCGCTGCTGACCCAGATGACAGGCTCCGGCTCGGCGGTGTTCGCCGTCGGCCCGCAGAAGGCCGACTGGCCCGCGGTGGCCGGGGCTTTGAAAAAATTGGGCGCGTTTTGCGTGGAGGTGCGGCCCGTGCCCTGCGGCGTTGCCGTCGTCGAGCCGGAAAAATAAATCGAATACAGGTTCTGAAGGAGGCCCCCATGTATACCAACCACCTGGAACTCACCTATGCCGACGAACTGCACAACTATGATATCTACCCAAAAGTGGTGCCCGTCGGCGTGCGCGCCGAACTCACGGTCAGGCCGCTGGGGCGGCACGCGGCGCTGCGCGCGGCAGGCT
The DNA here is from genome assembly GCA_031256825.1 of Oscillospiraceae bacterium. Taxonomy (GTDB): domain Bacteria; phylum Bacillota; class Clostridia; order Oscillospirales; family Acutalibacteraceae; genus WRMQ01. Next base: position 119,574 of record JAIRPV010000021.1, on the reverse strand, counting down.
ACGAGCTGATCGTGCGCCCCTTGGGCGAAGGCTCGCCCTGGGATTATCCCGATCGGCCCAACTGCGCCAAAATAGAAGCGAAGCCGGAGCCGGACGGCTGCATCCGCTTCGCGTTCGAGTTTCCTTCCGAACAGGAATATTATATTCGCCTCAGCGACGGCGATCAATTCCGGCTGCAACTGAGCGTCTACGCCGTCAACGACGACCTGTGCGGGCGATACCCCTTCCGCGGCGATTTGCATATGCATTCCTTTCGTTCCGACGGCAAGCAGGCGCCCGAAATTGTCGCGGCCTATTATCGCCAGACGGGCTACGATTTTTTGGCCATCACCGATCATGAGCGCTATTATCCTTCGCTGGAAGCCATGGCGGCCTTCGAAGGCTTGCCGACCGATTATACCCTTGTGCCCGGCGAAGAGGTGCATCTGCCCAAAGGGCCGGGGCACGCCAATGATATCCATATCATCAACTTCGGCGGAACTTACAGCATCAACGGCCTGGTGCGCGCAACGGCGCAGTGCCGCGAAGCCGGGGAAGAAGCCGCGAAGCGGGCTATCATTCCCAACCCGCCGCCGGTGCGCTCAAAAGAGGAGCACTGGGCGGAAATCGACAAATACGCCGGGGAGCTGAAGGTTCCCGCCGGGGTTGAGCCATATACCTACGCGGATTGCCGCTGGATTTTCAACGAAATCAAAAAAGCGGGCGGCCTGGGTATCTTTTGCCATCCGTACTGGATTTCCGACGTCTACCACGTTCCCGTTTCGCTGACGGATTATCTCATGGAAACCCATCCCTTCGGCGCTTTCGAGGTGCTGGGCGGCGAAGATTACTTCGAGCAAAACGGCTTCCAGGCAATTACCTATTACGAAGATCAGGCGAAGGGCCGCCGTTACCCCATCGTGGGCAGTACCGACAGCCACAGCGCCTTCAATAACCGCTGCGCGCGCATTTGCTCCACCATCGTCTTCGCGCCTGCCTGCGAACGCCGCGCGCTGATCGAGTCCATCGAGGGGTTCTACAGCGTCGCGGTCGATACGATCGACGCAAGCCCGCGTTATGTGGGCGAACTGCGGCTGGTGCGCTACGCGCGCTTTTTAGAAAAACACTGGTTCCCCCTGCACGACGAACTGTGTTTTGAAGAAGGCCGCGCCCTGCGCGACTATGTGCTGGGCGCCGAAGGCGCCCGCAAAACGCTGGAGGCCATGGCGGGGCGCACGGCGCGGCTGCGGGCAAAATATTTTGCGCGCTGAACTTTCCCCCTTGCATTTCCCCCTCCCGTGTGATATGATATAAAAAGGCATAAGATAGCGAACGATAGAGATAGATAATATGCAGCGGAACGGAGTGATATTGTGGAACGTTACCTCATCATCAACGCGGACGACTACGGATCCTTCCTGGGCGCGAATCTCGCCACACAAGAGCTGTTTGAAAAGGGATGCATCACCTCGTCCACCGTGATGGCCCCCTGTCCCTGGGCAAAACATGCCTGCCAGTGGGCCGCGCGGCATCCCGAATACGCCATCGGCGTGCACCTGACAACCACCAGCGAATGGGATGGGTACCGCTGGGGCCCGGTTTTGGCCGCCGGCACAAATAGCCTGCGCGACGAAGAGGGCTATTTTTGGCAGACCAGCGAACGCTTTGAGGAGCATGCCGACTTAGACGAAGCCGTGGCCGAAGTGCGCGCGCAGCTGGCTAGGGCAAAGCAGTTCGGCCTTGTGCCTTCGCACTGGGATAACCACATGGGTTCGCTCTATGGCATCGCCACAGGGCGCATGGAGTTCCTGCAAACCATCTTCGAACTTTCGGCCGAAGTGGGGCTGCCCTTCCGGTTCCCGCTTGCGGGTCTGCCCGCGGGCGAAGCCGCCCCCTCCTTTTCTATCCCCCCGCAGCTGCTGGGGCAGATCTTCACGCAAATGCAGTCGTTCATAAAAAACCTGGGCGTGGTTTGTCCGGATTATCTCATCCCAAGCGATTACCCCGGCACGCAAGAAGAAGGCTACGGAGCATTCCGCGACTTCATGTATACCTTCATCGAAGGCCTGCCCGCGGGCGTAACCGAAACTTTTCTCCATCCGTCCATCGACACAGGCGAGGCAAAGGCGGCTTCCCCAAAAGGCTTTTTCCGCGTTTGGGAATACACGATTTTTTCCGATCCGGCCTTCCAAAAGCACATCGCGCAGTGCGGCATCCAAAAAATCAGTTACCGCGATTTAAAAAAGATGAGGGGGTAACATCTCTATGATTTCTATCGCTTATATCGGCCTGGGCAACCGGGGCCGCGTATACATGGGGGGCCTGTCCGGCTACGAAGACGTCGCGGTGACGGCGCTGTGCGACACCAGGCCCGTTATGCTCGATCACGCGGGCGGAAGATCCCCCACCGCAACGCGCTTGGCGGACGACAACGCGTTTTTTGCCGCCGGCAAGCTGGCCGACTGGCTAGTCATCGCCACGCCGGATCACTGCCATTTCAGGCACGCAAAGGCCGCGTTGCAGCTGGGTTACCATTTGATCTGCGAAAAGCCCGTAACGGCCAACCCCGCCGAAATGGAAGAGCTGTGCGCCCTGGCAAAAGAAAAAAACCGTCACGTGCTGGTCTGCCATGTGCTGCGCTATTCACCTTTTTACCGCACCATAAAAGAGATCATCGAAAGCGGCGCCATCGGCGAAGTGGTCAATATCGCGCACGAAGAAAATGTGGGGTATTTCCACTACGCGCACTCCTATGTCCGCGGCAACTGGCGCAACCTGAGCGTCGGCGCGCCGTTCCTGATGGCCAAGTGCTGCCACGACGTCGATCTGCTGCACTGGTTTATCCGCCGCCCGTGCGAAAGCGTCAGCGGCTTCGGCGGCCTGACCTACTTCACGCGCGAGAATATGCCCGAAGGGGCGGCCGCGTATTGCCTGCAAGGCTGCCCGCACATAAAAAGCTGCCCTTATAGTGTGGAGCGGCTGTACCTGAAGCGCTTCACACAGCTGTATTGGGGCAAACCCCCGGCGGCGGGCCTGCCCTATCAGCCAACCCGGCAGGAGCTGCGCGAAGCGCTCAAAGAAAACGATTATGGCCGGTGCGTGTACCAGTGCGACAATAATGTGCACGATCACGATTCCGTGGCCTTCCGCTTCGCGGGCGGCGCAACGGCCACGCTCAGCATCAGCGCCTTCAGCCTGGGCACCACGCGGCGCATCCGCATCCAGGGCACAAAGGGCGAGCTGTGGGGGCGCGATCACACCATGCGCATTCACCTGCACAAGTTCGGCAAAGCCCCAAAGGTTCTGCGCGTGCGCAATACCAATATCAGCGGGCACGGCGGCTCCGATCAGTGCTTCTGCGAAGCGGCGCACGCCGTTATGGCGGGCGGCCCGATCGATCCGGAAAACCTGACCACCATTGAACAAACGCGCATTTCGCACCAGATTTGCTACGCGGCGCTGCAATCGTTGGAAACAGGGGAAGCGGCGCTGGTCGCCGCGCAATGAGCGCCGGCACGCCCGGCGCTGCAATCAATCTGTAAGGAGAGTGACCGCATGGAACAGCCGAACAACCGTATGCCCAAGCGAAATCTTTGGATGTACTCGCTGACTTCCCTGGGACGCGACACAGCAACCTTTCTGTTTTCCGGCTTCCTGATGACCTATGTGCTCTACACAAAAAATCTGACGAACCTGCAATACACCGTCGTGAGCATCCTTATGGTCGCGGCCCGCGTTTTCGATGGCTTCAACGATCCCGTGATGGGGAACATCATCGAGGTCACCCGGACAAAATGGGGCAAGTTCAAGCCCTGGATTGTCGTCGGCATGGCCTTCAGCGCAATCGTTTACCTCGTTTCGTTTACGAACACGCTGACCGGCTGGAATTATGTGGTGCTTTACGGCGTGCTGTATTTCATCTACAGCATCGTGTTCACCATGAACGACATCGCCTATTGGGGCATGATCCCCTCGCTGGCCGCCCAGAAAACCGACCGGGACACGCTCACTTCGCGCACCGTGTTTTTTGCGGGCGCAGGGGCCGGCATCACAGGCGTCGCGGCGCCGATTTTTACCGCGGGTAGCCGGACCATCGGCGGCAGCGCCGTAACGGCCTACGCCGTGCTGGCGTTCGTGTTCAGCGGCGTCTTTTTGGGCTCCCAGCTGCTCACATTGCTCGGCGTAAAAGAAAAGCCCCTGCCGCCCAAGGGCGCGGCAACCATAAACAGCGTCGGCATCGGCACGGTGGTGCGCACCATCAAGGGCAACGATCAGCTGCTGTGGTGCATGATCATCTTTTTAATGGCCGCCGTGGGCAACGGGCTGATCGGCGGTGGTCTGGGCGGCAGCTACATATACTTCGAGTTCGGTTATAACGGCATGCTTTACACGCTGTTTTCGTCGCTGGGCGCGGTTGTAACGGGGCTTATCATGCTCTTCTTCGCGCCAATCTCCAAGCGCATCCCCCGGCAAAAGCTCGCGCGGATCGCAATGGTGTGCGCCATTGGCGGCTACCTGTTCATGCTGGCGGCGGGGATGCTTGCGCCCCGCGGCATGATCAAGTATGCGCTGCTGATCGTGGGGAACCTGTTCGCCTTTGCGGGGCAAAACATCTTTTATTTGATTCTGATGATCTCCTTTGCGAACACAGTGGAGTATAACGAATGGAAAACAGGCGCGCGCGCGGAGGGCATCATCTTTTCGGTGCGGCCGTTCATTACCAAAGTGGCCACGGCGCTGATCCAGCTGACCGTCATGGTGATCTTCCTGATCACGGGCGTGCTGGAGTTCACCAACCAAATCTCTGATCTGGAACAGGCTGCGGCAAAAGGCCTTTCCGCCGCGGCAAAAACGCAGGGCATTGAATCGGTGATCCGCAGCGTGCCCGCTTCCAAAAGCGCCGCCCTGCTGGCCTGCATGACGCTGATCCCCATCGCGCTGGCCGTGGTTTCTTTTTTGCTCTATCGCGTGAAATATACCATCTCAGAGGAGCGTTACGACGAACTGCTGGTAGCGCTCAACGAGCGGCGCGAACAGGCGCAGCCCACCAGCTAACCCTTGCTCCCTCCAAAGCAGCGGCGGGGCCGAAGGCTTCCTCCGGCCCTGCCAAACCGCGCCGCCCTGTGTTAACAATAATGTTACTTGACATTCGCTTGCTAACGTGGTATACTACACATGCTGTCCAACTGAATAAGCCTTATAAAGAGCGGCGGAGAGAACAGGCTCTGTGATGCCCGGCAACCTGTCCGGCGGGACAAGGTGCTTCATCCTGCGGCGCGTGCCGAAAGATAAGGTGCAATATCCGCTTTCGGTATTTACCGGAAGTTTTTTCTTTCGGCGGGTATACTAAAAACCGCTGCGCGCGGATGCCGTCGTTTTGGGCGCTTTCCGCCCTCGCGCCGCGGATTCTGATTCCTGTTGGAGGTGACCATGAATTTCCCCAACCAACTAACGCTTCTGCGCGCGGCGGCAACGCCGCTGGTGCTGGCGCTGATTCTGGCCCGCTTTCCTTTCCACTACCTTGTGGCGGCGCTCGTGTTCGGCGCGGCGGCCCTGACTGATCTGTTCGACGGCAAAATCGCCCGCGCGCGCGGGCTTGTCACAAACTTTGGCAAACTCATGGATCCCCTCGCCGACAAAATGCTCATCACAGCAGCGCTGGTGGGTTTGATGCGGCAGGGGCTTTGCAGCGCCTGGGTGGTGTTTTTGATTCTCCTGCGCGAATTCGCCGTCACTTCCATCCGGCTCATAGCGGCCGGGGAAGGGAACGTTATCGCGGCGGCGCGTTCGGGCAAAGCAAAAACGGTGGTGCAGATCTCGTCCGTTATCCTGGTTTTGCTCCTGCGCGAGGCGCTGCGCTTCTTCAGCGAGGCAACCCAAATTTTCGATTGGATCAGCGCCGCGCTCCTCTGGGCAGCCACGGCATTGACCGTCATTTCCGGCCTGCAAATTTTTTGGGCAAACAAAGATCATTTCAAAGAGATTTGAGTGTGTGCGAGAAAGAAGGTATGAAGATGAATCCAAACCGTAAACTTTTTACGTCCGAATCTGTGACCGAAGGGCATCCCGATAAGATCTGCGATCAGATTTCCGACGCGGTGCTCGACGCGATTCTGGCGCAGGATCCCAATGGCCGCGTGGCCTGCGAATGCAGCGTTACCACAGGCGTGGTGTGGATCATGGGCGAAATCAGCACCAATTGCTATGTGGATATCCCCCGCGTTGCGCGGGATGTGATCATTGGCGTTGGATACGACGGCGCCGAAAAGGGCTTCGACGGCAATACCTGCGCGGTGTTGACCGCCATCGACGAACAATCGCCCGATATTGCCCTGGGCGTAAACCATTCTTACGAACAAAAGGCCGGCGCGCTGGATGCCGCCGAAACCAACGGCGCCGGCGACCAGGGGCTGATGTTTGGTTACGCGTGCGACGAAACGCCGGAGCTGATGCCGCTGCCCATTTCGCTCGCGCACGCCCTGGCCCGGCAGCTGACCCTTGTGCGCAAAAACGGTACATTGCCGTATTTGCGGCCCGACGGCAAAACGCAGGTAACCGTGGAATACGACGAAAACGACCTGCCCGCGCGCGTTGACGCCATTGTTGTCAGCTCCCAGCACGCGGCCGACGTGCCGCTCGAACAAATCCGCGCGGATATTCTGGAACATGTGATCCGCCCCATCGTGCCCGCCCGGCTGCTGGACAGCGACACCACCTACTATGTCAACCCCACAGGCCGCTTCGTTATCGGCGGCCCCCAGGGCGACAGCGGCCTGACCGGCCGCAAGATCATTGTGGATACCTACGGCGGCTACGCGCGGCACGGCGGCGGCAGCTTTTCGGGGAAAGATCCCACAAAAGTCGATCGCTCCGCGGCCTACGCGGCGCGCCACGCGGCAAAGAACATCGTTGCGGCGGGGCTTGCAAAAAAGTGCGAAGTGCAGCTGGCCTACGCCATCGGGGTGGCGCATCCGGTCAGCATCCGGGTGGATACCTTTGGCACCGGCGCGCTGCCCGAAAGCGCCTTAAGCGCAATTGTGTCGCGGTTATTCGACCTGCGGCCCACGGCTATCATCAAAACCTTCCAGCTGCGCCGCCCGATATACCGGCAGCTGGCCGCGCTGGGGCATGTGGGGCGCACGGAAATTGATCTGCCCTGGGAAGCCCTTGACCGCGTGGAAGATCTGCGCGCCGCAGCGGCCTTGTAGCGCGCTGAACCGCAACCCAAAAACCGTCTGCCACGGCGGGCGGTTTTTTGCTTTTCTCTTTTTGATAGCAAGACGGTTTGCCGGAAACGCCGCATTTTTCTTTTGACTTTTCCCCTGAGTTATGTTACAATAATCACATCGCCTGTGGCGAGGGATAGCTTTTGCAAAGCAGCCGCCAATGACGAACTGCTCACCGCAGGTGTGTTACAATAAGCACATCGCCTGTGGCGAGGGCTGGCTTTGTGAAGCAATTTTGTGTGGCGAATGTTCACAATAGAGGCAGAGTTAGAAAGAATCTTCCGCAGCTCTATTTTACGATAGTTCGAAATTTCGGAATGGCGAACCGTTTTTTGACCCCTCCAAAGGGCATGATTCTTGTATTTCGGAATTTCGGAATATTGCAAATTGCCACCAAAATGCGACATGACGGCACAAAACGCGCGGCAAGATATTCTTTCGCGAAGCGAATTTTTGTGAAGCATTTCAACTGTAACGAGAAAGAGAGGGCCGCCTGTGATCATTCTCGGTATTGACCCGGGCTACGCCACCGTTGGCGCGGGGGCTGTGGAATACGCGGGCAGCCAGTTCCGGCTGCTCGAGGCCGCGGCAATCATCACAGAACCAAAGACAGAATTCCCGCAGCGGCTTGCGGAAATTAATACGGCAATCGAAAGCCTCATCGCGCGGCGTCGGCCCGCCGCCATGGCGATTGAAAAACTCTTTTTTAATACCAACACCACAACGGCCATTGACGTGGCGCAGGCGCGCGGCGTAATCCTCCTGGCCGCCGCGCGGGCGGGGATACCGGTATACGAATACACGCCGTTGCAGGTCAAACAGAGCGTTGTTGGCTATGGCCGCGCCGAAAAACGGCAGGTGCAGGACATGGTCAAGCTTCTGCTGAACCTGAACGCCTGCCCGAAGCCGGACGACGTGGCCGACGCGCTCGCGATTGCGATTTGCCACGCGCACAGCGCGGGTTCGCTAATGCGGTTTTTAAAGGGAAGCTAGGGCGCGTCTGCACGGCTGCTCACCGCCCCAGACATCGCATCTTATAGATGATATCTTATAGATTAGAGGGATGAACATGTCAACAAATGCGATTGGAACCGGGATCATGTTTTTGCACTCCCCCAGCATCCATGTCTGCTTCAGGGCGCGGCTGACCCAGGATTTTTCGGACGAGCAATACCGCGCGGCGGCCATAGCGGTGCAGCGGCGGCATCCCGTGCTGCGCCGCGTGATTGCACGGGGCAAAGACGGCTATTGCTTTGCCAAAGGCGGCAAGGTTTCGCTGGAATTCCCCGCGGACGCCGACTGGAAAGCCTGGTACGCCCGCACAGACGCGATTCCCTTTGATTTTGAACACGGCCCGCTGCTGAAAATTGCCGTGCTGCGCGGAAACGGCGGCGCAGATCTCGTGCTGCTGGGGCACCATATTCTAGGCGACGGGCTGGGCTTTTTGAATCTGCTGCGCGATTTTCTCGCGGCGCTCAACGGCACGCTGCCCGGCGAAGCGCAGGAACTGCCGGAGGATAATACGCTGAAGAAAAAGCCCGATCTTCAGCTCAAGCTCACCGCCGCCCTGGTCAACCGCAAGTGGCGCCAACACCCCACGCTGTTTACGCGGGAAGACGCCCTGGCGCTGTTTCGGGATTACCGCGCGCAAAACCCGGCCGGCATGTTTTTGGCGGAAGAATCGGAGGAATGGCTGCAGGCGCTCCGCCGCCGCTGCAAAGCCGAAGGCCTGACGGTCAACGAGGCGATTGCGCGGGCGTTTGTCCGCGCGTTGCAGCAGCAAAACGGCGGCCAGCCGGTGCGGCTTGGCTGCGCTTGCAGCTTGCGCGGAAACATGCGGACGCCGGTTGACGGCGCTATGGGGAACTTTGTCTCTGGCGTTTCGGCAAAGGTATCATCCTGCGAAGAAACGCCTGCCGTGCTGCGCGGCAAACTCAGCGGCAATCTCCCCGCCGTCGGCTTGCAGATGCTGCATTTGCTGGATCCCGGGCTGGTTGCGGCGGTTCCTTTCGCGGCATACGGCAGCTTCCGGAACTGGGCGGCGCAACAGGTGGCCGAGGGCGCGAGGGAAGGCACGGCTGACCGCAGCTTTGGCCTTTCTAACCTGGGCGCGCAGCCGCTGGGGGCGCTTTCGTTCGGCGTAGAGGGCGTGTGGTTTATCCCGCCCGCCTTTCCGCAAAGCTATCTGGTGTGCGGCGTGCTTTCCTGCGGCGGCGGCATTCGTTTTTGCCTGCGGTACCTGGAACACGTGCTGACGGCGGCGCAGGCGGAAGAAATTTATCGCAGCGCGGCGGCGGCGCTTGCGGAAGAGAGCCCTGAATCGCTCAAATAGAATGGGGGCGCGTTATGTTTTACTCCCTGACCGGGCAAATCATTCACATAGAAGAGAGCGCGCTGGCCATCGAGTGCCACGGCGTGGCGTTTGCGTGCGCCGCGACGGCCCACACGCTGCGGGAGCTGAAACCGGGCGAGCGCGCCACGCTTTATACGCACTTGAATGTCCGCGAGGACGCGCTGGAGCTGTTTGGCTTTGCCACCCGCGCGGAACTGGGCTGCTTCCGGCTGCTGATTGCCGTTACCGGCGTTGGCCCAAAGGCGGCGCTTGCCCTGCTTTCGGCGTTCACCCCGGAGCAGCTGGGATACTTCGTCGCCGCGGGCGACGCGAAAAGCATCACCCGCGCGCAGGGCGTTGGCCCAAAACTGGCGCAGCGGCTGGTGCTGGAGCTCAAAGATAAACTGCCGGGCTTTGGACACGGCCCGCAAGCCGGCAACGCGCCCGCATCCGCCATCCTTCCACCCGACAGCGAAGCCCTGGCCGCGCTGCTTGCCCTGGGGTATCAGCAGGCCGAAGCGCTGCTTGCCCTGCGCGGGATGGACGACGCCGCCACGACGCAGGAGAAAATCCGCCACGCGTTGAAGAACTTAGGGGGAATGGGATGAACTGCGCGCCGGATCCTTCCGCTTTCTGGGCGCTGGAATTCCACAACAATTCCGCCTGCATGAAAGGCAGCCTTTTGCGCAGGGCGGCGAACGAAGGAGGGGATCTATGGTGCTGACGGAAGAACTGCTGGCATATCTTCGCGCGCAAGGCGCTGATTTGGCCGCCGCGGGCGACCTGCGAGCGCTGCCGCCGGAACCCCGGCGCGGCTTGCCCGCGGGCGTTTCTGTGGCGGTGAAATATCCAAAAGACGTCATTCGCGGCATTGCCGCGCTGCCGACGCGGGCATATTATGACCAATATAACGCCCTCAACGAAACGCTCGACAGAATAGTGGAAGCGGGCGCGCGCTGGCTGGGCGATCGCGGCTGGCAAGCCGTTGCGCAGACCCGCGCGCTGGTGGCGCAGAACGAAACGCAGCTGGATACGCCGCTGCCCCACAAAACGGCGGCCACCCGCGCAGGCCTTGGCTGGATTGGAAAAAGCGCCCTGCTGGTAACGGAGGAATACGGGTGCATGGTGCGCATTTCGACGATTCTGACGGATGCGCCGCTTCGCTTTGCCGCGCCTGTTGACAAAAGCCGCTGCGGGGCCTGCGCAATCTGCGCGCAAGCCTGCCCGGCGGGGGCTATCTTGGGAAAAAACTGGCGGGTTGATTTGCCGCGCGAAGCGTTTTTCAACGCCGCCGCTTGCCGCTCGACAGCCCGGGAACGGGCCATGCGGGGGTTCGGCGTGGATATCACTGTTTGCGGCAAGTGCATTGCGGTTTGCCCCTATACCAGAAGATATTTGGAGGAACGGCCATGATGACAGGCTTTTGTATCGGTGATATTTCCATCGACTGCGCCGATCCGCCGCGCACAAGGGAATTTTACGCCGCGCTGACCGGCTGGGAGCGGCAGACGCTTTGGGGCTGCCCGGCGCTGGTGGCCGAACCCGGCCTTGCCATTTTGTTTATGCCCTGCGACTTTGCCTATGCCCCGCCGGTTTGGCCGGAACGGCCCGGCGAACAGCAAAAGCAGATGCACTTTAACTTTCAGGTTGACGATCTGGCCGCCGCTGTGGCGGAGGCCCTGCGACTGGGCGCGGCAAAACCGGCGGCGCAATACGGCGGCAAGCAATTTGTGACAATGCTTGACCCGGAAGGCCATCCGTTCTGCCTTTGCGCAAAATAATACAGCTTTGCAAAAGGAGCCCCCGTATGAACGACGAACGCGAGCTAACCCCGGAGCTGACCCAGCAGGACGCCGACATCGAGCTTTCGCTGCGGCCCAAAACCCTGCGGGAATACATAGGGCAGGACAAGGCGAAAGAGAACCTGGCGGTTTATATTCAGGCGGCGCGGGGCAGGGGCGAGGCCCTTGATCATGTGCTGCTATACGGCCCGCCGGGGCTGGGCAAAACCACATTGGCGGGCATTGTCGCCAACGAGATGGGGGTTAACTTCCGCGTCACTTCCGGCCCCGCTATTGAAAAACCAGGCGACCTGGCCGCGCTGCTGACCAACCTGAGCGAAAGCGACGTGCTTTTTATCGACGAAATCCACCGGCTTTCGCGCGCGGTGGAAGAAGTGCTGTACCCCGCCATGGAAGACCATGTTCTCGACATCATCATTGGCAAAGGGCCTTCGGCCCGCTCCATCCGGCTGGATCTGCCGCATTTTACGCTCATTGGCGCAACCACGCGGGCCGGGCAGCTCAGCGCGCCCCTGCGCGATCGCTTCGGCGTAATTTTGCGCCTGGAGCTTTATACCCCGCAGCAACTGGGGCTGATTGTGCGCCGCAGCGCGGGCATCCTCGGCATCCCCATCGACATGGATGGTTCGCTGGAACTGGCCAGCCGCTCGCGGGGCACGCCGCGCATTGCCAACCGGCTGCTCAAGCGCGCGCGCGACTTTGCGCAGGTGCTGGGCACGGGGGTCATCACCACAGAGGCCGCCCAGACGGCGCTGGGCAGCATGGAAATCGACGAGCTGGGGCTGGATCTGATTGACCGCCGCCTGTTGCAGGTGATGATCGCGCAATACAACGGCGGGCCTGTTGGGCTGGAAACCCTGGCCGCCGCCGTAGGCGAAGAATCGGTGACCATTGAGGACGTTTATGAGCCATACCTGATGCAAATCGGCTTTTTGGGGCGCACGCCGCGGGGGCGCATCGCCACGCCCGCAGCCTACGCGCATTTGGGGCTTCCCTTCCGCGAAAACGCCGACGCCGCGGGAAGCCGGCCGCAAAATAACGCGGGGCAAAGCGAACAGCTGAGCCTGGAACTGTAACCAATTCATATTCCGGGCAAATCGCAGTATACTGAAAGAGGGCGTTTTTTATGAAACTTTATTATGCCCGGCACGGCCAAACCGACTGGAACCTGCGCAGGCGCGTTCAGGGGCTGACCGATAACCCGCTCAACGAAACGGGCGTTCAGCAGGCAAGGGAGCTGGCCGAAAAAGCGGCGCTGCTGGAACCCATCGACGTGATCGTCAGCTCGCCGCTGCTGCGGGCGCGGCAGACGGCCCAGATACTCTCTGAGCGGCTTCGGGCGCCGCTTGTGGTTCACGAGCGGTTATACGAGTGCAACCTCGGTTCTTATGAAGGAACCAGTTTCCCCACGCTGGAGATGTTCCACACCACCTTGCGGGCCGACGCGCAGGAGTTCCCCAAACGGGTGGGCGCAACGGGGGAATCGCAGCTACAACTGGCGCACAGGGTATATGGCGCGCTGGAAGACATCCATGCGCGGTATGCCAATCAAACGGTATTTCTTGTGGCCCACGGCTGGGTCTGCCGCATGATAGAAACCTATTTTCGCAGCATGACGGCACAGGAATTCATGACGTTTTCTTTGGACAACTGCGAACTGCGATACGGGGAGATATAGCGCCGCAGAAGCGGCCGGACGATTTTTATGGGGGTATTTTATGGCGCGATTGTTTGGCACCGACGGCGCGCGCGGCGTTGCGAACACGGAACTCAGCTGCGAGCTGGCCATCAAAATCGGCCGGGCATGGGCCTGCGCGCAGCCGGAACTGCAAGCCGGCAGCGGCGTTCGCCCGCAAGTGCTGGTCGGCATGGATACCCGCGCGTCGTCGCCTATGCTGGCCAACGCCCTGGCGGCGGGGCTGAATTCCGTGGGGGTTGACGCCGTTATGGCCGGCGTTGTGCCCACCCCTGCCGTGGCGCATTTGATCCCCCTCTGGGGCTGCCAGGGCGGGGCGATGGTCTCGGCCAGCCACAACCCCTGCGAGTTCAACGGCATCAAGCTGTTTTCGCGCCTGGGAACCAAATTGCCCGACGAGCTGGAAGAAACCATCGAGGGCATTATTCTGGACGAAACGGAGCCGCCGCCTGTGGTCATCGGGGGGCGCGTTGGCCGCTGCCTTGCGGGGGAAGCCGCTGTGCCCGATTATCTGCGGCATTTGCGGGCAACCGTTCCCGCGACGCTTTCGGCAAAATTGCGCGAACAGGGCGTGCGCCGCCTGGCGCTGGATTGTTCCAATGGATCCGCAAGCGTCACCGCGCCGCGCCTGTTCAGCGATTTGGGCTTTGCGTATGATCTGCTCAGCGCCGCGCCCGACGGCGAAAACATCAACGCGCACTGCGGCTCGACGCATATGGAACAGCTGCAAACCTATGTGCGCGGCAACGAAGATATCAGCGTGGGCTTCGCGTTCGACGGCGACGCCGATCGCCTGCTGGCCGTGGACGAGAACGGCGGCCTGGTGGACGGAGACCAAATCATGGCCATCTGCGCGAAGGCCTGGAAGGCCGAAGGGCGGCTCAAGCGCGACTGCGCCGTGGTAACGGTGATGACCAATCTGGGCTTCCATGAATTCTGCGGCCGCTGCGGCATTGCCCGGGAAATCACCGCCGTGGGCGACCGCTATGTTCTTGAGGCAATGCTGGCCGGCGGCTGCAACCTGGGCGGCGAACAAAGCGGGCACATCATCTTCAGCGATTTTGCCGCCACAGGCGACGGGCAGCTGACCGCCTTGCAGCTGCTGGAAGTGATGCGCAAAAGCGGCAGGCCCCTTTCGGCGCTGGCTGCCGAGATGGAGCGGTTTCCGCAGGTGATGATCAACGTAAAAGTATCGAATCTGGGCAAGCTGCGCTGCCACACGGATCCGGAGATTCAGCTGGCAACCCGGCGGGCCGAAGCGGAGCTGGGGGAAGCGGGGCGGGTGCTCGTGCGCGTTTCCGGCACGGAGCCGCTCATCCGGGTTATGCTGGAAGGGCGCAACGAAGAGATCATTCGACGCCTGGCGCAAGAGCTGGCGGAAGTGATTGAAGAAAGGCTGATATAATGCGAGTTGCCGATTGCTGGCAAGAATATGCCCTACTCGACTGCGCCGACGGCGAACGCCTGGAGCGCTGGGGCGAATATTTGCTGATCCGGCCCGATCCGCAGGTCATCTGGCGCGGCGGCCGCACGCACCCCCTTTGGCGCAGCGCCCACGCTCGCTACCTGCGCTCCAGCGCGGGCGGCGGGCAATGGGAGCGGCTGCGACCCATGCCGGAGGAGTTCCCGCTGCGTTACGCGCTGCCGGACGGAACGGCCCTGCGCTTTGGCCTGAAACTGATGGGGTTCAAACATACGGGGCTGTTCCCCGAACAGGCGGCCAACTGGGAGCTGCTGGCGGCGCGGATTGCAAAAGCGGACAAGCCGTTAAAAGCGCTGAACCTGTTTGCCTACACCGGCGGGGCAACGCTCGCCTGCCTTGCCGCCGGAGCGCATGTGACGCATGTTGACGCGGCAAAGGGCATGGTGCAGCGCGCGCGGGATAACGCAGCGCTCAGCGGGCTGGCGCAGCGGCCCGTGCGCTGGATTGTGGAAGACTGCGGCAAGTTTGCGCAGCGGGAACTGCGCCGGGGCAGCCGATACGATATCATCCTGCTCGATCCGCCTTCTTATGGCCGGGGGCCCGGCGGCGAAGTATGGAAACTCACGGATGAACTGGATGGCCTGATCGCGCTTTGCGCGCAGCTGCTGGCCCCTTCCGGGCTGCTGCTGCTCAACTCCTATTCCGCCGAGCTTTCCCCGTCGGTGATGCAATACCTGCTGGGCCGCGTTTTGATTCCAACCTTGGGCGGGCATGTGACCTGCGGCGAGATCGGCCTGCCTGTAGAGGCCACCGGGCTGGCGCTGCCATGCGGCTCAACCGCGATTTGGATCGGGGAGGCGGATCGATGAAAATCAAATTCGTTGCCGCGCAAAGACATATCCGCTGACAATCCGCTGCAATCATGCGGAAAACGCTTGACATTCTTCCCGCAAACAGGTAAAATAAGAAATATATTTTCAGCATCAGGATACATCATCAGCGAAGGAGCGTACATGAACCCCATCATCGAATTCCAAAACGTCAGCTACTCCTACGCCACGGAGGATGGAGCGGAATCCGCCGTGCAGGGGCTTTGCTTTGCGGTTTCGCCCGGCGAGTTCGTGGCCATGGTGGGCCGCAACGGCTCGGGGAAATCCACCGCGGCAAAGCTGTGCAACGGGCTTCTGATTCCGCAGGAAGGGCGGGTGCTGGCGGCCGGAATGGACACCGCCAACGAAAATTTGCTGTTCGAAATCCGCCGTCGCGTGGGCATGGTCTTCCAAAACCCCGACAACCAGATCATCGCCGCAACGGTGGAAGACGACGTTGCTTTCGGCCCCGAAAATCTCTGCGTGCCGCAGGAAGAATTGCGGCGGCGGGTGGACGAATCGCTGCGCGCCGTTGGTATGTATGAGCTGCGGGAGGCGGAGCCGCACAAACTTTCTGGCGGGCAAAAGCAGCGCGTGGCCATTGCGGGCGTGCTGGCGCTGCACAACGATGTGATCATTCTGGATGAATCCACCGCCATGCTCGATCCGCGCGGCCGCACCGAAGTGATGCAATCCGTTCGGGCGCTCAACCGCGAGCGGGGTCTGACCGTATTGCTCATCACGCATTTTATGGAAGAAGCCGCGCAGGCCGACCGCGTGCTGGTGATGCACGAAGGCCGTTTGCTGGCGCAGGGCGCGCCGCGCGATGTGTTTGCGCAGGAAGAAACGCTGCGAACGGCGGGGTTGTCGCTGCCCGCACCGGCCGGGCTGGCGCGCTTGCTGCGCGAGGATTTTCCGCAGCTGCCCAGGGGGATTTTAACGGAAGAAGAGTGCGCGGCGGCAATTTTGGAAGCGTTCCGGTAGAATTGAGAACGCCGCACAAGGAGCAGCGCCAATGGAACTGCTGTATTTTTATCGGGCCGGCGCAGCGCCGCTGCAAAGCCTGACCAGATTGCCCCGCCGCAAGGCCTTCGCGCTGGCGAAAGAATGCTATGAAGCGTTTCCCTGCGTTGCCCATAAGCGCTTCGGGCCGCCGCTGCGGTGGTACTGGAAGCGGCGCAGACGTGTGGAAAGGCTGCTTTGGCGCGCGTTCCGGGCGGCGGGCGGCAGGCCGCAAACGCGCCATCCCATTTATCTTGCGATAAAAAGCGCCCGCGCGATTAAAAACCTGGGTCACAACTTTGACTGCACGGCATACAAGCGCTTTTCGCTGGAGCAGTTTGACGACGCCCGCATCAGCTTTACGCTCGGAGACAGCGTTGCGCTGGCGGACAGAGACCTTACGCTCCTGACCAAATCCCGGTTGCTGGAGCTGCTAGCGGCGCGCAGCGCCGATCAACTGCTCGCCGATATGGCGCCGGAATACGAGTACATTGAGGCGCAGGTTTGGCTGCGGCATATGCCGCCGGACATGGATCAGGACAACAAGAAAGGAACCCAATGAACGCCATTGAAACCCAGTCGCTGACCTATCAATACCCGAACACCGGCAAGGGAACGCCCGCCGCCATCGAGGGAATCAACCTTGCGGCGCAACCCGGGCAGCTGCTTTGCATCATCGGGCACACCGGCTCGGGCAAGAGCACGCTTGTGCAGCACTTGAACGCGCTGCTCAAACCCACGGGCGGCGCCGTTTTTGTGGACGGCAAAAATATTTGGCAAAACAAAGCTTCGATCCGGCAGGCGCGGTTCTGGGTAGGGCTGTGTTTTCAATACCCCGAATACCAGATGTTCGAGGAAACGGTGGAAAAAGACATTGCGTTCGGGCCAAAGAATATGGGGCTGCCCGGCGACGAAATCCGCGCGCGCGTGCTGCGCGCCGCAGAATATGTTGGCCTGCCGGAAAGCTGCCTGCCCAAATCGCCCTTTGATTTATCCGGCGGCGAAAAAAGGCGCGCGGCCATCGCGGGGGTAATGGCCATGGAACCGCGGGCGCTGGTGCTCGACGAACCCACGGCGGGGCTTGACCCGGCGGGCAAGGAGCAAATCCAGCAGCTGATCCTGCGCTACCGGCGCGAAACCGGCCGCACCGTTCTGCTCATCTCCCACAACATGGAAGAGGTGGCCCGCCTGGCCGATCAGATTCTGGTCATGCATCAGGGCCGCGCGGCCCTGTGCGGCACAGCGGCAGAGGTGTTCGGCCGCGCCGCCCAGCTGCGCGAAATGGGGCTGAGCGTGCCGGTGGTAACGGATATTTTTGAGCGCCTGCGCGCGGCGGGGCTGCCGGTTTCGGCGGAAATTTTTACCGAAGAGCAGGCTGCGGCGGAGCTGGCGCGGCTCAAGCGCGAGGGGGTGCGGCTGCCATGATCAAAGGCATCACCATCGGGCAATATTTTGCGGGGCGCTCGCCGCTGCACCGCATGGACGCGCGCATGAAAATTGTGCTGACGCTGGCCTATATGGTTGTGATTTTTCTTTGCAAAAACTTTTGGGCGCTGGGATGCACCGCGCTTGCGGCTGTGCTGTGCGCCGCGCTCAGCGGCGTGCCCGCAAAAATGATCCTGCGCTCCATGCGGCCTGTTTTGATTCTGGTATTGTTCACGGGCGTGCTGAACGTCTTTTATACCAACGGGCCGAATACGCATATCTGGTTCCAATACGAACTGTGGCGCGTGACGCTCAAAATCACGCGGGAGGGCGTGTTTACGGCGATGTTTACGACCATTCGCATTCTGTGCCTGATTGCGGTCAGTTCGCTGCTGACCTATACCACAACGCCTTCTATGCTGACCACGGCCATGGAACGCTTGCTGCTGCCGCTGGCAAAGCTGAAAGTGCCCGTGGCGGTGTTCGCGATGATGATGACGCTGGCGCTGCGCTTTGTGCCAACGCTGATTGAAGAGACCGAACGGATCATGAACGCGCAGAAATCGCGCGGGGCCAACCTGGAAACCGGATCGCTTTTGCAGCGGGTGCGGGCGTTTGTGCCGGTATTGGTGCCGCTGTTCGTTTCGGCGTTCCGCCGCGCGGCGGAATTGGCAAGCGCGATGGAAAGCCGCTGCTATACCGGGGAGGGCCCGCGCACCAGCCTCAAGCAGCTGCGGCTGCGGCCCTGGGATTTTGGCTGGCTGGCCGGGACCGTGTTGCTGACCGCCGGGATAGTGGCGCTGAATCACTTTTTTCGGGCGGTGATTTAAAAGAGCGAAAATCGCCATTCACTGCTGTGCATTCAGGTGTTAAACAGGAGGTTCTGCTATGAAACGCGCGATTTTTTGGATTGCGCTGCTGGGGCTTTGCGCCGGGATGCTCCCGGCCTGCGGCAAAAAAGAAGAAGACGCTTCGATTCAGCTGCTGTTCCGCTCCGAGAACGCGCTGGAAGGGGCGACGGTTGCGGACGAAAACTGGCCGCAGGGCGGCAAGCCAACCGCCAACGCCTTGCTGCAAAACAACAGCGACTGCTGGCAGGCGCAGGATCCCAACCGTCATCCTGCCGACGGGCAGGAGGACATCTGCTATGCTTACGCCGAACTGAAGCTGAAAAACCCGGCCACGTTCAACACCGCCGTGATAGAGGAAGTGGGCGAAGAGGCGCTCTACTTCCGGCTTCAGGTGTTTGCGGACGAAACCTGGAAGACGATATACCAGTGCGAAAAGCTGAGCTCGCTGCGGGTCTGCTCGTTTGACGCGGCGACAACCGACCGGGTGCGGCTGGTCATCGACAAATTCCGCAGCAGCGAAACGCCCGCGCAAATTCGCTCGCTGCGCCTATACAACGAACCAAAGCGCCCTGCGGGGGATCTTCATGTCACTGTTTATCAGCGGCTGGATCAGGACGTGCCCACGCAGACGCTGGCGCGGGGGGAAGAATTCGCAAAGATACAGGCGCGGTATTACGACGTCTATAATACTGTGTTGATCTTTGGCGCCATCCAGTGGGACGAGAACGGCAATCTGCTGTTTAACTGCCTGGGCGACGCGCAGGAGGACTGGGATCAACCGCGGCGCGAAGAGGAGTTTGGCAGACAGCTGGCAGCGCTGAAAGAGCTTATCGCCCTGCGCTCGAACCAAAACCACGAGGTGAAGATCATCTGCACGGGCCTGGCCGACGGCGCCCCGGCCAACACGCTCATGAAACAGCACCGCGACAAAATTGCCGATACGCTCGCCGGGTTTGCCGCGAAATATGAGCTGGACGGCCTGGATATCGACTGGGAATACCCCAACACACAGGAGGATTGGGACAACTACGACGCGTTCATCACACGGCTGCACAGCGGCATGGAACAACAGCGCCCCGGGGCGATTCTTTCCGCCGCGCTTTCGGCCTGGGCGCTGAAGATGCGGCCGGAAACCCTGGCCCTGTTCGACCAGATCCAATTTATGGCCTATGACGGCGGCGATCGCGACGGCTTTCAGTCCGGCATGCAGCAGGCCGTCAGCGGGCTGCTCGATTTCGCGCGGCAGGGCGCGGATATCAGCAAAATCAACATCGGCATCGCGGCCTACGGCAGGCCGCTCAACAGCGCGCCGTTCTGGAAGCCCTGGCGCAGCCTGGAAACGGCGAACTATTGGGACTGCAAGTATCTCAATGTGCCGGACGCCGGGCAGGTTTATGACGGCACGTTCTGCTCCCCTGCCCTTGCGGGCGACAAATTGGCCTACGCGCTGTTTTCCGGCGCGGGCGGCGTGATGGTGTTCCGCCTGGCTTGCGACAAACGCATGGACGATCCCAACAGCGTTACCCGCGGGCTGGAAAACGCGCTGAACCGGTATGTGGATGGCTGGTGAAACCCAGTGTTAACAGAACCTAATGCTTCCCCGCCATTTCGATCAGCCCGCCCAGTTCCTGAACGGAAAAGACCCGGCTGACATTGTCGAAGGCAAAGTGCCCGAATTGCAGCCGCTCCATTTCTTTTATGCCGCAAAGCTCATACAGCGCACAGGCAAACAGCAGCGGATCAATCCCCGGCGGGCAAAGGCCGGCGTATGCCTCCGGCAGCTGCGGCGCGCGGCAGCGCACCACGCGGGCTTTCAGCGGCGTATGCGTGTCGGGGCTGAAGATCAACCCGCGCTCGCAGCCGCTGAACAGGCGCAGATCGTCGGCAACGACCACATGGCTTTGCGCGAAGCAGCCCGGCGAATCGCTCAGGATCAGCGTCGCGCCCCAGCGGCGCAGCAGCCGGGCGGCGGTTGCCTTGTATTGGGCCGCGTCCGGCGTATAGACCCGCAAGCTGCCCGCAAGAGGCGCCAAAGCGTCGATGGCGTGGCAAAGCGTCCCTTTTGTGTCAACAACCGTCACCCGCAGCTGCTGCGCCGGAACCCGCGAGGCGCGCAGAACCTGCTGCGCCATGCGCAGACTCAGCAGCAGCGGCAGCCGTTTTGGGCTGAACGCGCGCAGACCCGGCTCAAGCTGGGCCTGGGCGGCCGAGCGCGCCGGGGGCGGCGCGGGCAAACAGACGCCCGCCGGCAGCAGCAAACGCGTGCGCAAACGCCCCGCCGCCCGCTCCACGGCATCCCACGGGATTTCCGGCGCGCCGCCGCGCCCTTTGCGGCAATAAACTTCCAACCGGAAAAATGGCGCGCCGCCCGGCGGATTGACGCGGATACAGGCGGGCTGCACGGGCACCCGCCGTTTTAGTTTATGGGGCAGCGGCACAGCTTCGCGCTGCAAAACCTGTACGCAGGCAAACAAAAAAATCGCCCCCATTCCACCTCTTTTCCTTCATCTATATGTGCGGGCGAAGCGGGGTATGATGTTTTTTCACACAACCCCTTGCCTTTCGCGCTGCGCCGTGTTATAATGAAACCAATCCGGTTTTGTACTGAAGTGATGGGAATCCACGGTTGAAAAAACACAAAAAATCATCGGGCAAGGAGAATAACGAAGGAGAATGACGATGGAGAAAAAATATGTATTGGCGCTGGATCAGGGCACGACAAGTTCGCGCGCGATTCTGTTCGACAAAGCAGGCAACATCATCGCTAAGGCGCAGAAAGAATACGAGCAGCATTATCCGCAGGCGGGCTGGGTAGAGCACGATCCGATGGAAATCCTCTACAGCCAGATGAACGCCCTGGAACTGGTGCTGAGCGCCGTGGACGGAAAAATCAGTTTGGACGAGATTGCCTGTATGGGGATAACCAATCAACGCGAAACCACCATCCTCTGGGACAGGAAGACGGGCCGGCCGGTTTATAACGCGATTGTTTGGCAGTGCCGCCGCACAGCGCAGCTATGCGAGGAACTGGAAAGCCAGGGGTATGCCGATTTGGTGAAGGCAAAAACCGGGCTTGTGATTGACGCGTATTTTTCCGGCACGAAGATCAAATGGATTTTGGAAAACGTGCCTGCGGCGCGGGAATTGGCCGGGCAGGGCAGGCTGTTGTTCGGAACGGTGGAAACCTGGCTCATCTGGAACTTTACCGGCGGTAAAAGCCATGTGACAGACTATTCCAACGCCAGCCGCACGATGCTTTTCGACGTGGATCATCTTTGCTGGGACAAAGAACTGTGCGAACTGCTGGGCGTACCCATGGACATTCTGCCAAAGCCGGTGCCCTCCGGCGCGTTCCACGGCGAGGTTGCCCCCGGCATGATCGGTCTGCACGAAATCGCGGGCATGCCCATCACAGGGGCCATTGGCGATCAGCCCGCGGCGCTGTTCGGGCAGTGCTGTTTCGCGGCGGGGCAGGCAAAAAACACCTATGGCACCGGTTGCTTTTTATTGATGAACACCGGCGCGCAGCGCGTGAAAAGCGAGCACAATCTGTTGACAGGCGTGGCCTGGGGCCTGGGCGGCGAGGTGGAATACTCCATCGAAGGCAGCGCCTTCAACGCCGGCTCCGTGATCCAGTGGCTGCGCGACGAGCTGAAGCTGGTGGAATCCGCCGCGCGCTGCGACGAGCTGGCCGCCAGCGTGCCCGACGCCAACGGCGTTTATCTCGTGCCCGCGTTCACAGGCCTGGGCGCGCCCTATTGGGATATGTATGCCCGAGGCGCAATTGTTGGGCTGACACGCGGCGTCGGCCGCGCGCACATTGCCCGTGCGGTGATCGAATGCATCCCCTACCAGCTGTGCGACTTGATTGAGGCCATGGAGGCCGACTCCGGCATCCGGTTCCAGGAACTGCGCGTGGATGGGGGCGCCAGCGTGAGCAATATCATGATGCAGATTCAGGCGGATTTCAGCCAGGCCCGCGTGAACCGGCCAAAGGTGGTGGAAAGCACCGCGCTGGGCTGCGCGTATCTTGCGGGCCTGACGGCGGGGTTATGGAAAGACAAGGACGAACTGGAGCAAAACCGCCAGGTGGACCGCGTGTTTCGCCCCGAACTGCCGCGCGAACAGCGCGACCAGCTTTACGCCGGCTGGAAGCGGGCCGTGGAACGGAGCAGGGGCTGGGATGTTAGACTGTAGACGTTAGATCATAGACTTTAGCTGTTAGGATTGAGGTGGCACGATGAACCCAAAATATGACAGCCGTATTCTCGTGATCGGCGGCGGTGGCAGCGGCAAGAGCACCCTGGCCCGGCAATTGGGCGCACTGACCGGGTTCCCGGTGCTGCATCTGGACTATGAATTCTGGCAGCCGGGCTGGGTGCAGCGGCCCCCGGAAGAGTTCGCTGCCTTGCAGACGGACTGGCTGCAGCAGCATGAGCGCTGGATCATTGACGGGAACTATATCGGCACAATGGAGCCGCGATTTGCTGCGGCAACGCTGGTAATTCTGCTCGACCTGCCCCGTCTGCTGCGCCTGTGGCGCATTCATGCGCGCCGGAGCAAGCCCCGGCCCGACCTGCGGGACGATCTGAAGGAGTCCTTCAACAAAAGCTGGATCGAAAATTGCAGCCATGTTTGGAACTTCCGCAAGCGAAGTCTGCCAGCCATCTTTGCCCTGCGCGAGAAATACCCCGATATCGCCTTCGTGCGGCTGCGCTCGCGGCGCGAAGTCGCCCGCTTTTTGACGACAGGATACCCGAATTGGCAGGAGGAGATTTGCAGATGAACGAGAACGCTTTTTCCCATCCCAACCTCAAAAACCGCACCGCTGTGGTAACGGGCGGCGGCGGCATTCTGTGCGGCGGATTTTCGCGGTGCCTTGCCGCGCAGGGCGCGCGCGTGGCCGTGCTGGATCTCAACCTGGAAGCCGCCCAGGTTGTGGCGGATCACATCACACAGCAAGGGGGCGCAGCCCTGGCCATCGCGTGCAATGTGCTGGACAAAGCCAGCCTGGAGGCTGCCCGCGAGCGGGTGAACGAAGCGTTCGGGCCATGCGAAATCCTCATCAACGGCGCGGGCGGCAACCATCCCAGCGGCACAACATCAAAAGAAACCCTTGAGCCGCAGGATTTGGACGGCGCGCCGGATGGGGTGACGACATTCTTCCGGCTGGATCCCGACGGCATATCGAAGGTATTCAACCTGAACTTTCTGGGCACGCTGCTGCCAACGCAAGTGTTTGCGGGCGATTTGGCGCGCGCCGCGCATCCGGCCATTGTGATGATCAGCAGCATGAACGCCATCCGGCCGCTGACGAAGATTCCGGCTTACTCGGCGGCAAAGGCGGCCGTCAGCAATTTCACACAGTTCATGGCGGTGCACTTCGCGCCGGTGGGCATTCGCGTCAACGCCATTGCGCCGGGTTTTTTTTCCACAGCGCAGAACAAGACGCTGCTCTGGAACCAGGATGGTTCGCCTACGCCGCGCACGGACAAAATATTGGCGGCCACGCCCATGCACCGGTTCGGTCTGCCCGAAGAACTGGCCGGCGCGCTGCTGTTTTTGTGCGACGAAGCATATTCTTCGTTTGTCACCGGCAGCATGATTGCCGTGGACGGCGGTTTTTCGGCATACAGCGGAGTATAAACCAGCCTTCCGGCGCGTGTAATTCCCCTTTCCGCCCGTCATATCTCCCGCCGCCGCTTCATAAGCTATAGGGAAATCACAGCGGAAAGGCGGGGCCATATGATCGTTTATACCGTTCGATCGGGAGACAGCGTCTACCGGATTGCCCGCAGCCATAGCGTGCCGCCCAACGCGGTGGTGATGGCCAACGGCCTGCAAGCGCCCGATCAGCTTGTTGTGGGGCAGTCGCTCCTGATCCCCACCACGCTGCGTGATTACGGCGTGCTCGCGGGTGACAGCCTCTTCCGGATTGCCCAGCGTTTTGGCGTTACCATTCAGTCCCTGCTGGAGGCCAACCCGCAGCTGGGCAAAGGGAACCTGATCCGCGTGGGGCAGCGGATTCATCTGCCGCGCATTCACTTCGGCAACTTTGTTGTCAACGGCTATTGCTACCCTACCATCAGAGACGATGTGCTGACGGAAGACCTGCGCCACCTGAGCATGCTCAGCGTTTTTTCGTGCACGGTGGACGCCCAGGGCAATCTGACCCCCATGACCAACGACAGCCGGATCATAGAACAGGCGAAGGCCGCGGGCGTGCGGCCGCACCTTGTTCTGGCGAACCTTGGCCCAAACGGCTTTAGCCCCGAAATTGCCCGGTCGGTGCTCGGCAGCGCGCGGTTGCAGGACGCTGTCATCCAATCCGTTGTGGCGCTGATGAAACAAAAGGGCTACCGGGGCCTGGATGTGGATTTTGAAAACGTGCCCCGCGACGCGAGGGAAAACCTGACGATGTTTTTGTCAAAGGCGAGAGCCGCCATGCAAAAAGAGCGATGGCTGCTCACAAGCGCCGTGCCGCCGTTGACGCGCGACAACCAGACCGGCATATTATACGAGGGGTTCGACTTCGCCGCCGAAGGCAGGTACAACGACTATGTTACCCTCATGACTTACGAATACGGCTACCAGGGCGGGCCGCCCATGGCCGTTGCCCCCATCGGCGAAGTGCGCAAGGCGCTTACCTACGCCATAAGCCGCATGCCGCGGGAGAAAATTCTGATGGGCATTCCCAACTATGGCTACGACTGGAAAATTCCCTACAGAGCAGGCACGGGGGCCACGGTTGTCACCAACACGGGCGCTGTTGCCATTGCCGCGCGGGAAGGCGCCGCCATCCGCTGGGACGAAACCGCGCAGGTTCCCTGGTTCCGCTATCAAGAGGCCAGCGGACAGGAACACGAGGTTTGGTTTGAAGACGCGCGCAGCATTCAGGCAAAGCTGGAGCTGGCGCATGAATTTGGCATCGCGGGCGTGAGCTACTGGACCGTGAATTCCCTTTTTGCGCAAAACTGGACGCTGCTGGAAGATCTGTTCCGTGTGAAATCCCTGCGATGAAAAGCTCTTGTTCTGCTGCTGGGGCGGCTTTCCGCCATAACAAAGCGCCCCGCAAGGCGGGGTCGCTTTCGTTTTTGTGGGAATTCTATTTCAATTCGGTTTCCTGCGCAAATAAGGTCTTGCGCTCCCGTTAAAAATGGTGTATAATAGGGGAAGCGGAAAAAAAGGGGGCAGACCAATGGACGCAGGCAACGCGGCCGGGCGGTCGCAGGCGCTGCTGGGGAAGTATGTGCGCATACGCGTTACAAGGCCGATGGGAACGCCTCGGCTGGAGGGGGAAGGCCTGCACGAGCTAAACTTCGGCGAGCTGGTTGGCGCGGGCCCTGCGGCAGCCCGGCTGGAGGGCGTGTTTATCATGGGCATGCACCATCCGGTGCGATATTTCGACGGCCGTATCATTGCCCTTTTATTTTGCGGCGGCGGCCAGACCTATGCCGTTACCGCGCCCCGCAAAGCGCGCTACATTGTGGGACAGATTCAGCGGGCGCTGCACTTTGCCTTTGCGCCGGAGGAATACCGCATCCAGTGCCTCTATGAACGATCGTGCGGGGCGGTGATTTTCCGCCGCACGCCGAGCGGGCTGCGCTTTTTGCTCATCAAAAACCGCCGCAGCTCCAATTGGGGCTTCCCAAAGGGGCATATTGAAAACACCGAAACCCCCGAGCAAACCGCCAGACGCGAAGTGCTGGAAGAAACCGGCCTGCACATCCATCTGCTCCCGGGCTTTGCCTGCCATTCGGAATATGTGATTCAGGGCGGAGTTGAAAAAAGCGTCACCATCTTCCTGGGCGAAGCCGCCGAGAGCCGCATCCAGATGCAGGAGGCCGAAATTGAGGACTACCTCTGGGTAAACTACCACAAAGCGGCGCATATGCTCAAATTCGACAACGACCGCAACACGCTGCGCGAAGCGCACACCTACCTGCGGCGCAACGGCGTGATGTGAACCAAAGATGATCTTGACGCAGCGTGTCTGCGGACATAGATAGAACAGCAAAACGAAAGGAGCCCGCGTCTATGCAGCGCATTCAAACATTGGAAACCCGCGATTTATCCCAAAGCCTTTGCGGCGGCGGCTGCGGCGAATGCCAGACCTCTTGCCAGTCGGCCTGCAAAACCTCCTGCGGCGTTGCCAACCAACCCTGCGAAAACGACACACAGGAATAAGGGGGACAGGGGGCGGGAACTTCCTGCCCCCCATATGTTATGATCCACGCTTATCGGCTGCACGGCAGCCATATCATATTGGACGTCAACAGCGGTTCGGTGCACCGGGTTGACCCCGTTGCATTTTATGCCATCACGCATTGGCCCTGCACGGAAGACGAACTGCGGGCGGCCTTCCCCGGGGAAAACCTGGACGGGCTGCTGGAAGACATCCGGGCGTTGATTGACCGGCGGAAGCTCTTCGCGCCCGAACTTGAAGTGCCGGAACCACAGGGCCAGCGGCCGCTGAAGGCTTTGTGCCTGCATGTTGCGCACACCTGCAACCTGGCCTGCGATTATTGCTTCGCGCAGGCCGGGCGCTATCATGGCGAACAGGCGCTCATGCCCTATGAAGTGGGCCGGCAGGCGCTTGCTTTTTTGCTGGCCAATTCCGGCAATCACCACAACCTGGAAGTGGATTTTTTTGGCGGCGAACCGCTGATGAACTGGCAGGTGGTGAAAGATCTGGTGGCCTATGCCCGCGCCCGCGAAAGCGAAACCGGCAAACGCTTCCGCTTCACCCTCACCACCAATGGTATGTTGCTGGATTCCGAGACAACGGAATTCTGTAACCAGGAAATGAGCAATGTTGTGCTGAGTTTGGACGGGCGAAAACAAGTGCACGATCGTCTGCGCCGAACGGCAAACGGCACGGGCAGCTATGATATCGTTGTGCCGAAGTTTCAAACATTCGTCAAAGAGCGCGGCGGGCGCAGTTATTATATGCGCGGCACCTTCACGCACGCGAACCCGGATTTTTCCGCTGATCTGTATCACATGGCCGATCTGGGGTTTCACGCCCTTTCGATGGAGCCTGTGGTTTGCGCGCCCGGGAGCCCGCACGCCCTGACGGGGGAAGATTTGCGGATGGCGCTGCGGGAATACGAAGCGCTGGCGCTCGAAATGGCCCGCCGCCGCGGAACCTCCGGCGCGTTCACCTTCTATCATTATCAGCTGGATCTCAAGCACGGGCCGTGCATCTATAAACGCGTGGCGGGCTGCGGCAGCGGCACCGAATATTTTGCCGTTACGCCGCAGGGCGATTTGTACCCCTGCCACCAGTTCGCGGGCGAGGCGGAGTGGAAGCTGGGCGACGTTTGGCAGGGCGTTACAAGGCCGGAGCTATGCGCGCAATTTGCCCGCTGCACCTTGCGCAACAAGCCCGTTTGCCGCGACTGCTGGGCCAAATACTACTGCGCCGGGGGCTGCGCCGCCAATGCGTGGCACGCCTGCGGCGACATCAACGGGATCTATGAAGACGGCTGCGAGATGTTCAAAAAGCGCATCGAATGCGCCATCTGGCTGGCGGCGCTATAAGAATGAGCCGCCCGGTTTCCCGGACGGCTTTTTGCTGATTATTCCCCTTTGTCTTCGTGCTTCGGCTCAATGCGGCCATAGCGCCCGGCGCCCTGCGCATCGCTGCGGGGGGGGCGGTTTGGCTGCTGCGAACCCTGGCTGCGTCCGCCGCCGCCGCGATAGTCGCCTCTGCGGTCATCCCGGCGGTAGCCGCCGTCACGCTGCTGATATCCGCCGTCGCGCCTTTGATAGCCGCCTTCGCGCTGTTGATAGCCACCTTCGCGCTGCTGATAGCCACCCTCGCGCTGCTGATAGCCGCCTTCGCGATCGCCATTGAACCGTCGCGGCTGGGCATTGCGCTGGTTGCGCTGCAAATTTCCACGCCCGCCGCCGCCGCCGCTGCGGGTATCCCGCTGGCCATAGCCGCCGGGGCGGCGGTTATCCGGCCGCCGATATTGTTCGTCGGGCGCGACGACGACGCGGCGCTCGGCGCCTTCGCCCACAGAAAACGAGTTCGCGCCGTCAAATTCCTGCACCGCCGTGTGGATAATCCGGCGATCGTAAGGGGTCATGGGCGGCAGGGTCATGTTGCGCCCGTATTTTTTTGCTTTGCCCGCCGTGCTGATGGCCAGTTCCCGCAGGGCCTGCTCGTGCTGCTCGCGGTAATCGCCAACGTTGACCTGCACGCGCTTATAATCTTCGCGCCCGCGGCTGACCACAAGCCTTGTCAGGTACTGCACCGCGTCGAGCGTTTCGCCCCGGCGGCCAATGATATACCCGTCGTCTTTCCCGCAGTTAAGCGAAAAGCGCACCCCGTCGTCCTCTTCCACGGTGAGGACGTTGGCCTCCACGCCCATCAGCCGCAGCACTGTTTTGATATAGCGCTCGGCCTTGGCGTATTCGGTTTCTTCATAATACACCCGCGCCTTGGCTTGCGTTCCGCCAAACAGCCCCAGCGTTTTTTTGCTCGGCGTTTCAAGAATTTCGGTGGAAATGTCCGCGTCTTCCGGGGCGTCGAGGGCCAATTTTGCCGCTTCTATCGCGGCTTCGACCGTTGCGCCTGTCCCTATGGCTTCTTTGATCATGGAATCTCTCCTATCTGTATGCGGCGCGGCAGCACCGCAATAATCTCAAGCAACTTTGACCCGTTTTTTGCTTTCTTCCCGGCTGCGGCGCTCAATCGTTTCATCCACCATCACCTTGGCCAACATTTTTTGCGGCGGATGGGTCACATTCAACACCGCCATCTGGATCAGCGCGGCAAGGCTGGAGATAATCCAGTAAAGGCCGATGCCCACCGGATAACTAAACGCCAGCCAGGCCGAAAACAATGGCATGCCCAGCGTCATGCAGCCCAGCATTGCGACGT
The DNA here is from genome assembly GCA_031256825.1 of Oscillospiraceae bacterium. Classification (GTDB taxonomy): domain Bacteria; phylum Bacillota; class Clostridia; order Oscillospirales; family Acutalibacteraceae; genus WRMQ01. The sequence continues at coordinate 90,078 of JAIRPV010000021.1, read as the reverse complement.
TTTGCTTTTGTTCCGGGTTCATTTTGCGAGTATGGAAAAAGCTGTAAATGGATGTTCCCATAGCCGAAACGCCCGCCAGCACCGGAATCAGGTAATAGAACTTTTTGCCCTCCTGGGGCGTTAAGCCCAGCTCCAGCGAAAAAGCGCCGAAGTTCATGCTGAACTGATGCACAAACCCCACGATTTTATCCATGAACTCCTGCGTAAACGCGCCCGACAAATGGAATTCCTTGATATGCTGAATGACCGGCAGCTGCCAGTTGATGTTGCCGCCGGTGATTTTTTGGCCGTATTCCGCCAATATGGCGGGCGCCTGTTTTTGCAGCACGGCCAAAACATTCGATGGAATATTGAGCGCGTACTTCAGCGGCTGATAAATGGCCGCGAGCAGCCCGAACATAATTGGGAATTGGATGAGCATGCCGCCGGAGCAGCCCGCGCTCATGGGGTTATAGCCTTCGCGCCGATAGAATTCCTGCGTTTCTTCTTGCAGGCGCTGCCGATCGTCTTTGTATTTTTCCTGAATTTTCCGCATCTTGAACTGCATGCGGGTGTTCTTTGCCTGGTTCTTCTGCTGGCTGATAGCGGACGGCAGCATCAGCAAACGGCAAAATATGGTAAACAGAATAACTGCCCCGCCGTAATTCCCCACCACCGCGAAAATTCCGCGCATAATAGGCCCAAAGACATATCCCAAAGCGTCATAAATAAAATTCATTGCGTTCCCCCTTGATTGCCTTGATTCCTGTGCTTTGCGCCCCCTATCGCTTGGGGGGCACGGGGTCATATCCGCCCGGAAACAGGATATTGCACCGCAAAAAGCGCCCCAGGGCCAGCAGCCCGCCCTTCAGCGCGCCGTGTACCTCCACAGCTTCCAGCGCGTAGGCCGAGCAAGTGGGATAATAGCGGCACAGGGGCGGCGTATGCGGCGAAATCCTTCGCCGATAAAAGCGGATGCCCGCAAGCAATATGCGTTTCATTTGGTTTGTGTTCCAGTCTCTGCTGATAGCACGCCCAGCTTCCGCAGCTGCGCGCGCATGGTCTGCTGCACCTGGGTGCTTTTTAGATACTTTGTTTTGCCGCGGGCCACGAAAACCAGATCCCAGTTCCCGCGGAACGGCTCGTCCAGCGTGCGCAGCGCTTCGCGGATTATCCGGCGGCAGCGGCTGCGCTCCACCGCGTTGCCAACTTTTTTTGAGGTGGTAATGCCATAACGACATACGCCCGCGCGGTTTTTTATGGCGTAAACCACCAACGCAGGCGCACTCACGGTCTTCCCCCGCCCATAGGCCCGGCGGAATTCCTTATTCAGCTTCAATGTTTCCATCATATTGTTGTCAGGAGTTCGGCGGGCTTGCGCCCAGCAGAGACGGGAAGAGCGGAGCGTTGACGACGTGCCGCCTCCCCCAATCCCTGGTTCCTGCTCCCCAGTTCCTAGTAGGTTAGCTGCTTGCGGCCCTTTGCGCGGCGGCGCGCCAGCACCTTGCGGCCGTTGCGATCGGCCATGCGCTTGCGGAAGCCATGCTCTTTTTTACGGTGCAGCTTTTTGGGCTGGTAGGTTCGTTTCATATCGTTATCCTCCGGATTCTATACTCGTTCGCCCTGACAAGAAAAAACATAGCGGGGCAGGGCTTTCGGGCGCGATCTAACTTATCTCTTCGAGAACTGCGGCGCGCGGCGGGCCTTCTTGAGGCCATATTTTTTGCGCTCCTTCATGCGCGGATCGCGGGTCAAAAAGCCTGCGGCCTTCAGCGCGGGGCGCAGCGCCGGATCGTAGAGCAGCAACGCGCGGGCAAGGCCGTGGCGGATAGCGCCCGCCTGCCCGGAAACACCGCCGCCGCCAACGCGGCAGACAATGTCCACTTTGCCAAGCAGCTCGGTCAGCGCCAGCGGCTGCTTCACAATGAGCTTGAGGGTATCCAGCCCAAAATAATCGTCAATGCCGCGATCGTTGATGGTAATTTTGCCTTCGCCATGATACACGCGCACGCGCGCCACGCTTTTCTTGCGGCGGCCGGTGCCGTAAAAAAACGGTACGGAATCGTACATAATTCATTCTCCTCCTATCAAAGCGCCCAGGCTTCTGGTTTTTGCGCCTGCTGCTGGTGTTCGGCCCCGGCATAAACCCGCAGACGCGTCAGCGCCTTGCGGCCCAGGGTTGTGCTGGGCACCATGCCCTTTACGGCCAGCTGCACAGCGAAATCCGGCCGGGTTTTCATCAACGTGTCGTATCCGACGGTTTTTAAGTGGCCGATATAGCCGGTATGCCGCTGATATTTTTTTTGCTGTAGTTTTTTGCCTGTGAGCACCGTCTGCGCGGCGTTGACGATGATCACAAAATCGCCGCAATCAACATGCGGGGCAAAAATTGGCTTGTGCTTGCCGCGCAGCAGCGTTGCCGCCTGCGCCGCCACTTTACCCAGCGGCTGACCGGCTGCGTCAAGCACATACCATTTGCGGCTGATATCCGCCGCTTTTGGCATAAATGTGGACATGCGATTACCTCCGAACTATTGTCATAAATCAAGCCCAACTATTATAGCGCAAAGACTTGCGCTTGTCAAGCATTATTTTGTTTCTTTTTGATTTTGCTCTAGGCAAGCTCTTTTTTTCTCTTGTTTCCGCTTGTTTTCTGTTGAATATCTCGCAGGGGAAATCAAAACGGCAACGCGGCCGCCACAGCGATTCACTGGAGATCACCGCCCATCATCGCCCTCAAGAGCGACGAAACTTTTTCCGCCGGCGCCTGGCCGCGCAAGGCTTTCATGCATTGGCCGATGAGAAATTGCATTGCCTGAACCTTGCCGCGGTTCCATTCGTCTACCGCTTTTTCGTTTTGCTTCAGCACATCCGCTATCACGGCGCGGATCGCGCTATCGTCTGTCACCAGGCCCAGATTGTGCTCTTTCACATAGGCTTCCGGATCAACGTTGCTGCGGAAGACCTCGGCAAACACCTTTTTTGCCGTACCCCGGTTAATGACATTCTTCTGCGTCAGCAGAATGAGCCGGCCCAACGCGTCCGGTTCAAAGGCCATGTGTTCGGGCAGTGTCTGGGTGGCTTGCAGCAGGCGCAGCACCTCGCCCATGACCCAGTTGGCGGCTTCTTTTGCGTCGCCGCAAATGGCGCAGGTGCGCTCGAACAGGCGCACCAGAGGCACGGAACCAGCGATAATCCCTGTGTCGTATTCCGGCAGGCCCAGCTCCTCCCTGTAGCGGCGCTTTTTTGCCTCGGGCAGCTCGGGCAGCGACGCGCGCAGCGCATTGATCTGCTCTTCGGAAATTTCGATGGGCGGCAGATCCGGCTCGGGAAAATATTTGTAGTCCTGCGCGTCTTCTTTGCTGCGCATAGCGTAGGTTTCGCCCCGGTCGTCATCCCAGCGGCGGGTTTCCTGCGTAACACGCCCGCCGTCTTCGATGAGTTCGATTTGCCGCGCGGTTTCCGCTTCGATGGCCCTGGCGATGGCCCGCAGGGAATTCAGGTTTTTCATCTCGGTGCGCGTACCGAATTCTTTTTGCCCAACGGGCCGGACGGAAAGATTCACATCCGCGCGCAGAGAGCCTTCCTGCATCTTGCAATCGGAGACACCGGTATATTCCAGAATGGCCTTGAGCTTTTCGATGTATTCCACGGCCTCGGCCGCCGAGCGCATATCCGGCTGGCTGACAATCTCAAGCAGGGGGACGCCGCAGCGGTTATAGTCCGCCAGAGTCGCATCCTCCCAGGGATCGTGCACAAGCTTGCCCGCGTCTTCTTCCATATGGATTTCGCGGATGCGCACGCGCTTCCCCTCCAGCGCAATCCAGCCTTCGGTGCAGATGGGGTAATACAGCTGCGAAATCTGGTAGGCTTTGGGCAGATCGGGGTAGAAATAATTTTTGCGGTCGAACTTATTGTTGCGGGTGATATTGCAGTTTGTGGCCAGCCCCGCGCGGATCGCGTACTCTACCACGGCGCGGTTCAGCACGGGCAGCGCCCCGGGCATACCGGAGCACACCGGACAGACCTGGGTGTTCGGCGCGCCGCCAAAGCGCGTTGTGCAGCCGCAGAAAATTTTTGACTTTGTGCAAAGCTCGCAATGGACTTCCAGCCCAATCACAGTTTCGTATGGCATAGGCGCCCCTTTCATCCGAAAAAGTTCTTGACAATCCGCCGCGGTTCTATTATACATCAGGGGACAGGCGTTGTCAAACGGTTTTTATGCCTCCAGCGCCGGCTGTTAATTGCTTCACCACCTCGCCGGCCAGAATCATGCCGGCCACGGGCGGCACAAAGCTGACGCTGCCCGGCACCTGGCGGCGGATGGTGCAGTTGCGCTTTGTGCCCGGCGGGCAGACGCAGTGGTATTTGCAGCTGTTGCGCATGTCTTCCAACGGGATCAAGGGCGGCTCCTTTGAGTAGAGTACGCGCAAACAGGGAATGCCGAGGCGGCGCAGTTCGCGCCGCATCACACGGGCAAGGGGGCAGATGCTGGTCTGATAGATATCGGCCAGCTCCAGGCGCGTGGGATCGAGCTTATTGCCCGTGCCCATGCAGCTGAGTATGGGGGTATTCTTTTGCGCGCACAGCTGGATGAGCAGCAGTTTTGCGCTGACAGTGTCGATGGCGTCAACAACGTAGCTGTAGACCGAAAAATCAAATTGATCCGCTGTGGCGGCGTCAAAAAAAACAGGATGTTTCGTCACGCGGCAGTCGGGATTGATATCGGCCACGCGCGCCGCCATGGCTTCCGCTTTGCTCTGGCCAACCGTGCTGCGCAAGGCGATCAGCTGCCGGTTGAGGTTGGTCAGGCAGACCACGTCGTCATCGACCAGATCCACCGCGCCCACGCCCGCCCGAACCAGGGCCTCCACAGCGTAGGAACCCACGCCGCCCAGGCCGAAGACGGCCACGCGGCTGCGTTGCAAAAGTTCCAGGCCCTGCCTGCCCAGAAGAAGTTCCGTGCGGGAATGCTGGCTGAGCATAGCGGCTCCCCCCTCCAAACAGATCGGTCAAGCGCGGCAGTTTCGTGCAAACCTCCTGCCATGCGCCAACTTTTATTATTGTACCGCAACCGCCCTCCCTTGTCAAGATAATTCATAAATCGTTCATTTGCTTTTTCTCCTGCGATCGTATATAATAATGTTTGGCAACAATTGCAATCGGGGGTGGCAAAATGCGGGGAATTCGGCAGGGGCTGGCCTGCTTTGCGCTGGCGGCGCTGCTCGTCAGCGCCCCGGCCTGCCGCAAAAGCGCCGCGCCGGGCGGCGGCGAGCCCACAACGCTGCCGGTGATTTCCACGATGCCCGCCCCGGCGCAGACAAAAGACACCCTGACGCTTCCCTTTGCCCAGCGCGATGTGCTGAACCCCTATGCCGCGGAAACGGAACTCAACCGCGAACTGACGCCGCTGCTATACGAAGGCCTGTTCGCCATTGACGCAACGTTCCGGGCGCAGCCGGTTTTGGCAGAAAAAATCACCCGCCAGAACGCCACGCAGTGGACGGTCACTTTAAAGAAGGGCCGAGTATTTCACAACGGGAAAGAAGTGACAGCGGAAGACGCGCTGTATTCTTTCAACAAGGCGCGGGCCACGGCATATTACGCCGCGCGGCTCGAGAACATTGCAAAGGTGCAGGTGCAGGAGGGCGCGCTGGCGATCACGCTGAAAAAAGCGAACGAGTATATCGCCGCCTGCCTGGATTTTCCTGTCGTCCCCGCAGGCAGCGCCGAGCAAGGCAAACTGGCGCAGGCGAAGAACGGCTATGTTTTCACAAAAAGCGCCACCCCGGCGGGCACCGGCCGCTACCAGCTGCAAGACCAGGACTCTGTTTTTACGCTGAAATACGACACGCGGCATCCAGGCCCGAAGCCCTTGATCACAACAATTGCGTTTTATGGCCTGAACAGCACCAGCGCGCTGCTTTATGGGCTAGAGATGGGGAACTTCCAGTTTGCTTATGATACCCTGCGCGACGACGACGTCAAACGCGTGAACGCCACCGCGCAGCGCACGGCCACCACCAACCTGATTTTTCTGGTATTCAACCAATCCCGCGCGGCGCTGCGGGATCCCAAACTGCGCGCGGCGCTCGCGGCCTGCATCGACAAAGGCAAGGCGCTCAACGAATCGTTCCAGGGCTACGCCGAAGCGGTGAACACGCCGTTCCCGCCGCGATGGCACGGGATCCGGGCGGAGGACTTTGCGAAGCCCTTCGATTCCGCCGCTGCCCGCAAGGCGCTCGAGGCGCTGGGTTACAGCGAAGTGCGCGATGGCGTCAGGGCGTCGCGTTACCGAAAGCTGAGCTTTACGCTGCTGGTCAACAGTTCCAGCAAAGCCAAGGCCGCCGCCGCAAAAGCGCTGCAAAGCCAGCTGAAAGCATTCCAGATCGGCATTGCCATACAGGCGCTGCCCCAGGCGGATTACGAGGCGGCCGCCAAGGCCGGACGGTTTGATTTGTGCCTGGGCGAAATCAGGCTGACGCCGGACTGCAATCTTTCGCCGCTGCTGATTACGGAAGGCGCGGCCAGCAAGGGAATCAATGTGTGGGGCAAGGCCTCCAATGCCTATGGGCTGCTGTTGCAGGGCCTGGGCAAGCCCGCGGAGTTTGTCAGCGCGTTTTTGGATGAAATGCCATTTTTGCCGCTGGGATACCGCTGCGGCATGGCGGTTTCGGTACGCAGCATGCAAATCAGCGCGCACTTATGGGAAAACGATTTGTATGCGGGGATTGCGGAATGGAAATGATAGGATAGGGATTCGTTGGGCGAAAATCTTTGTGGAATATTTCAACATCGAGAGGATTTCGCCCATTTTTAACGACTAAGCTACCGAAGGGTAAATTAGGACGTGCAGGAAGCAATCACGACCGAGAAAGAAGGGGAGCGCGCCAATGATACGCATGGAAAACCACCTGGGATTGATCGAAGTGACGCAGGGCTATTTCAACGAGGTAATAGGCAATGCGGTTTCAAACTGTTTTGGCGTAGCGGGCATGGCCAACACCAACGCCCGGCAGGGGATCCGTTCAGCGGTGCGCCGCAGGCACGAATACCTGGATCAGGGCGTGCGCGTCTATAAAGACGGCAACGGGGTTATGGTGGATTTGCACATCATTGTTACCTATGGGTTGAACATTTCCGCCATTGTGCGCAGCATTGTCAACCGGGTCAGCTACACCATCGAGGAGGCCACGGGCCTGAATGTAAAGAAAATCAATGTGTTTGTGGATGGGATGCTGAGAGAAGAAGACTGAGGAGGTATCTCTTTTGCTAAGCGGAAAGATGCTCAAGGACGGGATCATCAGCGCGTCAAACCACCTTGGCGATCACAAGGGGGAAGTGGACGCGCTGAATGTGTTTCCTGTGCCGGATGGCGACACGGGGACGAATATGTCGATGACGGTGGCGGCGGCGGCGCGGGAGGTTGCGCTGCTGGGGGAAGACAGCGACTTTGGCGAGGCGGCGGATCGGGTGGCCTCGGCAATGCTGCGCGGCGCGCGCGGCAACTCAGGGGTTATTTTGTCGCTGATTTTTCGTGGATTTGCCCGCAGTGTGAAGGGCAGCCAGCACATCAACGGCGCGGAACTGGCCAACGCGCTGCATCTGGGCAGCGAAGCGGCCTATAAAGCTGTGATGAAACCCACGGAGGGAACCATCCTCACGGTGGTGCGCGAAGCCGCCCAAAAAGCCAAAGAAGCCGCCCGCCACAAAGCCGACGACGCAGTTGCCGTTTGGACAGAAGCATTGCAGGGCGCGCGCGACGCGCTGCTGCGGACGCCATCGATTTTGCCGGTATTGCGGCAGGCGGGCGTTGTTGACGCGGGGGGGCAGGGCTTTGTTTATGTGATGGAAGGATTGTTGCAGGGATTCACCGGCAAGGCCATAACGCACAACGCGCCGCCTGTTATCTTGGAGCCATCCACGCGCAGCCGCTCCGCTGCGGCGCTGAGCGACGCGGAAATCAAATTCACCTACTGCACGGAATTCCTCGTTGAAAAAACCGCCGACGCGGCCAAAACCGATACGGACGAACTGCGGCAGGCGCTGGGAGAGCGCGGCGACTGCGTTGTGGTTGTCGACGACGACGAAATCATTAAGGTGCATGTGCACAACAACCAGCCGGGCGCCATCTTGAATCTGGCGCAGGAATACGGCCAGTTTATCCAGATGAAAGTAGAAAATATGCGCCGCCAGCACGAAGAGGCCGCCTGGGTGCAGGACACGGGGAGCGGCGCGCAGGAAGCGGACGCGTGCGAACCACAAAAAAAATACGGCATGGTGGCCGTTGCCACAGGGGAAGGGATTGAAAAGGTTTTCACCGAAATTGGCGTGGACGCCATTGTGCGCGGCGGCCAAAGCATGAACCCCAGCACGGAAGATATCTTGCAGGCAATCAATCAGGTGCCGGCGGAGCATGTGTTTGTGTTGCCCAACAACAAAAATATTATTATGGCGGCCGAGCAGGCGGCCCCGCTGACAAACCGGGGCGTCAGCGTGGTGCATACGCGTTCCATTGTGGAAGGCATTGGCGCTGTGCTGGAATTTGACGAAAGCGCCAGCATGGAGACCAACCACGTGCAGATGCAGCGCGCCGCCGAGCGCGTGCAGACAGGCCTTGTTACCTACGCCGCGCGCGAAAGCAACCTGGAGGGCCTGGATATCCGCAAAGGGGCTATCATAGGCATCGAAAACGGCAAACTGACCGTGACCGAAAACGAGCCCGTCACCGCCGCCTACCGCGTGGCGCGGCACCTCGTCCGCCGCCACAACGGATCGATGATCACCATCTATGCCGGCGAGGATGTCTCCGGCGCGCAAACGAACCAGCTGGTGGATATGCTGGAAAAACGCTATAACGGCAGCATTGAGATTGCCGCGATTCCCGGCGGCCAGCCGATGTATTATTTTATGATCGCGGTGGAGTAAGCGGCCGAAATCCGGAACATCCATTAGACGGTATCGCACAGCGGCGGAGGGTTAACCTCCGCCGCTGTATGATCAGAATATACATGGGACCGTCTCGCCTGCGCTTCATGCAGGTGATGCTATGGCTGCTGCAACCGCGCGGAATCGGAGCCATCAGCAAAAGGAGAGGGCGGCGGCGCGGCAACCCACATGCTGCGCCAATCGCGGCCCGCCAGTTCGGACAAGCGGGCCTTTTGCCCTTCGGACAGCCCCAGATCTTCCCCCGCGTGCGCGCGCGCAATCGTGTCGCGGATCAACTTGTGCTCTTCGCGCGTCATAGTATACCGCCGCAGCGACAACAGGGCGGCCAGCGTAAACGCCAGCGGCAGGAAGCCATGCACAAAGCGCAGCCCAGCCGTTGGCCCGCCGAGTTTTTGCCCAAAAACGCTTGCCGCGCGCGCCCGGAACAGCACGTTGGATGTCTCGCCCGCTTTGTTGGCGGAAACGCCGAACCACTCGAGCAAAACGCCCGTCAGGAATTGCAGAAGGCCGCCCGTGGTGGTCTTGATGAATGCGCTGAAGGTGGCAATCACGCCCTCGCGGCGGCGGCCGGTCATCAGCTCGTCTACGTCGGTCACGTCCGGGAAAATATTCTGTATGGCAAAGCCGATGCCGGAAGAGCCAAACGGATAGAGCATTTCCTGCGCGAAAAGAAGGATCGTCATCCAAGAAATGTGACGCCCCCCCACATTCTTGCCAATTACAAAACTCAAACTCAGGCTGAGCAGCAAAAACGGGACCGTAAACCAGGCCATGCGCTGCTTGCCGAACTTTTTTGTCAGCGCGAAGTTCAGCGGAAAAGCGCTGGCTTCGGCAATGCCCGCCAACCCAACCAAGGCGTTGAGTTTTTCCGGCGCGCCCGCCACCTCGTAGATGAAATACTGCTTGCTCGCGGCAAAAAAGGCCGTGCCGAACATCAGCAGGAAACTCATGACAAAATACTGCACAAAGGCCCTGTTTTGGAACACCATGCGATACTCGTTGAGGATAAACGCGCCGTCCGCTTTCGGCGGGTTCATGTGCAGCGAGCTCTTCTCTTTTGTGGCGACGCCGCACAGCAGGATGGGAAAAATATAGGCGACGCCCAGCACCAGCGCCAGCGTGGTGAACGTGGGCCGCATGGCGGGCGTGAACTCCTTTGTCTTCACTAGGCCGATGAAGGCGCTGACCAGCAGATAAGACGGCACCATGCCCATGGAGTTGAAGATGTATCCCATGGAAACATACTGCGTGCGCTGAAAATAGCCGGGCGCGAGTTCCGGCAGCATGGCTGTATGCGGCACGGCAATCAGGCTGGCGGAGCCGGTAAACAGAATATTGGCAATCAAATAATAGAGCATCAGGCGCGAAGAGTTCCCCGCCGCGGAAAGCCCGAACGAGTTCCAGAGCATAAAGAAGGTGAGCCCAAACGGCACCGCCCCGAGAATAATATAGATCCGGTGCCGGCCCAGCCGCGATCGCGTGCGATCGGTCAGCAGCCCCAAAAACGGATCGATCACCGCATCCCAGACGCTTTTAAAGAACATCACAAGCCCGGCCTGCCCCGGCCCCAGTTTTTCCACATAGGTCAGGAACGGCATGTAATACAGCCCGAAGATGTAGCTTGCCCCCGCCGAAGAGAAATGTTCCACATTGTAGCTGAGCATCGGCAGCAGCGCTTCTTTTGCGCTGCCTTCAATGCCCACGGCTTTTTTGAGCTTTTGGCCGGCATTGCGAAAAAACGGCATACCATCCCATCCTTCTCCGTGCCTATTCTATGCGATCCGCTTGGGCGAAAATCCCAGCGCGTCTGCCGATACTAGTTCAAACCGAACGCCTTCCGCAACGCCCTGAAAGGCCCCGCGAACCGCGTAGCCATGGAGGTGCCCATAGCAGCAGCGCCGTGCGCCTTCCTGCACAAGCACATCCATGATTTCCCGGCAAACTTCTCCGCCCGCAATCGGCGGATAATGCAAAAAGACCAGCAGACGCTCCATATCGCCGCCCGCCAGCCGTTTCCCTTCCCGGATCGAAACGCGCAGCCGCCCGGCCTCGCGCAGCAGCACCTTTTGGGCGTCTGGCTCGGGGCTGTCGAAAAACCAGCCCCGGCTGCCGCAAAGGGCGCGGTCTTCGGCAAAAAAAGCGTTGTTATGCAGCAGGCGCAAGCTGCCCAGCCCATGCGCCGCCCAAAGGGTCTCCACTTTTTTTCGTGTGTTCCACCAGTAGTCATGGTTGCCTTTCAGGAGGATCTTCGTGCCCGGCAAACCGTGCAAAAACGCGAAATCCGGCAGCGCCTCTTCCAGGCTCATGCCCCACGAGATATCCCCCGGCAAAACAACCGTGTCGCTCTGCGCCACCGCCGCGCGCCAGTTGGTTTCGATACGGCGCACATAATCCGCCCAGCCCGCGAAGACATCCATGGGCTTCGCGCAGCCAAACGAAAGATGCGGATCGGCAAGGGCAAAGATGGCCACAGGGAATCTCCTCTTATCACCAGAATTTTTTAGCCGGATCTCGTCTGCTTGCGGCGAACCACGGGGCAGGCGGGCGGCTCGTTATATCAGGCATACATCCTTCCCCGCCGCCGTCAAATTCTCATACCCCTTTTCCGTAATCAGAACCATGTCTTCGATGCGCACGCCGCAAAAGCCGGGCACGTATATTCCTGGCTCCACGGTAACGACCATGCCGGGGCGTAAAATTTCGTTGCTTTTGGGCGACAATACGGGCGCTTCATGAATTTCGTAGCCCACGCCGTGGCCCGTGCCGTGGCGAAAATAGGCGTCATAGCCCGCCGCTTTGATCACATCCCGCGCGGCGGCGTCAATATCGCGGCAAGCCACGCCGGGTCCTAGCCGCTCCAGCGCCGCCCGCTGCGCCCGCAAAACAATCTCATAGATCCGCTGCTGCTCGTCTGATATTGCGCCCGCCGCAACGGTGCGCGTCATGTCGCTGTGCAGGCCGTTGACCACGCAGCCAAAATCCATGGTGATCAGGTCGCCCGGCCGAATGGCCCGGCTCCCCGGCACGCCGTGGGGGTTCGCGCCGTTTTCGCCCGCCACGGCAATGGTTTCGAAGGCTAGGGACTGCGCGCCGTGGCGCAGCATGTAAAAATCCAGCGCAAGAGCCAGCTCCCGCTCGGACATACCCACAAGCGGCAGCGACAGGGCATGAGCCAGCGCAGCTTCCGCAATGGCCTGCGCCGCCCGGATATTCGCAATTTCTTCCGTCGACTTCACCGCCCGCAGCCCATGCAGCGCCTGCGTCAGCAGCGGCCCCCGCTCGATATAAACGCCCGGCAGCCAGCGCCGCAGCCGTGCGAACTGTTCCAGCGTGGCAAAGCCATGCTCTAAAAACAACCGCCGGACGCCATGCGCTTTGCAAAATGCCCGCAGCTGCTTCGGCGCGTCGGCCAGTTCTTCCACAGGCAGCCCGGCGATCGTTTGCCGCGCGGCTTCGATATACCGGCTGTCGGTCAAAAACAGAGCCGCCTCGCGACACAGCAAAAGATAACCGTCGCTTGAAGCGAAGCCTGTGCAATACCGCCGCCCCACCGGGCTGACGACAAGCCCCGCCGCCCGCTCGGGCAGCGCCTTGCGCAAGTGTATTATCCGGCTCATGCGCGCTCCTTTCAGGGCGGCGGCAGGCGGCGATGAAGAAGAACAGGAATCAGGGGGAACGCATGCTCCCCCCAATTCCTGCCTCCCGCGCCCCGATTCCCTGTCTATTATACGGCCCGCTGCACTTTGCCCGAACGCAGACAGCGCGTGCACGCATGCACACGCTTGGGCGAGCCGTTGACAATTGCTTTGACACGCTTCACGTTGGGCTTCCAAGTCCGGTTGGAGCGGCGGTGGGAGTGGGATACTTTGATGCCGAAAGCGACTTCTTTGCCGCAATAATCACATTTTGCCATGGTGGCACCTCCTTTGCTGATGGCCGTTCTGGTCTTGACACAAGATTAACAGAAGAATTATACCACAACTCTTCTGCAATTGCAAGCTTTTTTTTTGTTTGCGGCGCAGATTTTTTGCAAAGCGCCGCACAGCGGCCGGAAAACATGCTTGACTTTTGGAAAATGTTGTGGTATGATTGGGATTAAGGCGAGCGGCGTGAGGAGAAATGACACATGAGCAAATACGAGGAAGCATTGAAAATCATGGATGAGCGCTTCGGACGCGACACGCTGATTTCCCTTGCCACCATAGACGGCAGCCGCCCTGCTTTCGCACAGTGAACAGCTATTATGAGGACGGCGCGTTGTTTCGCAGCGGAACACGCTATGACGTGGATTTTGAACTCTGGCCCGCAGCTTACCTCGAATCCCCTTGACACCCGGCCCCTTCCGTGCTACAATAAACACAGAACCTGTGGCGGGGACAAGCGTTCGCAGAGCAGACGTTCGCGGCGAACAAGCCCACCGCAGGTGTGCTATAATAAACACAGAACCTGTGGCGAAGATTGCTTTACCGCAGGTGTGGTATCATAGCCCAAAAAGGGGGGCGGGCCATGCCGGAATGCAGCGCGCGCGTGCACCACACCGAAACCTTTGGCACCGTGGATGGGCCGGGGGTTCGGTTTGTGTTTTTCATGCAGGGCTGCGGGCTGCGGTGCCGCTACTGCCACAACCCCGATTCGCTCGATCCGAACGGCGGCGCGCTCTGGACGCTGACGCAGGCCGAGCAAGAGGCGCTGCGCTACCGCAACTTTATTCAGGGGGTTACGTTTTCCGGCGGCGAGCCGCTGTTGCAGGCAGAATTTGTGGCGCAGTTAAGCCGCCGCCTTGCCCGCGAGGGCCTGCCTTCGGCGATTGACACGGCGGGCGCGCCGGATTTGCGCGCCGCCGCGCCCGCGATTGATGCGGCGCAGTTGCTGCTGCTGGATGTGAAAGCCGCCGACAGCGAACTGGCGCGGCAGCTTTGCGGCGAAGGCAACGAGCGTTCGTTCGCTACACTGGACTACTGCGAACAAACCGGCAAACGGGTCTGGCTGCGGCATGTTCTGGTGCCTGGCTGGACGCTGCCGAGCAAACAATTGACGCAACTGGCGCGCCGGCTGCGGCCTTACCGATGCGTGGAATTGGTGGAGCTGCTGCCATTCCACCAGCTGGGCGCGGCCAAATGGGCAACGCTGGGTCGGCCCTATCCCTTCCGGGACATGCCCCCCGCCGATCCGGAAGCCGTTGAGGAGGCGGCCGACTTGTTCGCTGGGATGGGGTTTACGGTGCTATAACCGGCGCGCAAAGCGATCCGTAGACGCTTGCAATATCATATCTTGAGGGATAACGCTATGATCAACGACATTCTTCCGCACTTGCGCGATCTGGCCCACCGGGGCGGCGCAGGCAGCTTTTTAACGCCGGAACAGGCCGCCCTCGCGCGGCGCGCGTTTGGCGGAGAACTGACGCTGCTGGGCGGATTCGACGAAGCGGAACGACAGGCGCCGGTGTTTGCCGGCGGCCCGGTTGCCCCGGAAGACTATATTGCTGCGGTAAAGCTCAGCTTTCGCCCGCAGGATCGGCCCGGACACCGGGACATCTTGGGCGCAGCGCTGGGGCTGGGAATCGATCGCGCGGTGCTGGGCGATATTGTCGTGGAAGACAGCGCGGCCTATCTTGTCTGCCTGCGGCGCGTGCAGGGCTTTCTCTGCGAAAATCTGGACATGGCCGGCCGGGTGCGGCTGCGGGCGGAGCCAATTGCCCTGAGCGAATTGCCCGCCGCCCGCAATGCGGTTGGCGAACACCGGGGCACGGTGGCGTCGCTGCGGCTGGATAACCTGCTGGCGGAGGCTTTTACGCTGTCGCGCAGCCAGGCGGAGGAACTGTTGCGGCTTGGCCTGGTGCAGCTTTGCCACGAAGAATGCCGCAAAGGCTCGAAACTCGTGCGGCAGGGGGATATCATCAGCGTGCGGGGAAAGGGCCGCGCACGGCTGCTGGAAATTGGCCCGGAAAGCAAGAAGGGCCGGGTTTGGGTTACGCTGGGGATGGGGTGAGCATGGCGGCTCATCACGCCGCGTTGGCGAATATCAAAAAAGCCCCCGCAGCAGCGCGGGAGCTCTTTTTGTTTGCGGAAGGTCAGTCGCTTGCATAAGGCAGAAGCGCGACATGGCGGGCGCGCTTGATGGCTGTGGTCAGCGCGCGCTGGTGCTTGGCGCAGGTGCCGGTCATGCGGCGCGGCAAAATTTTTGCCCGCTCAGAGATATATTTGTTCAGGCGAACAATATCTTTGTAGTCGATATGGTCAACATGCTCCACGCAAAAGGAGCAAACCTTACGGCGGCGGCGGCGCATGGGTGGGCGGCGTTCGCCGTGATCCCCGCCGGAACCAGAGTCCCGCGCGGAACGAGCTTCGTATGGCATGGTATTACCTCCATAAATTGAATCATATTTGGGTTGCTGCCGCATCTAAAACGGCAAGTCGTCGTCCCCGGCGATTTCATCGAAATCCGCCTCGCCGGCGGTGGAAAAGCTGGGGGCGGGCTGGCCATCGGCGTTGCCGCGGCCGCGTTCGGGCGGAGGGGGCGGCAGGGGGACGTCTTCCCGATATCCGCCGCCGCCGGCGCCTGTTTTTTCGCCGGTAAAGTCGATGTGATCCGCCACAATTTCAACGGCTTCGCGGCGGTTTCCGTTTTTATCCTCGTAATTGCGCACTTGAATCTGGCCGGATATGGCAACCATATTGCCTTTGTGGAAATAGCGCGCCAAAAATTCCGCGCGTTCGCGCCAGGCCACGCAACGGATAAAGTCGGTCTGCCGCTGGCCGTCTTGCCCTTTTGTGCGGCGATCGACGGCTAGGGTGAACGAGCAAACGCTGACGCCGCTGCTGATGCTCTTCAGCTCCGGTTCGGCGGTCAGGCGTCCCATGATGATAGCGGTATTCAGCACGTTGATCAAGACCTTTCTTGGGTGATAGGGGCTGGAACCGGCACCGTTCGCGCCGATGAATGCGCGTTCTTATTCCCCTTGCCGCGTGACGAGCGCGCGCAGCACGCCGTCGGTAATGCCTGTGACGCGCAGGAACTCCGCCGGGAATTCCGGGGGCGCGGCAAACAGGTACAGCACATAATAGCCTTCGGTCTCTTTGTTGATGGGGTACTTCAGGAAACGCTTGCCCCACTCCTTCAACTCGGTCAAGGTACCGTTTTGCTCAACGAGCGACTGAAAACGATCTTTGAGCGCGTTGACGGAGTCTTCGCCGCCTTTCATGGAGAAGACCACCATTGCCTCGTAATTGTTGGCTGCCATTCTGTTACCTCCTTCTGGACTATGGCCGCTTTTGCGGCAAGGATTTGGATGTGTGGCCGTCAAGCTTGCGCATATCGTTTTGCGCGCAAGACATAGCCGCACACGCGCGGCGTCAACTGACCGACACCGCAACTAAAATAGTATAGCAGGTCTTCGCGGCGTTGTCAAGCTTTTTTTCGCAACGGGACGCCCGATCCCGGGACTTTCATTGATGAATCATGAACAAAACGCGGGGGATGGCAAAGCATCCCCCGCATTGCGATGGTTATTCACTGTCCGCCCTTATCAATTTTCCAACCCACGCCACAAACGCGCTGTCCAACCCGTCCGCTTCCACACGCTCCGTGAGCGAGTCAATTAACTGGACGGCGTTTGTGTTTTCAGCATAAGTTTTCTTCAATTCCGCCAATCGATCATATGCCAGGATTATTTCATCATGCATAGCGCTATACCTTCCCTTAAAATATTCCGGCAAAAGAAGTATAGCATAAATTGTGCGCGAATTCAACTGTTATGAGCGTGAAAATTTTGTGATCACATTTCACAAAGACGATGCGCGAGGCTTTTTCGCATGAAAACAAAGAAAACGGCGGCTGCGCGCGGGCGAATCGCTGTCAAGTTTCAGGGCTGTCCGGTTTTTTTTCGCCCAAAATGGTCCGATCCAGCACGGGCCAATTCATCAGCAGGAACAGCAGCGCAACGCCTTCGAAAAAATTCAGCGCTCGCTCCGGCGTAATCAGGGGTTCTGCCGCCGCAGGCTTCTGCTGCGCCAGGTTCATCAGCCGCGCGGCCCCCCCCAGCAAAAGGCTCAGCAGAGAGATGATCAGCACAACCAACTGCATGAGCCCCGCGCGCCTTTCGGCGCTTTGGCGGCGCAAAAGGCCATAGAGCAGCCAGAACATGGGCGACAAGATCAGTGCCAGCGCCGCCGAAGCATAGCCGATGGCCCGCTGCGAACGCTCAGGCTCCAGCGCCGTGCTCCAAAGGGCCGAGGCAACGCCGCAGCCCAACCCCAGCGCCAGCAACGCCCCCAGCACCGGTTTGTGCCAGCGCCGCCCGACGAGAAATTTCACATACACCAGCGCCGTACATGCCGCCGCAGCGTAATTCAGCGCCGCAACGCCCGCCGCGCGGCCGGGCGCCGCCAGAGCAGTCGCAACTTCCCGCGCAAGATACAGCGCAAGACCAAGCAGCGTGATCGCCAGCGCGAAGCGGGGATTGCGAGGCTCCGGCGGTTTTGGCGGTTCTCTGTCTTTCCGATTTTTTTTGTCCCTGTCCTTTGTCTTTTTTGCGGCAATGCGCTCGGCGGTCTGCGCGTCGCGCGCAGCTGCCACGCGCGCCCGTTCCGCCAGTTCCGGCGGAAGCCATTCGGACAGAGTTTCGTTGGATTCTTCGCTCTCCATAAGATATCCCTTCTATTTTTGTGCGGCGCGCCCCCCATATTGGCCGCTGCAAAACAGGCCGCGACAGCGTGCCCCATCAGAAAAACGAGCTGTATCAGCAATTGCAACCCCAGCGGCGCCGCCGCTCATTCATAGTAGTCGTCGTCGTAGTACCTTCTCTTGATCAGAGGCAAACGGCAGGCGGGGGCCAACAGCAGCACGGCGGCGAACGCCGCCTGCGCAAGCACGCCCAGCACGAACGTTTGCATGTTCTGGATTTCGCCGCGCAGGGTTGACACGATGGCGTAACCCAGCCAGGCAAGCGCCACCAGCGCCGCAAACCACTCCAGGCGCAGTTTGGTAAACGAACTGACGATGGTGCAAAGAAAAAACGCCATATAGCCGGTGCAGAAAGTATAGAAGATGGTCCATGGTCTGATTTTGTCCGGCTGGAAAATCATCAGCACAATGGAACCGGTTTTGCTCAGCGCCTGGGTTTCCGCCATCTGCCAAATCAGTATGATAAAATACAGCGCCAGCATGCCGATCAGAATATAGCGGTGCTTGGGCGTTGGCAGCAGCAGCTTCAGGAAGATCAGCGCCAGCACAGCATTGGCGGCAACGTTGAGCCCGATGCTGAAATAGAGCTGCGTTGGGATTTCGATGTGAATTAAATTGCCCAGCAGCCCGCCAAGCGCCCCGAGCGTGCCGCCGCCCAGGCTGCTCATCTGCGCCTTCAGGGCGCTGACGGAATTGAGCTGATGGATGACCATATAGACACAGTAGACCACCAGCAGCGCGCAAAGCGCCGCCGCGACGGCTGTTTTTGCCCGCGTGGGTTCCGTGAATTTTTGCCAGAATTTTTTCATGGCAGTGCCCTCCCTAAAAAAAATGAGATCCTGCCTTATTATCGCACATTTCGCAGCGCTTGTCAAGGGCGTGTTCGCGCTTTGCGCGGCGGCGCGTGCCGCATTTTCACAAAAAAATGGGTTCCTCTCTCTTTACAAATCAAAAATTTGTGCTATAATAAGAACAAGTGTTTACGAACAGGAGACTGCGCTATGGATTTGATGGAGAAGCTCACGATATTGGCCAACGGCGCAAAGTACGACGCGGCGTGCACTTCATCCGGCGCGGACCGCGCGCCAACGGGCGCGGGCATTGGCTCCAGCATGCCCTGCGGCTGCTGCCATTCCTTCGCCGCCGACGGGCGCTGCATTTCGCTGCTGAAAGTGCTGATGACCAATGCCTGCGCCTACGACTGCGCGTATTGCGTGAACCGCCGCAGCAGCAACGTGCCCCGCGCCACCTTCTCGCCGGAGGAACTGGCGCAGCTGACCATTCAGTTCTACCGCCGCAACTACATCGAAGGCCTGTTCCTCTCCAGCGGCGTATGGAACTCGCCCGACGCCACTATGGAGCGCATGGTGCGGGTGCTGGAACTGCTGCGGCGCACCTATCAGTTCCACGGCTATCTGCACGTAAAAGTGATCCCCGGCGCGTCGGAAGAAATGATCCGCGCGGCAAGCCGCTTGGCCGATCGCGTAAGCGTCAATATTGAATTCCCCAGCGAGCGCAGTCTGCGGCAGTTTGCGCCCGACAAAACCCGCAGTTCGATTCTGCGGCCCATGGGGCAGATCAAGCAAATGATAGACGAGCGCCAAACGCTTCTCTTGCCGTCATCCGGCCAAAAAGCGCTGGCGGCCGCCTCCGGCGCAACCGCGCTGGCAACGCGGCACAACCGCCCAAACGGGCAGCCGCTGGCAGCCGCCGGGCAGGCCACCCAGATGATCATCGGGGCAAGCCCCGAAAGCGACTACCATATTTTACGCCTGGCCGAAGGGCTTTACCAAAAATATTCGCTCAAAAGGGTGTTCTATTCGGCCTACATCCCGGTCGTGGAGCATTCCCTCCTGCCCGCGCCCCATACCCAGCCGCCGCTGCTGCGCGAGCACCGGTTATACCAGGCCGATTTTTTGCTGCGCCAATACGGCTTCACCTCTGCAGAACTTCTTGACGAAACGGAGCCAAACTTTAACCCCTACCTTGATCCAAAATGCAACTGGGCGCTGCGCCACCCCGCGTTTTTCCCCGTGGATGTGCAGCGGGCAAGCCTGGAACAGTTGCTGCGGGTGCCCGGCATTGGCCCGCGCAGCGCCCGGCGCATTGTGGCCGAACGGCGGCGCACAGCGCTCGATTTGGCGGCACTCAAGCGCATGGGCGTTGTGCTCAAGCGCGCGCAATTTTTCTTGATTGCCGCCGACCGCCCGCGCGGCACGCGCCTGCCCGCCGAAACCGTAGCCCGGGCACTGCTCGATCCAAAAATTTTTACCTTTGGCATGGAGCAGCTGAGCCTGTTTGCGCCCGCTGGCCTGCCCGCGGCGCAGGATATAAAATCCATCGGTCAGGCCGCCGAAGAAGCCGTGCACGCGCTGGCGCGGGATGTGCGCGCGGCATAAAAGCAAGCCCCCGCGCAAGCACGGGGGCCGTTTTTACTGCGATTTTCTCGCTTATTTGCTCGTGAGCCAGCCGATCAGCGGCACAATGCCCAGCGTGATAATGCCGAGGAAAATCTTCAGGGCGATGTGCATCTTCGTCCACCAGGTCTCTTTCTTGCCATCGTCTTTATCTTCGTCTTCGTCTTTGTCTTCGTCTTTATCTTCGTCCGTCGTTTCGCCCGTGATGAAGTCCGGCAACACGATGCCCGCGTCTTCCGCCGCTTTTAACACCGTTTCTTCGAGAGACTTCGCTTTCGCTGCCGCTTCGGCCCACTTGCCTTCAGCCATCAGATCGCTCCATTCGCTATACGCCGCATCATACTCGTCTAGCGTCCCGAGAAACTCCTCTAACTGCTCGTTGTCGATCTCGCCCGCTTCGCGTGCATACTCCGCATAGTTTACAGCCATCACAGTGTTGATATATGGCTGTATCGCGGCGATCGCTTCCGGAAGGAAATATTCTTCGATCAGCGCCTTCAGCTCTGCGGCCATGGGGTCTAATGCCGCTTTATACAACGCTTCAATGTCCGTTTCCAGCGTGCCCGCGTTGATTGCGTCAACCACCTTGTAGCGATTGGCAACAAACAGTCTCAATTGCTTAAGCGCTTCGTCAGCCTTGCTCTCAATCACTTCAGCTGCATCTTTTAAATCCTCAAGCGTTTTATCAGCCTTGAATGCGTCGATGTCTATTGTGTCGTAGAGACCTGCCAGCAGAATGTATTCTCTTTGCAATCCCATTGTCTCAACGAACTTGCGTTCCATTTTGATTTGCGCCTTCCACAGCTGCTCTTTCTGCGCCGGGGTCAGCACTGGCGCGGCGCTGTCTATCCCATAGGGCTTCAGCAGCTCGTCGGCTTTGGCCAACTGCTGGTCAACGAGCGCGCTCGCTTCCACAAAGTTGCCGGCATCCATCAGAGGACCATACTGCGAGTCAATTTCGCTGCGTAGCTCCAAAATCGCATTTACAACCGTTCCTTCCACATCGCTGGGCAAACCGGCAGCCCACACCTCAAAGTGCAACTTGGTCAGGGTAGTCCAAGCAATTGCAGCGGCAGCGGCTTCCGGCTTGAAATACTCGGCTAGAATCGCTCTATACATGTCGCCCGGATAGTAGACTGCTAAAAGCGCGTCCACCTCCTCTTCCAGCGTACCATTGTTGATGGCGGCTACAACTGCTGCATCGTTCCGCCGGAAGGCTTCCCAGTCCTCCGCGGCTCTAGTCCTCGCAACGTCAACCCGTACAAGCGCCTCCAGAACCGCCGTGTCGTCTTCGCCCTTGAGCGCCAGGGGGTTGTTCACTATCACTGCTATGGTTTCGTGGACTTTAAAACAGTCATCAGTCCAGTACTTTTTATAGGCCTTGCGATATGCGTCATTGAGTTGATTCCATTGGTCATCGGTCAGATCCTGCTTCACAGCCTCCGGCAGCGCC
Source organism: Oscillospiraceae bacterium (assembly GCA_031256825.1). Taxonomy (GTDB): domain Bacteria; phylum Bacillota; class Clostridia; order Oscillospirales; family Acutalibacteraceae; genus WRMQ01. The sequence goes on along the minus strand of JAIRPV010000021.1, from coordinate 68,598 downwards.
GCCTGCGGCTGGGCTTCCCGCATACCAGGCGCCGCGCCTGCGCCTATGCCCATCATGCCGCCAAGGATCAGTGCCGCCAAAAGAATTGCTAGAACTTTTTTCATTGTTTTTCCTCCTTTATTTTGTTTTATCGCGTTAAAATGACAGCGCAACAACATTTTAACATAATTAGCACGAATTGTCAAGAATAATAGCAGCTTTTTGTATACAATTTATCTGCCCCAACCACAAGATTTTTTGTGCGCTTTGTATATCTGTGCAACTTGCACAAAAAAACGGGCCCCGAAGGGCCCGGCGCTATTTTTTCTCCGCTTTTTTGGTGAACCCGCAGCCCTCGCACTTGAGCGCCCCGGCGCGCTGCTGAAACAGCGTTTTGCCGCACTGGGGGCAGCGCTCTTCGGTTGGCGCGTCCCATGTGACAAAGTCGCAATCGGGCCAGCCCGAGCAGCCGTAGAACACGCGGCCGGTCTTTTTTGCCTTGCGCTGCACAATGGTTTTGCCGCAGCGCGGGCACATGCCCTTCGACTCCACCACAAGCGGCTTCGCGTTTTTGCACTCGGGGAAGCCGGGGCAGGCCAAAAACCGCCCAAAGCGCCCGGTTTTGATGACCATCATCCGCCCGCACTTTTCGCACGGGATATCCGTCTGATCCTCTTCGAGCTGGATCTTGACGCCCTCCATCTCGGCCTTCGCCTTCGTGAGCGTCGCGTCGAAATCGTCATAAAACGCCCGCAGCACGGAAACATACTCGGCCTTGCCCTGCCCAACCTCATCGAGCCGGTCTTCCATCTGCGCCGTAAACTTTACGTTCACAATATGCGGGAACCGATCTTTCAGCAATTGGGTCATCGCCTCGCCAAGCTCTGTTGGGGCAAGCGTTTTCTGCTGCCGTGTCACATAGCCCCGGTGCAAAATCGTGCTGATAATGCTCGCATAGGTGCTCGGCCGCCCAACGCCGCTCTCTTCCAGATTTTTGATGAGCGACGCTTCTGTGAAGCGCGCGGGCGGCTGCGTAAAGTGCTGCCCCGGCAGCAGCTCTTTCAGCGCAAGCGCCTCGCCTTCCCTTAGCTCCGGCAGCTTCTGGTTATCTTCTTCGTCTTCCTCGTTATCGTTCCCGGTCACATATAGGCGGCTGAAGCCGTCGAACCGCACGGAATAACCGGAGGCGCTGAATACCAAATGGCGGTTCTGCCTGCGGTCGTTTTCGTTCGCGGCAAAAATAGTTGCCTTAACGGTGTCCTGCAAGCAACTGGCCATCTGGCTGGCCAAAAAGCGCTTCCAGATCAAGTCGTAGAGCTTCCACTGATCCGGCGTGAGGCTGCCTTTCAGCTGCGCGGGGGCCAGCCCCGGCATCGTGGGCCGAATGGCCTCGTGGCCATCCTGCGCGCCCGCCCGCGATTTATAATAGCGCGGCTGCGCGGGCAAATACGACTTCCCAAATGTCTGTTCAATATATTCATTGGCCGCCGCGCGCGCCTCGTCCGAAACGCGCAGCGAATCCGTGCGCATGTAAGTGATCAGGCCCGTCGTGCCATAGCCCGGCACATCCACGCCCTCATAAAGCTCCTGCGCCGTGCGCATGGTGCGCTGCGCCTGGAAGCCCAGCTTGCGGGAGGCCTCCTGCTGAAGGGTGGATGTGTTAAATGGCGGCGAAGGGTTTTTCTTGCGCGATCCCTTTTTGATTTGCGCCGCCCAGAACAGCGCGTTTTGCAGGCGGGCAAGGATTTCGTCCGTCTGCTCCTTGCTGTTCAGGGCAATTTTCCCTTTTTGATCGCCGACAAACAGCGCCTTGAGCGACTTGCGCGCGGTGTTGAGCAGCTTCGCTTCAATTGTCCAATATTCCTCCGGCACAAAGGCGCGGATCTCTTGCTCGCGATCCACAATCAGCCGCACAGCCACGCTTTGCACACGCCCGGCGGAAAGCCCCCGGCGAATTTTTTGGCTGACAAAAGGGCTCAGCCGGTAGCCCACCAAACGATCCAGCACGCGCCGCGTCTGCTGCGCGTTCACCAAATCCATATCCACCCGGCGCGGATGGGCCATGCCGCCCTGCACGCCGGTTTTTGTGATCTCGTTGAATGTGACACGGTTGCTGTCGGACAAATCCAGCCCCAGCAGAGTGGCAAGGTGCCACGAAATTGCCTCGCCCTCGCGGTCAGGGTCGGTCGCCAGGAAGACTTCGTCGCTCTTGGCCGCCTTCCCCTGCAATTCCTTGACCAGCTTTTCTTTGTCTTTCATCACCACATATGTCGGCGCGAAATCCTTCTTGACATCCACGGCCAGGCGGGCGGGCGGCAAATCGCGCACATGCCCCATGGAGGATGCCACTGTGAAACCCGCCCCCAGATATTTCTGGATGCTTTTTGCCTTGGCCGGGGATTCTACGATGACTAACTTTGACACAATGCCCTCCATAACAAATAGCGTTAGAACCGGGAATCGGCGCGGGCGCGCCTGTAAATGCAGGGATTCAGGTTGGTTTAAGTTCGTATAATTTGCCCGGCATCTGCGCTGCGATGCCGTCAATTTCAAGCGTGGTCAGCGCGGCAAACAGCGCGCCGAACGGCAAGCCGGTCTGTTTCGCAATCGCGTCGATGTGCAGCGGCCCGGCCCGCAATGCCCGCGCGATTTTCTCTTCCGCTTCGTTTAAAGGCCGGGTTGGCTTGCCCGGCGCCGGGGGCGCCGCCGCGGAAGCGGCCCGGCGTTTTGGCGCGGACTGCACGACAACCCGTTCGGGGGCAATTGCCGCGCGCTCCAAATCGCGCCGGGCGCGGCGCATATTCAGCAGCCCGGGATAGATCATTTCGTATTCTTCCAGCACGTCAACCGCCGAAAAAACGGGTTTCGCGCCCTCGCGGATCAACTTATTGCCGCCGGTGTAGGTGGAGCCGAACGCGTCGCCCGGCACAGCAAACACATCGCGGCCCTGTTCCGCGGCGCAGGTGGCGGTAATCAAGCTGCCGCTGCGCTCGCCCGCCTCCACAACGATTGTCCCAACAGAAATGCCGGAAATGATGCGGTTGCGTATCGGAAAATTGCGCGCCATGGGCGCCGCCGCCCCGGCATACTCCGTAATCACCGCGCCGTTTTGAGCGATTTTTTCTCGCAGGGCCGTGTTTTCCGGCAGGTAATCCGCCGCGTAGCCGCAGCCCAGCACAGCCAGCGTCCGCCCGCCCGCGTGCAGCGCGCCCCAGTGAGCGGCGCTGTCGATGCCCAGCGCGCAGCCAGAGATGATCGCGCAGCCCGCGCGCACCAGATCCGCGCTAAGCCGTCCGGCTATGTCCACGCTTTTTCGGTCGGCCCGGCGGGTGCCAACAATAGAAAGGCATAACCGCTGGTTGATTTCTCCCATATCCCCGTGCGCATATAGCGCCAATGGATAATTGGGGATCTCCAGCAAGCGCGGAGGGTACTCCTGCCCGCGCGGTGTTAGGATATGCAGCCCCAGCCGTTCGCATTCCTCCAGCACATTCTCGGCCTGCCGCAGGTTGGCTTCTTGCAGCTTTTTCAGCTGCAAATTCGTGAACACGCCGGCCACGCGCCGTTCGAACTCACTTGCGTGATAAACGCCCCGCGCGCCTTCCTCGCCGAACGCATCCACAATTTCCTGTGTGCGCAGCGAAGACGAAACGCCCAGCGCCAATTGCAGCCAGACCCAATAGAGATCGTCGGAACGCAAAAGGATCAGCTCGCTTTCTTGCAAAGTTCCCACAAAAAGATGGTCGCGGCAGCGGCGGCGTTGAGGCTTTCCGCCCGGCCAGGCATGGGAATAGTGATTTGATAGCGGCAGGCGGCAAGAACCGCGCCGCTCAAACCAGCGCCCTCGTTGCCAACAGCAATCACCGCCCCGGCGGGAAAAGAGAGCGCGGGGAGCGGCAAAGCTGTTCTGTCCGGCACGGCGGCGTAGCAGGGTAAACCGCTCCCGGCCAAAGCCGCCGGCAAGTCTTCCGCCAGCAAAACCGGCAGCCGCAGCAGCGCGCCCATCGAAGCCCGCAGCGCTTTTGGGTGATACGCGTCGCATCCGCCGGAAGCCGCCAGGCCCGATAGCCCCAGCGCTTCCGCCGTGCGGGCAATCGCCCCAAAATTGCCGGGATCCTGCACATTCTCCAGGGCAATGTAGCGGCCATCCGGCCGCCAGAAAGGCCCGCCGTCTCCCGCCTTCTGCGCGTTGAACACCCCAAAGATTCCCTGCGGGGTTTTGGTGTCTCCCAATTTGCGCGCAATTTCTTCGGAGATCAGCACGGTATTCGCGGCCTTTATCCCATATTTTTGCAGGGCGGAATCCGTGCAGTAAAGTATCTCTGGCACATAACCGGATGCCATGGCGTCGGTGCACAGGCGATAGCCCTCGAGGAAAAAGCGGCCCTGCTCGCGGCGCTCTCGCGCGCTTTCGCGCAAGCGCACAGCGGCTTTTATTTTTGCGTTCTCTTTTGAGGCGATGCGTTCTATCATATGTTGCACCCGCGCGCTTGGCTTCTAAAGTCTAACGCCAAATATCTAAAATCTAACAGGCAGACCGTTCAAAGTCTGCCTGTGGCTTAGGCGGTGTAAACAATGGTTTCATACGTGACGGACATCGTTCCATCCACTTGGCAGCGGGCAAAAACGGCGCGCACGCTTTCTATAAAGCGGTCATACGCCGCGTCGCCGGGCAAAGGGGAAACGCTGTGCGACAACATGCTCTGCTCCCAGCGCGCCGCGTCGCTCACCACCGTGTGCGGAAAACGCTCCTCCCGCAGGCCAGGGCCAAAAAATTCCTGTAGATCGGGCAAACGCCGCTCAATTTTGGTTCGCGCGCTGTTGGTTTCGCCGCTGTTCCACCAGGCCAGCGCTTCGTCGTGCCTCTCATCCACAGGCCGGTTGTATATCACAAACACGCGTCCGCCCGGCCGCAAAATCCGCTGGCACTCGCGCCGGAACCCCTCCGGATCAAACCAGTGAAAGGCTTGCGCGCAAGTCACCGCGTCAACGCTCTGATCCGCAAGGCCTGTCGCCTCCGCCGTGCCGTCAATCACATGAAGATTGCTTCGCGCCACGATCTTCCCTCGCATTTCGCCATTTGGCTCAACGGCGAATATCTCGCAGCCCCGCGCCGCAAGCGGCTGCGTGAACTTTCCCGTGCCCGCGCCAACGTCGGCAATCGCCGCGCCGATGGGCAGCAGGCCACAGATAAAATCAATCGCGCCCGCAGCGTAGCCGGGCCGCCCGGCGGCATAAGCATCGGCTTTCCCGGTAAATTTGTTCGTGTCTGTCACCTGCCTCTTGTTCAGCGCGCCGCTTTCGCCCGCTCCGCCAGCTGCGTAAACGCCGCCGGATCGGCAATGGCAATTTCGCTGAGCATTTTGCGGTTCAGGGTAACGCCCGCGCGCTTCAGGCCGTTGATGAAGGTGGAGTAGTTCATGCCGTTCATCTTCGCGGCGGCAGAAATACGGGTAATCCACAGGCGGCGGAAATCGCGCTTACGCTGCTTGCGGCCAATATAGGCGTACTGGCCGGACTTCATCACGGCCTGCTTGGCGGTTTTAAACAGGCGGCTCTTGGAGCCGTAGTATCCCTTTGCGAGCTTGAGTACTTTCTTCCTGCGCTTGCGCGTCATCATCGCGCCTTTTACACGTGCCATACGGTAATATCCTCCAGTTGGTTGATAGTGGTTATTTTGGGGGCTGGAATACGCTGGACGTCAGGGAACAGCTTATCTCCTTCCGGCGGTCAGGCAATGACCCAACGGATTCTGTCTCCTATTTATAGGGGATAAGCTTCTTGATTTGGCGCACATTGGTGACGTCGGCCACGGTTTTGCCGCGCAGCTGGCGCTTTTTCTTGGCGTTTTTGCGGCCCTTGATGTCGTGGCTGGAATACGCCCTGGCACGCAAAGGCTTGCCATTCTTGGAAAGCTTGAAGCGCTTTTTCGCGCCCGAATGGGTCTTAATTTTTGGCATACGTTGTTTCCTCCTGATTATTTATGGCTGCGGTTTTGCTTTCGGCGTTAAAAACATCAGCATCTGCCGCCCCTCGAGTTTCGGCACGCGTTCCACCGTGCTGACCTCGGCGCAGGATTCGGCAAATTCCTTCATGTTGTCGTTCGCAAGGTTGGCGTGAGCCATCTCGCGCCCGCGGAAACGGATGGAGACCTTAACTTTATGGCCTTGCTCAAGGAACTGCCTGGCTTGCCTAGCCTTCGTATCGAAATCGTGCTTATCAATGCCAACAGACAGACGGATCTCCTTGAGTTCAACAACGCGCTGGTTTTTGCGGGCCTCTTTTTCGCGGCGGCTCTGCTCAAAGCGGAACTTGCCGTAGTCCATGATCTTCACCACAGGCGGCCTGGCCTGCGGCGCTATCTTGACCAAATCAAGGTTGCGGCTTTCGGCCATGCGCAGCGCCTGCAGCGAGGACATGATGCCAAGCTGTTCGCCGGTTTCGGAAACCACGCGCACCTCTCGGTCGCGTATGGCGTCGTTGATTTGCTGCTGTTCCCTTTGTGTGCCGATGTGAAAACACCTCCCAGAAAAATAAAAGACGCACGGGCAGACCGCGCGGCGCATCAATAGGGCAGGGGGAAACCCCCTAACCATTATTGACCCGCAGCAGACCCGGCCCTGTGGGTAGGAGCCGAACAAAAGGCTCCGCTTGTTTGCCTCAACAGTATAACAGAGTTTCCGGGGTTTGTCAAGAGATTTTTTCTGCAAACGCGAAATTTTTTAAGATTCTTGCTGTCAAAGCGTTTTATTTGGGTTCCCCGCAAAAAAACACGCAGGCCCAAACAGGCCTGCGCTTTTTATTTTTACTGATTCACGACCACGGGAAGTTGGGCGGCAAATCCGGGGGCCTTGTTGGGATGGTAGAACCTGTTGTGCCCGTTGTTGTCGCTGTCGTTGTTGTCGTGGTCGTATTAAACACGCCGGAAGGATTCGCCGGCCCCGGATAGCTGTAGGAGCCATAGGTTGCGCGGGTCGTTGTTGTGGTCGCCGTGGTTGTGCTGGCAGTCGTCGTAGTTGGAGCTGTGGTTGTGGTGCTGGTCGTGGTGGTGGTCGTTGTGGTCTTCGGGTTTGTGCCGATATACTGCGATACCGGGTAGGTGTAAGTCGGAAACGGCGGGTATGTGGAACTGTAAAGATCCACATAAGAACCGGGATCCGTTGTCGTCTGCGCCGCCGAAAGCGGCACGATATTGATCGCCGAAACCAGCTTCACATACTGATCCGGCGAACCTGTGCGCGGGCACATGCGCAGCGGCGGGCTGGTGTCGATGGGTTTTCCGTCGATCTCCCAAGCCAGCAGCGTGTCTTCCGCCATGGCTATGTTTTGTGTGTAAACCGCTTTGCTGCCATCAATGGAAACCACTTCTACCGTCGCCGCATCCGGAACGCCGAAATAACCCAGAATCGATCGCAGCGTTACGCCGCCGTAGCGGTTGGTCACTGTGAACCCCTCGGCGTTGGTCGAGGTCATGTCTACTTCCAGCTTTGGAAGATACTGGGCTTCCAGGCTTTTCAGCTGCGTCACATTCGGCACGCCCCGCACCTCAATGGTCCAAGAGGCGATTTCCGGCGCGGATGTTGCGTTTGCGGCCGTGGTTTCGGCGGCCGCCGATGTGGCAAGCGTGGGCTTGTCGTCCCCCTTCTTCTTGCAGGCCGCGAGGGTCAGCAGCGCCGTTCCCGTCAGCAGCAGCGCCATCCACCGCTTCATTTTCCTCAAAATCATCCATCTCCCTTCAATGAGGATCGTTTTTTATTATAGCGCATATTTCAGCGAAATGCAAGAGCTATTTTGGACTTTCATAACATATATTTATGGTAAAACAAAAGTGATGAACAGTTCAACGGCGGATTGTGAATTTTTGGAGAAAATTAGGGGGAGTCCGATGAAAAACACCCGCAAACTGATCCTCAATACCGCTTTGCTCACCGCCGCTTCCTTCATTATGCAAACCGTCACGGTGAGCTACAACGTGTATCTAACCAACAAAATCGGCACGATTGGCATCGGCCTGTTCCAGCTGACCCTCACCGTATACGCCATGGCGGTTACCTTTGGCTGCGCCGGGGTAAAGCTCGCCAGCACAAGGCTGAACATTGACCTGTTGGCAAAGGATCCCGGCATCTCGCTGCGCCATTCCATGCGCCTGTGCCTGAGCTATTCCCTGTTCACCAGCTTAATCGTCGGCGCGGCGCTGTTTGCCGCGGCCTCGCCAATTGCCGAATATTGGCTGCGCGATCCCCGTTCTTGCAGGCTGCTGCAATGGCTGGCCATTGGTCTGCCCTTTGTGGCTGTGACCACCGCCATGCAGGGCTACTTTACAGCCGTGCGGCGGGTCTATCTTTGCGCCATTTCGCAGGCGCTCGAACAAGCGGTGCGCATCGCCTGTGTTGTGGTGTTTCTCGGCGCCATGCTCCCGCGCGGCGTGGAATACGCCTGCCTTGGCATTGTCTACGGCATGGTGGCCGGCCAGGCCGCCGTGGCGGTTTTTTCGTTTCTTCTGCTGCGGCAATCCAAAGACATGCGCCGCCGCCCGCGCCCGCAGGATGCCGTTTCGCTGCGCGCGCTGCTCCACATCGCCGCGCCCGAAGCCGCCGGGGCCTGCGCCCGCAGCGTGCTGCTGACCACCGAGCACTTGCTGATCCCCCGGGGCTTTCAAGCCTCCGGCCGCTCCAGCGAAGAAGCCATGCGCATTTACGGCGTGGTGCACGGCATGGCCCTGCCTGTGCTGCTCTATCCTTCCGCCGTGCTCAGTTCCCTGGCAAGCCTGCTCGTGCCGGAAATTTCTGAATTGCGCGTGCGCGGGCAGTCCGAACGCATCGACAGCGCCGCCGCGCTCATTCTGAAGCTTTCCCTGCTCTACGGCGTGTTCGTGGGCGGCATGTTCTATGCTTTCGCGGAGCCGCTGAGCCTGCAAATCTATGGAAACACGGATGCGGCGCGTTACCTGCAAATCCTGGCGCCGCTGGTGCCCATCATGTATATCGACATGAGCGTAGATGGTATGCTCAAGGGGCTTGACGAGCAAAAGGCCTCTATGATGTACAATATCCTCGACAGCGGCATTTGCTGCATTCTGGTATGGCTGCTTCTGCCAAAACTTGCCGTAAAAGGCTATATCATCGTGCTCTATGTCAGCGAAATTTATAACTTTTTCTTTAGCCTGCGCCGTTTGCTGAAAGTGACCGAAACCCCAAGGCCCAACGTGCGCGGCGTAATGCAGCCGCTGTTGTGCGTCGCCTGCGCGGCGCTTATCCCGTTGGGCCTTGTGAAACTGATGCGCCCCGGCGCGCTCAGCACTTCCCTGCCCTGGCTCGCCGGCGCGCTGCTGGGCGCCGCGCTGTTTTATTTTATTTCCCTGTATCTCATCGGATCCATCCAGGCCAAAGACATCCGAAGCCTGCGCCGGGCGGTATAGCGCTGCGGTTTTATCCCTCTTGCGCCCGCCTTGCCGCAATCGCCGCGCGCACTTCTTCCATGCGGCCAGCCGTCAGCCTGTAACCAAAACGGTAAATCAAATAGGAAGCAACCAGAACAACCGGCGGGAACACATACATGAGGCCCGCAATCCCGCGCACGGCGGCGGGGGTTGCCGTCGTCGCATCCTGCCCGCCAAAATGCACAATAGAAAACACGCCAAGCGTCACAAGATCATTCGCCGCGCCGGCCAATTTGCTCAGCATTGTGAGCGTGCTGAAAATAATTCCCTCGTTGCGCTCGCCGGTTTCGTATTCGCCGTAATCCACAGCGTCCGCCAGCATCACGCTCTGCATGATGGACATAAACCCGTAACCGATGAACCCAACAAACGCCGCGGCCATCAGCGGAATAAACTGACCCGGCAGCAGCAGATTCGCCGCCGCCATAGCGCCATAGCCCAGGCACGGGAGCAGATAACTCCAAAGATATACCTTTTTCCGGGGAAACCGTTTGGTCAGCAACGGAAAGCCCAGCAGGCCCACCCCCTGCGAAATGCCCAGCAAAATCCCAAAAAAGCCCAGCTGTGTGTCGTTGTGAACAACAAAGCGGAAATAATAAATCGAAACGCCGTTGGTCATATTGGCTGCCAGATTAAACAGCAGCATTACCGCAAGCACCACAAGAGCCTGCCGGTTGTGAATCAATATTTTTGCGGCCTTCGCAATCCCAATGCTCTCCTTTTTTTCTGAGGGCAGCGCCAGGCGGGGTTCCCGGACAAGCGCCGCGCTGTAAAGGGATGTCGTAATATAAACAACAGATGTCAGCACGGCGAAGCGGAAGAAGCCCGTGATCTCGTCGCCGCCGCCCAGATAATCAATCACCTGCATGTTGAACGATGTAACAACCCCCAGCAGCCCCGAAAACACCCGCGGTATCATGGCGATCTGGTCGCGCTCCTTCGGCGAACCGGAAAGCGCCGGAATCATCGCGTAATAGGCCACATCCACCATGGTGTAGGTCATGTCCCACAGCAGCCACAGCACCGCAATGTATCCAAACAGCCCCGCCGGGCTGGCCCGCAGCCCCGCCGGAGCGCCGAACAGGCCAATCATCACCATCGCGTTGGTCACAGCTCCCAGCGCAATCCATGGCCGGAACTTGCCCCAGCGCGAACGCGTGTTGTCGATCACGGCGCCCATCATCAGGTCGTTCACGCCATCCCAAACGCGGCCCGCCACCAGCAGCGGGGCCAGCAGTTTCCGGTCGATGCGCAGCACGGTCAGCAAATAATATTGCAGCCGCCCGCTCAAGCCGTTGCTCAGCGATTTTCCTACCGCGCCAATGCCATAGTTGATTTTTGTCGCCCAAGTCAAGCCTTGCTCCGCGCCGCCGTTTTGGTTTCCGGATTCCCGCATGGATAGCCCTCCTTTTGGAACTTAGCCCCTGTATTCAAAGTTGCACGGCAAACGTGCAAAACGGCGCGCAGCCGCCTGCATCGCAGTTCCCTTATAGGAACTGCACCGTGTACCGCACAGGCCAGTCCGCGCCGTTCTTTGTAACGCCTGTGATTTGCACGTCATAGATCTCCCCGGCCTGGATTTGGAGGCCGCGCGGGCGAAAGATCACGCAGCCGGGCTGCCCGTAGGCGTGCGTGGACACGGAAAAATCGCCGTCAGCGGCCCCGCCGCCAAATTGCCAGGCGGCTCCGTCGCCGCGCCGCATCACGGTCACGCTCGCGCCGTGCACGCTGTATGCCGCCGAAAACGAAACCGACCAGGCCCAGCCGCCGTCAAAATATTCCACCGGCGTCACCTGCCCCGGATACATCACAACCGAATGCTGCGCCCCCGCCTGCGTGTTGGAGTTGTCCGTCACCGTCATCGCGCAGTACGCGCCGATGGCGGCTATGGCGCTTTTCCCCAGCGCCGGGTTCAGCAGCCAGCGCCGGTGCCCCAGCTCTTTTAGGTTCGACGCGTCGGCGTCCGCCAAAAACAATCGCATCGAGCGGTTGATAATATCGTATTTCGTGCCCAGCCCCGCCAGATTGGAACCTTGGCAGCCCTGATATGCCAGCCGATACGAAGCCTCGGGCCAGTCGGCGGGCTTGCGCGGGGTGTGCGTCACCTGCCCTGTGGCCACCATAATCGCCGCTGCGGCTTCGGCTATGTTGCTGCTGCCGTCGTCCCATACCACGTTCGCGGGCACCCCCGCGATATAACGAATAGAATTGACAACGTTCAGCGCGCCCTGTTTTGACGCGGCGCTCAGCGCCCCGCCGCCGTCATATTCCAGCTCCGCCGCCGGATGGGTTTCCAGGAACGCGCGTAGCTCGGCAATGGCGGGCGGCAGAATCGATATCCCGGTGTAATACCTGGCTCCGCCCGGTTCCGGCTCCCTGGGCGCGGTAACCGGCCCCGCCGTTGCGCCCTGCGTCACCCCCGGCCATTGCGAAGCGGCGGCCGGCGGCGCCGTTTCGCTGGGCGGCGCCGGAATCCACTGCGTAAACTCCACCTCCGCCACGGGCATGGGCAAATCCTCGCCAAGGAACACCAGCCGCTGCGTGGTATATTCCACCGGGGGTTCGGTCATTATCTCGTAGCCCCGGTAGGCGCAGGAAAACAACGCCAGCGCCGAACAGCAGCACAGCAGCGTCGCCGCGAAGCCGCGCCCTTTCTTCATATCCTTCCCTTTCTGTCACTGCCCTCCCGGCAACGCCATCCTCTTGTCCAACGCAATCTGCCCCTTCAGCTCCTCCATTGAGCCAAACTTTCGCTCCTCCCGCAGGTAACGCAGCAGCCGCACCGGCACCGTCTGCCCATATAAATCGCCCTCAAAACCCAGAATGTGCGTTTCGCTGCGCAGCTGGCTGGCCGCAAAGCTTGGCCGCTGGCCAATGTTGCTGACAGCCGCTTGCCAGCGGCCTTCCACAAAAGCCTCCGAAGCATAAACCCCGTGCCGCGGCACGCAAAACCCGGGCGCAAAGATCTGGTTCAGTGTCGGCGCGCCCAGCGTGCGCCCCAGCCGGTCGCCTTCCACAACGGGCAGCACATACCCAAACGCCCTGCCCAGCATTGCGTTCGCCTCGGAGAGCCGGCCCCGCGCCAGCGCCTCGCGGATACGCGTAGAGCTAATCGGCTCACCTTGATAATCCATCTCGGGGATAATGGTCAGGCCAATTCCGCTTCGATCGCACATTTCGCGCAGCCGCGCGGCGCTCCCAACACCCCCCCGGCCAAAGCGGTAATGATAGCCGCAGCAAAGCGCCCCGGCCCGGAAGCGCCCCGCCAAAATATCACAAAAAAAATCCTCCGGCGGCATCTGAACAATTTCATCAAACGGCACAAACAGCAACTCCAGCCCCATGCCGCGCAGGATGTCGTCACGCTGCGCGTCGTCGAGCAGCCGCGGCGGGGCCTGCCCGGCCAGCAGCTTTTCCGGATGCTCCGGGAACAGCAGCACCGCCGCCCTGCATCCCGGCTGCGCCGCCGCGGCCCGCAGCACCGCCATATGCGCCAAATGCAGGCCGTCGAACGCGCCCAAGGCGATGGCTCTTTTCATGCATCCTCCGTTGAACATAATTCTTGCGCAGTCTTCCTGCAACAGCAACGATCAGCGGGCGCGCCCACGCCCGAACTTCCGCAGCCGGCGCAGGCTATGGATCACTTCCCTGGTGCCCGCCGCCGCGAAGACATACACGATATAAACTTCCATGCGCGCCAACACCATGCCAACGATTTGAACCGCCAAAACATAACCGCTGGAATTCGGCCCGGTTTGGCCGCCGGAAATGCCGATGGTGCCCAGCGACGACGCGAAGTCAACCATCGCATCCTGAATCGGCATGCCGCCGAGCGTCAGCAAAAAAGCGCCCGCAAAAAAGGTCAGCAGATACAGCAGCGCCACCCGCTGGTGCTGCGCCACCGCGCGTTCGCTGATCGCGATTTTTCCACTGATTCCCTGTATGGTCAGCGTCTGCACCGCGCGCTCCGGGCGAAACAGTTTGCGGAAATGGTGCACGGCGGCCTTCAGCAGGATATAAATCCGCGTGTATTTTAACCCGCCCGCCGTGGAGCCGCTGGCCCCGCCGATGAACATCAGGATAAAAATCAGATAAATCATCGCCGGGCTCCAGTCCTGAATGCCATCGACGGAATACCCCGTTGTCGTGATGGCGGAAACAGCCATGAAGACGGAGTTGCGGAAGCTTTCGCCAAAGCTGCCGTAAACGCCGCGCACACCCAAAAACGTCAGCAGAAGCACAAAAGCGGAAAGCAAAATCAAAAACAGCCGAATGTCGCCCAGACGAAAAAAATTCTTCCATTTCCTTTTTAATACCAGCGCCAGCGCCGCAAAATTCGTGGCGCCCAGCAGCATCAATACAATCGTGACCGCTTCGATGGAGATCCGGTGATACGCCCCGATATTTTCGCTCATGGGCGAGAAGCCGCCCGTTCCCAGCGCCGACATCGCGTGGTTGACCGCCTCAAACCAGTTCATGCCAAAGAGGATATACAGCAGCGTGCCGCCCGCGACCATGCCCAGATAGATATACATGGTGGCGCGGGCCGTTGCCATCAGATTCGGCTCAATCATATCGGCGTGCCCTTCGGCGGAATAAAAGCCCCTGGCCTCGCGCCCGCCCGCAAAGAGCAGCAGCAGCACAACAAAACCAAGGCCGCCGCAAAATTGCATGAATCCCCGGTAAAACAAAAAAATGCGCGGCGCGGCGTTGATATCCGCCAAAACAGTAAAGCCCGTGGTGGTCCAGCCGCTGACGCTCTCGAACAGCGCCTGCATAGGCCGCAGCTGCCCGGCAATCAAAAACGGCAGCCCGCCCAGCGCCATGGTGGAAAGCCAAAAAATCATCACGGTGACAACCGCTTTCTGCCGCCCTGCCCTGCGCCGCCCGGTCAGCAGATACCCCGCCTGCACCGCCGCCGCCGCGGACGCCGCCGCCAGCGAAGTCAGCAAAAAGCTTGCCGCAAAGCGCCGCTCGCCGGGGAAGGGCAGCAGCATCAGGAGCGGCACGAGAAACACCACAGACAGCAGCAGGAACATCTTCGGCACAAAACGCAGGCGCTGCATGGTGGTTTTCAGAACCTTCATAGAAGTCCTACCTCCCGCAGAATCCGCTCCGCCGAGGATCCGTCGCAGGCGGACATGAACCGCGCGCGAAAGCGGGCCACGCGCTCAGCGTCGAACCCATCCTCAAATAAGTTGCTGCGGATCCCCGCGATCACGTCTTCCGTGTCCCAAACAAGGTCGCCGGGTACGAATTCAAAATAGGGATAATAAAAACTGCGGGATGTCTCGTAATCCATCAAGTCGTAAGCGTAAAAAAGCATCGGCCGTCCCAGAAGAGCATATTCAAAAATCAGGGAAGAATAATCAGAAATCACCAGGTCGGCGGCGCAAAGAAGCTGTTCAATTGGCAGCGCGCCCGCGTCGAAGACAAACGGCCGCTCGCCTGGTTCCGGCGCTGGGATTTCCGTTTTCGCCCGGGGATGCGGCTTAAGAAGAAGAACTGCGTTCTCTGAAAGGGCGTGTGACAGCGCGTGATAATCCAAAACATCATCGTGGCGGGCGGCTTTGTTGCTGTTGCCCCGGAACGTGGGAGCATAAAGAACAATCCGGCGCTCTCCAATTTCCGGAAAAGCCTGGCGGATGGCCTCGCTGTTTTTCTCGCAAATGCCGGGCCGAAAATAATAATCCGTGCGCGGCGCGCCCCAGGGCTTAATGACAGACGCGTCGCAGTGGAACGCTTCGGCATAGCAGGGAATCACCACGGGCGACGACACACAGGCGTAAGTATAATGCCGGTGCAGCGGCAGCCACTTCAGCGTTTTTGGGCCGGGGCCCCACTTGAGGTTGGCGGTGGAATACCCCCATTTTTTGAACGCGCCGCAGCCGTGCCAGAGCTGGATATAGACCGTGCCCTTGCGGGGGCGGCGGCCATTGGCCGGCGTATAAGCATCGGAAACAAACAGCGCCCGGGCGCGCGCGTATGTGAAAAAGAAGCGGAGCATGCGCAAATAATGCGTCACCCTGCTGGAAGAAAGGGAACGGCTGCGGCCAAAATAAACGCATCGGTAGCCCCGCGATTCCAGCTCCCGCATGAGCGGACGAAAGTTATCGCAGGGTTCTTCTTCCAGCTCGTTGGCAAACACAACAAGCTTTGGATCGATTTTTCGCAGGCAGCCAAGCAGATACATAGCAGGCCAAACCATGCGCAGCAATAGAAAACGCCGCGCGCGGCGGTAGTATTTTTTGATTTTCCTCTGGAAGCGCCGCCAGCGCAGACGGTAGACGCCCATAAACACCATCCTTTTCAGGGCCTGAAATAGCGATTACATCCATTTTATCTTCGTTTTATAAGTACATCACCGAAAGCGCAAACAGCGTCTGTGCGGCGTAATAGGGCAGCATAACAAGATAGGCGTGGGCACGCCGTTTTTGCTTGCCAAAACTGCTGAGGAACAGCGTTGTGTCAGAAATTGCGAACAGCACGCCCGGGCACCACATCAACCGCCCCAGTGCGCCGCCGCGCAGCGCCAAGTTCAGCGTGGAAAGCATCATGCAACCCAACACCAGCCCGTAGGTCAAAAACATCTTCCAGTGGCGGCCCAGTTCAAAAACATGCAGCTTTTGCAGGGCAAAAAACACGAGCGGCGCCAGCGGCAGCAAAAGCAGCAACGGCCAGTGCAGCGGCGCTTCAGACAGCAGCAGGATAATATAGAGCACATGCCCGAAGAAAAACGGCACGCCGCCCATCATGGTCAGGAACGTTCTGTCTTCCGGCGGAACAAAGCGATCAAGCCCCAGCAGAATATCCCCCATAAAGCCCATGATCAGCGCCATGAGCATAAGAGCCGTCTGCGGATTCAGGGGCTGCGCGCGCTTTGCCGCTGCCCAGAAGGCCGCCAGGCAAAACAGCAGCGACGCCAGCAGCTTCGCCACAAGGCGCGCGCGCTCTTTTTCGCGGTTGCGCAAAACCGCCGCCGCCAGCGCGCACAGCATGCACAATGCGGAAAAAGCATAGAGGGGAAGCATGCGCCACCTGCTTTCTAGGGCCTGTTGACACTTCGCCAG
The DNA here is from genome assembly GCA_031256825.1 of Oscillospiraceae bacterium. Lineage (GTDB taxonomy): Bacteria > Bacillota > Clostridia > Oscillospirales > Acutalibacteraceae > WRMQ01. Next base: position 52,110 of record JAIRPV010000021.1, on the reverse strand, counting down.
CCACGGGTTCTTATGCCGTCAAAACACCTGTCATCCATCGCGCCGCCCGGAATGTCCCGCTCCTCAACCCGTCAGCAACCCCGCATCCACAACAAATTGGCCGCCGGTCACATACCGCGCCCGCTCGCTGGCAAGATACAGCACCAGTTCCGCTACATCCTCCGGCTCAATCCACGGCACGGGCTGCAAGTTGCCCGCGCTGGCTTCGGCGATTTCAACGGCGGTTTTGCCCTCCATAGCGGCCAGCCCGTCGTTCATCGGGGTATTCACGCCCGTTGGGTGGATGCTCACCACGCGGATATTCCACGGAGCAAGCTCAATGGCCCAAGCTTTGGTCAGGCCTGTCAAGCCCCACTTCGAGGCGGTATAATGGCTCAGCCTCCTGCCGCCGCGCAGGCCCATCACGCTGGAGTTGTTGATGATCACGCCGCCATTCTGCGCTTTCATAACAGGCACAACATGCCGGGCGCAAAGGAACGGCCCCTTCAGATTGATGTCAATCATCGCGTCCCATTCCTCGTCGGTCATTTGATCCACTTCGGCGTAAGCGCAAATGCCCGCATTATTAAACAGAATATCAATGCGGCCGAACGCGGCCATGGTTTGCTCAACGGCGGCGGACACCGCGCCGTCGTCGCGCACGTCGCCCAAACAAATGATGCACCGCCCGCCCATCGCTGCGATCTCTTCCTGGAGCGTCCGCAGCTCTTCGCCCGCCCCGTGGGCATAGGCCGGGTATTCAATTGTTACGCCAACGTCGAACGCGGCGATGGCGGCGCCCTCTTTGGCAAGGGCAAGCGCGCACGCGCGCCCCTGCCCGCGGGCCGCTCCTGTGATGAAAGCCACTTTATTGGTAAAATCCGTCATATTGTTCTCCCTTTCGTCAAACTAAAGCTGCATTTGCGGGCGTATCGTCTCCTATTCCCTCGGCCCTGCCTTCCGGTAGTGGTAGAGCACTTCGTCCAGCGGCACGCGCGCAACGGTGTTGAACAAATTCGTGGCCGCCATGATACCGGCGAAAGCAAAAAGCAAAACAACCTGTTCGTCCGTATAGCGCGCCTTGAGCTGCGCATAGATCGCCGGATCGATGTTATGGGGATCCTCTGAAATGGAAAAGCCCAGTTCCATCAGCAGCTGCTCCTCTTCGCTGAGGATGGGGTTGTCCGGATCGCTGCCGGAGTCGATGAGGATTTTGCGGAAAAACGTGCCGCAGACCAGGCAGCGGTTTCCCTCGCTGATGGCGTAGCTGTATAGCGCCATCGCGCGCTGTCCAATCACCGCCGCAAGCTGTTCCGCCAGGGGATACCACTCCATGTATACGTCGAAGGCCTTCACATGGTGCAGCAGCGTGCGCTTCATGTTGGTGATGCGGCCATGGGCGGCAATTTGTTCGTCGTAACGCGCGCGGACTTCGGCGGACGCTGTTTCATATTCCGTCATGGGAAGGTATGGCATAGTCGGCCTCTCTTTCTTGGTCGCCGGAACCGGGTTCCCGCAATAAAAATATCTTATAAACGAAACTGCTCCGGTTCAAACGCCGGAAGATCAGGGGTTTGCGGCGGCTTCCGCTTCAGCGGGTCATATTCATATTTTTTGCAGGAAGATTGGCTGCGCATCACGCCGCGCACCGGGCAAAGCACGCCGCTGCCGTCGGGCGCCGGTTTGCCGCGGCGGCAGTTGCCGCAAACCGCGTCGTAGCGTTCGGCGTGATAGAGTTGGCTCTTTTGGCGCGCGGTCATGTCGCTCCCTCCCTAACCAGCAAAAGAATGCCCGATCTTTGGAATACGCAGTGCTAAGCTCAAGTATATCACAATTTCCGCCCAAGGTCAATATCCAGAATCAGAAATGCGCAAAAAAAGAGCGCGGCAGCGGCAGCCGGGGCCGAAACAGCCCAAAGGCGCACAGCATAAGCGGCGCCCGCCACCGCCGCCGCAGGCAGTTCAGCCGGAAACCAGCGGCAAAGCTGCCAGCAAATCGCCGCGGCAAGCGCGCCGTGCAGCGCACGCGCCACCCAAAACACCCGCAGCGGCAAGCCTGTTTTGCGTACCTCGGCAAGCGTTTGGCAATGCACAGCCAGGCCGCCCCAGCCCAGCGCCGCCGCGCACACCGGCAGCACAACGCCGCTGCGCACCAGAGCGGCCATGCCGCTGCTGACTTCAAGAATAACATTCAAAAATGGCAGGGCAGGCCAAAACCCGTTGGGCAGCAAGCGCAGCAGCGAACAAAGCGTCGCGAACAGCACCACCCAGGCGCACGCCGCCAGAATGGACGCCGTGGCTTGTGAAACAGAATGAAGCAGCAAAGAAGAAAACGGCTGCGCCTGGCGCGGCGGCGGCTGGAGCGGCGCAGCGGGCTGCGGGGCAACGTCGTCCTGCCAGAACCGGCTGACCAGCCCCAGCACCAAACCCGCCGCCGACAAAGACGCAAACAGCAGCAGTCCCGCGCGCCGGCTGCCCAGCATGCCCGCGCCTACCGCGCCTATCAGATAGGCAGGGCCCGCGTTAACGCAAAAAATTTGCAGGCGCTGCGCCTGCACGCGGGTCAGCGCGCCGCGTTCCATGAGCTGCGCGGCGGCCTTTGCCCCCAGCGGATAACCGCCGAGAAAGCCCAGCAAAATCGCCCCCAGCGCCGCGGGCGGCTGCCGGAAAAGAAAGTTTGTCGCCTTCCCCGCTCCCCTGCCCCCTCCTTCCTGCCTCCTCCCTCCTGTATAAAGGCCGCCCAGGACATAAAACGGATAAAGAGACGGTATGATCACCTGCCCGCACAGGGCAAGGCCGCCCCTCGCGCCTTCCATGGCCAGCGGCGCGCGCAAAACAAGCAGCACCGCCAAAGCGGTGCAGGCAAGCGGCAGCAAAAAAGCGAACGCGCGTTTGAACCGGTCGTGCGTCATATTCTTTTGGCTCCTGTCCGCAGATTCCCCGGGAATTACCGTTTTTGCAATCGCGATGTTTGAGTTCCAAGAGTATATATGCGCCGATCGCCTTTGTCATGATTTTACGCGCGGCGGCATAGAGTGTCACAGGGGTGGTCCGAGTGGAAGACGAGCGCAGGCCGCGGCGCAAACCGCGCAAAGCAATTGGCGAGCGGATAAGAGAAGCCAGCGAAGGGATGGATGTGCCGGGGCAGCTGCTGCCGGGGTTTTATCATGTGGAACTGGTGCAAAACCGGCAGGCCGTGGTTGACGGCGTAAAAGGCGTGCTCAGCTACAGCGAAACGCAGATTCAACTGAATCTGCAAGCCGTTGTGGTCACATTCAAAGGGGCTGGCCTCAGCATCCGTTCTTACCAAACGGAGCAGCTCATCTTGACGGGTACCATTGCGGAAGTGCACTTTACAGCCTAATCGCGCATCGCGTTGACCGGGGGGAGCTATGTTCATCATCCGCCTTATCCGCTTTTTGCGGGGATATATCTGCTTTACTGCTTCGGATGGTTTCCCGGAGCGTTTTTTGAATTTGTGCAATCAGGCGGGCGTTGTCATCTGGGATGTGGGCTGGAAAAAGGGGGCCATGACAGGGCGAACCGATCGGCATGGGTACGCGCTGATGCAAACTTGCGCCGACCCTGCGGGAATTCAGCTCACAGCGCAGCGGAAGGTTGGTCTGCCGTTTTTATTGCGCGACTATCGCCGCCGGGCGGGAATGCTTGCGGGGCTGGCGGTTTGCGTCGCCGTGCTTTCGTTTTTGTCCGGGCGGATCTGGACCATCGAGGTGACGGGCAATCGGCAAGTCGAAACCGTCCGGATTCTGGCCGCCATGGAGCAGCAGGGCGTGCGGCTGGGCGCGCGGCGCAAATTGCTTAACTCAAAAACAATCAACGCCTCTGTGCTGCGGCAGCTGCCGGGCCTGAGCTGGATATCGCTCAACCTGCGGGGCAGCAGCGCCGTTATCGAGGTGCGCGAAGAACTGCCGGATAACGCTTTGCCAGACAATCGGCCGCAGGATATTGTTGCGCGCAAGGCCGGGCAGCTGCGCATTTTGGAAATTTATAGCGGAAAAACGCACGCCGGCGTGGGCGAAGCCGTTTTGGAGGGCGCGCTGCTGGCTGGCGGCGAGGTGTCCAACGCCGACGCGAGCACGCGTTATGTGCACGCCGTGGCTTACGCGGTGGCGCGCACGGGCATTGTCTGCGAGTCCGCCGCGCCCCGCGCCGAAAAAATGGGGCGGGTGAGTTTTTTGAAAACACATTATACGCTGTATCTTCTGAACTTGCGCGTACCGTTGGGGCGCTGGTCAAAGCAAACCGACGGCGCTGTTTGGACAACAAAATTTACCTGGCGGCCCGGCGCCCGCGCAAAAAGCATGCCCCTGGCGCTGGAACAAACAAGTTTTGTCGTTTATGAGCCAAAAATGCGGCAGCGCAGCGATTCTCAGCTGCGCCTGACCGCCGCCGCGCGTTTTTTTGACGAGGCCTGGCGCACGCTGCGCGCCGCACAGGTTCTGCGCCAGGAAGTGCGCGTGGATCTGACGCAGGATGAATGCGCCGTCAGCATGACAGGCAGCGCGTTCGAAAACATTGGGGAAGCCAGGCTGCTGAAGTAAGCGGCTCTACAAAAAGCCCCCGCATCAAAACAAACCGTTCTCCAATGGAAAGAGAGCGGTTTTCCCTTGATAACTCCAACTTGTTTGAACATATTTTTTGAAACAAATTTTTTTCCTTTTGATATTGATTTTTTCGTTGAAATCCGTTATAATAAGATGAAGCACCTGTTTTGGGTTCGGCCATGCGGCGCGCAGGTCCTGTGCGGCGCGGTGCCGTGAACCATGTCAGGCGGGGAACCGAGCAGCATTCAGCGGATTGCTGCGCGCGCCACAGCCCGCCTGTGCGCCGTGTGACCCAATCCAAAACAGCAGGCAGGGATCAGGAGGCAGGAGACAGGAGTAACGCACCATCCTGCCTCCTGTCTCCTGAAATCTCAAGGGGGTTTTATGTACCAGGTTCTTTACCGCAAATGGCGCTCGCCAACTTTTTCAGATGTGATCGGGCAGGAGCATGTCACCTCAACCCTGCGCCGGGCGCTGGCCACGGGCCGGCTGGCGCACGCCTATCTTTTCACAGGGCCAAGGGGCACAGGCAAAACCTCGTGCGCGCGCATCCTTGCCAAAGCGGTGAATTGCCTGCATCCCGTTGAAGGCGAACCTTGCAACGAATGCGAACTTTGCCGGGATATCGACAGCGGAAACGTGCTGGATGTCATCGAAATTGACGCGGCAAGCAACAACGGCGTAGACAATATCCGCGATCTGCGGGAAGAAACAAATTTCACCCCTTCGCGCGGCGCGTTCCGGGTTTATATCATTGACGAGGTGCACATGCTTTCCGCCGGCGCGTTCAACGCCTTATTAAAAACGCTGGAAGAACCGCCGTCCTATGTCATTTTTATCTTGGCCACAACAGAAGTACATAAACTGCCCGCAACGGTGCTGTCGCGCTGCCAGCGCTTTGATTTTCACCGGATTTCCATGGAAGACATCGCGAACCGGCTGCTCTATGTTGCCGAAAAAGAAAGCTTTGTTCTGGAACCCGCGGCGGCAATGCTGCTGGCGCGCGTGGCCGACGGCGCAATGCGCGACGCGCTTTCGCTGCTGGATCGCTGCCGCGTAGAAGGCGAAGCGATGACCGCCGAATCTGTTGCCCGCTGCATCGGCATGGCCGATCGGCATTATTTGTTTGAATTGACAGACGCCGCCTTGTCAGGCCATATCGCGGCATGTCTGGAACTGATCCAAAAGCTCTATCAGGATGCATGCGATATGGAACGCCTGTGCGAAGAACTGCTCGGGCACCTGCGCAATCTATTAATTATGCGCACGGTAAAAGCGCCAAAAGAGTTTTTGGTTGTCACCGACGAAGATTTTCAACTTTATCAGGCGCAGGCGGAAAAATTCTCTACCATGCAATTACTGCGCTGGATGGAATTGCTCGAAACCACCGCCGGGCAGCTGCGGCGCAGTGCCGATCGGCGTATGGAAATGGAACTAGGGCTGATACGCCTGTGCACACAGGAGGCAGGGATCAGGAGGCAGGAGACAGGAAGCTCTGTTGCTCAGGAGGCGGGGATCAGGAGGCAGGAGACAGGAAGCGCCGTTGCTCAGGAGGCAGGGATCAGGAAGCAGGAGACAGGAAATACCATTGTGCAGGATGGGAAGCAAGAAACAGAAAGCGCCGCTATACAAGAAGCAGGGAATGCCACGGCTCCATCTCCCCTTTCATCCCGGCTGTTCGCCGAGTGGGGCGAAGTGTTGCAGCGGCTGCAAGGCTCAAACAGGGCCTTGGCCGGTATTTTGGCTGGCAGCTCGGCGGTTGCCCGGGGCGACTTTATTCTCATCAAAAGCGACAACCCCGCCTTCCCGGCGTTCATCAAACAAAGCGCCCACGCCAACGCTTTAAAAGAAGTTATTTATCAGCTGACCGACCGGAACGTGCGGTTGGGAATTTTTAAGCCGCAAGAAGAAGCGGCAACTTCGGCTGCCGCCGACCCGCTGGCAAAACTACAGGAAAATTATCAAAACCTGATATAGCGCAAGAAAGGCGGATCACCACATGAAAGCAAGGCTCCCCGACGAATACCGCGGCGGACAGGCCGCCATGATGAAACAATTGCAAAAAGTGCAGGAAGATATGGAACGGGCGCAGCGGGAGGTGGAGGAATCCACCTTCAGCGCAAGCGTTGGCGGCGGTGCCGTGCAGGCCGAATGCAATGGCAGGCAAGAACTGACCGCAATAAAAATCAGCCCGGAAGTCATTGATCCGCAGGATGCGGAACTGCTCGAAGATCTCGTGCTCGCGGCGGTGAACGAAGCGCTTCTAAAGGCCGGGGAAGCGATGAGCGGGGCAATGGAACGGGCGCAGGGCGGCATGGCGGGCATGATGCCCGGCAACCTGCCGGGCTTGTTCTGATGGGGCAGCAAATCGCGCCGCTGGCGCGGCTCGCAGAGCAGTTCGGGCAGCTGCCGGGCATTGGCCGCAAAACTGCCCAGCGGCTGGCCTATTATACCCTCCATATGCCGCAGGCGCAGGCGGAAAGCTTCGCTTCCGCTATTCTGGAAGCCCGGCGGCTGGTGCGGCGCTGCGCGGTGTGCTGCGATTTGACCGACCAGGAACTGTGCTCTGTCTGCCGCGGGGCAAGCCGCGACGTTACCACCATTTGCGTTGTGGAAGATCCGCGCGACGTAATGGCCATTGAGCGCACGCACGAATATCGGGGGCTTTACCACGTGCTGCACGGGGTCATCTCGCCGCTGAACGGCGTGGGGCCGGAGGCGCTGACCATCAAAGAACTCCTGGCGCGGCTGGAAAGCGGCGAAGTGCGGGAAGCCATCATGGCGACCAATCCCACTGTAGAAGGGGAAGCCACGGCGATCTACCTTTCGCGTCTGCTCAAGCCCCTGGGGATCGAAGTCAGCCGTTTGGCCTATGGCGTGCCTGTTGGCGCTGATTTGGAATATGCCGATGAAGTCACCCTGGCCCGCGCGCTGGAAGGCCGCCGGGCATTATAGAAATTCCACCGTCTTTTCCCAGTGAATAAGGAAAACTCTGTGAAAAACTCTTTCTTTTTGCACCATGTTTTTTCTTTTCCACAGGCGGAACATTCCCTTTTTTCACCCGAACGATTTTCAGCTGTGAGTAACCAAAATCTATCCTTGTCCTTTTCAACCTAAAAATCAGGCGCGCAGCCGAACCATTCGGGCAATCGCGGCAGTTTTGCCGGATATTCACACGCCCTACGGATACTACTATAAATAGAGATAGAGAGACAGATTAACAGACAGAGGTGCATCTTATGAAATTCAATTGTTCGGTGGAAGCCATTGCGGAAGCGTGCCAGAATGTGCAGCGCGCCATTTCATCAAAAACAACGATCCCGGCGCTGGAAGGCATTCTGGTTCACGCGCTGGATGACCGGCTGGAACTGACGGGCTACGACCTGGAAGTGGGAATTCAGACGCAGATAGAAGCGCAGGTGCGCGAAGCGGGAGCGGTTGTGCTCAACGCGAAAGTGCTGTGCGAAATTTTGCGCAAACTGCCCGGCGAACTGGTGGAGCTGGAATGCGACAGCCGCTGCCTTGCCAGTATTTCCTGCGGCGAATCAAGATACCGCATCAATGGCATGGGCGCGGAAGAATACCCTGAATTGCCTTCGATTGTGGGCGGGCAGCCGTTGCCTGTGCCGCAGGGCACGCTCAAAGAGATGATCCGGCAAACCATTTTTGCCGTGGACACCAACCCCAATAACAAGCCCATCCATAACGGCGTGAAGTTCGAGCTGCTCCCGGGCGAGCTGCGTCTGGCGGCTGTGGATGGGTTTCGGCTGGCGCTGCGGAAAGAAGCCATTGAATACGAAGGCGAAAGCATGCAGTTTGTTGTTCCCCCCAAAGCGCTGAATGAATTGGTGCGCATGGCCAACGAAGACAGCGCGGAGCCTGTTTCGGTGGCGGTTGGCAGGCGGCATATTGTCTTCGATGTGGGGCAGTACCACATGGTGTCGCGCTTGCTCGACGGCGAGTTTATGAACTATCAGGCGGCAATCCCAACGGCGTTTAAAACGGAAACCGCCGCGGATACCCGTGCGCTCATCGGCGCCATTGAGCGCATTTCGCTGATCATTACCGAAAAAATAAAGAGTCCCATCCGCTGCGATATTTTGCCGGAAGAAGGGCGGCTGGAGTTTTCCTGCGCCACAGGCGTGGGAACCGCGCGCGACAGCGTGGGCGCGGACGTTACCGGCGAGGCCTTCGAGGTGGGGTTCAACAACCGCTTTTTGCTTGACGCGCTGCGCGCGTGCGATACGGATCAAGTGCGTTTGCACTTTAACGGCGCGGTGTTGCCGGTGGTGATCCTGCCGCCGGAAGGCGACCGGTATTTGTTCATGGTGCTGCCGGTGCGGCTCAAAAGCGAATGAGCGGCGCGCGGCGAGAGCCACAAGGGGGGAGCCTGAAGATGAAAGTGCAAGTAAAACTGGCTCGGAAGGCCATTCTTTCCATCCCGGTTCAAACCGAGACCATTCCGCTTGACGCGTTTTTGAAGCTGGCAAACGCGGTGGAAAGCGGAGGGCAGGCAAAAATGGAAATTCAGGGAGGGCATGTGCGGCTCAACGGCAGCGTGTGTCTGCAACGCGGCAAAAAGCTGCGGCAGGGCGACGTGGTCTCGTTTTCCGGGGAAAAGTATCAGGTAACCAACGAAGAAGAACGGCAATGAGGCCCCGGCGGTTCTCGTTGCTGTTATGGCTGTCTCAGTTTGCGCGCCGAGAAAGGGGAACACGAGTTGCGTATCTTGTCCTTTACGGTGCGCGATTTCCGGAACATTAGCCGGGCGCAATTGCAGCCGGCGGCGCAATTGAATATTTTGATTGGCGACAACGGACAGGGCAAAACAAGCTTGCTCGAAGGCATTTGGCTGTTCACCGGCTGTCGGTCGTTCCGGGGAGCGGAATATAGCGAATTGGTGCGCGAAGGCGCAGACGAAGCCCTGTTAGAGATTTTTTTTGAATCGAACGGGCGGGAGCAGTCGGCGCAGCTGAACATCAAAGCGCGCAGGCGCAGCCTGGGCCTCAACGGCTTTGCGCAGGAAACCCCGCGGCGCATGTTGGGGGTGTTCCCCGCCGTGGCGTTCACGCCGGGCAGCCTTGCTTTGGTGCAGGCGGGGCCGGGGGAGCGCAGACGCTTTCTTGACGTGGCGCTGAGCATGCGCATGCCCGCATACGCCGTGCGGCTGGCGAAATATCTAAAAACCCTGGCCCAGCGCAACGCGCTGCTGCGCGGAAACGCGCAGGGGCTGGAAGCGCAGCTGGATGTGTGGGATACAAGCCTCGCGCGCGAGGCCGCGCAAATTGCCGCCGCGCGGCAGCGGCACCTGGAATTGCTCATTCCCAGGGCAAGGGAGTTTTATCGGGGTATTTCAGGCGGGCGCGAAACCCTCGACGCAATCTATAAGCCCGCAGGGATCAAAGAAAATTGCAGCGAAGAAACATATCTGATGGCGCTGCGGAACAGCCGCGCGCGGGATTTGCGCATGCAGGCAACCCACGCGGGGCCGCACCGCGACGATCTGCTGTTGACGCTGGACGACAGGGCGCTGCGCGATTTTGGTTCGCAGGGGCAGCAGCGCACGGCGGCGCTGGCGCTGAAACTGGCCGAGGCCGAAGTATTGCGCGAAACCATCGGCGAGCAGCCCATCGCTTTGCTCGACGATGTGATGAGCGAGCTGGATCCCGCGCGTCAGCGCGCGCTGCTGCAATATCTCGAGGGCTGGCAGGTGTTTCTGACCTGCTGCGCGCCGCTGGGGATGGAATCTGGGGCAAAGGTATTCCGGATTACAAAAGGAATGGCCGAAGCAATTTAACCGCAAGCAAAAGGGGAACAAAAGTGATGCCAATCTTCCACAAAGAAAAAAAAGATCGTGCCATTATCATCGGATGCGGGCGGCTGGGTTCTGCGCTGGCCAACCTGCTCTCGGACGAGAACGCCCATGTGACGGTTATGGATCGCGACGAAAGCGCGTTTCGCAAACTGTCGCCTTCCTACGGGGGATTGATTCTGGAAGGCGACGGCAGCGACTTTGATACCCTTGTTGAGGCGGGGGCGCACGAGGCAACGCTGCTGGCCGCCACAACAGAAGATGACGACGTGAACATCATGGTAGGGCAGATTGCCCGGGAAATATTGCATATCGAAACGGTGATTGTGCGGCTCAACGACACAGCCAAAGAGGCCGCTTTTGCTGGCTCAGGCATCATCACATTTTCGCCCGCGCAGCTTTGTGTAAACGAATTCCGGCGGGTGTTAGGAGAAAAGGAGAGGTAACACATGAAAAAATCTGTGTTGAAATTAAACCACCTCAACGGTGCCGACATTGACTTCTACGAGATAGACATGAAAAAGGTGCTTCCATGAAAATTATGCTCGTTGGCGGCCACTATAAAACGCACTTCCTGACCAAGCTCCTGCTGGGGCGAAAGCATGAAGTGGTTATCATCAACGAAGATCTGGATTGGTGCAGGTTCCTTACCAATGCGCATAGCGTGCTCTGCGTTTGCGGCGATGGCACAAAGCCGTTTATTCTGGAAGACGCCAACGCTGCCGACATGGACGCCGTGGTGGCGCTGACGAACAAAGATGCGGAAAATCTCGTCATCTGCGAACTGGCAAAAAAATTATTCCACGTGCAAAGCACGCTTGCGATTGTGAACGATCCGAAGAACCTGACGGTCTTCGTGCGGCTCGGGGTGGATAAATGCATTAGCGCCACAGAAATGCTGGCGGAGGTGATCGAAAGCGAAACGCTGTTCAACGAGGTGCGCAATTACCTGCCGCTGGAAAATGGGCGGCTGGTATGTCTGGATATAGAACTTCGGCCCCATGCGGCGGTCAACGGCCAGGCACTGCGAGATATTACGCTGCCGCGCGATTGCATTGTCAGCTGCGTGCTGCGCGGGGATGAACTGATCATCCCCAATGGCGATACCGTTTTGCAGTCGGGCGACAAATTGATTGTCATGGCCGCGGATGTGGCAGCGGATCGCGCGGCGGAATTTTTTGCCGGAACGGCGCGCTGAAGCGCAGGTGTTGCCGCCGGGCAAATAAAAACGAATCTAACATGCGGCGGTGTTGCAAGGAATGGAGGTATCCCATGCATTTGTCACTGGTTATCCCCTGCTATAACGAGTCTGAAAATGTGCAGCCGATGCACGACGCTGTTGCGGCGGCCTTTGCGGGCTGTGGGTTTGATTACGAGCTTGTTTTTGTTGACGACGGCAGCGTTGACGACACATACCTGCGGCTGAAGGCTTTGCACGAAACTTCCGCGCAGAACATCCGCGTGGTAAGCTTCTCGCGCAACTTCGGCAAAGAAAGCGCTATCTATGCGGGCTTGCAGCACGCTGCGGGCGACTATGTCACCATCATCGACGCGGATCTGCAACAGCCCCCCGCCCTTGCGCTGGAAATGGCCCGCTTCCTGGATGAACACGAGGAGACCGACTGCGTGGCCGCCTTTCAGGAGCGCCGGCACGAAGGAAAAGGCACGGTGTTCTTAAAGAACATGTTTTATAAGCTCATCAACCGCGTGACGGAAATCAAGTTTGTGCCGGGCGCGAGCGATTTCCGCACCATGCGCCGCCCCATGATCGAAGCGGTTCTTGCCCTGGGCGAGGACAATCGCTTCAGCAAAGGCATTTTCAGCTGGGTGGGGTTTCAGACGCACTATATCCCCTACCAGGCCGCCGAGCGCAACGCGGGCCGAAGCAAGTGGAACACCCTCAAGCTGTTCCAGTACGCGCTGACCGGCATTGTTTCGTTTACTACCATGCCGCTGCGGCTGGCAGCCTTCGCGGGCGTTGCAAGCGCCCTGCTGGCGCTGATCTATATGATCGTTGTGGTCGTTCAAAAGCTTGTGTTTGATATCGCTGTGCCAGGCTACGCAACACTGGTTGGCCTGATCCTCCTGCTGGGCGGCATCCAGCTGTTCTGCCTGGGCATCGTTGGCGAATATCTCGCCAAAACATATGTGGAAAGCAAGCGGCGCCCGATTTATGTCGCCCGCCGGGTGCTGGAGCCGCAGCAGAAAAAAATATGACATCCTGTGAATTTTTGCTTGACAAACTTTGTTGCATGCTGTATAATAAATACGCTGTGTGAGCAGTGGTGTTTGGGCGGAGGATATCCGCCCATTCGGCATTTATACAGGGCTGGCAAAAACAGGGGCGCTTTTTTACATTAAATTGAAAAATTTGTTGAATCATGGGAATAGGTTCAGTTCTTTTGGATCTTTTTCTGCGGAAAAAAGATCGGGAGGCACAGTGATGATTGATTTCAGGGGTGTGACGAAAGAATATCCGAACGGCACCGTGGCGCTGCGGGATGTGAGCCTGCATATCGCGCCGCGGGAATTTGTGTTTGTGGTGGGTGCTTCGGGCGCGGGCAAGAGCACGTTTTTAAAGCTGTTGCTGCACGAAGAGTTGCCTACGGCGGGCAGCGTGCGCGTTGGCCGCTTTGAGCTTAATTCCCTCACACGCAGGCAAATTCCGTTTTATCGGCGGCAGCTGGGCGTGGTGTTCCAGGACTTTCGGCTCATTGGCAACATGGATGTCTACGATAACATTGCGTTTGCCATGCGCGTGGTGGGCGCGCGCGAAAAATTGATTCGCGAGCGGGTGGATTATCTGCTGCGGCTGGTGGGTCTGCCGCACAAAGCGCATAGCCGCCCCAACGAGCTTTCGGGCGGCGAGCAGCAGCGCGTGGCCATCGCCCGGGCATTGGCCAATAACCCTGATCTGGTCATTGCCGACGAACCTACGGGCAATATCGATCCGCGCATGAGCCAGGAACTGGTCGATCTGTTTGTGCGGCTCAACGAAGCGGGCACAACCGTGCTGATGGTGACTCACGCGCACGATCTGGTGCGGCACTATAACAAGCGCATTATCATCTTGCAAGACGGCGAAGTCGTGGCCGACGGCGGCTTGAAACCCTCCGCGCAAACGGGCGGCGTCCAGCAGGCGGTTTCCCCTGCGGCGCGGCGCGTGGCGGGCGATACGCAGACGTGGTCCGTCTCCGCGGTGGCGGCGGCACCGCCATATTATGCTGCCATATCGCAGCAGACGAGATATCGGTGAGGGGGAAGATACCATGCAAGGCAGTTCTGGCCGAACGTTTTTAACGCGCATGGGTCTGCGCAATATCCGCACAAACCGCACCATGTCAGCGGCGTCGGTGCTGGTGCTGATCAGTTGTTTGATGCTCATCGGGCTGGTGTTCCTGATTGCGGTGAACCTCAACGCCGTGTTTGGGCAGTTCAGTTCGCGCAACGTCATTATGGTCTACCTCAACCCCGGCCTGGATAACGACCAGATTGGCGGTATTGAGCAGCACATCCGCGCCCTGCCGAACGTGAAGGATTGCGTATTCATTTCCAGCGAAGAGGCCTATCAGCGCGTGAAGGCGCAAAACGACGGCGCATTTGAGCTGCTCGAAGGAACCGGCACCAGTTTTTTGCCCGCCGGCTTTGAAGTCAGCCCCATCCGCATGGATGAATTCGGCGACACCGTAACAACGCTTGAGCACATCGATCCGGGCGTCGCCAGTGTGCGCAGCTTCCAGGATGTGGCAAAAAAACTGAGCGCTGTGGAGCGCGCGCTCATGATTTTCGGCGCGGCGGTGATCGGGATCCTGATGCTGGTGTCGGTTTTCATCATTTCCAGCACCGTGCGGGCCACCATGTTTTCGCGCCAGCAGGAAATCAATGTCATGAAGAGCGTGGGCGCGTCGCAGGCGTTTATCCGCTGGCCCTTCCTTGTGGAAGGCGTTGTGCTGGGCGTGCTCGGGGCAATGTTTGCGCTGCTGGTGGTGTTTTTGGTCTATGCTTTGCTGGCGAGCGTGCTGCGGCCGTTTTTTTCAAATCTGCTCGGCGGCGGCTTCCAGCTGGAATCGTTCACCAAATATTTGATTGTTCTGCTGCCCGGCTTTTTGGGCCTGGGCGTTTTGACAGGCGGCGGCGGCAGCATGCTGTCGATCACGCGCTATCTGAAGGAGCAGGTGCTGGAAGAAGCGCTGGCCAGAGAGCACGCGTAACCTTCGGGACGTAAATTGGAACGAAAGAAGTGTGGTTGGAATGCGAAAAGCCGCAAGCGAAAAAAAGCCCGTTGCCATAACAAAAATCAGCCCGTGGGGCGATCCCCTGCAAACGCCGGAGCGCATTACGCCCCTGCGGCGGCGCGGGCTTTGCTTTCTGCTGTCTGTGGTTCTGCTGGCCGGGGCTTTAGCGGTTGATGCGCCGGGCGTTTCCGCCGCAGCGAAGACCGAACAGGAAATCAAGGCCGAAATCGCACAAATCGAAAAGAAAATTGCCGCGCAAGAAAAAGAGATCAATCGGCTGCGCGAGGAGCAGAGCGATCAGGAAGAGCTGCTGCTGCCCCTCCAGGCGCAAATTGCCGATGTGGAAGCGAAGGCAAAGCTGATCGACGGCGAGATCGCCCGCCTGAATACGCAGGCGGCGCAGCTGCGCACGCAGATCAAGGGGATCGAGAAAGACATTGCCGGCCTTGATGCCCAGATGGAAGACATCGAAGCGCAAACAAAAGCAAAAGACGCGCAGATTCGAGAAATGCAGCAGCAGCTGCAAAACCGTTTGCGCAAACAATATATGGATGGCCCCGTCTCGAACCTGCAACTGTTGCTGGCCAGTCCGGATCTTTCGAGCATGCTGACCGTCAGCGAATTCCTCAAGCAGGAGGCCGCCAACGACGAACTGCTGCGCAAGCGGCTGGAAGCCGAGATGGCGCAGATGAAAATTTTGCAGGGGAAACTGAACGAACAGCAAGACAAGCTCGACGAGCGCAAGCTGGAACTGCAAAAGCAAAGCGGCGCGCTGATGAAAAAAGTGCTGGATCAGGAGGCGAAAAAAAAGGAGCTGGACAAAGAACAGCAAAAGATCAGCGCGGCTGAAACAGAAATTACAAGTATCATCAACGGGCTGAAACGAAAAACCAAGAACGCCCAGCAGATCATTGCCCAGCAGCGCAAAGAGCAGGAGGCCTTTGAGCGGGAGCTGGACGCGATTTTGGCGGCGAAGTTCGCTTCCGGCGAAGTTTCCCAGCAGGTGTCCAACAATGGGCAGATGATCTGGCCCTTCCCCTATAAAGGCTGTTATATCACCAGCGAGTTCGGCGCAACCAGCAACCGCACCACGCCCCACAAAGGCATGGACATTTCCATTGCCGACAAATCCAAGTCCTACGCCATCATCGCGGCGCTCGACGGCGTCATTGCCGCCCATGGCTGGGACAAGTATATGGGCAACTATGTTATGATTTACCACGGCTATTATGCCCCCACCGGCAAGACCATCAAAACAACCTACATGCATCTGGCTTCTTTCGATAGCGGCGTTGTTGATAACGTTCCGGTTAAGGCGGGCAAAGTGCTGGGGATTATGGGTTCCACCGGCAACAGCACCGGCCCGCACCTGCATTTTCAGATCAACGAATACACTTCCGGCACAGCGACCGTTCCGGTGAACCCGCGCGGGTATCTCGGGAATTTGGGCGCGCCATATCTGGTGAAATAAAAAGCAGGGGCTGCGGCCCCTGTTTTTTTGTATCGGCTCGTTGATTTCCCGCAGCCTTGCTTTCCGGAAAAGCAGAGGGTTCAGCTTTCCGCTGGGCGTTTTTTGATTGCGAACGCCGCCCAGCCATCCTCTTCCCTGCGTTCGGCCAGTTGCCAGCCGGCGGCCCCGCAAGCCGCGGCCACCTCTTCCGCCCGCGCGTCGATGATCCCCGAGCCAATCCAAACGCCGCCGGGCGCCAGGCGGCGCCCCAACTGCGGGGCCAGGGAGATTATCGCGTCGGCAACGATGTTCGACAAAATCAAATCATATTCGCCTTCGGCGCAATCCACCAGATTCCCCTGCAAAAACGTGGTTCGCCCTGCGGGAAGATGGTTGCGCGCGGCGTTTTCCCGGGCGTTTTCAACAGCCATGGGATCGATGTCCACGCCCAGCGCGTTGCCCGCGCCCAGTAGCAAGGCCGCTATGGCAAGGATCCCTGACCCGCAGCCAATGTCCAATACGCGGCAGCCCGGCCGGATATAACGTTCCAGCAGTTCCAGGCACAGCCGTGTGGTTGCGTGGCTGCCCGAGCCAAAGGCAAGCCCGGGTTCCAGCAGCAGCACGGCCCGCCCATCCGCTGGCGCTGGCGCTTCCCAAACTGGCTGAATGAGCAGCCGGCGGCCCACCGGCAGTGGATGGAAATACGCTTTCCAGTTATTCTCCCAGTCTTCGCTGCGGCAGGCCGAACAGCTGATCTCGTGCGCTATCCCGCAGGCCGCAAATCGCTCCCGCAAAAAAGCCAACGCCTCCCCCGGGTGCTCCTGTGGCGGCAGATAAACGTGCACCAGCCCAACCGAACGGTCTTTTTGCAGCAGCGCCTCGTCGATTAAGTCAATGTGCGCGATGTCCCGCGCGTCGCGCTCCAGCTCCCGGTAATCTTCGATATAGATGCCGTAGGGCACGACCATATGCGCAATCTCGCCCGCGCGGTCAACCTCTTCGGCCGCTGTGCGGATGATCAATTCCGTCCAGTCAGGCATATGCTCCTCCTGTTTTCGCTTCTTTACCGCTGAAACGTTATTTGTCCGGCAGCAGCTCGCCGCCCGCCGCGGCGCATTCTTCCAGCAGCCAGGCTGGCAGCACAGCCTCATAATACACTCCGTTTTCGCGGTATTCCTCCGTATCAACGCGCCCCAGCGCGCGCAGCCGCGCGCTCCAGGCGGAAAGCTCGTAGGGCAGCAGCAGGCGCACCGCCGTTCTGTCGTTGGGGAGCGCGTTTGCGATCGCCAGGAGCAAGCCTTGCAGCCCTTCGCCGGTCAGCGCGGAAATGCGGACGCAGCCCGCAACAGGCAGGGCCAGAATATCCGGCGGGGCCAAGTCGCATTTGTTGAGCACCCGCAGCACCGGGATCCCCGCTTCGTCGCAGCCCAGTTCGCGCAGCAAGTCGGCTGTAACAGAAAGCTGTTCCTGGCAGTCGGGGCTTGCCGCGTCGCACAAATTCAAAATCAAATCCGCCGCGCGCGCTTCTTCCAGCGTGGAATGAAACGCTTCCACAAGGGAGTGCGGCAGCCGGCGCAGCAACCCCACCGTGTCGATGAGCATAATATTGCGCCCGTCGGGCAGCGTCAGCCGCCGCGCCGTTGGGTCAAGCGTTGCGAACAGCTTGTCTTCCGCCAGAACGCCCGCTCCCGTCAGGGCGTTCATCAGCGTGGATTTCCCCACGTTTGTGTAACCAACGATGGCCACGGTTTCCGCGCGGTTCTTGCGCCGCCGCTCCCGCAGCAGGCCCCGCTGCTGCTCCAGTTCGCGCAGCTGCGCCTCCAGCTTGCGGATACGCGTTTTAACGTGCCGCCGGTCGGTCTCAAATTTGGTTTCGCCGCGCCCGCGCGTGCCGATCCCCCCGCCCTGGCGCGAAAGCCCGTACCATTGCCCTTGCAGCCGCGGCAGCGAATACTTCAGCTGCGCCAGATCAACCTGTAATTTGCCTTCGCGGCTTTTTGCGCGCATAGCGAAGATGTCTAGGATCAGCATCGTCCGGTCGGCCACCCGGATCTTCAGCTTTGCCTCCCGCTCATCCGGGTTCAGGAACTGTTCTATGTTGCGCAGCTGCGCGGGCGAAAGCTCGTCGTCGCAAAGCAGCAGATCAATTTCCTGTGCTTCGCAGGCTTCTTTCAGCTCTTCCAGCTTGCCCTGTCCAAAATAGCTTGCGTTGTCGGGCGCGCCCCGGTTTTGCACCATGGTGAAAACAACCTCTGCCCCGGTGGTGCGGGCCAGTTCCGCCAGCTCCGCCAGGGATTCCTCCGCGTCGTATGCTCCCGTGTCCACAGCTGCCAGCGCCGCCCGCGCGGGGGTTTCGTCTTTGATGTCCTGCATATGCCGCCTTTCCGCCGTTCAAACAAAGTGCTTGATTTCTTTGATGGTTTATGTTATAATAAATATCTAATCTGTTATCTTGCAAAGCAATCGCCAGTGTTGCGCCTGTAGCTCAGGTGGATAGAGCAACTGCCTTCTAAGCAGTGGGTCGGGGGTTCGAGTCCCTCCAGGCGCGCCAGCACCTGCGGTGCGGCTCGTTCGCGAGCTGCGCTGCTTTCTTTTTTCGGAGCCAGCGGCCCGCGCTGAACGTTCAACTTTTTGCAGAAGAAAGCGTTGCAGGCCAAAAGTCCCTGCGATCAGTATTTCATATCGGGATAAGCCGCCTTGAGCGCCCCATAAATCTCCTGCTGCATTTCGCGCGCGGCGGCGGCAACGCTCTTGCGGTATTGCTCTTTTGTGCAGTTTTCGCCGCAGGTTTTTTGGTAGGCGTACAAAATCCCCCGGGAGGAATTCACAATCGCGCCCAAGCCATCCGGGCAAAAGCAGGGCGCAACATCTGCGGCGCCACCGCCCTGCGCGCCGTAACCCGGCACAAGCAGCAGGCTTTGCGGCATCAGCGCGCGCAGCGTCTTGGCTTCTTTTGGGAAGGTTGCCCCAACCACGGCCCCGATCGCAGAATATCCCCCCGTGCCAACGCTGGTTTGCGCCTGTTCCTTGAGATAAACGGCCAGGCTCTCGCTGACATTGTGCCCGTCTTCCTGCTTGGCGTACTGCACCATGCCGCCGCCTTTGTTCGACGTGCGCACCAGCACAAAAATCCCCTTGTTTTCCGCAATTGCCGTGCGAATGAACGGCTCCAGGCTGTCGTCGCCCAAAAAAGGGGATACCGTCAAAAAGTCTGCGCCATAGGGGCTGGCCGCGCTCGCGCCCCGCAGTTTGACTTGCCCCAGGTGCCCGGCGGCGTAAGCTTTGGCGGTGTTGCCAATGTCGTTGCGTTTGCTGTCTTCGATAACAAACAGCCCCCGCCGTTTGGCGTAGGCTGTTGTTTCTTCAAAGCAGCGCACACCGGCGTGGCCGAGCATCTCATAAAAAGCCATCTGTGGCTTGACCGCCGGGGCAATGCCCGCGACCGCGTCTATGACGTCTTGATTGAAGTCATAAATGGCCGCCGCCGCGCCCTCCAGGGTGTCCGGCAGGCCGGCAAAATACGCTTCCGGCATGCTTTCCAGCGCCGGGTCAAGCCCTACGACAACAGGGGCCTTCAGCGCCATTATTTTTTCGCCCAGCGCGTCCGCAATGTGTTGCATATGCACTCTCCTTATGTAATAGCTCAGGCGCAGGGCCTGTGTCAGCTATTTTCTTCTGTCAGCGTGCCTGCCAGTTCGCCCAGCAGCACCTTCACTTCGTCCGTTACCACAGGCCGGTGCCGCGTGCCTTTTGGCACAACAAGCATGTCGCCTGCGTCCAGCCGGGTGCGGCCTTCGTCTGTTTCCAGCCAGAATCCGCCCTCCAGCACATAGAACAGCTCGTCCGAATCCCTGTGCGCGTGAAACGGCAGCGTGCGGTTTGCAACGCGCGCAACGCGAAACGTGTTGCCGTTCAGCTGACAAACAGGCAGATATTCATATAACCGCCCTCGCTGGCAAATGGCCAGAGGGTTTGTTTTATCCGGTTGCGCGTTCCGTTCAGCCATGGTGCTCGGGGCAGTCCGCGTCGTCGCAGGTTTCGCAATCGCAGCCAAACTCGAACTCCAGCGTTTCGTCGCAGCCGGGGCAAGTGATGCTGCCGTCTTCCAGAATGCCCTCGTCAATCTGGATGAGTTCGCCGCAGTTGGGGCATTCCACCTCAAATACATCGTCCTCGTCTTCGCCGTAAACGTCTTCGCAAAGCTCTTCCAGCTCATCGTCCAGATCGTCCACCTGCTCTGTCAGCGAAGCCAGTTCGTCGGTGAGCCCCGTTACCTGCCGCGCCAGATCTTCTATCAGCGCCAGCGCGCCGCCCAGCAGCGCCGCCGCGGGCTCGTTCTTTAGCTCCAGCCGCACCGCCTGCTCCCGCAGCTGCTCGGCTTTTTCAATGATGGTCATAGGTATTCCTCCCGTTGTGGAAATAAATTTGGTTTGCCGCTACCCTCTGCTGACATATTCCCCCGTGCGCGTGTCTACAATCACAGACGTGCCTTCGTCGATGAACAGCGGAACTTTGATTTCCGCGCCGGTTTCAAGCGTAGCGGGTTTGGTGGCGTTGGTGGCGGTGTCGCCCTTAAAGCCCGGGTCGGTCTGGGTGATCTGCAACGTGACGGTGGTGGGTGGTTCCACGCCGAAAACGCTGCCCTTGTAGGAGAGGATTTTGCACACAAAATCTTCTTTTACAAACCGGAAGCTGTCGGGCAGATCCGCCTTGTTGACAGGGATCATCTCGTAACTTTCCCCGTCGAGGAAATAATACAAGTCGCCGTCGTTGTAGGAATAGGCCATTTCGCGGCGTTCAATATAGGCCGTCGGGAACTTGTCGGAGGGATTAAACGTGCGCTCCACAACGGCGCCGCCAATGACGTCGCGGATTTTTGTGCGCACGAAGGCTGCGCCTTTGCCGGGCTTCACATGCTGGAACTCGATGATCTGATAAACCGCGCCCTCCATCTCGAAGGTTACGCCGTTGCGGAAATCGCCTGCTGATACCATGCTGTATACCTCATCTTTCCTGAATTACAAGATAACTGTTTATATCATACCAGATTTTCAGAGAAACTGCAACCCTTTTTGGGGCAAAATTTTGGATTTTGGCCGGACAAAAGGCATTCCCCTGCGCCCGCAGGGGAATCGCTCCTGTTTTTCCTATCCCCATCCCCGTCCCCTGCCTCCTGATCCCTGCCTCCTCAAAGGCCTCTCGTCCCCTGCCTCCTGCCTCCTAATCCCTGCCTCCTGCTTGCTCCGGCGCCATCTCTTTTTGGAGCGAAGGGCGCAGCTTCTTGCGCAGCTTGGTGTAGACCTTCAGCGCGCGCGACAGCAGAAAGTTCAGGAAGGGCTTTGTCACCAGCGTCAGTTCCCCCAGGAACTCGGTAAAGTCGCCGTTGAACCCCTTTTTGAAGCGATAAAGCCCATAAACAGGCTTGCTTTCATCCAGATCGCCCGAAACCCCGCGGAAATCATAAATGCGGCAGCCCAGCTGAGCGGCCCACTGTATCATGCGCCATTGCACAAGATAGTTCGGCATGGCGTCGCGGTGCTGGCTGCTGCTGGCCCCGTAGGCATACCAGACCTTGTCGCCAAAGTGCACCGCCAAAGTGCCCGCAACGGGCACGCCTTCGTAGTAAGCCATAAAAAAGCGAACGTGATCGCCCATGACGTCCATCATGGTTTCAAAATAAGAAAGCGGGCGGATGGCAAACCCGTCGCGGTCGCCGGTTTCTTTCATCAGCGCGTAGAACGCGGGCAGCTGCGCTTTGGTCTCGGTCTTCACTTCCACGCCGCGCCGCTGGGCTACGCGGATATTATAGCGCGTTTTTGAGTGGAACGAGGCCAGCAGTTCTTCTTCGCTGCGGCCATTTAAATGCAGCCGGAAGACGAAGCGCGCCTGAATCCCCTCAAAGTTGTTGTTGGAGTTATCGATCACAAACCCCTGCCGCCGCACTATCCCTTCAAACACATTGTCGCTGATGGATATGTCGGGATCCATCTTGATGACGTAGGAACGGTATTGTTTCGCCAGCCGCTTTGCGTCGGCAATCAGCTTGCCGAACACGGCCTCGTCGTGCAAATCGCAAACAGGCCCGCGCGGGCTGTACATCATCGTTACCCCCACGCCTGTGATGCGCCGGATGAGCACCGACATCACGCCTGTGATTTGGCCGTTGTCATCCCGCTCGATGATGCCTTCCCACTTCCACTGCTTTTTTACGTTCCCCCACTCCGGGGCCTGAAGCCAGTGCCCCTTTGGGTGGTTCCAAACAAAGTCGTTGTATTCCTGTAACGTTGCCGCGCTGCAAAGCTCCATAATGTCCTCCCGGATTGGTTTTAGCGTTAGTATGCCCCGTTGCGTCTGTTAGAACCTGTTTTCGCAGAATGAAATGGCGGATGTTCGCCGGAAAAAGATCCGGAAAGACGGCAGGCGGGGCTGTGAAAACGGGTTCTCACTTTCCAATGAATTTTTTCATCAGATCAGGGCCAAACCCAACATAATTCCCTGTTGCTGCGGCGCTTTCTTCGCTGACGCATTCCACGCCCCTGCCGGATCCCCGCCATGCCCTGCGGTATAAAAGATACGGCACAGGTTCGCTGGTATGGGTTTTGAGCGCAAGCGGCGTTGGATGGTCGGGGCAAAGCAGCACGGCGTAGTCGTCGAGGGTATCCAGGTATTCCTGCAAAATCGGCCAGACGCGCTCGTCGATCAGCTCGATGGCGCGGACTTTGGCCGCGGCGTCGCCGCGGTGCCCAGATTCGTCGCTTGCCTCAAAGTGCAGGTAGACAAAATCCTGCCCGGCCTTTAGCTCTTCCACAGCGCAGCGGGCCTTGCCTTCGTAGTTTGTGTCGAGCCAGCCGGTGGCGCCTGTTACGTCGGGCGTGCGCATGCCCGCCAGCGCGCCAATGCCTTTGAGCAAATCCACGGCTGAAATAATGGATCCCTTCAGGCCGGTGATTTCTTCAAACGGCGGCAGCGCCGGGCGCGTGCCCTCGCCCCAGAGCCAGATGCAGTTCGCGGGCGGCTTGCCCTGCTCTCGGCGTTTGATATTGACCGGATGGGCGCTGAGCAGCGCGAAGCTGGCTTCCATCATGCGCAGCAGGGGGCTTGCCGCAAGGGTTTGGGGCAAATAGCCCGTTATGGGCCTGTCCGAAATATCGTGCGGCGGCGTCAGCGGCGCAATGGCCTCTTTCAGCGCCTTTGCGCCGTGCCAAAGCAGGCAGTGCCGGTATTGCACGCCCGCGTAATACGTAAATTCTTCGCCGCCAAGATGCGTTTGCACCGCCTGCATGAGCTGCGCGGCCTCTTCGGTTGATATTTCCCCGCCGGAATAATCGAGCATACTCTTTTGATCAAACGGCGCCCCGTCCGAAAGCGTGACCAAATTGCAGCGCAGGGTGAGGTCGTCCGGCTGCATGGGCACGCCCATGCTCACGGCCTCAAGCGGCGAGCGGCCCGTATAATACTTCGCCGGGTCGTAGCCCAGCACGCTCAGGTTTGCCACGTCGCTGCCCGGTTTCAGCCCCGGGGCAACCGTTTTGGCCAGGCCAACCTCGCCGTCGCGGCCCATCGCGTCGAACCGGGGCTTGCGCGCGGCCTGCATGGGGGTTTTGCCGCCCAGTTGCGCCACGGGCGTGTCGGCCATTCCATCATAGAGAACTGTGATATATTTCATCGTGATTCCTTTCCGCTGTTTACTTGTGCCGGAATAAATCCCGCGTCCATTGCGCGATGCGGCCCAAATGCCGCTCTATTCTGTTTCAGAACCCGCTCCTGCCGTGGCAATTCATCACGAGCGATTGCTCTGCGAAGGCGTCTCCCCGCCGCCTGCTTTGTGCTGTTATATCACATCGAAAGCGGCAATTGACGAGATTCCGAAATTCCGGAATACTGGAATTTGGCTCTGAAAAGGGGTCAAAAACCGGTTCGCCATTCCGAAATTTCGAACTATTGTAAATTAGCGCCGCAACAGGATGCCGCGCCACGGATTCGATACTTATTATACCAAGGCGCGGGGAAAATGTCAAGACAGAAAATCGGGCGGCACGGAAATCGACCATCGTTCACCCTCTTTTCACCAAACCACCACCATACGTTCATTCGCATTCAAGCTAATTTCAAGCTTTTTTTGGTAACATATTGTTGCAAACAGAAGCGAAGAGAGGATAACCGCGATGAAGAAAGCAAAAAGGGCGGCCGCCGTTTTATTGGCGCTGGGGTTGGCGCTGGGGCTTTGGGGCTGCGGCGCTAAAACAACAGAGAACACGCTCCCGGCCAACGCGGCAAAACAGGTGACCAAAGGCAATTTGATTGTGGGATTGACCGCCGACGGCACGGTGGCGCTGCCTGTGACAAACCTCAACTTCGAGGTGTCTGGCACGGTGAGCAAACTCTACGTTGCGGCGGGGGACACGGTGGAGAAGGGCGACCTGCTCCTGGAACTCGACGGCACCGACTATCAGCTGGACATCGAAACCGCGCGCAATAACCTGGAAAAAGCGCAGAATAACTATGCCGACGCGCTGTGGAACTACGCCCACAGCCTGAAGAGCGACAAGCTCAGCCTGCAAAACACAAAGGCCCTGCTCGGCGACAGCTTCGATTCCTATGATTACGACGCGGCCGTGGCCGCAGCCGCCTACAACCTGGAAAAGCGCCAAAAGGAGCTGGCGCAAGCCGAGAAAAATGCCATCGATCCCTACGACGCCACCAAAACGGATCGGGAGCTGAGCGACGCGCAGGCGCTGCTGACCCAGCGCGCCACGGAACTGGTTGTCGCCCAGTCCGAAGAGCTGCATCCGTTCGACGACACGGATTATCAGCGCAAGATAAAAGACGCGGAAGCTACCCTGGAGGAAAAAGAGCAGGCATATTACGATGCGATTGGCGCGGAAAACGAGGCGGCGGCCCAAAAAGCCTACGAGGCCGCGCGAACCAGCTTGAGCCGCCTAAAAGAGGATCTGAATCAGGCCAAAGCAAAAGCGCGATCCGAAGCTTCCACAAAAACCGCGACGGCGCTGAAAAATTACAATTCCGCCAACGAGGCCGTGCAGCGGCTCAAGCAAGATATCGCAACAGCAAAAAGCGACGCCGCCGATCAATCGGTGGACGATCTTGCCGCCGCGAAGCAGGCTGTGGCCGACGCGGAAACTTCGCTGGCCAAAGCGCAGAAAAACTTGGCCACAGCCAAGCAGAACTTTGTCAAAGACATTGGGAACTATGAACTGGCGCTGGATAGCTATGAACAGGCGCAGAAAGGCTCCGCTTCGGTGAGCAACGCAAAATCGAGCGTGCGCGAGATGGAGCTGCTGCTGGAAGAAGCGGAAAACAAACTCCAGCAGACGAAAATCACTTCCCCCATTGACGGGCAAATCATCAGCCTGACAAAGAAGGAGGGGGAAAAAGTCAGCGCTTCGAGCAACGCCAATACCAATATGATGTTCGGTACCTCCGGCAGCAGCAGCAGCGTGGTCACCGTCTGCGATCTATCGGAAGTTTACCTGACGGCCAATATAACGGAAGGCGACATCGTGGGCGTGGAGCAGGGGCAAACGGTGAAAGTGCAGATCGACAGCATTGGCGACGAATCGTTCCCGGGCAAAGTGGTCAGCATCAGCTCCCTGCCCAGCACAGATTCTTCCGGCATTACAACCTATACGGTCACAGTGAAGCTCGACGCGCCAAACGCTTCCATCAAAGACGGCATGACGGCGCTGTGCACCTTTGTGCGGCTGGAGCACGAAGATGTGCTGATGGCGCCCAACAAGGCGATTTTCCTGGAAGACGGCGTTCAATATGTTTATGTGATCGGCAAGCAGGATCAGCTGGAAAAGCGGGAAGTCAGCTGCGGGCTGACCAACGGAACGGAAACCGAAGTGCTGAGCGGCTTAAAAGAGGGCGAAACGGTCAGCACCAGCCCCGCGAAGGCGGTGAGCGAAAAATGAGGCTGACCGAAACCCTGCGCAGCGTGTTCTATAGCGTTGGCGCAAATAAATTCCGGGTATTGCTGACCAGCTTGGGGATCATCATCGGCTCGTTTACCATCATCATGGTGGTTGGCATTGGCAAGGCCGGGCAGGACAGCGTTTCGGAGCAATACAAGCGCCTTTCGGTCGAGACCATCACCATTTCGCGCGCCATGGGCGGCGGCATGATGGTGCGCGGCGGCGCCACAGCCTCTGTAACGACCCTGACAAAGCAGCAGGTGCTGGACATGGAGGAACTGGAACATGTGAAGAGCGTTGGCATCAGCGTGAGCACCTCCACAACGGCGGCTTATGGGCAGGCAAGCGAAACGGTCACAATCATGGGCATCAACGAAGTCTACCAGGCGATCACGCACCTGGATCTTGCCATGGGCGAATTCTTTACGGATGACGACGGCGCCGCTCGCCGCAAGGTTTGCGCGCTGGGCTACAATGTGGCGCAGCTGCTGTTTGGCGACGACTGGCAAAACTGCGTGGGCGAAAGCATCAAGCTCAAGGGGCTTACCTTCGAAGTGGTGGGGGTGATTGCCCGCATTGGCGGCAGCGCGGGCCTTTCCAGCTCTGGCCGCCCCGGCTCCAGTTCGTCGCCCGACGACATGATCTACGTCCCCTATGACGTGGCGGTCAAATACACCACGGGAGGTTCCACTTCGGGCATGGCGCGCATGCGGGCAATGGCGGATGGCGGCGGCGCTTCTTATGTTGTGCTGGCCAACGACATTGATTCGGTGTCTTTGGCTGTGGAAGAAATCAAGGACTATATCTACGGCATCACCGGCAGCGACAGCCTTTATACGGTGGCGGATGCGGGCAGCACGCTGTCTTCGGCGCTGGAAACGGCCAACACCATGTCCACGCTGCTCATTGCCGTGGCGGCCATCGTTCTGGTGGTGTCTGGCATTGGCATCATGAACGTGCTGATGGTGAGCGTAAAAGAGCGGGTGAAAGAAATTGGCATTTTGAAGAGCATTGGCGCCAGCCGCTCCGTGATATTGCTGGAGTTTTTGCTCGAGGCTGTGTTCATCAGCGTGATGGGCGGCGTGTTTGGCATGGCCCTGAGTTTTCTTGCCCCAAAGCTGCTGGAGTTTTTCAAGATCGACTACGCCTTTTCGCCCAGCGGGCTGGTTCTGGGCTTTGTTTTTTCGGCGGCCACAGGCATCTTTTTCGGCTTCTACCCGGCCTGGAAGGCTTCGAGCCTGAAGCCGATAGACGCGTTAAACACAGAATAAGACAGAATTGATGGTAGGAGGTTCCCCATGAAAAAAGTAGTCATAACCGTTTTTGCTTTCCTGCTCAGCGCGGCGCTGCTCACCGCTTGCGGCAAGAGCGCCGACGGCGGAGGCGAAGAAACCACTGTTGCGGCCAACGCCCTTTATGCCGAGGTGATCGACGTGGTGAGCAACCAACTGACGCTGAAAGTGCTCAGCGGCTCGTTCGATTTGAATCAGATGGCGGAGCGCATGAGCGAAATGCAGAGCCGCATGAGCGGCGGGGAAGGCGGTGGATTTTTCCGCGGCGGCGAAGGCGCAACCGACGCCAGCGGCGAAACCGTCACCCGCCCAGCGCCCCAGACAGACGCCGACGGCAATATGGTCACCCGGAACCGGACGCCCCAAACCGACGCGGAGGGCAACACTGTTACCCGGCCAGCGCAGACCGACGCGGAGGGCAACACCGTCACCCGGCCAGCGCAGACCGACGCGGAAGGCAACACTGTCACCATGCCCAGCCGGTATACCGGCGAAGAAAAAACGCTTCTGATCCCCGTTGGAACGGCGGTGAAGACCATCTCGTTTGCCGACGGCGCGCTCCAAACCAAAGACGCCGAACTGGCAGACATCAAGAACGGCGCAACGGTCAATATTATTTATAGCGACAACGGCACGAGCGTGAAGGAAGTGCAGATTTTGAACATCGGCGGGCGCGGCGGCGCGGGCGGCGGCGGCATGGTCTTCGGCGGGGCCGGTGGCGAAGGCGGCCCGCCGCAGCTCCCCGAAGGCGCGGTCGTTAACCCGGCGCCGGACGGCGGCGTGCAGGTGATTGTTCCGCCCCCGGAGGGGTGAGGGCAACGAAAGCGGGCGGCCCTCGCAGGCCGCCCGGTGGGGATTATTTGTCGGTCAGAATGCCGATCAGCGGCACAATGCCCAGCGTAACGATGCTCAGCAGAATTTTCAGCCAGAGGGCCATGTCTTTCCACCAGTGCTTCGCGGACGGGGTGGGGTTGTTGCCCGGATCGGCGCTGCCGCCTGTGGCCACAATGGCGTAGACGCTGAAGTGATCGGTGGTGAACACCAGATAGTCGCCCTCGACGGTCGCGTTCATGTCGGTCGTCGCGCCGCTGGATTCTATGCGATAGACCTTGAGCTTGGTTTTGTCGGTAACCCCTGCGGGGATGGGCAGTTTCACGCTCAGCGTGCCATCGGGCTGCACTTCCACATTGTTTTTCTTCAGCACGATGTGATAGGCCTTTAGCTTGCCGTCTACGACGGTTGTGGTGTCCTCCGTAACCACCAGCGTTACGCCGTCGTCCAGTATGCCAGTGACGGAAACGCCGTTGTTGTTGAGCGTTTTTGGTTCGGTG
Source organism: Oscillospiraceae bacterium (assembly GCA_031256825.1). Lineage (GTDB taxonomy): Bacteria > Bacillota > Clostridia > Oscillospirales > Acutalibacteraceae > WRMQ01. Next base: position 23,512 of record JAIRPV010000021.1, on the reverse strand, counting down.
GTATTGATTGGACCCAGCGGTATCATGAGATTGTTATTCTCGACAAAATCCCAAAACGGCTGGTAGTTCCCCTGAAGCAAGGCCTCAAGTTCCGCCCAGCTTCCATCCATTGCAAGCGATTCTTCTGCTTGAAATTCCTGTGAATTATAAAGAACTCTCTCAAGGTTCTGTAGTTCCCTGCGTATTCTTTCATATTCTTCGTCGGGGATCATTCCATACGTATTACGCGCCCATTCAGCAGCTCTTGTTTGGATCGCTTTGTAATAACACGCCTGCAAAGCTTCCGGCTTGAAAACGCTTTTTACGAACGCCGAGAGAACAGGATACGCGTAGTTGGCATAGGCCACATAAGCCGTTCGATAGTCCCGTTCCAGCGTGCCGGCAAAATATGCGTCCGCCACTAATTTGGGGTTGACATATATCCCATTGGTACCGTATTGGATGCGTTTCATGTTCACATCTGTCTGGAATATTTGGTTGTTCAGTTCGTCCAGTTCTTGCTCTGCTTTTTCTTGTGTCCAGTCGCTGTTGTAAGCCGTTGGAACAGCCCATAAGATTCCGGCCGCATAACTTTCTGGCCATTGGGCAAACGCGTAGCAGTCCAGCTCCCATTGTACTTTCGTTACGATGATTCCGCATTCGCGGAATTCGGCCACCGTCAAATAATCCCCTAATTCCTCCGCGCTTGCCGTTACCGCGCCCAGCGCTCCGCACGTCAACACCGCCGCCAACAGAACTGCCAATAACCGTTTCATTTTCTTGCCTCCTCAAATTTAGAGTACCACCATTATAGCACCAAGGAAATGGAAAAGCAATCCAACAAAACTTTTTCTCTTATATATATATATATATATATATATATAGACGGTGCATAACTTTTGTGTAAATTACCATACAGGAGGGCGCTATGAACGTCATCGACATGGCCCGCATCAACAAAACCTATGGCAAGGGCGAGAGCGCCGTGCACGCGCTGCGCAATATTTCGTTCGCCGTTGGCGAAGGCGAGTTCGTTGCAATCCTTGGGGCTTCCGGCTCCGGCAAGTCCACGCTGATGAATATCATCGGCCTGATGGATACCGCCGACGACGGCGCCTATACGCTGGACGGGCGGGATATCATGAAGACCCGCGACGCTTCGCTGACGCGCCTGCGCGGCGAGAAAATTGGGTTTATCTTCCAAAAATATAATCTGATCCCCAAATATACGGTGCTCTACAACGTGGCGCTGCCGCTGCTGCTGGCGGGCATGGGCTACGCCGGCGCGCGCAGACAGGCGGCCGAGACGCTGGAGCGCGTTGGCCTGGGCGACAAACTCAAGCGGAAACCCGCCGAGTTATCGGGCGGGCAGGCGCAGCGCGTGGCCATTGCCCGGGCGCTTGTGGCCAACCCGCCGTTGTTGCTGGCCGACGAACCCACCGGCGCGCTGGACAAAAAAACGGGCGAAGACGTGCTGGATTTCATGCAGGAATTGCATACGGGCATGGGGAAGACGATTGTCATGATTACCCACGACCCGCATGTTGCGACCCGCGCCGGGCGGATTGTGCACCTGGAGGACGGGCAGATCGACAGTTAGGGTTTCTTTGGCACGAAAGAGGCGGAGCCGGTTTGGCCCCGCCTCTTGATGATTGATTTCGGCGGCGCGCGCCGCGGAAGTTCTGTCAGCCGGTGACTTGCCGGCTCAACGCGTCAATGCGCGCCATTTGTTCGCTATAAAGCGGCAGCGTCTGTTCCAGCGTGCGGCCCAGGCCGACGATACTGCCGTGATCGCCGCGCACGGTGGGCATAACATACCAGGAGGCGGGTTGCAGGCTGGCGGGGCCGAGAAGATTGGCGTCGGTTACTTCCTGCTTCGCCTGCCCAAAGGGGTATGTGGCCGAGATGGTGTTGACCAGGCCGTCGTTGGGCTTCCAGTCGTCATCCAGATTGGCTTGCGCGGTAAAGCTGGAAATCAGGGTAGCCAAAAGCCCCAAAAGCGCGCCCATGTCGTCGGTGGATCTGCCGTTTTCGTCGGTGCCGTCGACGGGATAGGAGAAATAATACGTTTCGGGGCAAAGGCGGGCCGTTTGGTTGACCAGCTTTGCGCCATCCAGGGTCAGATCGTAATAGGCGGTGTCTTCCGTTTTGGCGGCTTGCAGGATTTCGCCCAGCGAATGCCCGCTCATGGTGACGCCCGCAGACGCCAGGATCTGATCGATTTCCACATTGCCCAGCAGCCTTCCAACCAGCGTCATGATGGAATTTGCGTCGACCAGCGCAAGCAGGCTCACGCCGTTGTGCGGCGCGGCAAGGCAGGTCAGGCTGAAGATCCAGTCGCCCTTGCCGCCTTCAAACAGCGGGGAAACCGAGCCGCCCCCCCGCGCGGCGGCATCGCGCTCTTCCGGGCTGCCGTTTTGGAGCAGCGAGCAGAACAGCCGCGCCGTCGCTCCGCCGAAGCTGTGGGCAATCAGGTTGAGCTTGCGCAGGTTGCCGTTGCCGTCCACCGTGCCCCAGTCGGGCAGGAGCGCCGTGTCGTATGTGCTGCCAAAGCGATCGTGGCCGTAAGCCGCGCTGTGCGCCGCGCCATAATCCACCTGGGCGCCGGTAATGGCCGCGTAAAGTTCGCACGCGCGATCCCAGGCGCTGCCCGCGGCGCTCACCGTTGGCGCGAAGCAGAGGTATCCTTCTGTTTTCAGCGCTTCCAGCAGCGATCCGCCAGGCCCCCCCCAGTATGATACCGGCAGCTTTGAATCATCGCCATAGCCGTTGAGACCGTGCACAAACACATAGGGATACGTTGTGGGCACTTTGGTTTTTTGCGCGGGGCTGAATCCGCACGAACAAAGGAGCATGGTCAGGGCAAGCGCCAGCGCAAATGCCCGGATCATAACGCGGCTGCGTCTCTTCATGGGGGTCACCTTCTTTATTTCAAAGTAATGCAATCATATGCAAAAGATTCGTCTGATCAACACAGGCCCGGCTGGATTATGCCATATCCCGGCCAGTTTTCGCGTTTTGTTCGCCGCTGGGCAGTATTTCCACCTTGATTGCGGAAATGCGCCGCTCTTCCACCTCTTCCACCGTAAAGCGCAGGTTCTCGTATTCCGCAACGGGGTATTCGCCCTCCTGCGGCAAAAAGTCCAGCTGGCTGATAACAAAGCCGGCCACGGTTTCGTAGTCGCCCTCCGGCAGTTCCACCCCGGTCAGTTCGCCGACTTCTTCGATATTCGTCGCGCCGTCGAGCAAAAAGGTGCGCTCGTCGATTTTTGAGATTTCTTCTTCTTCGTCGTCGTATTCATCCTGAATGCTGCCCACGATGCTTTCCAGCACGTCTTCGAGTGTGACCAAACCGGCTGTGCCGCCGTATTCATCCACCACAATGGCGATTTGGATCCGCTTGGCGGTCATTTCTGTGAAGAGCGCGCCGCAGCGTTTTGTTTCCGGCACAAACTGCGCCTCGCGCATAACGCCGCGCAGGCTTTGGCCGCCGGGCAGCGCCGTGCCGATATATTTCAGCAAATCCTTGATATACACAACGCCGATGATGTTATCCAGGTCATCCTGATAGACGGGAATGCGCGAACAGCCCTCTTCAATCGAAAGTTCCACCACCCGCTGCAGCGGTTCGTCCGCTTCGACGCCGATGATTTCCGTGCGATGGGTCATAATGTCGCCCACGTTGATGTCGTCGAATTCGAAGATGTTGTTGATCATCTCTTGCTGGGCTTCTTCAATCACGCCTTTTTCGCCGCCCGCGTCAACGAGCATGCGGATTTCTTCTTCCGTCAAGGCTTCTTCGTCGGCGTTCGGATCGATGCCCAGCAGGCGCAGCACGGCGTTTGCCGAAGCGGACACCACCCAAACCAGGGGCCGCAGCCCCGCCGCGCAAGCGCCCAGCAGCCCCGCAAAGCGCATGGAAATCTTTTCGGGGTAGCGCATGGCCAGGCGCTTTGGCACCAGTTCGCCGAGAACCATAGAAAGGTAACTGATCACCAGCGTAACAAAAAAAGTGACGGCAACGCCCAAAACGCCATGCCAGCCCGGCGGGGTTCGTTTTTCCATGGCCCGCAGCAGAGGGGCGCCAAAATTCTGCGCGGCTGCCGCCGAAGCCAAAAACCCGGCCAGCGTGACGCCGATTTGGATCATCGACAAAAACCGGCTCGAGTTCGCGGTCAGTTTTACAATCCGCTTTGCCCGCTTGTTGCCCTCCGCGGCAAGGCGCTCCATCTTTGTGTCGTTAAGTGAAATCAGGGCGATTTCGCTCATGGCAAAAAACGCGTTGACCAATATCAGCGCAAACAGCAGCAGCGCCTCCAATAACAGGTTTGCCGGGTCAGGGTCGGGATTGGTGCCCATAGTTGTCTCCTTTTTTGATGTTAGGTATTGGGAGTTCGAAATCAGGCCTTGGGGGAAGAGGGGCCGGCTTTGCGCAGGACGATCCCGAATTCATATTTTCCGGGCTTCATCTGGTAGGGCTTGTGGAGATAAGCGCAGCCGGGCATGTCGCCGCCAACGCCGCGCTGGCGCGCGTCGAGCGTCAGGTGCAGCCGCCCGTCGGCGCGCAGATCGCTGATATGCTTCGCGGCGTCAAGCGCTTCAATGGACCAGGGCCTGGCGCTGAAATCGAAGGCCTCCTGCGCTTCCACGCATAGCCCGGAGCCGTCCGCGCGGGTGAGAACCAGTTGCCGCACATCCGTGCGGTTGCCATTTTCTTGCGGGCGCATGTAGGCGTGCTGCAACTGCTCCACCGGCATAGCGTGCAGGGCGAGCTTTTGGCCGGTTTTGCGGTCGCAATAGCTTTCGTGCGGCCCGCGGCCATACCAGGCGGCGTTTTCCAGCGAGCCATCAAGACAGAAGCGCAGCCCCACGCGCAGCATGGGAAGAAGAAAGCCTTTGGCCTTGTGATATAGCTCGATCCGTCCATCCGCGTGAACCGTGTAGATGGTCTGAATGCCAATGGCAAAGCCGGTTGGCTGCTCCCAGCGCACGCGAATTTGGACGCTGCCGGCGGAAAGCCGGCGGACGCGCACGCCGATTGCGGCAATATGCCGGCTTGCAAAGCTCCAATACCGCAGAAAATGCAAACCGGAAAATTGCGGCGCGAAATTGAGGTAGCCCAGGTCGTTATCGGTCAGGGGCCGGAAGAAGTTGGGCCGCAGGCCGACGGTTTCCGCAGAGCCGCCGGGGAACACGTCTCCGTCGCCGAAGTCGAGGGAACACAGGCGCCCGCGCCGGAACACCGCCTGGATTGCGTCCGATTGCAGAATCAGCGCGCCGTTTTCTTTGCGCAGTTCCAAGTTGCCCGTTTCCGGTTGTTCCGGCAGCCGCCATGGGCGCAGCATGAACGGATCGAACCGCAGTTCGTAGCCCGCGGGGGCCCAAGCTTTGGTATGGGCCAAAAAGAAGGCGACAATCAGCGTGATTTCCCCGTCGTCGAGGCCTTCCAGCTGATAGGGCGCGTGAACGGTGCGGCTTTCGCCCGGCCCGGCGGCAAGCCGATCGAACTGCCCTTCCTGCACGATCTTGCCGTTGACCCGCAGCCGCCAGCGGATATCATATTCCGCCAGCGAAACGAACGCGTTTTTGTTGCGGATCCGCACCGTTTGTGCCGCCGGATCGAATTCTTCGGCGCAAACATTGGCGTAAACCTGTTTCACTTCGTAATAGCTCGGATGCGGCTCGCGGTCGCAGCCGATGATGCCGTTGGCGCAAAAATAATAGTTGCTGAAGCCCTCGTTAAAATCGCCGCCATAGAGCAAATCGCCGGGCTTGCAGCGGCTGCTGACATTTTTTTGGATCTTCGGCGTGCAGCGAATGGCCTGATCAACATAGTCCCAGATGAACCCGCCGCACATGTGGTCATACTTCTCGAAATCTTCCACGTACTCCCGGAAATTGCCCAGGCTGTTTTCCATCGCGTGGGCAAACTCGCAGTAGATCACCGGATGGCTGGCGTATTTTTTTTGCGGAATGGCTTTGCTGTCGTCCGCCAGGGCGTTGGCAATGTCGCCAATAAAACCGGGGCTGAACGGCTTTTGTTCGCGCAGGAGCGCCACAAGGCCCTCTTTGGGATACATGCGGCTGATGAAATCAGAGTTTTCGTAGTCGAAATCGCCTTCGTAGTGCACCGGGCGGCTTTTGTCGAGCGCCAGGATCGCCTGCTTTTCGTACCGAAAATTTTCGCCGTCGCCCGCCTCGTTGCCGAGGCTCCAAAAACAGACGCAGGCGTGGCTGCGGTCTCGCAGCACCATGCGCTCGGCGCGATCTTCCACAGGCCGCCGCCACTGCGGATGGCTGCCGGGGCAGTTTTTGCGGCGGATGCCGTGGCTTTCCACGTCGGCTTCATCCATAACATAAAAGCCAAGCTCGTCGCACAGCTCATAGAAAAACGGGTCATCCGGGTAATGGCTGGTGCGGATGGCATTGATATTTGCCCGCTTCATCAGATACAAATCTTCATAATAGCGCTCGCGCGGCACGGCCCATCCGTGGTCGGGGTCAAAATCGTGGCGGTTGACGCCCTTGAGGATCATGCGCCGCCCGTTGAGCTTCAGCACATTGCCGTCGATTTCTATCCGCCGGAACCCCACGCGCACGCGTTTTTTGCACAACACTTCCCCGCCGGAGCGCAGCCGCAGCTCCAGCGCGTAAAGCTGCGGATCTTCGGCGCTCCAAAGCCGCGCGCCGGGCAGTTCATAATGGAGCGTTTGCGCGTTGTCTGAGATCAATGCCCCGTCCAGATACGCTTCCACCGAAACCGGCAGCTGTTCCGGGTTGTGCAGCGTCACATCCAAGTCCAGTACGCCGGTTGCGTTGTCATCCAAAAGACCTGTATTGGCAAAAAAGTCGAAAATCGAAATCTTCGGCTCCGCCACAAGGTATACTTCCCTGTAAATGCCGGAAAAATTCCACATGTCCTGGTCTTCCAGATAATAACCTGTGCTGAAGCGGTAAACCACGGCGGTCAGCTGATTTTCTCCCGGCTGCACATAGTCGGTCACATCAAACTCGTGCGGGGTCATGGAGCCTTGCGAATACCCAATATAATGCCCGTTCAGGTGAACTTCCAGCGCCGATTTGGCCGCGCCGAAGTGCAGGATCACTCTGCGGCCGTCCCAGTTGGCGGGGCGCTGGAATGTTCTGCGGTAAATACCGGCTTCGTTGCCTTCCGGATATACCGTTGGGATTTCCGATTTTTTAGCGGAAACAGCGCTCTTGCGCACAGAATTGCAAAGATAAAATGGCTTGCCATAGCCCTCGAGCTGCCAGACGGAAGGCACGGGGGTTTCATCCCATGCGCTGTCGTCATAATCCGCCGCGAACTGCGCGGGCTGGAGGCCGCCCGCCAAACCTTCCTGCCAGCGGAAGCGCCACTGGCCGTTCAGGCTGAGCTTCCAGGGTGAAACGTCGTAAGAAAACTCGTCGGCCAAATCAAACGGCAGGGCCAGATTGCGGCCCGGCAGTTTATGTTCCGCAATATGAGCGGGATCCTGCCAGAGGAATTGATAGGACATCAGCATGCCTCCCTTATGATATCGCCAAAGGTTCTATGCGCCTGCGGCGGGCAGTTCGTCATTGGCCGCTGCTTACGACAAAGAGATACCTCGCCAAAGGTTCTGTGCTTATTGTAACACGTTGGGAGGGTTATGTCAAGGGGGTTTTGGCGCGGGGCTACCCTCCAAAACTGCGTAACACATAGCCCGCCACAGAAAAAGCGCCAAGCTCCCGCAGCAGCCAGAAGGGCGCCAGCGCATCGCCCCAAAAACCCAGCGTCACCAGCGCCATCAGGGAAATCACCCAGTAACGGGCGCGCGGCAGGGCATAGTAAAAAAACAGGCGCATTCCGGAATCCGTGCGGGCTTCCAGGCTGGGCAAAAGCTTGCGGAACCGCCGATAGAGCAGCAGCGCCGCCAAAAGATAAAGCAGCGCCCAGAGCACGCCGAACCAGAAGGTGGATACGGGCAGACGCCAGTTGCGGAACGCCTGCTCAAAGGCAGGGAAGCCGGAAAGCATGGGCAGCATCTGGAGCAATACCGCCGCGGCGAACACGATCGCGCGCGCGGGGAAGCGATAGCACGCGCAGACATAAGCCGTTATAACGCAGCAGGCGCTGCCCAGCAGCGCCGCGAACATCAGCGGCCAGGCGCTGCTGCTCGAAAGAAGGGCGCGGAAGGTGCCGTTGTCGGCGGAAAGCAAGGCCTGTTGGGCGATAAAATCAATGGCTTGCCGGAAAGAGGCCTGTATCATATGCAGGTTGGCTTGCCGCAGCAGCGAAAAAACAATGGCGGGCACGCAGGCCAACAGGGGGAACAGTGCGCAAACAGCGGGGGCCAGAACACGGCGCTTGCCTGATTGCTGCGGCGCCTGCGGTTCGCGGCCCGCTTCCTGCCAAAGGACGGCGATAGGGCTGAGCGCCGCCAGTTCGAAGAACAGAAAGCCAAGAAACGTTGGCAGCGGGCGGCGCCAGACAAAAAACAGCAGGGCCGGCAGTATGGTAAACAAGCTCAGCGCCAGCCAGCGCAGCGGGCGGCCGGCCAACTGCCGCGCGGCGGCGGCGAAGGCCCGCAGGGGATGTTTTTGCAGCGCGTCCGGCTGCGAAAGCATCAGCAGGCTCAGCGGAAACACAACGGGCAGCTGCAAGCAAAGCAACGCCGAGCAAAGAATCCGCACAGCGCCCGCCGGCAGCAAGGCATGCAGATGGATCAGCCCAACCTGCGCCAATCCCAGCGAAAGCCCCAGCAGGCAGCCCGCAAACAAAGACGTTCCGGCGCAAGCGCCAATGCTTTGGCCAAGCTCTTTGATCAAATGGAGGTCGGCGTCCGCCAGCACCCGGCGAATGGCGGAGCAGCAGCCGCCAACGCCCAGCGCCGCCAACAGCAAAAGCAGCAGCCCGCCGATGGCGTCGAAGGTATTCAGCCCCAGCAGCAGCGAAGTGCTGTGCACGGCGTTGAGCGCCATGGGCATGAGCAGGCAGCGCCAATAAAGAAAAGGCGCCGCGAACAGGCCCGCAACCAGATTCAAAAAAAACAGTGCCCAGCGCCGCCGCAAACACAGCCGCAGCAAAGAGGTGGTTCTTTGGGGGATCATCATATGAAATTCCTCCGGTGAATCAGAAAGGCGCATTGAGGCGTTGCATCAATGCGCCGGAAATATTTGCCTGAAGGCCTTGCGTCACTCGCCGCTGACTGCCTCAATATATTGCCGGGCAAATGCGTTCGCGGTGTTCATTACCGTTACGTCGGTATAGCATTTCATGCCGGTTCCGGAGGGCAGCAGCTTGCCGATGATTACGTTTTCTTTAAGGCCGATGAGCGGGTCGCTTTTGCCCTTGATTGCGGCGTCGGTGAGGACGCGCGTGGTTTCCTGGAAGCTGGCCGCCGACAAAAAGCTTTCTGTGGCAAGCGAAGCCTTTGTGATTCCCATGAGCACCGGGATGACCTGCGGCAGGGCGGCGTCCGCGTTTTCTTGCAGCAAGCGATCGCAGATGCGGCGGTGCTCGCGTTTTTCTAGCAGCGTGCCGGGCAAGCATTCCGCGTCGCCGGGTTCGGTCACTTTGAGCTTGCGCATCATCTGCCGGATAATGACCTCGATGTGCTTGTCGGAAATATCCACGCCCTGCATGCGGTAGGTGCGCTGCACTTCCTGGATCAGATAACTGTGCACTTCATGCACGCCCAGCACGGCTAAAATATCGTGCGGGTTGCGCGCGCCTTCCGTAATATTTTCTCCCTTGCGCACGCGCTGCCCCTCGATGACGCGGATGATCTGATCGTAAGGGATGGGATAGGCGCGCTCTTCGGGGTTGTTGGGGTCTTCGCTTGTTATGATGACGTTTTTGGCCTTCTTGATTTCGCGGAAGCTGACAACGCCGTCGATTTCGGCAATCAGCGCAAGCAGTTTTGGTTTGCGCGCCTCAAAAAGCTCTTCTACGCGGGGCAGGCCCTGCGTAATGTCGCCGCTGTCTTTTGCGCCGCCGGTATGGAACGTGCGCATGGTCAGCTGGGTGCCGGGCTCGCCGATGCTTTGCGCCGCGATGATGCCCACGGCCTCGCCAACCGTAACCGGATCGCCTGTGGCAAGGTTTGTGCCATAGCACTTGATGCACACGCCGCGCTCTGCCTCGCATGTTAACAGCGAACGGATTTTTATGGTGGGCCGCTGGCCGGATGGCGTGTTCGCGCGGACATAGGCCGCAACTTTTTCGGCCTTCTCTTCGGTCATGATTTCCGCCTTGCTTTGCACCAGAGCGCCTTTGCTGTCGAGCAGATCGTCGAGCAGATAGCGGCCCAGCAGGCGTTCTTCCAGCGGAACAATGCGGCGGCCGTCGGCAAAGATATCGTAGACTTCGGAGCCGTTCTGGCAGCCGCAGTCGTGCTCGTGGATAATGACGTCCTGCGATACGTCCACCAGGCGGCGGGTCAGGTAGCCCGAGTCGGCGGTGCGCAGCGCTGTGTCGGCCAGGCCCTTGCGCGCGCCGCGCGACGAAATAAAGTATTCCAGAATGTTCAGGCCCTCGCGGTAGTTGGCGCGAATCGGGATTTCGATGGTTTTGCCGGCGGTGTTGGCAATCAGGCCGCGCATGCCGGCCAGCTGGCGCAGCTGGGAGTCGTTGCCGCGCGCGCCGGAGCGAAGCATCATGTTGATGGGGTTATATTCGTCGAAGTTTTCTTTCAGCGCGTCGGCCACGCGGCGGGTGCAGTCTTCCCAGGCGGAAATGGTGCGCTGGGCGCGCTCGTCGTTGGAGAAAAAGCCGCGGTTGTACTGCCGGTTGATGCTCTGAATATGCCCTTCGGTTTCCGCGATAATAGAGGCCTTCTGCGGCGGAATGGTCGCATCCGAAACCGCCACGGTAATACCCGAGCGGGTGGAATAACGGTAGCCCTGCGCCTTGATTTTGTCGAGGATTTCCGCGGCTTTTGAGGTGCCGTGCACACGGATGCAGCGATCGATGATTTTACCCAGCTTGCTCTTGTTCACAAGGAAGTCGACTTCCAGCGCGAACAGGTTCGCCGGATCCGCGCGATCCACAAAGCCCAGATCCTGCGGGATGGGTTCGTTGAAGATCACCCGTCCCAGCGTGGTTTCCACCAGCTGCGACACAAGCTCTCCGTCCACGCGGCGGGTCATGCGGATTTTTACGCGGGCGTGCAGATCGAGATCGCCCTCGTCATAGGCCATCTGGGCCTCGTTTACGCCGGAAAAAGCCTTGCCCTCGCCTGCGGCGCCGGGGCGCTCATACGTCAGATAATAGGATCCCAGCACCATGTCTTGCGTGGGCACGGTGACGGGCCGCCCGTCGGAGGGTTTCAGCAGGTTGTTGGCGGCCAGCATCAGCAGGCGCGCCTCGGCCTGGGCTTCGACGCTCAGCGGCACGTGCACGGCCATCTGATCGCCGTCGAAGTCGGCGTTGAACGCCGTGCAGACCAGCGGATGCAATTTAATGGCGCGGCCTTCAACCAGCACCGGCTCAAAAGCCTGAATGCCCAAACGGTGCAGCGTCGGCGCGCGGTTGAGCATCACGGGATGATCTTCGATCACCACTTCCAGCGCGTCCCAAACGTCGGAATGCGAGCGCTCCACCATCTTGCGCGCGCTCTTTACATTCCCCGCCTTTTCGGTTTCCACCAGCCGCTTCATGACGAAGGGCTTGAACAATTCCAGGGCCATCTCTTTCGGCAGCCCGCATTGGTATATCTTCAGCTCCGGGCCAACAACAATCACCGAACGGCCCGAGTAATCCACGCGTTTGCCCAGCAGGTTTTGCCGGAAGCGGCCCTGCTTGCCCTTGAGCATATCGCTCAGCGATTTGAAGGCCCGGTTGTTTGCGCCGGTTACAGGTCTGCCGCGGCGGCCGTTATCAATCAACGCGTCAACGCTCTCTTGCAGCATGCGTTTTTCGTTGCGCACAATGATTTCCGGCGCGCCCAGCTCCAAAAGTTTTTGCAGGCGGTTGTTGCGGTTGATCACGCGGCGGTATAAATCATTCAGATCGGAAGTGGCGAACCTGCCGCCGTCCAGCTGCACCATGGGGCGGATTTCCGGCGGAATGACGGGCACCGCGTCCAGGATCATCCATTCGGGGCGGTTGCCGCTTTGCCGGAAGGCTTCCACGCACTCGAGCCGCTTGAGCAGCTTCGCGCGCTTTTGCCCGGTGGCTGTTTCAAACTCGGCGTGCAATTCTTCATAAAGCGCTTCCAGCTGAACGTCGCTGAGCAGTTTTTTGATGGCTTCCGCGCCCATGCCGGCCTGAAAGTCGTTTTCGTAGCGCATGCGGTATTCCGCATGGGTTTTTTCGTCGAGCGTCTGCCCTTTGAGCAGGGGCGTGTCGCCCGGATCCGTTACGATATACATCGCGAAATAGAGCACCTTTTCGAGGTTGCGCGGCGAAATATCCAGCATCAGCCCCATGCGCGAGGGGATGCCTTTGAAATACCAGATATGCGAAACAGGCGCCGCCAGCTCAATATGCCCCATGCGCTCGCGGCGCACCTTGGCTTTTGTTACCTTCACGCCGCAGCGCTCGCAGATTTTGTCTTTATAGCGCATGCGCTTATATTTGCCGCAGTGGCATTCCCAGTCTTTCGTTGGCCCGAATATGCGCTCGCAGAACAAACCGTCGCGCTCGGGCTTGAGCGTGCGGTAATTGATGGTCTCCGGCTTTTTTACTTCGCCGTAGCTCCATGCACGGATTTGCTCGGGCGAAGCCAGGCCAATGCGGATGGATTCAAAGGTGGCGTGTTGCTGTTGCTGTTCCATGAATGCCCTCCCCTATAGTTCAGCGCTTGCGCAGCGCGAAGATATTGTGTGTTCCAACGGTTCGCAAGCAAGAAAACGTCTTATTCCTCCGGCTTGTAGTCGTCGCTGTAGTCGTCAAGGAATTCCTCTTCGTCTTCATCGCCCAGAATAAGTTCGCTGTCGATGGCGTCGTCTACCTCGGCCAACTCTTCGTCGCCCAGCTCGTCTTCTCCCAGATCTTCTTCTTCCTCCTCTTCGTCGGGGATCGCATCCAGGTCGGGGCGCGGTTCGGGGCGCTCGGCGGAATAGCCGAAGCCCGGCTCGTCTTCAAAGGTCTGTTTCAGATCGATCTCTTCGCCGTCTTTGTCGAGGATGCGCACATCCAATGCCAGGGACTGCAATTCTTTGACCAACACCTTAAAGCTTTCCGGAATACTCGGCGTCGGCACGTTTTTGCCCTTAACGATTGCCTCGTAGGTCTTCACGCGGCCCACCACGTCGTCGGACTTGACGGTCAGGATTTCTTGCAGCGTATAGGCCGCGCCATAGGCCTCCAGCGCCCAAACTTCCATTTCGCCGAAGCGCTGGCCGCCAAACTGGGCTTTGCCGCCCAGCGGCTGCTGGGTCACAAGAGAATACGGGCCGGTGGAGCGCGCGTGGATTTTATCGTCCACCAGGTGCAGCAGCTTCAGGAAGTACATCACGCCGACGGTGACGCGGTTATCGAACCGGCGGCCTGTGCGGCCGTCGTAAAGCCAGCTTTTGCCGTCTTCGGCTTCGCCCGCTTCGCGCAGCGCCTCGCGGATATCGCTTTCGTGCGCGCCGTCGAAGACCGGGGTCATGAGCATGATTTTTTCGCCCGCCTGGCGGCCCAGCTGCCGCGCGGCAAAGCCCAGGTGCACTTCCAGCACCTGCCCGATGTTCATACGGGAAGGCACGCCCAGCGGGTTGAGCACAATATCCAATGGCGTGCCGTCCTCCAGGAACGGCATATCTTCCTGCGGCAAAATGCGCGAAACCACGCCCTTGTTGCCATGCCGGCCGGCCATTTTGTCGCCAACGCAAAGTTTGCGCTTTTGGGCGATAAAGCAGCGAACCACTTTATTCACACCGGGGCTTAGCTCGTCGGAATTTTCCCGGGTAAAGACTTCCACATTTACCACGATGCCGTATTCGCCGTGGGGCAGGCGCAGCGAAGTGTCGCGCACTTCCTTCACTTTTTCGCCGAAGATAGCGCGCAGCAGGCGCTCTTCCGCCGTCAGTTCCGTTTCGCCCTTGGGCGTTACTTTGCCGACCAGAATGTCGCCGCTCTTCACTTCCGCGCCGATGCGGATGACGCCTTCTTCGTCGAGATCTTTCATTGCGTCGTCGCCCACATTCGGAATGTCGCGGGTGATCTCTTCCGGGCCCAGCTTTGTGTCGCGCGCTTCCAGCTCAAATTTTTCGATGTGGATAGAGGTATAGACGTCGTCCTGCACGATTTTTTCGTTGACCAGCACCGCGTCTTCGTAGTTGTAGCCCTCCCAGGTCATAAAGCCAATGAGGGCGTTTTTGCCCAGCGAAATTTCGCCGTAATCCGTCGCGGGGCCGTCGGCAATGACTTGCCCGCCAAAAACTTTGTCGCCCACCTCAACAACGGGCCTTTGGTTGATGCACGTGCCCGCGTTGGAGCGCAGGAACTTAATGAGTTCATAGGTGCGCTTTTGGCCCTTCTCGTTGCGGATGACGATCTGTTCGGCGGAAACATATTGCACGGTGCCGGGTTCTTTTGCCAGCACCACCACGCCGGAATCCACCGCCGCTTTGTATTCCATGCCCGTGCCCACCAGCGGCGCATCGGTCTTGAGCAGCGGAACGGCCTGCCGCTGCATGTTGGAACCCATCAGCGCGCGGTTGGCGTCGTCGTTTTCAAGGAAGGGGATCATGGCCGTGGCCACGCTGACCACCATCTTCGGCGAAACGTCCATATACTGCACGCGGCCTTGGTCAACTTCCAGGTATTCGTCGCGGAAGCGGGCGTTGACGCGCTCGTGCGCGAAGCGGTTGTGCTCATCCAAAGGCTCGTTGGCCTGCGCCACAACGTAGTCGTCTTCTTCGTCGGCGGTCATATAGCGCGTGCGATCGAGCACCACGCCGTTTTCTACCCGCCGATAGGGCGCTTCGATGAAACCGTAGCGATTGATGCGGGCGTAGGTGGCCAAATACGAAATCAATCCCACGTTTTGGCCTTCCGGCGTTTCCACAGGGCACATGCGCCCGTAGTGGCTGTAATGCACGTCGCGCACGTCGAATCCGGCGCGCTCGCGTGAAAGCCCGCCCGGCCCCAGGGCCGAAAGGCGGCGCTTATGCGTCAGTTCCGCCAGGGGGTTTGTCTGATCCATGAACTGGCTCAGCGGGCTGCTGCCAAAGAACTCTTTGATCGCCATGCTCACCGGCCGGATATTGATCAGCGTCGCGGGCGAAATCTTGTCCACATCGTCCTGCGCTTGCAGCGTCATTTTCTCTCGAACCAGTTTTTCCATCCGCTGCATGCCCATGCGGAATTGATTTTGCAGCAGTTCGCCCACGCAGCGGATGCGGCGGTTGCCCAGATGGTCAATATCGTCGGCCTTGCCCACGCCGCAGGCCAGGCAGTTAACATAGTTGATGGAGGCGAAAATGTCCTCCAATGTGATGTTTTTCGGAATCAGCTCTTCCTGCCGGCGGCGCAGCTCAAGCAGCAGCGCTTCGTCGTCCAGGTTCTGATCAAGGATTTCGAAGAAGACCTTTGCGCACACCTTCTCGGTGATGCCGGCGCGCATCAGCTGTTCTACGCTGAGCTGCGGCAGATAGTCGCAGGTGCGCTCTTCCGTTCCCCCTTCGTCGTCGCGGCGGCCCTTCGGATCCACCATGCCGCTGGAAAAGATGGTCAGCGTGTGCCCTTCGCCCAAATCCACCACCGCGCGCATAACGCCCTTCTGCTCAATTTCGTAGGCGCGCGTTTTGGTGATGATTTCGCCCGGTTCCGCCAGCAGTTCGCCCGTGCGCGGATCGCTGATGGGTTCCGCAAGCTTACAACCAGCCAGCCGGCCGCTGATGGCCAGCTTTTTGTTGTATTTATAGCGCCCCACCTTGCTGATGTCGTAGCGGTGCGGATCAAAAAACAGTTGGTCAATGTGCTGCTTTGCGGTTTCCAGCGTAACAGGCTCGCCGGGCCGCAGTTTGCGGAAGACTTCCATGCAAGCTTCCGCCGTGTTGGCGATTTCGTCTTTTTCCAGCGTCGCGGCAATGCGCGCGTCTTCGCCAAAAAAGTCGCGGATCTCGGCGTTTGTTTCCAGCCCCAGCGCGCGCAGGAAGGTGGTGACGAACAGCTTGCGGTTTTTGTCGATGCGGACATAAAACAGATCGTTAACGTCGGTTTCGTATTCCAGCCATGCGCCGCGGTTGGGGTTGATGGTGCCGGTATAAAGCTCGAGGCCTGTTTTGTCGTAGTTGCGGCCAAAATAGACGCCCGGCGAACGCACCAGCTGCGAAACGATGACCCGCTCGGCGCCGTTGACTACAAAAGTGCCGCTGTCGGTCATGAGCGGAAAGTCGCCCATGTAGATTTCGCTCTCTTTCACAACGCCGGTTTCACGGTTGAGCAAACGGGCCTTGACGCGCATGGGCGCGGCGTAGGTGGAATCGCGCTCCTTGCACTCGCGCACCGTATACTTCGGCATGTCATCCAGCCGGTAATCCACAAACGTGAGCACCCAGTTCTTGCTGTAGTCGGTTATCTCGTCCGTGTCGTGGAAAATCTCTCTCAGACCCACGTCGAGGAACCACTGAAACGACTCCTTCTGCACTTCAATCAGGTTGGGCATGTCCATGACTTCACGGATTTTCCCGTAGCTCATACGGGTTTGGGTGCCGCGCCGAACTGGTGTGACATTGCGCATGGGCTTAAATCCTCCTCTTAAAAGCGCGCCGCGCTATTTTAGTTCGATAAAGCAAAATGAAAAAACTAAAAATTTTACTTGCTTTTTTCCGCAACTTATGTTACTATAGTGGCAGAGAGATAAGCCCGCCCGCGTTGCCCGGGCATGCCACGCCATTATAAAAAACACGATTAGTTAATTGTACCCCTTGACGAGGCTTTTGTCAAGGGGTTTTTTCTGTCTTTTTTAGGCGGATTCCAAAATATTTACGGTTTCTTCACAAATTCCCGTTTCGCCCGCTGAAATCAATTTACAACAACAGCGCGAAAAAGCGAAAAAACAGTCATCCACCGCCGTGGGCGGCTTCGTTGTTTTGGGATCCCCCGAAGAGGCCGCCTGCGCAAGCAAACGGCCTGTTGTGTTATTTCTGCGCGCTGCGCTGAAAACGGCGGTTGAACCGATCCACGCGGCCGCCGGTATCGACCATCTGGCGCTTTCCCGTATAAAACGGATGGCACTTGCTGCAAATATCTACCCGCAGGTTCTGCCGGGTGGAGCGCGTCTGGAATGTTTCGCCGCAGGCGCAGTGCACCGTGGCAACGTCATACTTGGGATGAATTTTTTCCTTCATAAGAGCCTCTTACCTCCTTAATCCTGGTTGCTGCCGCCCAGCTTGGCTACCTCGGCGGCAAAATCGTCTTCGCGCTTTTGAATGTTTTCGCCTTTGACAAAGAGCACATAGCCGGTGCAGGCAATCTCTTCGCCCAACGCTTTGGCGGTTGCGGCGATGTATTGCCCAACGGTCTGCTTCACATCATCCAAGAAGACGAAATCCTGCTCCAGCAAACAAATTTCACTGTAGATCTTCTTGAGCTTGCCCTGCATAATGCCCTCGATCACTTTTTCGGGCTTGCCCTGCATTTTGGGGTCTTCGGCCATCTGCGCGCGCACAATGGCAGCTTCGTGCTCCGAAACCTCCGCCGGAACGGCTTTTTCGCTCAAGTACTGCGGGCGCATCGAGGCAATCTGCATGGCCACATATTTGCCCATGGTCTGGAAGGCTTCGGTTTGGGCGGCCGCTTCGCTTGCGCTGAACTCGGCCAACACGCCAATCGCCCCGCCGCCGTGGATATAGCTGCACACAGCCGGGTTGCCCGCCACGCGCGCAAAGCGCCGCACGCTGATATTTTCGCCTATGCTGAGCACTTTTTCTTGCCGCAGCTCTTCGATGGTGCGGGCATTGCCCTCCGGCCTGAGTTGCAGCAGCGCGTCCACATCCGCAGGGTTTTCGGTTGCAACGGTCTTTGCCACATCCAGCACAAACGCGCGGAAATCTTCATTTTTGCCCACAAAATCGGTTTCGCTGTTGACTTCCACCAGCACCGAAACGTCGCCTTCCTGATACGCCAGCACCACGCCTTCGGCGGTGATGCGCCCGGCCTTTTTTGTGGCCGCAGCCAGCCCGCGCTCGCGCAGGATATCAATTGCGCGCTCAAAGTCGCCTTCGGCCTCTGTCAGGGCCTTCTTACAATCCATCATGCCCACGCCGGTTCTTTCGCGCAGGGCCTTGACGTCGCTTGCGGTAAACGCCATATTTTATTACCAGCCTTTCGTTCATTGTTTCAGAGGATTGTTATGCAATCACCGCTTCGCCCGTCGGCAGTTCAACAACGGCGTCTTCGCCCTGGCGGGCTTCGAGCACGGCGTCGGCCACAACGGAACTGATCAGGCGCACGGCGCGGATCGCGTCGTCGTTGCCAGGGATCACATAGTCGATTTCATCCGGATCGCAGTTGGTGTCCACAATCGCGATGATGGGGATGTGGAGCTTTTGCGCTTCGGCCACGGCGATGCGCTCTTTGCGCGGGTCAACGATGAACATGGCCGCAGGGGGCCTTTTCATCTCTGTGATACCGCCCAGGAATTTTTCGAGCTTCTCAATTTGCAGCCGCAGTTTGATCACTTCTTTTTTTGGCAGCATTTCAAAGGTGCCGTCTTCTTCCATGGCCTTCAGCTGCGCCAAGCGCTTGATGCGCTTTTGGATGGTGTTGAAGTTGGTGAGCATGCCGCCCAGCCAGCGCGCGTTGACGAAGGGCATGCCGCAGCGAGCGGCCTCTTCGCGGATGCTGTCCTGCGCCTGCTTTTTTGTGCCGACAAACAGCACCGTGCCGCCCGTTTCGGCAACGGAGCGGACATACAGATAGGCCTCTTCCAGCTTGCGCACGGTTTTCTGCAAGTCTATGATGTAGATTCCGTTGCGCTCGGTGAAGATGTAGGGCGCCATTTTGGGGTTCCAGCGCCGGGTCTGGTGCCCAAAGTGGACGCCGGCTTCGAGCAATTGCTTCATGGATACGACTGCCATAGATAATCCTCCTTCGGTTTTTTCCTCCGCGCGGCGCAGTTTTTCCGCCGGAATTCCGGCGCAACCCAAGGCTGCCGCGCGTGTGAAATGGTTTGCATTATATTATATCACGCACAGTTTCAAAAATCAAGCCCTAAATTCTGTTTTTTAAAGATTTTTTTGCGCCTTGCCGTTTGCCAAACAAAAACAAGCACCGGAGGCGCGAACTTGCCCATGCATCAACCCTCCATTTTATGAGCCGCCGCTTCATCGGCGGCTTTTCTGCGTTCAAGATACAATTTGAATGAAACAGTAATGAGCATTTTCAGCCCATCTTTGTTTGGGAAGCACAATCTTCCCTCGTGGTCTTTCATTTGCCAAATCGCCTCATAGGTCCCGTCTTGTCCACGAGCATCGAATCGTACTGTCAAAGCGGGGGTTTCGCCAGGTTTTGTTGTAGGCACTTCTATTTTCGGGGTAAAAGTAGTTGGCGCGATGTCTTTCTGATTTGCGAGTTCGATGTAGCGGTCGTTCCAAGTTACTGTGCCGTTGTTCGTGACTGTCCAGATCTGGGTGAATTCTTCATACGAGCTAACGGTCGGGCATATCGCCGGGTTGTCGCCCGCAAGGGCGTAGTCATCGCCGGGGTAGAGAGGGGCAGGGCAATGTCGTAGGCAGTGCCGCTTAAAAGGCCGAGGTAGGTTTTGGCAACGACATCCTCTACATCATCGGAAAGCTCGGTAATAAAGCGTTCAAATTGCGTGGATAGCGCCGCTGAGAATAAATCCTTGTTTTGTTCTGCATCGGTATTTATTCCAAACCCGCTCATCAACCTCGGCAGAGCCTCATCGCCTATTCGCTTTAGAAAATAAGCCGTCAGATTGTCTCTGTCAATTGGTCGAGGAAAATTTGACTTCATTTTCTTGTTTATCGGCTTTGAACCATTAAAGACCTTTACATGGTAGCCATCTAAACCGTAACCGGGATGTTCTGCAAACGAGGTGGTGTTGCCTGCTGCATGGAACAACTCGCCGATGAACCAGCCTTGATTGGAGGGGGTGGAAAATTCAGAAAAAACCGTCTTTGAAAAATCCGAAAACTTCATTATATGCCCCTCCTTTCGGCTTTGTGACAAAAAGTGCTGCCATAGTGCTATAAGTCCTACCGCCGTCCTTATCCTTCCAGGTTGGAAATCAATAAAATTGTATATGGACAGCGGAAGTGGTCTCCTCGGTCACGGTTCGGCAAAATCGCCTCTATTATTATACCACATGTCGAGGTAAATTGCAATAAAGAATTACGAAAAAGTTCCTTGTGACACAAAAAGCCACTTTGAACGTCCGGCATAAAACGCCAAGGAGGTGATTCGTATGGCAAAGACCAACACTCGGCAGACGTCGAGAAGGGTTGCAAGCAAGGCTTCGGGACTGCTAAAAAGCGGCCGGGCAAGTTCCGCAACCAAGTCGGTAGCCGGGTCTGCTCTCTCTCAGACCAGACCAAAGCCCAAGGGTAAGTAAAGCCCGAAACGGCGGTCGGATGAATTGGAAATCGTCTGGTTCATCCGATTTGCCGCCCTTAATCATCAAGACCAATTTACATATTCAATAACACACAGGAGGTACTCGAAATGGTACAAGCAGTCAAGGCGACGGACGGATTTGGAAGTCAACTCTTCCAATGGAACTCGGAGGAAAAAGTCATCTCCCTCCCTCACGGCAAAGACATATGGTTCGCACAATTACGGGATGACGGCAGCTTCGAGGTCATCGACTGCAAGCCAAAATCCCAGGCAAAACCCACCCGCCCACAACTAAATAGCAGACAAGCCCCACGGGAGCCGCAGGACGGCCGGGTGAACGCAAGTAAGCGTTCCTCGGCTGTCCTTATTTTTTATCCAATAAGGAGCAACGCAAATGAAGTACATCTACCAAAATGCCACAGGCAAGACCGAAATCGAGGTGGACGAGCAGTTTCACGATCTGCTTATCGCTATGGATCGGGAGGAGTTCAACTCCGACCGAAAGCACAGCCGCCGTTATCCTATTTCGCTTGAAAGTTGTGAATATGAGGGCGAGTGGTTTGGCGAAAAACACAATTCAATAGAAGAATCAGAATCCGCTGTCCAGTGGGAGCAAGCCTCGGCCGCTCTCACCGATTTGCAGCGGATATGTTTTGTTGAAGTCTGTTTGAACGGCAGAACGCAGCAGGAAGTCGCCGACCAGTTGGGCATTGCGCAGCAGGGCGTGGACAGGCACATAAAAGCCGCAAAGAAAAAACTTCAAAAGATTTTTCAGCCGTAGGGTGTAAAACCCTGCTCCCCGTGGCTATACAGTGAGACCTTCCAAAAAACACGGTCTCGGAAAGGGAGATGCGATATGCACCACACACTCAAAATCGGCATCGGAAAGAACGCGCCCCCGGACGGCGGCATCGTCCGCTGCCAAAAGCGCCAGGTGCGGGAACGGGTACTGCGCTGGCTTCTTGGCAAGCGGCTGACGGTCACTATTCTCGTGCCGGGCGACAGCGTGAAAACGCTGTCCATCACGGAGGAGGCGGACGACAGTGGATAAAAACAATCTGATGCCCATCCGCGCCCAGCCCTTCGCCCACCAGCAGGAAGCCTATACCAAGGCATTGGATACCTTTCGCACAGAAAAAAGCCGGGGATATTCGCTCTTGATGCAGATGGGAACAGGGAAAACGATCACCGCCATAGGCCTCGCCGGGCGGCTATACCTCGAAGGAAGAATCAACTGCATCCTCGTGGTCGCGCGCTTTCCATCGTCGGCGTGTGGGATGAAGAGTTCGCCAAGTTCGCCGATTTCGATTACACCCTCGCCGTTCCGAACGGAAGTGGCGCGAAAAAAGCGGAACAGATGAAGGAACTCGGCTGGTACAAAATCCGCGACAGGGACAGCCCACCGCCATTGGCTGTTGCCGTGGTCAACTACGAATCGGCGTGGCGGCTGGAGAAGGAGATCGCCGCGTGGAAGCCCGACCTCATCATCTGCGATGAAGGGCACAAAATCAAGACCCACAACATCTCGGCTTCCAAAGCACTCCACAGGTTAGGCGCACGAGCGCAGTATCGGCTATTGCTCACTGGCACAGTTATCACCAACAAAGCCATCGATGTGTTCAGTCAGTACAAGTTCCTCAACCCCGGTATCTTTGGACAGAGCTTCTACGCTTTCCGAAACCGCTACTTCGATATGGTGGGCTACGGCAATCACACGCCGGCGCTGAAGAAATCCATGGAGTCAGAACTGACACGGCGATTGCACTCAATTGCATTCCGAGCAACCAAAGCCGAGTGCCTCGACCTTCCCGCTATCACCGACATAATCCGAACCGTGGAGTTTGAGCCGCAGGCAATGAAAATCTACAAGGATTTGGTCAAGGACAGCTTCGCCGAGTTAGGCAATGATCGTGAAGTCAGCGCCACCAACATTCTCACACGGCTTTTGCGGCTTTCCCAGCTTACAGGCGGCTACATCGGCGATGATGAAGGCGGCACTCCCCAGAACATCAGCCGCGCCAAGCTGGCCGCCGTGGCCGACATCATCGAGGAAGCCCAGCAGGAAGGCAAAAAGCTGGTCATCATCGCCCGGTTCGTGGCTGAAATCAAGGCAATCTGCGCCCTGCTCGATAAGGACAAAATCGGCTACTCGCTGATTATGGGCGGCGTGAAAGACCGCGAGGAGCAGGTGCGCCGCTTCCAGACAGACAGCGACTGCACCGTGTTTGTAGGACAAATCGCAACCGCCGGGCTGGGTATTACCCTCACTGCCGCCAGTACGCTGGTGTTCTATTCGCTGGACTACAGCATGAGCAATTTCGAGCAGGCGAAAGCCCGGATTCACCGGGTAGGTCAGCGCGAAAACTGCACCTACATTTACCTCGCCGCCAAGGGCACGGTCGATGAAAAAGTGCTGAAAGCCCTGCAAAACAAGGCCGACCTCGCCAAAACGCTGGTCGACGATTACAGGAAAGGAATCAATCCCTATGCATGACGAGAAAATGTTCGAACTCGCAGACGAACTCAAAGCACTGCGAGACCTCAAGGCAGATTTGGAGGCGCAGCTCAAAGACACCAACGCCAAAATCGACGACACCGACTATCGGCTGTCCGAGGTGATGGCGGAGGACGAGGTGCAAAACTTCACCCGCGCCGGCGTGATGTTCTGCCTGACCACCAAGACCCGCGCGTCGGCATCGGCGGGGCTGAAGGATGACCTGTTCGTGGCGCTCCGTGAAAACGGACTGGGCGACATCATCACCGAAACCGTCAACGCCAACACCCTCTCCAGCACCGTCAAGGGGCTGATTGAGGAGAACGGCGATGCGCTTCCCACCTGGCTGGACGGGCTGGTCAACGTCTTTGACAAGACCACCGTTTCCGTCCGCAAAGCTGCAAAAAACTAATTTTAAAGGAGATTTATACTATTCCGCAATTAACCCATAGACAAAATCCAATCGCGGCCGGCAATGCTTTTGACGGTATCGCGGGGCAAGGAACGGACGGTTAGCGTAAAGCGCTCCAGGACGGCGGCAA
>JAIRPV010000017.1 GCA_031256825.1 Oscillospiraceae bacterium | reverse complement strand
AGCAGAAGGCTCTCGAAAGACTACGAAATCTCGACAAAATCTGAAGAGAATTTCGTCTTTTTATCGCATATTCACACCCTGTTGCGAAGGTTGCTTTGAATTCTTTGCGTATGGGTTCTCAGTTTGATGCAAAACAAAAAAGCGTCCGGGGATCACCGATCCCCGGGCGCTCGTATAAAAAGCGCTGGCGTTTTGGTTCGATTTATGTTATAATGGTTGCACGCAAAGAGAATGCGAGGAACGCTTGTGAACATTACCTTTCGAACCGCCGTACCGGAGGACTGCGCGCTGATTCTGCGGTTCATCCGGGCGCTGGCGGACTACGCGCACATGGCCGATCAGGTCACGGCAACGCCCGCGCTGCTGCGGGAATGGCTGTTTGAAAAGCATGCCGCCGAGGTGGTTTTTGCCATGGCGGAGGGCCGCGAGGTTGGTTTTGCGCTGTTTTTCCACAACTTCAGCACATTTTTGGGCCGGGCCGGGCTCTATCTGGAAGACCTGTTCGTGGAGCCGGAATTTCGCGGGCAGGGCGTGGGCAAAGCGCTGCTGGGCGAACTGGCGCGCATCGCTTTGGCGCGCGGCTGCGGCCGGCTGGAATGGTGGTGCCTGGACTGGAACGCGCCGAGCATCGGGTTTTATCGTGCGCTGGGCGCGCAGCCAATGGACGACTGGACGGTGTATCGCTTGACTGGCAAGGCGTTGGAGCAAGCTGCGCAAGAGGAAAAGGCCACATAAAATGCCCAGGAATTTATTACGGTGAAGAAGCTGTGAAATCATAGCCGGAGGAACCCTACATGCCCTACCTAGCCCTCTACCTCGCCGCCGTCAGCCTGGCGGCCATCATCCTGACCGTCCACGACAAGCGCGCGGCGCGAAATCACAAATGGCGTGTGCGTGAAAGCACGCTGCTGCTGGTGTCCGCTCTGGGCGGTTCGGCGGCTATGCTTGTGACGATGCTGCTCATCCGGCACAAGACGAAGCACGCGAAATTTATGGTGGGTATCCCAATTATTATAGTTTTGCAGGTTGCGTTGGCGGCGGCGGTGGTTTGGCTGCGTTGGAAAGGTGGTCTGCCGTGACCTATCCGAACATCAGCCCCGCAATATTCCTCGCCCGCCCGAACCGCTTCATAGCCCACGCGCTGCTGGGCGACGAGGAAATCATCGCCCACGTGAAAAACACGGGCCGCTGCAAAGAATTGCTTGTGCCCGGCGCGGTTGTCTATGTGCAGCGCATGGAAAATCCCCTGCGCAAAACCCTGTATGACCTGATCGCTGTGCGCAAGGGCGAGCGGCTCATCAACATGGACAGCCAAGCCCCTAACCGGATGTTTTATGAGCACCTGCTAAGTGGGCATTACATAGATGGTATTACTAAAATCAAGTCGGAAGCCAAGTTCGGCGGCAGCCGCTTTGATTTTTACGTAGAAGCCGGGGCGCGCAAAATTTTTATCGAGGTCAAGGGCGTGACCCTGGAGGAGGACGGCGTGGTGCTGTTCCCAGATGCCCCAACGGAGCGCGGCGTGAAGCATCTGCGCGAACTGGTGCGCTGCATAGAAGAGGGCTATGAAGCGCATGTGATGTTTGTGATCCAGATGAATAACGTGCGTTATTTCATGCCAAACGATGCCACCCATCCGGCTTTTGGCGAAGCCTTGCGGGCAGCGCAGACGGCAGGGGTGCGAGTGACGGCGTTGGATTGCGCGGTGCAACCGGATCGGCTGGCGATTG
Source organism: Oscillospiraceae bacterium (assembly GCA_031256825.1). Lineage (GTDB taxonomy): Bacteria > Bacillota > Clostridia > Oscillospirales > Acutalibacteraceae > WRMQ01. The sequence goes on along the minus strand of JAIRPV010000017.1, from coordinate 5,109 downwards.
GCGGGGCGGTAGCGGTGCGGCTGTGAACGCCCGGCACAAAATAAATGCAGAACGGAGAAGCAAATGCAACAACTCGAAGTGTTTTTCGACTACGCCTGCCCGTATTGCTGGCAGGGGCACCAAAATTTGATGGATTTGCTGCCGGGCTTCCCGGAAATCGAAGTGGCCTGGCGGCCGTGCGAGTCCCATCCCCGCCCCGAGCGGTGGCCCCAGCACAGCGATTTGCTGATTCAGGGGCTGCTGTTTGCCATGGAAAGCGGCGCGGATTTGCAGCGCTATCACGAGCGGGCCTACGCCCTCGCCCTGCGTCGCAAGGTCAACGTGGAGGACGCGGGCGCTGTGGCGGCGGGCTTTGCGGATTTGCTGGACGCAAGCGCCTTGCGCACGGCCTTGCACGGCGGGAAATACGCGCAGGCCCAGCGCCGCGCCAACGACTACGCCTTCGAGCAATCCGGCGTTTGGGTGGTTCCGGCCTATCGCATGAGTGGGCGGCGGCTGGATTCCGTTGAAAATATCGGCGTGACGATCATGCAGCTGCGAAAATTTTTGGAGGGCTGAGCTATGCAATGTGAGTTGGGGGTGCTGAGCATGAAAGAGCAAATTGACCACCTCGCCGCGCTGCTGCGCGAAAGCGAAAACACCGTGTTTTTCGGCGGCGCTGGAGTATCCACCGAAAGCGGCATCCCGGATTTCCGCTCGGAATCGGGGCTGTACAAGGCGCGGCAGGTATATGGTTATCCGCCGGAGCAGCTGCTGTCACACACGTTTTTCGAGCGCCACACCGAACTTTTTTTCCGTTACTACCGCGAAAACCTCATTGCCCGCGATGCCCAGCCCAACGCCGCGCACATGGCACTGGCCCGGCTGGAGCAGACGGGCAAGCTGCGTGCCGTGATCACGCAAAACATCGACGGGCTGCACCAGGCGGCGGGCAGCAAAAACGTGCTGGAGCTACACGGAAGCAACTGGCGGCACTATTGCATGGCCTGCGATGCGCGCTATGACCTGGATTTTGTGCTGTCGCAGGGCGGCGTGCCAAAGTGCGTCTGCGGCGGCGTGGTGCGACCCGACGTGGTGCTTTACGAAGAAGGTCTGGACAACGCGGTTTTCTCGGCGGCGGTCGAGGCCATTGAAGCGGCGCAGCTGCTCATTGTGGGAGGCACGTCGCTGGCAGTTTACCCGGCGGCGGGGCTGCTGCGATACTTTAGCGGGCCAAATCTTGTGCTGATCAACAAATCCGAAACGCCCTACGACCGCGCGGCGCAGCTGGTGATTCATGATTCGATTGGCGCGGTGCTGGGGGCAGCGGTGGGCCAGTTCACCCCATCTCCAGCAACGTAAGCACCTCCAGCCAGGAGTCCAGCTCCTCGGCCGGGGCGGCCCACAAACGCAGCGACAGCACATTGATGGCCTGCCCGCGCAGCCGGTAATAATGCCGCGACGAAATGTTCAGCCGATACAGCAAATCCGCGTGGCTCAAGGCTTCTGGCGCGATGTAGGTCTGGTAAACCACCCGGTAGAGCTGCTCGCCGTCCTTCGGTTTTTTCTTCAGCACAGTCAGCGCCTCGTTGATGCGGTCCAGCAACAGGCGCGACTTTTGCAGGCTTTGCAGCCGGTTTTCCAGCTTGCGGTTGCCCAGGCCCATCTCCAAATCCACCATATCCAGCAGGGCGTCCAGCTGCTGCATGGGCTTGTCCAGCTCCTCTGCCACGTGCTCCGGAAAGCATTCGAGGGCCCACGAAATGTTGCGGTAATTCTCCAGCATAAGCAGGGTATTGTGATACATTTTGCGCTTTTTATCCTGCTCGGCACGGCGGCGGGCCTCGTTGGAAATCTGTTCGTCCTCGACAATGCTCCGCCGCCGGCAGCAGCCCCAAAAACGCCTCCGATATCCACCCCAACGAACCTGCGGGTTCGTCGGGGACCCCGGGCTGCCGCAGCAGCACCTCTTGTTGATCGTAAGTAGACATATTCATACCTCCAGCAGTCCATAGTAGTATAGTTCTTACAGTGTTCACAGTGAGAAAAATACGCGTTATAAGGAAGTGCAACACGATTTTGAGCGATCAGGCGCGCGCTGAATTGGGCAATGAGCCTGTTAATCTTCTGATTGTCATTGCCACAAATGCGCACGTTTTGCCCCAAAAAACGTATTTCGTCCAAAATGCGTACAATTTCCTCATCCGCAGGCGCAGCGGTTGGTGCGCCGGGGTACTGTGTATTGAAAACCAGGCAGCCGAAGGAGCCGGGCAACTTGCGCAGCGGGAAGACATCCCCATGTTTTTGTAGGAACCGCCACGCTTTCGTTTTTTCCCAGCCCCACCGGGCGCCGAGTTTTTCCAGGGTCAAGGCCGCATCATGCCCGAACTGAACAGCAGCCGCCATATGTGAAAACGCATTGCGAAAATCCTGCCACACCGTGTGGCACCAAAGATCCAGCCATGCATCTGATTCTTCGAAAATATAGTGTTTGTCTGCCAATCGTTGCGTTATATTTCGCGGCAGACACAAAAATCCGTAGCCATCTGTCGCATAGACCGCACCATCCGCGCAGGCTTTGCCGGAACATTCCACAACCCAGTCTTTGATGGTGTAACTGAGTTTTTTTGTGTCCATTTCGAGGCTATAGTTCAGATAGCCCAGTTCGGCTAACTGGTTCATCGCCGCCAGAGCCTTTGCCCGATTGCCAATGCCCAAAATGCTTTTCAGGCCGACAATGCCCCCAACCCACGAGGCCAGCGGCACATCATTGCGGTGGCCGCAGTGCGTTAGGAAGCGACCGAGGAGGGAGCTTTCTCGCAGGCCACCCTTAGGCGGTCACGGCCTGCCCAGGCCGAAACGCCGCCTGCGCGGCGAGTTTTGCCCATGCGCCCATAATGCCCTTGCCGAGCGGGAGGGTATTACGCGAGAGTTTGACCCAGGGGAAATTTAACAGGCAGGGCATGGCGGCAGACTCCTTTCGGCAAAATGAAAAAGCCAGGCTTTCGTTGTTGAAAGTCTGGCAAAAACAGTTTGGTTGTATTTGGAAAATGCGATTCAGTTTTTCAAAAATTATGGATAACTCCACTGCCTCGTGGCAAGTGACCATTGACCAATAAAAGGATCCTCATGCAAAACGCACTCATATATTGGAAGCAAAAAACGTTTGATGGAGCCAACTGTTTCCGCAAACTCAAGTTCCTGCTTGATTTGTGTCCGCCGCTTGAATGCTTGCCATTGAATTTGTTTGTCCTTGTTCTCGGCAAAGGCCTCAGTAAAGGCTACGGGCGCCTCGGATAGCACAGTGCCGCGCCGCCGCAACGTTTGCAGGATGGCCTCATACAGGACAGGCCCATCAAACGGAAAGTTTTCGCTCAAATTATAGATGTCGTAGAAGTCCTTCATTCTGCTGTTGGCCTCGGCCAGGAAAAGCATTGTCTCAAATTTTTCCGCGATCACGGATTCCATCGAATACGCCTTAATCAGCGGGCGCTCCATATCCAATAAGGTCGGATATTCCATCATTTGCGGTTTTGGAACGACGATATCACCGAAGCCGATGTCAAATTGCAACGATGTGCGGATATTTTGCATACGCACGATCAGTTTGATGCGCACACCCTCGTAGTCAGCGTCTTCCTTGATTCTCTCAACGGAAATCGAATCAATGTCAAACGCAACTGCATCATCCGCGTGAATGGATGCGATTTCAATGAAGATTTGTTTCAGGCGCTCCATATCGCTGGGCAGCGCCCTGGCCAGCAGGTCTACGTCTTTGGTGGGACGCGCTTTTTCGTTGAGAATTGAATACAGCAACAAGCCGCCTTTCAGCACGAATGCGTCCTGATAGCGGGAAATCGAAAGCCGGTATAGCAATCGCTCAATGAAATACAGCATCAGGATGAAATCGAACGGCCGCCGTTCTTTGTCAGCCACAGTTTTCAGCCTGGCACGGATCGAAGCCGCTTTGTTCACGCTCATAGCATTGTCTCCAGATAAGGTTGAATTGTGTTTCGCTTGCCCATCCGTTTCGCGTAATCCATCAGCTTTTGGATATTGCGATGGCGGGCAACATAGTTTTTCAGCGCTTCAAGGGCAACTGATTTTTCAACTTCCCGATCATACTTAAAGCAATCGCAGACGGTTTTTTCAGCATCATATAGTTTCACAGGGCAGCCGTCTATCATCACGGCGGAAACGCCCAGTTGATAATGGCTGTCGGTCATGTGAAAGTAGCGGGCATTCAGATGCTCCGGAAGCGTCGGCTCGTTGGCTATGCGTGGCAGCGCCACGTTGATTTCAGCTGGATTGACCGTCGCGAGTTCATGATAGGCAATGGCGGTTTGCAGGCAAAACACACCCATAGGAACCAGCGCGGCAATCAGGGGCAGATCGCCTATTTCGGCTTCACGGCTCGCAAAAACATAGTAGCCCTGGCGCAGGCGGCGCATAACATTGGCGTCTGCCAGCACCTTAATTTCCCTGCTGGTTAACCCGTTCTTGCGCAGAAGTTCCGTCTGCACAATGGGGCTGTTTTGTTCAAGTGAGGCGATGAAGGATCGCTTGCTTTCGTTCATGCGTTGCACCTCATTATATACATCTATGCTGTTAGTGAATATAGTTTGATGCAACTATTATATCCCAATCCGCATAAAATGTCAAGGAAAATTTAAGGGTTGGCATAAATTCCAGTTCCAGTTCTCAATGTCCCGGGTTGGCAAAAAACCAAGTGCGGTGGCGCAACAGATCTGTTCTACGCTTGTTCTAACGGTTTACTGCCAATTTTGAAAAATTGATGCAAATTCGTCTGCCTTTGAAGATCCGTTTGTCAGAACCAAGAGGGTATAATGGCGAGGCTGTTCTAACACACGTTCTATCATTTTTCCGAATTTGCCTCAAATCCAGAAGGTTTTGCCCCCAAAGGGGTTGCGCGATTTTGTGCTGGCTGAAGTGCCGGAAACGCCTATACCACAAGGGTTTGGCCGGGAAGAAGCGGGATTGCCCGGGAGCGGCTAATACTATTCCGCAATTAACCCATAGACAAAATCCAATCGCGGCCGGCAATGCTTTTGACGGTATCGCGGGACAAGGAACGGACGGTTAGCGTAAAGCGCTCCAGGACGGCGGCAA
>JAIRPV010000010.1 GCA_031256825.1 Oscillospiraceae bacterium | reverse complement strand
ACTATGTTGGTGCTGTTGGAACGCTGGATTTGCCGAAAGGCGAAGCGGGGGCGCATAGCGGAACGTAACGAGGTAGTCGGGCAACTTTCGCGGTTTTTCGAGCAATAGGTTTTGCTTTCAGCATTAGGCTATTGCCAAACATGTTTTATGGATGGCGGGCTTATGCTCACTGCATTTTGCGGCAAGGACAATACATCTGCCGTGCAGCTTGATGCACTGGCGAAAGATTTTATCCTTGCGACCGTTGCAGGCAAGACGGCGAACATTTACCCCGACTTGAAGAAAGCAAAAATTCAGTTTTCGGATTTCTTCAAAACCCTTGCCGATGGCAGCCGGGTGACAATCAATCCAAAACACAAAACGCCGTACCAACACCGCTTCACAACGAAATTCATATTCGGCACAAATCAACATTGCGATTTTTCCGCTGATATGGCAGGCGTGGAACGCCGTGCGCTGATTCTCAAATTTCCGCACGTGTATGACAAGACTGCCCCCGACTACAATCCCTCCTTGGATATTGACCTTGCAGCCCCTGAAAGCCTTTCCGCACTGCTGAACCTTGCAATTAAGGGTTATCAGTCGCTGCTTGCCAACAAGGGCTTTATCGAAACCGCCGAAAGTCAAAGGGCGCATGATGAATTCGTAAAATCGAATGACAGCATTGCACGGTGGTTGTATGACTGTGAGGTTGCAGAACATGAGATATTGAATCACAGCACAATCAGCTTTGCAAGTGGTGTTTGGAAAACGAGCTGGCCAAAAAGAATTGCGCCGAATATCTTCACATTCACCAAAAGCAAGAGAGCAACGAGCGGCAAGCATTCAGCAGTGATGAAATTCAATCCCTGTGGCAAAATGCCAACAGCAACGCCTATGTTCCGATTGTGTTGATGCTGATTTATTCCGGCGTTCGCATATCGGAACTGCTTGACCTCCAAAAAGAAGATGTGAACCTTGCGGAACAGTGGTTTCATGTGCGACAGTCCAAAACCAACGCCGGGGTTCGCGTGGTGCCAATTGCTGATAAAGTCCTTGCCTTTTGGCAGGTGTTCATGCAGCAATCGCAATGTGACTACGCTGTATGCACCGTGGAGGGGCAGCGGTTGACCTATGAGAACTTCAAGAAACGCTATTGGCACCCACTCATGCAGCAACTGAACATGACCCACACGCCCCACGAAACCCGGCATACCTTTATTTCGCAGATGGTCATTCGGAACGTGAATCAAACCATCTTGAAGAAAATCGTTGGACATAAGTCTATCATGAACTTGACCGAACGCATTTACACCCACATTGAGATTGAGGAACTGCTTGGCGAAGTGAACAAGCTGTAACACGCCCTCTCCCTGCTCCCGCTTATTTGGGGGCGATAACATACACACCCGCTCCATTCCTCCCGGAGCGGGTGCTTTTTTTGCCGGGAGCGGGCGTGTACCGGGCAATTCGCCCGCTCAAATTTGTTAGTTACGTGTTAGTTACCGCCACGTTCTCCAGCGTTCCTAGACGTTCTACAAAACTTAACAGCCCTTGAAACACTTGATATACAAGCGATTTCAAGGGCTGAAAAATCATGGTGCGAGAGACGGGACTTGAACCCGTATGGGAGTTCCCACACGCCCCTCAAACGTGCGCGTCTGCCGATTCCGCCACTCTCGCGTTATTGAAACACAACTATTATATCAAACGAGCGGCTCTTTGTCAAGTTTTTTTCGATCATAGCGACGATTTTTTTTGCGGTGTGTCTCCCTTTGCGCGCTGGCTTTGCCAATGCTTCAGGGTCGGCAATTGCTTTTGCCGATCGCAGCCGACCCAACATAGTGTCCATCCACTACGCACCACTTGCAGTCGCCCTCATTGAAACTGATGGCCTGCCGGATGACAGGTATCTACTGCGGTCGGCAGTGCATTTTCGGAAATTTTTGGTGAATATGCTGCAAAAGCATCGAACATTTGCCTTGATTTTCTACTTGACAAATGTTCTGTTTTGTGCGATAATGTTCTTGTCAGCAGGAACAAGCGCAGATGCCCTGCATCCGCTTTTAACATAGAAACGGAACAGATTTGCCCGGATAAGCTGCGACGCGCGGTTCTGGTTTTTGTTGCCATCGGCTCCCATGCGCAGGCGCTTATGCAATCTCAGCCCAATCGCCCAGCCAGAACGAATAGAGAAGCGTTTCCGACACCGGCATGCCGAAACATTCCCGCATGGCCCGGCGATAAAGCCGCAGCTGGTCGCCATATTTTTCTTTCAATATGCCGAGACTTTCCGTGTTGTCTGTTTTATAGTCGAGCAAAATCAGCTTGCCGTCTTCCTCAAAGGCGCAGTCTATCACGCCCTGAATGACGATCGTTTCGTGTTCCAGCAGTTCTGGCGCAAGGTCTGCGAGTTCGGCGGCGGGCAGGCGCAGGGTAAACTTTTTTTCGCGCAGCAGCGGTTTTTGGCTGCGCAGCATGCGGGCGCAAAACTCGCTTGCGAAAAAGCGCGCGAGCTTGTCCCGCTCCAAGGCTTTCGCGTCGCGCGCGGTCAGATAACCCTGCTGCCTGAGGTATTCCACCTCGAGTTCCAGGTTTTCGGCGGCCCTCCTAAAATCCGCAAACTGCAAAAAGGCATGCATGGCGGTGCCGCGCTGGCTGGCGCTGATGGAATCGCGGCGGGCGAATGCCGGCCGGGAAGAAAACGCGAACGCCTCCTGCTGGGCTTGTTCGGTAAGCTCCGAAGCCCCGCGTTTGGCGGCGAGCCGGGTCAGGGCGGCATAGGGGTATTGCCAGCGCAGCCGCTCGTCAACGGCGGCCTGCAAGGCGGGGTCAACGGTTTTGCACAGCGCCGGGCGGGTCGCCAAGGGCGCCTGTGTTTCTATGGATGGCGACTGCGCCAGCACAAACGCGGCGCGCTCTTTGGCGGGGAGGGTTTCCCCTGGTTCCAGCCCTGCGGCCTTGCGCAGAATATGCGCGTCCGGATGCCGCAAAAAGGCGGCGCAGAGCCATTCGGCAAAGCTCCCGGCGCCCGTCAGGAAGGATGCGGGGAACCGTTGGCCTGCGGGCGTCTGCCCGGCCAGAAAACGCAGTTTTGCCTCTGGCTCCCTGAGGCCCGCCAGCAGCACGAGCCGCTCCTTCGCGCGGGTCATGGCCACATAAAGCAGCCGCAGCTCTTCGCTTAATGCGGCGCGGCGCAGCGCGGTTTTTAAGGCCATGTGCGGCAATGTGGGCAAACGGGAGCGGCTTTCGGCCTGTGGCCGCTGGAGCCCCAGCCCCCGTTCGCTGTGCAGCAGCAGCGCCGGGGTCAAATCCTTCAGATTAAACTGTCCGCCGCAGCGGGCTAAAATGCAGACCGGAAATTCGAGCCCTTTCGATTTATGGATGCTCATAATGCGCACCACGTCGGCGGTTTCGGATGCGACGTTGACCGAAAGCAAGCTCTGGTCGGCTTCCACTTTGTCCATGTAGCGCAAAAAACCGCTCAGGCTTGCGCCCGGGCGCGTGCTGAAGCTGGCGGCGTATTCTTCTAATCGGCGCAGGTTCGCGCGGCGGCGCGCGGGCTGCGGCAGTGCCCCGGCCAGTTCCGGCAGTGCGGTGTCTTCCAATAAATGCCGCAGCAAATCGCCGGGGGCCAGCGAGGCGGCCATGCGCCGCCAGGCGGCCAGCTGCTCCAAAAACGCGTTCGCGTCTTCCCGCAGGCAATGATAAAGCGTTGGGGCGTGCGGGTATTTTTTGCGCAGCTGAGCAATGCCGTCCGGCGTAAAGCCAACAAAAGGCGACAGCAAGATGGCCGCCAGGGGAATGTCCTGCGCCGGATTGTCAATGACGCGCAACAAACTCAGCAGCAGCTGGATTTCGCGGCTGCGAAAGAGGCTTTCGTTTTCCGCGGCGTAGGCTTCTATCCGCCGCTCCCGCAGCGCCTGCGCATAGAGCGCGCCATTGGACTTGTCGGAGCGCAGCAGGATGCAAAAGTCGCCTGGGCGGCGGCCGTCCCGCGCAATCTCGTTGGCAATCCAGTCGGCAAGATAACGCGCTTCGGCCTCGGCGGCGCTCCCGTCTGCGTAGCCCAGCAGGTGGAACTCCGTGTCGGGCCGCTCCGCCGGGGCAAAATCTTCCCGGCAAACCAGCTCTTCCTCTTCCGTGTAGCCGATTTCCATCGCGTCCGCGCGCATCAATTGCCGAAAGACAAAGTTGACCGCGTCTGTTACGCCGGGCCGCGAACGAAAATTTTTGCCCAAAATGACGGTGCGCCCTAAGGCGCCGCCGCTGTGCCAGGCGTGCCTTTTCTCCAAAAACAGGCGCGGCTCCGCCTGCCGGAAGCGATAAATGCTTTGCTTGACGTCGCCCACCAAAAAGAGGTTTTCGCCATTGCGCGAAAGAGCCTGGAATAGCCGCTCCTGCGCGGCGTTGATGTCCTGATATTCGTCTACCAGAATCTCCCTGTATTTTGCGCAGAGCTGCTTTGCCAGATCGGTTTGATTGCCCTGCGCATCCACCAGAAGCTGCAACGCCCAATGCAGGTTGTCATTGAACTCCGCAGTTTGACGCTGTAACTTTAAACTAGAAAACCGGTCGAGATAATCCTGCGCCAGCCCCGCAAAAGCCTTTGCAATGGGGGCGATGGCTTTCATGTCTTCCGTGTGCTCTGCCATGCTGACGCAAAAAAGCGGCGCAATGCCGCTCAGCAGCTCCTTTGCTTTTTTGCGGCGGGCTTTCGCGGATTCGGCCAGCGCGTCGTCGCTGCCCTTTGGCTTTGCGCCCAGCCGGGCAAAGGCGGGGCTGTATCCATATAATTCATCCCATTTTCCCGCCCGAACAAGCGCTCCGGCGGCGTTGGCCAGCTCCAAATCGGCCAAAAACGCCGGGGCATATTTGGCGCTCAGCGCCGGATCGGCCTCCAAATCGCGCAGGGCGCCTTCGATAAGCTCCCGGCAAAACGCGAGGCGCGCGTCGGCTTCGGCCAGCTGCAATTGCCCCCAATCCGTATCTTGCGGGGGGCAATCGGTTTTTTCGTAGGGCGCGGCGAGCGCCCGCAGCCAGGCCGTTGGGGCAGGGGAGGCCATGGCCAAATCGGCCGCGCGCTGCATCAGCTGAATGAGCTGCCGGTCATCGCCGCCAATTTCCAGCAGCAGCCCCAGCAGTTGAAAACTGGGGCTGTCGGTTTCGTAAGCGGCCTCGAGGGCCTCTTCGGCGGCCTGCGCGCGCAAAAGCAGCGTTTCGCTCGGATCCAGCATGCGCAACCCCGGCGGCAGCCCCAGCATTGGCGCGTGTTCCTGCACAAGGCGCATGCAAAAGCTGTCGATGGTGCAAATATCGGCCAGGGGCAGCAATTGTTTTTGCCGCAAAAGGGCCAGGTGATTGGGCTGCTCCCGCAGTCGCCGATCGAGGGCCTGATCGATGCGTTCGCGCATTTGGGCGGCCGCGGCGCGCGTAAAAGTGACAATCAGCAATTCGTCGGCCCCGCAGGGGTGCTCCGCGTCGCAGAGCATGCGCAGCACGCGCTCAACGAGCACCGCCGTTTTGCCGGAGCCAGCCGCGGCGCTGATCAGCAGCGAAGAACCCCGGGCGTCGATCGCCTCCTGCTGCTCAGAGGTCCAAGAAAAATGGGGCATAGGCTTCGCCCTTTCGTTATTGAGGCAATCGGTTCGGCGGCGCCTGATGGCGCGTGACGACCACCACCCGTTCGATTCCGTTATGATCCCGCAGCGTCTGTGCCGCAAAGCCCTGAAAATATTGGCGCGCCAGGCGTTGGCTCTGTCCTTCCCCGCATTCCATTGCCATAGCGCCGCCGGCGGCGAGCAGCGGGAACCAGTTCTCTCGCAGCGCCTGATAAAACCGTAGGCCGTCCGGCCCGCCGTCGAGCGCTTCGCGCGGCTCGTGCCGCACTTCGGCGCTTAAGCCGTCAATTTCCCCGGAAGGAACATACGGCGGGTTGCTCAAAATCAACTGGATTGGCTCTGCCGCAGCTGGTTTGTCGAACACGTCGCCCTGCACAACGCGGGCGTTCGGGCAGTTTGCCGCGTTTTTTTGCAGATAGGGCGTCGCTTTGTCGGAAAGTTCCAGCAAAAACACCCGCGCGTCGGGCCGGCGGCGCGCTACGCTCAAGCCCACGCAGCCCGAGCCCGCGCACAAATCCCAAACGCAAGGCCGCTCCTGGCCTTCCAGGCAGCGCAGCGCAAAATCAACCAGCAGCTCCGTTTCCGGCCTGGGGATCAAAACGCCCGGGCCAACGGCAAACGGCAGCCCATAAAATTCCCATTGCCCCAGCAGATATTGCAACGGCTCGCCCGCCGCCCTCCGGGCAACGAGGGAGTCCAATTGTTGCGTATCCACGGGCAGTTCGCCGCGCAGACGCAGCTGCGTCATATTCAGCCCATAGGCGTGGCAAGCCAGCTGCGCCGCGTCGAAGCGCGCGTTTTCATTCAGTCTGCTCTGTGCCCATAAAACTGCCTGGCGCAGCGTCGTCACCGGCAATGGTATCCGCCCCCTCAATCAAAACAGGTTCCTGCTTCCAGGTTTCCCCGAGCGAAGCTTTCAGCGCGGCAATGCCAACTTCGATGATCTCTTCGTCCGGCTCTTTGGTGGTGATGCGCTGCGTGCAAAGCCCCGGGAACGAGATGATCTTCACAATAGGGTTTTCCAGGTGCTTGCCCGCAAAACGGATGAATTCGTAGCCCAGCGCCATAATGACGGGGAACTGCAAAATCTTGATGCAAACGCGCGCGGTGGCCGTCAGCGAAAGCTGCGGCCAAATGGCAAAGAGGAGGCTGGAGAGCAAAATGCTCAGCAGAATCATCAGGAACATAAAGCTTGTGCCGCAGCGCGGGTGCAGACGGCTTTGCTTTTTTACATTTTCTACCGTGAGTTCCAGCCCGCTTTCGTAGCAGAAGATCGTTTTATGTTCCGCGCCGTGGTATTGAAATACCCGGCGGATGTCTGGCAGCAGCGACATAACGAACATATATCCAACAAAGAGCACCACGCGGATACCACCGGAAATCAGGGCTTTCACATGCGTCAAATCCGCCGACGAGAGCTTTTCGATCCATTTGAGCAGCAGCTCCGGCGCCCAGACGAACAGCCCCAGCGCCAGCGCTACGCCCAGCACGGAGCCAACAACGCCGATTACGGTCATCAGCTGTGGCCCCAGGTGCTCTTCGAGCCATTTGTCCAGCTTCGAGCTGTCTTCCTGCGCGGCGGCTTCTTCCATCAGCCCCTGGGTGGCTTTGTCGGCCGATTCCATCAGGCATTTGTAGCCGAATATCATGGAATAAACCAGGCTGACCGGCCCGCGGATCAGCGGCCAACCGAGAATGGGGTATTTGTCTTTGGGCAGCGTGCCGGGCTTCAGGCTCACGTCGATTTCGCCGCTGGGCAGGCGCACGGCAACCGCCGCGCCCTTCGGGCCGCGCATCATAAGTCCCTCCATCAGTGCTTCGCCGCCAACCTGGCCAAAAAATTCGGGGCGCTGGGGGTTTGGTTTGTCGTTCATATTTTGAGTTCCTTTCCTGATGTTTCACCAGTTTTTATCGCAATTACGAAATTACGGAATATCATAAAATGCCCTTTTTGGAGGCCCATTTTTGGGTGCGCCATTACGGAATTTCGAACTAACGCAACTTTGCTGCGTTGCCCGCGCGGCTAAAAACGGCCCGGCGATTCCCATTATTTTACTGAAATCTTATTTGCGCTGCTTCTTGCTCCCACTCAATGGGAACATGATTTTGACCAGAAGGCCGCGCCCTGTTGGCGCGTTTTCGAACCGCAGCTCGCAGCCGTGCGCCTTGAGCAATTCTGCCACAACGGCAAGGCCAATGCCCGAGCCTTTTGAGCCGATATCGGCCTTAAAAAACTTTTCGGTCAGGTGCGGCAGCGCCGCTTCCGGCACGCCGGGGCCGGTGTCTTGTATGGCAACGCAAAGCTTTTCGGGCAATTCGGCAGGGGAGACCTCCCCGTTTTCGCTGAACGTGCCCGTTATGCTGACGGAACCGCCCTGGGGGGTGTGTTTAAAGGCGTTGTCGAGTAAATTCACAAACACCTGCCGGATGCGCGCGGGGTCGCCATACATGGGCGCGGGCAGTTCGGATGTGCTGCAAACCAGCTCGACGCCTTCGCGGGCGGCGCGCTCGCGGAAGAGGAAGACCACGTCGTCCAGCTCCGCCAGCACGTCGATATACTCTTTGTTGAGCTGGAGCCGGTTGCTCTGGAGGCGCGAAAAATCCAGCAATTCTTCTACCAGCTTTGTCAGCCGCGCCGTTTCGTCAATCATAACAGAAAGGCCGCGGTTGGTAAACGCCCAGTCGCGGTTGCTGTCGAGCGCCAAAGTTTCGCCCCAGCCCCGGATGGCCGTCAGCGGCGTGCGCAACTCGTGGGAAATGGTAGAGATGAAATCGAGCTTTGTCTGTTCGGCAAAGGCCACTTTTTCGGCCATATAATTGATATTTTCGCTCAGATCATAAATTTCGTTGCGCTCTTTTGGCAGTTCGATGCGCACGGTATAGTTGCCCTCGGCAATTTTTGCGGCGGCGGCGCTCACTTTTGCCAGGGGTTCGCCCACCCAGCGCACGAGCAGCCGCCCGAACCAGAACAGCAGCAGGTTCATCGCAAGCCAGCCCAGCAGCGCCATCAATGCCAGCTGGGCGATTTGCAGGTCGATGGCTTTCAGCGAAACCAGAAGCCGAACCGCGCATTGCCGCACATTCGGGGAATTCAGGATATAGCTGCAAGCGTAGATGTGTTCCCCGTTATAGCGGCCTTTTTTCAGTGCGCGGCGGCTGGGGTCGCCCAGGGCGTCGCTGAGATCCTCCATCGCGTTGCCTGGACCCATGGGGACGCCGAAGCCGCTCGACGAGACCACAATCCGGCCTTTGCTGTCTAATATCCAGATTTCCATGATATCTTTGGCGGGGAAATGGTTCACATAGTCCAGCGCGGTCTGCTCGAGCAATTCGCCATTGGCGCCCGCGTTTGCCAGAAAAAACGACTCCAATGTGTAGACATTCAGCCGCCGCTCCAGCTCGCTGCGCACAAGGGTGTAGTTGTTCTTCGCTATTTCGGCCACAACAAAGGCCAGCGCCCCGGCGCTGAACAGGGCGATAATGGTCAGCCCGACCGAAACATAGCCCCTGACCGTGTGGCGCGCACGATCCGCTTTTTTTGCCATGGACTCCCTCCCCCCGTCAACGCGCCGCGTGTTATTCCGCCTCTTCGACCCATTTATACCCCATGCCCCAGACCGTTGTAACATACTTTGGATTGGAGGGATCCTCTTCGATCTTGACGCGCAGGCGGCGCACATTCACATCTACGATTTTCAGATCGTTGATGCCTTCGTCGCCCCAAATGGCGTTGTAGATATCGCGGCGGCTCACCGTGCGGTTTTTGTGATCCAGGAAAAATTCGATGAGCTGCAACTCCACATTCGTCAGGTCAATGCGCTCGTCGCCGCGGTAAAGCGCGCGGTTGCGCGGATCCAGCGTAAAAATGCCGGAGGAAGTGACATGATCCTGCTTTTCCGCCTGCGCCACGCGCCGCAGCACGGCGTCTACGCGGGCCATCAGTTCCGAGGGCGAGAACGGCTTTGTGATATAGTCGTCCGCGCCGGTGAGCAGACCCTTGACTTTGTCCATTTCCTGCGCCCGCGCCGTCAGGAAGATGATGCCCGTGCGGCTGCTGCGCTCGCGGATGCGGCGCGCCACTTCAAGGCCATCCATCTCGGGCATCATGATATCCAGCAGGGCCAGGTCAATCAAATCTTCGTTTGCCTTGTAGGTTTCCCAGGCCTCCTGGCCGTCGCCTGCCTGCACAACGTCGTAGTTGCTGTGCTCCAGATTGATCACCACGAATTCCCGGATGCTTGCCTCGTCTTCCGCTACCAGAATTTTGCGTTTCATAGCGCTGACCTCCCAATGTGATGAGATTCGTTCCCAATCAAACGACTTTTATTTTATCGGCCCAGGGGAAGGGCACGTTTGCGCGCGTTCCGTGGAGCTTTGCCAGAGCCAAAAGTTTGACCGAGCGCGCAAAGCCCATGGGGGCCATTCGCATGGGGTTGACATGCATGAGATTGCACAGGGCGTTGGTGGTTGCGCAAAGATCGTTGCAGTAGCCGCTGAAGTAGACGTTCTTTTTCCCCAGCCGCTCCTTGAGCCGCCCGCCGACCTCGTGGATGGCGCAATGCCCCACCACCAGCACCCGGCCCTGGATCGCGTCGATTTCCGCCGGGTTGTGGCCTTTGCCCATCACCATTGTCCAGCCGCCCTTGCCGCCGTAATCCAGCGCTAGGGTTTGCATCACGCTCAGCGGGTTGTTTTGGCAGCCTTCGACGCAAAGCCGCTCTTTGCCCCGGAGAATGCTGACGTCCGCGGGGAATTCCTGCACAATATCCGTTCCGTAGCGCGTGTTAAAATCAGAGATATCCCCTGTCAGTTCGATATCCTCCAGGCCGCGCACGCCCCTGCTGTAGCCGCGCTCAATGGCCAGGCGCAGGTGCGCCGCGTCTTCCAGCCCCAGCCCGAAGAGCCTTGCGCCAACCAGATCGGCCGCGACAACGTTTGTGCTCCCGATCAGCACCCGAAACGGCAGCACGCAGCGATCCGCCAGCGCCAGGGGAGGGTAGTGCCCGTTGACGGTTGCCTCCACGCCCTCGATGAGGGTGTAATCCGGCTGGACATAGCCCAGCACGTCGGCCAGCTTATAGGGCAGGTTGTAGTTGTGATCGGGCCGGCGATCGTTGTGCTGCGGAAAGGCCCACTGGTTTTTTACGCCCAGCGTTACCCCGGCCATGGAGTGGGTTTTCAACTTGGGCAAGCTGATATAGAGGTTCTCGCCGGCATGAGTGATCAGACGTTCGGTGATAAACTTTGGGATCATAAAGGTGGTCTGCGCGTAGCCGCCCGCTTCTTTTTCTTCGGGGGATTTGCCCCGGAAGGTGAATTCAACGCTTTCTTCTTCGTCGAGATAGACCTCCGTTACCCCGTAGCGGCGGCAGATAGCGCTGTAGCCCGTCAGGGCGAAGACCATGCGCGTAAAATTGCATTGCGTGGCGTTTTCGAACAGATAGATTTGGTTGGCCCCGGCCTCTTTCCAGTAGCGGATGACCGCTTCCACCAGTTCGGGCCTTGTATGACAATAGGGTTTGCTGTCGATGGCGTTGGGTTTGATGTAGACGTCCCCGCTACTTTTCAGCAGCGCCCGGCCGCCCGCCGCGTTGAACAGCTCGCTGACCGCCGAAAAAACTTCGGCCCGCAGCGCCGCGTTCAGCGGCTGGAACTGGGTGAAGGGCTGGGTCTGGTGCGGCGCGCCGAGCCGCCGAACCATAACAGCCGCTGGTTTTTCTGGCATAGCAATGGCTCCTCCTTGTCTGTTGTTAGTCTGTCCGCTGCGTTTCGTTGACATCCAGGAGAAATTCGATGTTGATTCCCGCTTCGCGCCCGGCCTGCGTTAGATTGCCCCGGATCAATACGGTATTTTCGCCGCCCGCGTTGTGCATCCAGAACAGTTCTTCGCCGGCTCGTTTGCCGTTCCAGCGCAGGAAGTGCACCACAGATTCCTCGTTGCTGTAGGCGGTGACCTGCGCGGCCAGCTCCGCGGGCATTTGAACCCACTGGTGGGTGTTCAAATAAATAATGTGATCGGCCGTTACGCGCAGGTTCATCGCTTCGTCGAACGTGAACCAGCGGGTAAGGAAAAACTGCCGTCTGTTGCCGTTCAAGATGATTTCAGAGCCTTCCATGGGGTATTGCGCCGGAATTTCCGGCAGACCGCCGCCGCTCGCAAGGCGCATGGGCAGTTTTAGGTTGCGGTAAGCCACGGTGTTGGCCGAGCCGCCTTCATCGTGCAGCGGCGCGGAAAGCGCCTGTTGCGCCGGATCCCAAAGCAGGGCTTCGGTCACCATGCCGCTGCTTTTGTCGCCGTCGAACAGCAGGGCCTCGCGCCCGTTGGCCAGGGGCAGCGCCGCAACCCCCTGGCAGGCGTAGATACCGGGATCGAGCGTTGTTTCGCCAGCCAGGCCGAAGCGGCCCTCTTTGTTCAGCGCATACAGCAACGCCCGGTTGACGCGCTCCGCGCCGGCGCCAATCAGCACGCAAGCGATCTCTTTGCGCCCGTTGCCCGTTAGATCGGCCACGCCGAGTTTGCTGTAAATATAAGGCCCCCGGTTTTCGGGGAAGAGCGCCGAAACGCCGCCGCGCTCCGCCAGGCCCGCCTCGTAGATCTGGAAATATCGGCTTTCGCCCGTTCTCCAACACACCAGCAGACTGAGCTGGCGATCGTTCTTCAAATCCAGCGGCTCCAGCGAAAGAAGCTCTTCGCCGTCGATTTTGGTGGAGCAGCGATTCTCCCATTTTCCGTTGCGCTTTGCGTAAACGGCCATGAAATTGGCGCCCTGCACACCGCCCGCGGCGATTGTGTTATAGAACACCACAGCGTCGCGGCTGCCGTCGGCATCCAGATCCGCGAAGGTAACGGCTCCACGGTTTGGGCCTTCGCTGGGCTGCAAAAACTGCACGCGCCCCTGTTCGCGCAAATCTTTTTCCAACACCGCAAGCAACGCCCGCGCCTCCGGATCGGCGGGTTTCGGCGGCCGCATGAGCTGATCCAGCGTTGTGAAAGGCAGCCACTCGCAGCCGGAGGCCGCCAGCAGCCATCCCGCCGCCAGCAGCAGGCAAGCCAGCCGCTTTGCCCGTTTCATGCGCTCCCTCCTTTTTGTCAGCTTTCGCGCAGCGTGCCGTTTGCTTTGTAGTCTGTTCCGTAGACCCAGCAGTCGTCGCTGTCGACGGCAATCGTTACCGGCAGGATCGCTCGCCCGGCCGAAGCGGAGGAATCGACCATGGCTTTGCCGCTGAGCCGCTCCGCTGTGAGCGACGCCAGGGATTCTTCCGGCCCAACCACAACAACATTGCGCACGGAACTGAACGTTCCCTCGTAGCCCGGCGCGTCTGGCGCGGAATCCACTTCGATATTTCCGCCCGGCAGCGTCATCGTCCGTGTGCTGAAGCCCGTCAGATCCACGGTTGCGGTGATTTCTGAAGTGCTGTCCAAAAACGCGATCTGCGTTAGCTCCGCCGCCTGGAATGTGACGGCGTTGCGATTGGGGGCAAGCGCGGCGAAATCAATCGTGCCAACGGCGTAGCCCTGCTCCTGCGCGATATTGGCCCGTTCTTCGTCGAGCGCCGCGCGCACGCTTTCCGGTTTCATGCGGAAGGGCAGGGGCTGGCTCAGATAAGCCTGCGGCACGTGCAGAAAATCAATGGTCGTGCGCAGCGTCGCCTGCTTCCAGACCGGCAGCGTCGCCTTCAGATCGCCGCCGCCGTCGATGGTCAAAAACTGCGGCACGGCGTTGCCCGCCGCGTCCACCGGCGTGATTCTTACGCCGTCGCCCTCAAAGGTCGTTGTTTCTTTCAGCAGCCCGCTGGCCATGATTTCCGCTTTTACTCCCGCAATTTCGGCGATTTTGCGCTGCGGCCCTGTGATGGAAACAAACTTTTTTGTCAGCATGACATCCCCCGCGTAATAGCCGTCGGGGACGGTCACTGCGCCATTGATGACAGGGGACAGCTCGAACGAAAGGGTGCGCTCGTAATCGAACCCCACGGCGATGGTGGTGTGGCCTTCCACGCCGCCCACGCTGTAACTGCGGATTTCGAAGCGCGTGTCGCCCGCCTTGGCAGGGGTGATCCGGACGCCCAGATTGTAGTCGCCGGCCCGGTCAACGTCGCTGACCATCAGCTGCGCGTTCAGATCTTCTTTTGCGATGGTATCGTAGCGCTTGGCGTGGACCACCACGCTCACGGTGATATTTTCTGCGCTGGAGGCGGTTGGGAAAAAAGTTTTCAGGCCCAGATCTCCCGCGACGGTGCCTGTCATTTCGATATGCACCGGCACGTTGTGGACGGTTTGATCGCGCGTGTCGCCATTGACCATGGCGAAAACCACCCAGGTGATAAAGCCCAGCGCCAGCGAAATCAGCGCCAGCAGGCGGTTGCCCTGCCGGAAGGGATGCTTTGCCTGATCTTCTTTCACGCTGTCGCTCATTGATCTTCACCATCCCTTCCGCGCCGTATCAGCCGCTGGTACCAGGCCGTGTGCGGTTCCTGCGTCATCAGCGCTTCGTTGAGCGCCTGCTCCAGTTCCTCCAGGCCAATCGCCCGCCGCAGCTTGCCCTTAAAGGCCAGCGAAAGGCTGCCCGTTTCTTCGGAAACCACGGCGACGGCGGCGTCGCTTTGCTCGCTGATACCGATTGCCGCGCGGTGCCGCGTGCCCAGCGCCGAATCCAGTTCTTTTTTTTGCGTCAGCGGCAAGACGCAGCCCGCCGCCTCTAACCGGCCCTTGCGGATAATGACCGCGCCGTCGTGCAGCGGGGCCTTGTTTGTGAAGATATTCCCGATGAGTTCCTTGCTGACCCGGGCTTCCAGCACGGTGCCTGTGCGCGCGATATCGCCCAGCTGTGTGACGCGCTCAAACACCACCAGCGCCCCGGTGTGATCGGCGCTGAGCTGCCGGAAAGCTTCGCAGACATGGTGGATGGCCGTGGACATGTCTTCGCGCTCCAGCGCCGCGCGGTTTGTTTGCTGCATCAGCCGCAGGCGGCTGACCTTGCTGCGGCCAACGCTCTCGAACACATTTCGGATTTCGGGCTGGAACAGCACCACGATGACCAGCAGCACGTTGCTGAACGCCTGCCCGAAGAGGAATAAGCTCGTGCGCATATTCAGCAGCCACACCACCCCGTAGGCCATCAGCAGCAGCGCCAGCCCTTTCAGCAGCTGCGCGCCGCGCGTTTGGCGGATCAGACGGATCAGGCCGTAGATCAGCAGCGACACGAACAGAACGTCCAACAGATCAGACGTCCAGTTAAAGCTGCGCAGCACCGAACCCAGCTGCTGAAAAAACAGGAGGATGCTTTCGCCGATGGTCAGGTTTTCGTCCACAGATCCCATGGTTCAATCGTTCTCCCTCAACAGAATAACCGCCTGCGCCGCTATGCCCTCGCCGCGGCCTGTAAACCCCAGCCCTTCTTCGGTTGTGGCCTTTACGCTGACGCGGCTGGTTTCAATCCCCGCCGCCCGCGCGATATTTTGCCGCATGCCCGGCAAATACGATTGGAGCTTTGGCGCCTGCGCAACCACTGTGCTGTCGATATTTTCCACACAATAGCCTTCGCGCCGAACCATTTCCACCACGCGCCGCAGCAGTTCCAGGCTGTCCGCGCCGGCCCAGGCCTTTTCGCTATCGGGAAAATGCTGGCCGATATCCCCCAGCGCCGCCGCGCCCAGCAGCGCATCCATGATGGCGTGCGTGAGCGCGTCCGCGTCGGAATGCCCCAGCAGGCCCCGTTCGTATGGCACTTCCACCCCGCCCAGTATCAGCTTGCGGCCCGGCGCGAGCCGGTGCACGTCGTAGCCCTGCCCAATTTTCATAGCCGCTCCTTTGCCGCCTGGTATTCTTCTTTGGTCACGCACGCGCAAAACAGGTTGGCGCTCGTGCCGGGAGGTAAATCCAGCGCCCCCAGCAGCGCGCCATAGCGCCCGCCGCAACCGGGCGTACCAGAAAATCCGTCGCGCCAAAGCTCCATTTTTGTGACATAGTCCGGCGTGCCGCCGGGTTGCTGCGCGCGGATTACGTGATGGAACGCCGCGAGGAGCGTTTGGGTGTCCATGCCTTCCACGCCCATGGTTCCCGCCTTAGAGGGCGCGGCTTTGCGCCGCTCTTTCCCCGGAACGGCGGGGATCACCACATGCCACAGCTGCTCGGCCGGGACGAACTGCCGAAGGTAGCCCCGCAGCTGGAAGCCGGCAGCGTCGCTGTCGGTGGCGATTACCAGGCCCCGCTGGCCGGCGATGCGCAGGAGCAAGGCCCGCGTGCCCGCGTTTTTGTAGATCTGAAACCCGTTGACCGGGAGAATCAGCGTATTGAACAGCGCGTTGAGCCGTATGGCGTCGTATTTTCCTTCCACCACGATGGCTTGCCGCAAATTGATTTTTTCCATTGACTCTCGTTTCCAGATGATGACAGGATGCGGCGCGCCGGAACGCGCCTACAGGATGAGCAGTTCGGCAACGCACTGTTCCATCACAAGCCGATCGGGCAGCCCCGTGCTTTTCAGGCGGCGGTCAGCCCGGTCAAGGGCTTCCAGGCAGCGCGCCGCGCGCCGCAGAGGGAACGATTTTAGCATGCGCCCGGCGTTTTGGAGCCGGAAGGTTTTTCCCTTGTAATCGAACAGGGCGGCGGGCGCTTCGGCGCTTTTGCCGGAGGAAACCGCCATGGCGGCCCGCGCCAGATCAATATAATTTGCCGCGAGGGAGCCTAGCAGCATTTGGGGAGCCACTTTTTGGCGGAAGAGATCGTCGAGCAGGCGCAGGGCGGCGCTGCCGTTGCCCGCCGCAACGGCTTTCACCATGTCGAAGCTTTTGGCTTCCACGGATTTGACGCAAACGGCGTCGATGTGCGCGCGGGTTATGGCGCCGCCCCCGGCGTAGGCGCAGAGTTTTTCCAGCTCGTTTTGCAGCAGGTTCAGATCGCCGCCCACGGATTCGGACAGATATTTTGCCGTGTCGGCGCTCAGCGCGCAGCCGCGGCGCTTTGCCCCGGCGGAAAGAATGCGCGCCGTCTGCGCGGCGTCCGGCGGGCTGCATTCCAGCACATGCCCCACGGCGTTCACGGCCTCCAGAATCGGCTTGCATTTTTTTGGCTTCCAGTCAACGGCGTCCATCCAGAAGATCAGCGTCACATAGTCCGGCAGGCAGCCCAAAAATGACAAGAAATCTTTGTCTTCTTTCATCGCTTCCAAATTGAAATCCCGCACAAGCACGCAAGTGCGCCCGCCGCCCAGCGGCACGGCTTCGGCGGCCTGCGCCAGGGTATCCAGCTCGACGTCTTTGCCTTCAAAGCGGTGATAGTTAAAATCGCGAAAAGGGCCGCCGCAGGCGGCTTCGCCCAGGCGCAGGGCATAGTGCTGCTTGAGGTATTGTTCCCCGCCGCAAAGCACATAAGCCCTTGCCAGGCCGGTTTCGATCTGTTTTTTCAGCTCCGCTTCTGTTATGATTGCCATTGCAACGCCTTTCATCCGGATGAAATCAGCGGCGGGAACCCCTGCCATTCCGCAGGCAGTGCGCCGGAAAACAGCAGCGTATATTGCGCGCCGTTCATTTGGAGCAGACAGGCGGCGTTTCCGCCTTGGCAAAAGAAGATTCCCCGCGCGCCTTCCCAGAGGGAAAAGGGGGTGTAGGGTTGCGTCACCTCGTCATAGCGCAGGATTCGGCGGATCTGGAGATCGCGCGCCAACTCTGCGGCGGCGGCGGAAAATTCGCTGCCCTTGCCGGGGATCAGCAGCAATTGCAATTGGCCTGTGGCGGCGGCGGAAAGCGCTTGTTTTGCCGCCCGGGCGGGCAGTTCGCTGCCCCCGCAGCCCAGCAGCGCCGCTTGTTTGCCGCGCGAGACGAACACCATAATGCCCTCGCCTGTGGCGAGCTTTGCCGCTTTGGTTTTTGTGCTTTGCAGCGGCAGCCAACAGCCCAAAATCAGCGCGGCGCTCAGCAACCCGGCGGTATAGCGCAGCCTTAAGGGCCTGCCCCAATACCGCAGCAACAACGCGGCGGCCGCAAACAGCGCGCAGGCTGCCAGCGCGAAGGCAACGGTGGTTCCGCTGCCGCGCAGCACCGGCGCGGGGATCTGATCGAGGGCGTGCACGCCCCTGGAGATGGCCGCCCCGAGGGGTTCCGCCGCAGGGCTGAGGGCCTTTGCGAACGAAGGCAGAAGGGCCGACAGGCCGCCCAGCGTGATGAGCAGGCTCGAAAGCGGCACAAACAGCAGGTTGGCAAGGAAGACCAGCAAGCTGGCGCCGTTGGGCAGACGCAGCATCTGGATGGGCGTTGTCAGCGCCAGCGCAGAGGCTGTTATGGCCAAGCCGTTGTTGGCCGCGCGCAGGGGGCGCTTGAGCGGCGCGGCCGCTTTCCATCGCTTCAGCAACCGTTCGCCCGGGGCTGCCAGGCGCGACCGGAACAAAAGGATCCCCAGCGTTGCCCCGAAGGAAAGCTCCAGGCCCAGCTGACCCGCGGAAAGCGGCGAAACCGCCATCAACACCGCAGCGGCAAGGCCGAGGGAATTCAGAGAATCGGCGCGGCGATAAAAAAGCCGGCCGGAAAGCAATACCAGCATCATCACGCCCGCGCGCACGCACGAGGCCTGAAAGCCGGTCAGCGCGATAAAAAACAGAACAAAGCCCATGGCGCTCAGCGCGCAGGCCCGGCGGGAGCACTTTGCCGCCCGCAGCGCCCGATAGACAGACCATGCCAGCAGCGACAGATGAAGCCCGGAAACCGAAAACAGGTGCGATATGCCCACCCAGCGGAATTCTTCTTGCGCGAGCCACGAGAGATTGCCTGTGTCGCCCAGCAGCATGCCTTCCAGCAGCGCGGCGGTTTCGCGCGTATACGCCGCGCGGATGTTTTGCCTGATGTTCCGCTGCATCCAGAGCACGGCCCGCATGGGATAAAACCCGCGCCGGTGCGTGACCTCGAACCTGTCTTCGCTGCGGCCTGTGGGATATACGCCAAGATATAGCCCCGTGGCCTTGTAGGCGTCCATGCGCCCCACTTCGTAATCGCCCAGGATAAAAATGGTGCCGCTGAACGTGATTTCGTCGTAGGGCTTTGCGTAGACGGGGTAGGGGCTGACCAAACGCAGCTTCAGGCGGCTGGGCTGATCGCTGATGGTTGTTGTTCTTATGGTATAATAATATTTGCCATAGAGATAATTGCCGTTGCTGAGGATCTGCGCGCGGACAGGCAGTTTTTCGCCGGTTTGGCCGATGGTGGGATAATACACCATGGCCAGCTGCCCCAGCAGCAGCACGCAAGCGGCCATGGCCGCGCCAAAGGCCGCGGCGAACGCCGTTGTGTTATGCCTGCGCCGCAGCAGGAGCGCGGCGGCAAAGCCCAGCGCGCTCAGCGCCAGCGCCGGGAAAACCGCCCATTCCGGCAGAAAAAACAGCGCCGCGAGCGTCAGGAGCATGGTGAACCCCACAACGGCAAAGGGCCTGCTCATGCCATTTGCAGCGTCAGCGGCTTGCCGGCCAGCAGGTGAAAATGCAGGTGCGGCACGCTTTGCCCGGCGGCGGGGCCGTTGTTTGTTACCATGCGGAAGCCTTCTTTCAGCTCCAGTTCGCTTGCCAGCTTTGCCGCCGCCTCAAAGCACTTGCCAACAATGGCGCTGTTGCCTTCGTTGATCCCGGCGGCGCCGTCTGCGGCGTGCGCCTTCGGAATAATCAGCAGATGGATGGGGGCCTGCGGCTGGATGTCGCGAAAGGCCAAAATTTCTTCGTCCTGGTAGACGATATCGCAGGGAATTTTACCTGCGGCGATGTTGCAGAACAGACAGTCAGACATAACAATTCCTCCTGAGATGCGTTTCAGCGTGAGGATGATTTGCTCAGCATGGCGCTCAGCGCCGCTTTGCCCGCCGCCAGGGCGTCTTGCAGTTTGGCCGGGTCTTTGCCGCCGGCCATGGCGCTGTCGGGCTTGCCGCCGCCGCTGCCGCCCGCCGTCTGGGCCGCCGCGCGCACCAGGTTCCCGGCGTGC
Organism: Oscillospiraceae bacterium; assembly: GCA_031256825.1. Lineage (GTDB taxonomy): Bacteria > Bacillota > Clostridia > Oscillospirales > Acutalibacteraceae > WRMQ01. Next base: position 77,561 of record JAIRPV010000010.1, on the reverse strand, counting down.
GCCCCGGCTGCAACTGCCTGGGGCGAGGCCGCCGCGGCGAACTGGAGCGTGCCTTTGGCGGTTGCCGCGGCAAAAAGCGCCACAATGCTGCCGCCGCTTTGGCGCGCGGCGTCGCAGGCCTGCCGCAGCGTTTCTGGCGAAGCCAGCGCGCCGCTGACAAAGCGCACGCCGCCAACCTCGCTCGCCTGAGCCAGCAGTTCCCGCACGGCGTAGGCCGAAAGCGCTTCCTGCGCGGCGGCCAGCGCTTGTTCTGTGGATTTCAGCTGCGTCATTACCGCCTGCGCGCGGGTTTCTAAATCCGCCGCGCTGTTGGCCTTTAAGATTTGCGCGGCCCGGGCAATGGCGTTTTTCTTTTGGTGATAGGCCGCGTGCGCGCCGCCGGCCGTTACGGCTTCGATTCGGCGCACGCCGCTGGCGACGGAGCTTTCGCTCTGGATCAAAAACGCGCCGAGGTTGCCGGTGTTGGCCGCGTGCGTGCCGCCGCACAGCTCTTTGGATACATCGCCGACGCTGACCATGCGCACGGTATCGCCGTATTTTTCGCCGAACAGCGCCATGGCTCCGCGCGCTTTGGCTTCTTCGATGGGCAGAACTTCCGTTGTTACGGGGATGGCTTGCCAGATGGCCTCGTTGACCAGGCGCTCCACTTTGTTAAGTTCATCGTGGGTCAGCGCGGCAAAGTGCGTGAAATCGAAACGAACGCCCGCAGGGGTAACCGACTGACCGGCCTGCTCCACATGGCTGCCCAGCACCTGCCGCAGCGCCGCTTGCAGCAGATGCGCCGCCGTGTGGTTGGCGCGGATGGCGGGGCGATGCAGAACCTGCGCGCAGGCGACCGGAACGCCAACAGAAATCACGCGCAGCGCCGCTTCTTCCGAAGGCTCCGGCGCGCCGCTATAATGCAGGAACACGCCGTCGTGCGTTTTTATGGTTTGCGATACCGGAATCCGGACGCCATTGACGAGGATTGTGCCGGAATCGCCGCATTGCCCGCCGCTTTCGGCATAGAACGGGGATTGGTTGAGAACGAGGGCGTATGGTTCGCCGCCCGGCAGATCGTCGAGGTTCAGATGATCAACGCGCCCGTTTTCTGTGAGAATGGCCAGAATGACGGCTTCGCCCGTTTCTTGCGAATAACCTAAAAATTCCGTTGCGGGCAGGCCTGCCGTGTCCAGGGCGGCTTCGCTGTCCCAGCCGCCCACGCCGCTTTCGAGCCGCGCCTTGCGGCTGCGCTCGCGCTGCTCGCGGACAAGCGCCTGGAACGCCGGCTCATCGACGGTCATATTGTGCTCGGCCAGAATCTCTTTGGTCAGGTCGATCGGGAAGCCGTAGGTATCGCTGAGCTTGAACGCGTCCGCTCCGCCGAGGACGGCGCCCGCTGTGTCGGCCATCATTTTTTCGAGCAGTTGCAGGCCGGAGTCGATGGTGCGCGAAAAATTTTCTTCTTCGTTGGCGATGACCTTCCATATGAAATCCTGCTTCTCGCGCAGCTGAGGGTAAGCGGACTCGTTTTCGCGGATCACCGTGGCGGCCACTTCGCTCAGGAACGGGCGCTCCACGCCCAGCAGGCGGCCGTGCCTTGCGGCCCGGCGCAGCAGGCGGCGCAAAACATAGCCCCTGCCTTCGTTTGAAGGCAGCACGCCGTCGCCTACCATCATTGTGGTGGAGCGGATGTGATCGGTGATCACGCGAAGGGAGACATCTTTCTTTTGATCTTCGTGGTAGGGCACGCCCGCGATTTTTATGATGTGCTTCATGATGTTCTGCACGGTGTCGACCTCAAAGAGGTTATCGACCCCCTGCACCACGCAAGCCAGGCGTTCCAGCCCCATGCCTGTGTCGATATTGCAGCGCTCCAGGCGATCGTAGTGGCCTTCGCCGTCGCTGTTGAACTGCGTAAACACGAGGTTCCAGATTTCCATAAACCGATCGCAGTCGCAGCCGGGCTTGCAGTCCGGGCTGCCGCAGCCGTAGCGCGCCCCGCGATCGTAATAAATTTCGGAGCAGGGCCCGCAGGGGCCTTTGCCGTGTTCCCAAAAATTATCGCCGCGACCCAGGCGCACCATGTGATCGTTTGGCACGCCAACCTCTTTTGTCCAGATGTCAAAGGCCTCGTCGTCTTCTTCGAAGACGGAGATATAGAGCAGGCCGGGATCGAACCGGATGACCTGCGTAAAGAATTCCCAGGCCCAGGCGGTGGCTTCGCGCTTAAAATAATCGCCAAAGCTGAAGTTGCCCAGCATTTCGAAATAAGTGCCGTGCCGGGCGGTCATGCCAACGTTTTCGATATCCGGCGTGCGGATGCACTTTTGGCAGGTGGTGACTCTGTCGCGCGGGGGCACGACTTCGTAGGTGAAATATTTTTTCATGGGCGCCATGCCGGAGTTGATGAGCAGCAGGCTCGCGTCGCCCTGGGGCACAAGCGAAAAGCTTGGCAGCCGCAGGTGGCCTTTGCTCTCGAAAAACGCCAGATACTGCTCCCGCAGCTGATTGAGGCCCGTCCATTCCATTGTGTTCGCTCCTTCAAGTTTACTCTTACCAATTGTAACATTTTTCATCTGGCTTGTCAATGACCAACCCGTGAACTTTGTAACTTTTTTTCGGGATAAAAAATTCCTCCCGGCGAAGCCAGGAGGAATGGGGGCTGAGCGGGCGGGAGCCAGGGGTCAGAGCAGTTCAACGCCCTTCACGTAATAATTGATCTGCCCGGTGATTTCTGCGTCGGACAGGGGATAATCGAACGATGTGCCGTCGGCTTTTTTCATGCCGGTATCGAACACGATCAGGCTGCCGTCGATGATCTTTTGGCGGGCCGCCTCAATGGCTTGCGCCGTGCCTTCCGCTACCGATTTTTCGTTTAGATCAGACAGACCCACTAAGCCTTCTTTCATTCCGCCAAAGTAGTTCACGGGAGCCCAGCTGCCGTTGACCACATCCTGCACAGCCCTTGTGTAGTATACGCCCCAGTTCCAGATGGGCGCGCAAAGGTGCGCGTCGGGCGCGGCGGCGGTCATGTCGGAATTATAGCCGCAGCCGAACACTTTGTTTTGCTGGGCTGTGGTTTGCGGGCCGTCGGTGTCGCAATGCTGGCCAATCACATAGCAGCCCGCGTCGATGAGCGCCTTGGCGGCGGCGGCTTCGGCCTCGGGATCGTACCAGCTGCCGGTCACCTTCACTTTCACCACGGCTTCCGGATAAACCGACTGAATGCCCAGCGCCCAGGCGTTGACGCCGCCGGTGACCTCGGAGTTGGAGCTGTCCATGGCGGCCACATAACCCGCCAGCGGCTTGCCGTCGGCCTTCATTTTTAAGCCTGCGGCAATGCCCGCCAGGTAACGCGCCTCATAGATACGGCCAAAGTAGTTGTTGAAATTTGTTTCGTTGCTCATATAGCCGGAGCAATGCGAAAACACCACGTCGGGGTATTCCTTCGCGAACTCGTCGACGGACTGCATGTAGTTGTAGCTGGTGGCAAAAATGACGTCGCACCCCTCGTCCACCAGCTGCTGAAGGGCAATTTTTGTTGCGGACACGTTGCTGTCGTCGACATTGTCCCGGATCACGACCTGATCGTCGCGCAGACCCAGGGCCTGTTTCATTTCTTCAAAGCCTTTGTTGTGCGCGTAAGTATAACCGGAGACGTCTTTGACGCTGCCGATGTGGAGAATGCCGACGATAATTTTGTCGGCGGGGATGGGTTGGCGGGCAGGGGAGCCGGGAGCGGTTTCGCCGGGCGCTGCTGTTGTTTTTTCGAGCGGCGGATCGCTGGAACCGCAGCCCGAAAGGCTGAACACGAGCCCCAGCGCAAGCCCCAGCGCCAGCAGGAAGGAAAGGGTACGGCGGATCGTTTTGGTCATGGGGGAACCTCCTTTATGAATGTATTAGATAGATAGCGATCAACGCCAGACAGCAGACGACGGGCAATCATCAGCTTTCTGGCGTTTGCGGTTTATATTTTGTTGGCGCAGCCGAGCACGGTTTCAATCTTGTGCTCCACCATAGCCTGAATTGCCGCGCGGGCGGGGGTCAGGTATTGGCGGGGATCGAAGTGGCCGGGGTTTTCGGCAAGGTGCTTGCGCAGCGCGGCGGTTAAAGCCAGGCGCAGATCGCTGTCGATATTGATTTTGCAAACGGCCATTTTTGCGGCCTGGCGCAGCATCTCTTCCGGGATCCCAATGGCGTCGTCGAGCGCGCCGCCATATTGGTTGATTTGCTTAACGAATTCTTGCGGCACCGAACTTGCCCCGTGCAGAACGATGGGGAAGCCGGGCAGGCGGCGGCCCACCTCTTCGAGGATATCAAAACGCAGCTGCGGATTTTGGCCGGGCTTGAATTTGTAGGCCCCATGGCTTGTCCCAATGGCGATGGCAAGGGAATCGACCCCGGTGCGGCCGACGAAATCCTGCACCTGCTCGGGCTTGGTGTAGCTGGCGTCTTCGGCGTTCACGCTCACGTCGTCTTCTACGCCGGCCAGCTGCCCCAGCTCGCCTTCCACCGTTACGCCGTGGGCATGGGCATATTCGACAACGCGCTTTGTTTCGGCCACGTTTTCTTCATAGGGCAGATGGGAGCCGTCGATCATAACGGAACTGAAGCCGCCGTCAATGCAGCTTTTGCAGGTGGCGTAATCGGGGCCGTGATCCAGGTGCAGCGCGATGGGCAGGCCTGTGGTTTCAATAGCCGCCTCCACAAGCTTTACCAGATACGCGTGGTTTGCGTAGGCGCGCGCGCCCTTGCTCACCTGCAAAATCAGCGGAGCGCGAAGCGCTTGCCCCGCCTGGACGATGCCCTGGATGATCTCCATATTGTTGACGTTGAACGCGCCGATGGCATAGCCGCCTTCGTAGGCCGAGCGGAACATATCTGCTGTGGTTACCAGTGGCATTCGAGGGTACCTCCTAATATAATGATATACCCCTATTATACAAGGTTGGCGCAGAAATTGCAAGGGGTAAATGAAAATTTGAGAGCCGTTTCGGTAAAAAATTACAATCGCGCGGGGATGTTTGGAAATTGCCGAATATTCCCATTGGGAATTTAAACAAAAAATAAATTAAATTTTTTTTAAAATTAGACAAAAAAAGTATTGACAAAGCGGTAACATTGTGATACAATCAGGTTGACGAGTAAATTACCAGTTTTCGGAGGATAAAGCATAGGAGGGCTTGGGAGCTAATGGCAAAAGAAAAGATACATACCGCAGCAGGCGAAGCCAAAGAAAAAAGCAGCGTGGGTCACCTGATTGCCACGATCATCGGCGTGGTGCTGTGTGCAATCCTGCTGCCTATCGTTATTGTGAACCTCACGCTCGTGATCAAAAGCTATGTGCACAAAGACGAAGTGCCAACCTTCATGGGCATTGCCCCGATGATTGTGGAATCCGGCTCGATGAGCCCCACCATCGAGGTCGACGACCTCATCTTCGCGCGCAAGATTGACCCGGCCAGCATCAAAGCCGGATACCTCGAATCCGAAACGCCCGGCACCGTCATCGCCTTTTTGGCCAAAAAAGATACCATCATCACCCACCGGGTTGTGGGCGTTATCACCACCGACGAGGGCGTGCGCGAATACATCACAAAAGGCGACTGGAACAACACACCCGACGACCAGCGGGTGCACGACGACCAAATCATTGGCGAATATTTTCTCCGCTTGAAAGGCGCGGGCAAGATTGCGCTGTTCATGAAAGAGCCTATCGGCATGGTGCTGTTCGTCGGCATCCCCCTGGCGCTCTTCGTGGTATACGACGCGATCCGCCGCGCGCTGTTCAATAAAAAATTGCGCAAGGCGGAACAAGAACGCATTGCGGCGTTGGAGGGCGCGTTGGCGCAGACCGCTCCCGCTGGCGGGGCAATCGTCCCGCAGGAACAGGAGCCTGTGCCCGCTCCGCTGACCAATTTGGAGGCGCCGACAGAAAATGGGGAGAGTTCGGCGGAGCCGGAAGCAAAGGAGGGACCAACGACAACATAAAAGGGGAACAGGCGCACTCCGACCCACGCACGGCAACCAAAAACTATATTATTAAAGGAGAGAAACTCTGTATGAAGACCAAACAAACCCGTAACCACGCAATGCGCTTAGCCGCAATGCTCCTCGTCCTCGTGATGGCCGTTACCTGCGCCATGACCGGCACCCTTGCCAAGTATGTCAGCGCGGTTAACGCTGATACCCAGAACGTCCGTGTCGCGGCATGGAACATTCAGTATTATACTGGTGCCGCAACCACTGCGTCAGCTGCGCTGGCGGACACTGCTAACTGGGCGCCTATTTCTGCTCTTGGCAACTTTACTTTGCTTAACGTCACCACGATCTACACGGATGGCAAAGACCAAGACCAAGAAAACAACACTACTATTGGGAATCAGTGGGAAGACACGGAAAACAGCATTACCCCGAGTAGCACCTATGGCATTACATCACTGGTAGTGGCTCCTGGTATGGGTTCTTACAAGTCCCTAATCCTGCGCAATTTGTCCGAAGTTCCGGCCAAAGTGACGATCAGTTTTGACGGCGCAACCACGAATCCGAAGATGGCGTGCGTAAAGCTTGCGGTTACCGATACGGCAATTACGGCTGCCGACTTTGCTTCCGACGCTATTTGGAACGGCGACTTGGCGGTTGGTGTTCCTGCGAGTGCTTCCGATATCGTTTTGGCTGCCGGCGGAGCGACGGCGGTTAAAGTTGGCTTTGCGTGGAAATGGGATTTCAGCCCGGACGATGATCCTGCTTTGGCAGATGCTTTGGCAGATGCGGTGACAGAAGCTGTTGAAGCTTGGGAAACTGATACGGGTCTTACCTATCCAGACGACTACACTGCTGGCGATGACACTGATATTGAGGACGCGTTAGCTGCTCTGGAGGCTGGCGAGAGCGGCGATACCGCTCTGGGCATTGAGGCCGCTAGTGGCACGGATAACATTACTGCCGCTCTGAAGGGTGCACAGATTCTCTTCAGTCAAGAAGACTAATTCGCTATCCACCTCACCCCCTTTTGTTTTGTTTTACTCCTGCGGGCGGCACTCGGGGAGGGCAGCAATGCCTTCCCCGGGCGGCCGCGCCGAGTTGAAGGGCACCCCAACTTTGAGGAGGTTCCGGTATGAAGAAGAATTATGGGCTGCGCGCGGCTGGGGCGCTGCTGGTAGCGGTTATGCTGACCGTTGGCGGCGTTAGCGGAACGTTCGCAAAGTTCGTCAGCGCGGCCACGGCGGCCGAGCAGCATGTTCGCGTGGCGGCGTTTAAGGTGAGTGTGAACGGCACCCCGATCACCGGCGGCTCAGCCCCGCATACCTTCGTGCTTGATTTGTATGACACGCTCTACGAAGCAAATGTTTCTACCGCAGAAACGGAAGTAGATACCTCGCTGAATAATCCGAAGCGCATTGCGCCCGGCACGGGCGGCAAATTTGACATTACAGTGGAAAACGACAGCGAAGTACCCATTCGGTACGAGTTTAAGATTGATAGCATTACGAACACGAGCAACATCCCTGTGGAGATCAGTGTCGATGGTGGCGGTTGGCAAGACGTTGCGGAGGGCCTTGGGATCACCGGGTCGGTGGCCGCCAGCGTTCACAAGCAGTCGTCTGCCGATATGACGTTCTATTGGCGCTGGGATTTTGGCACCGAAGATTTTGGCGATAAAGCTGATGTTGATGACACCGACACTCTGCTTGGCATAACCCCGCCGGATCTAACCCTGAAATTTACGTTCAGCGCCTCGCAAGTTGACTAAGCGACCAACGCCCGATTCATCGGGCTTTAGCCGATAAACGCGAATCAAAATGGAGGGAATTTCCATGTTGAAGAAGAATTATTTCCTGCGCGCGGCAGTGCTGCTGCTGGCGCTGTGCACCCTGACGGCCTCGGTGTTCCTCGGCAGCGGCACCATGGCGAAATACTACGCTTCGGCCGAGGGCACGGCAAGCGCGCGGGTGGCGAAGTTTAGCGTAGAGGTGCAAGCGGTTGATATCGCGCAAGCCTCGTCTCCGACATTTACAGTCAATCTCTTTGATTCCCTCAAAGAGATCAATGGTACCACTGCGGAAGACCATGTTGCCACCAGCCCAAAGTTGATTGCCCCTGGCACAGGCGGCCCGTTGCTGCAAGACATCGTGGTTACGAACAAGTCCGAAGTTACTGTTAATGTGGAGTTGCAGTACAGGAAGGCGACCGCTTGGAACGCTAGCTTGGATGGCAAGGTTCTGGTTAACGGCAGTGCTATTCCTTCGGCTTGGACCACCGTTCCAGGTACTTCTATTAAACAGTTGGATTATGTCGGTAAATCCGGTGGCATATTTGTCACCACGTTTTCCCCAGGTGTGAATTGGTCTTGGGCTTTTGGCAATACAACGTTTGGAACTGTTACGGCTGCAGGTGGAACGGATCAATCCGACACTATTTTAGGCGTAGCAGGCGCGGCAGTAGCTGCCGTTGATTTCCGCATTTGGGCAGAGCAAGTTGACTAAGCGACCAACGCCCGATTCGTCGGGCTTTAGCCGATAAACGCGAATCAAAATGGAGGGAATTTCCATGTTGAAGAAGAATTATTTCCTGCGCGCGGCAGTGCTGCTGCTGGCGCTGTGCACCCTAACGGCCTCGGTGTTCCTCGGCAGCGGCACCATGGCGAAATACTACGCTTCGGCCGAGGGCACGGCAAGCGCGCGGGTGGCGAAGTTTAACGTAGTGATAGACAACAAGGCCATCGAAGCTAATCAGCTTACCTTTACCGGTGTGCCCATTTGGGATTTGGTTGTTCCTGATGATACTGGAACAAAGAATAATCAGGATCCCAACGTGAAACAGGGTACAGGCACTCAACCAATCATAGCGCCGGGCACCAAGCTTGTTATTGATGCTGCTGATTTGGTCAAAACGGTTGTCAACAACTCAGAGGTAGACGTGCGAGTTAAGTATCAGGTGCAGCTTGCAACGAATTCTACGCCATTGACATTCGCTGGCGGGAGCACGCTTGCCGTTGCGCCCAATTGGACCGATATCTTTGATGCAACGTATAAGTATTCGGGCGGCGCAATAAATACTACACTCGCTGCAAAAGATATCGAAGGCGTTTGGGCTTTTGGTACTACAACGTTTGGAAGTTTTGCGGCTGGAGATACCGCTGATACCGTCCTTGGTGTGGCTGGTACAGCAACATGCAATGTGAATATCCGCGTCTGGGTGGAGCAAGTTGACTAAAGCCGCCGCGGGGCGCAGACCTGATTGAAGGGTCGGGAAGAATCTATGGGGGCATGGCTCGGGCTGTGCCGTGCCCCCGAGATATGGAGGAATGTCACGTGGCAAAGCGGAATGTTTTCCTGCGGGCAGCGCTGCTCCTGTTTGCGGCTGTTATGGCCACAACGGGCGTGTTGTCCGCCACGGCTGCGAAATACTATGCGTCGGCCGCGGGCACGGCAAGCGCGCGGGTGGCGGCGTTTAGCGTGGAAATCAACGGCACCGACGTTGCGAAGGGCGCGAGCGGCTTTAGTTTGCCATTGTTTACGAACGAGCCGGTGTATAATACGCCGGGACTGGAGACAGAAGCTGGTGACAGGAGTTCGCAGTATGTTTCGCCTTCCAGAAGTGGGAGGGCGCTTATCGCTCCCGGAACGATGAGTTCTAACAGAGATAGCAGTGGTGCGTTGGTAAATGGAGACGGTTATGGCCAACGTATTGCAATCACCAACAAATCTGAAGTGGTCGTGCGGGTGCAGATCAAGTTGGGTACGATCACTGTTCCAAGTACCTTACCTCTTCAGTTTGGAATACGTAGCGGGACAACAACAAATTGGGTTGCGTATAACGCTCTACCAGCCGGAGGGGTTATCTACGATTCGGGGAATATTTCCATTGGTGCCACGGTGTACTGCAATCTCCCCAGATGGAGATGGGCATATGAAGAGCCTACTGACTCAACTCGCGATGCTGTGGATACCGCCTTGGGGAAGAATTCCTATAGCAGTACCCTTGAAGTGAACTATAGCGTTTGGATTGAGCAAGTTGACTGATCCCATTGAAGGACATATTGAAGCAAAGAAGGGGGATGCCCTGTGAAGAAGATTAGGCATTCTTGGCTGTTTGCGGCGCTCACAATCGTGCTGGGCGTGGCGGTGCTCAGCGCAACGCTGGCGGCGCCATCGCTGCGGGTGGTGCTGAACGTGCCCGTGGCCTCGCGGGAGCATGCGCAAAGCGTTGCCAGCGCGAATGTCCCGGGGGAGCAGTCCGCCGTTCAGGCAACCGCCGCCGCGCAGTCGGCGGTCATACAAGTGGCCGCAAGTCCGCAGGAACACACGGATTGGACGGACTGGGACAGCACGAGCAGAGCGGCCAACAGCAACTGGCCGGCCTTGTTCGACGTTTATCGAACCAGCGACGGCACCGGCAGCTGGCTGACGCAAACGGTTGTGGACGTATTTTCCACAGCCGACGGCAAACCCGTGGTTCCCCCTGCGGGAACCGACTGGAGCTCGGAGCGCAACAGCGCTTACGACGACAATGTGGCTGACGCGATGCGGCAGACGCACGATGGTGTTCAGGATGTGACGGGAACGACGCGGTTGCTGTACCCCGGCACCACCGGCACATACGCTTTTACCCTCGAAAACAAAGAAAATTTTGATATTACCTGGCATTTGCAGATTGCCGACGAGACCGGACAGTGGACGGGCGAGGATACCCGGGCGCTGAAGACGGATGAGATAGGCGAACTGCCGGTGGTCTATCAGCTTTATGAGGTGGCTGCGGGCGGCGCGGATCAAATTGTATTCCCAGCGGGCAATAATACCGCGAACTGGGGAAAATTGCCGCTGACGCTGGGCGTGCTCGGCGCGCCGGAGGCGACATTGGCCGCCAACGCGAAGAAGGATTTCCGTTTGGAATGGAAATGGGCGCCGGAAGACGGGGATGCGCAAAACAGCGACGACACCGGCTTTGGCAACCTGGCCAGCGGCCGCAACGCGGACGGCTCGGAGTCGACGAAAGACCCGAAGCTGCTTATGCCGTATTACCATTTGCTTTTCAACATCTATGCCGAGGGCGAGCGCGGCACGTTTACGGTCATCTGGCGCAACGAGCAGAACCCGGATGAGGTATATGCCATTTGGGACGATGTTGCGTTGGGTCAGCGGCCGGAGGATTATCTGAGCACGCACCCGGGCGCAAAAGATCCTTGGGAGGAAGCGCTGCGGATGCATCCCGAAGCGAGCGCCGTGAAATTCACCGATGTTAAGACCGGCACTGAAATTACGAGAACGACAGAGTTGAACCCGAACCAGGAGCCTGATGGCGAAAACGGATTGCATCAGTACGCCCAGCTGATTCTGGAAACGGAGTTCACCGCAAAGCAGGAGGAACCGGATAAGCCGGATATCCCATGGTGGGTGATTGTTCCGCTGATTCCGTTGATTCCGCTGCTGCCGCTGTTGCCTTTCCTGCCCTTGATTCCGCTGGTGCCGCTGCTGCCCTTCGCGGCGATTCTTCCCGGCTGGCTGTGCGATTTGATCAAGGCGCACACGAAGCCGATTGACCCCGGCACTGAGAATCCAGTGGATCCGACGGAACCGCCAGTTGTTGTGAAACCGCCGAAAACGGGCGACGAATTGAATTTGGCGCCGGTGTATACCTTGCTGGCGCTGAGCATGGCGGGCGCTGTTTGGGCGCTGAAAAAACGCAAGAAAGATGAGCAGTCTGAATGAAGAAGTTTTGGCGGGTTTTTCGCACGGCGTTCAGCTCGCTGATGATAGTTCTGCTGTTGCTCTTGCTTAGCTACAATATTTTTGTTTCGGCAGCGCATGCTTCAGGGCAGGCGCTGCCGAAGGTGTTCGGTTGGTCCACGGCGGTGATCATTTCAGGCAGCATGAGCGGCGCGATCGAGGTGGACGATGTTGTGATTGCGCGCGCGCAGGATGAATACGAGGTTGGCGATGTGGTGCTTTATCGGGATGAACATGGCACGACGATTTGCCACCGCATCGCGGAACGCGACGGCGCCTTTTTTGTGACAAAGGGCGACGCGAACAATGTGGTGGACCAGCGGCCCGTGCCGCAGAGCGATATCTACGGAAAAGTCCGGGTGATTATTCGGCACATTGGTGCGGTGCAGCGCGTGCTGCACACTTCGGCGGGCACGATGACATTGGCGCTGCTGACGGTGATTTTGATCTTATGGCCTTACTTTAGGAGAAAAAAGCAAGCGGAGGTGTGAGACCTCCGCTTTTTTCTGTTATCGAATATTTTTTAACCGGGTCAGGCCGTGCGCCCCGCGGGCAAAGGCGCAGGGCGCCGGAGTGCTGAGGATGGGCAGAATATCCGCGTCGTAGTTGGCGAGGCAGTTGAGACTGTAAATATCTGAGCGACGAGGGTCATCCATGTAATCGTCGCTTTCGTCGCCGGCGGTAAAGCGCCAACCGCTGTCCCAATCCCCGGCGGGCGCTTCGCGATAACAGTAGCCCACCGGCGCGCCATCGACCACGATGCGATCGGTGGCAAGGCAATCTGCGGGGCCTTCCCAGTCGGGCAGCAACGGCTGCAACTGGTGTTTTGCCAGCAACAGGCGCTTGCTATTGGCGGCTGGCGGGGCAGGGAAGAGATTGGGCCGCCCAAGTTGCAGCACGGGCATCAATAGATTTTGCTCGGTGAAGCGCTCCAGAAGCGCCTGCGCGCCGTGATCGAGCTGATACCGCAATTCTTCCTCGTAAAGCGCGAAACACTGATAGAAACGCACGGTTGCCCCGCTTTCGCCCGGCAGCTGAAACGCGCAGGCCTCGCCGGCTTGCTGCTGCGGGCTCAGATAGGGATCGAGCAGGAGCACGGCGCTGAAATCCGTATTTTCGGCGAAGGGCTCGCCGTTGGGAACGGTGTGCCCCCAGCCCAGCCAGCTATCCTCTTCCCAGGGCAGGCGCGCCAAAAGCTTCAGCCAGCGCAGCGGCCAATAGCGGCACTCGTCGCGGCTGCGGATGTCCCAATCCGGCGGCAGCATGAAAAGCAGCTCCGCTCGGGCAAACCCGCGCAGTTCCGGCGGCGTTGGCATATCGCGCGCGCCCATGCCGCATGTGACGATGGTTTGATAGGGCCGCCCCGGCCCCGGATCGATGACGCACAAATCAACCCGGATATCGGGCGACACCATCTCGCGCAGGACGCCGCTGATTGGCCCAAAGCGCGCTTCCATGGCGTCGCGCGCCACGCTTTGTTCTTCTGTGGAATATAAAAACTGGTTTGCGGTTTCTTGCATGTCCATCCCTCCTGTGGGATGTATATGCGCCGCCGCCGCAGGGTATGCAAAAACCGCCGGACGGTTGCCCGGCGGCTCGCTTTTTGGGGATCATCCTGTTGTTCCGACCGCATTTGTTGTTGCAACAGCGGCGGATTTGGTGTAATTGAGCGTCAGGGGCGAATTTTCTCCGACCATGGTCAGGCTGTCGGCCGTCAGGGTGATGAAATAGCTGCGCGTTGTGGAAAAACTTCCCAGCGCATAGGTGATGTTCAGGGTATCCTTCGCGCCTTTTTCTTTGGCCGGGAGAAGCTCGTAGGTACCCTTGATGAGATTGGACAGCAGCGAGAGATTTACGGCGCCGGTGTTGGCGTTTTTGCCGTCGGGTATGAATTCGATTGCCTGGAACTCCAGCGAAAGCACCTGGGCGTCCCACTTGCCGGCAAGCAGGTTGGCGGGTTTGTTCTGGGCGCCGCAGCCGTTTAACAACGCTGCCAGCAGCAGGGCTGCGATCATCGCGATGGTTCGTTTCATGTTGACACCTCGATTTCTTTCTTTCCTCGCCATGAGCTTGCCATCATTATATCATACCTGCGGTGAAATTGCAAGGCGAAAATTGCAAACCTCTGAAAAAAACAGTTGCATTTTTGCCCGGGATCATGTATACTAAAAGGTAATTCTTGACGGGGAGGACGAGAAATGTTTTTGGCAGATTGTTTGGGCGTAAACGAGCTGGGGCATTTGACCATTGGAGGGGCGGACGCCATCGATTTGGCGCGGGAGTTTGGCACGCCGCTGTATGTGCTGGACGAGACGCAGGTGCGGCAAAACTGCCGCGCTTATAAAGAAGCGATTGCGAAATTTTACGGGGGCCACGGCCTGCCGCTTTATGCCAGCAAAGCGCTCAGCTGCAAGGCGCTGTGCCGCATTGCGCAGGAAGAGGGCATGGGGCTGGACGTGGTCTCTGCCGGGGAACTTTATACAGCGCTGCAAGCGGGCTTTGACCCGGCAAATATTTATTTTCATGGCAACAACAAAACCCGCTTTGAGCTGGAATACGCGCTGCGGGAGCGCGTTGGTTTTATCGTTGTGGACAACCTGACGGAGCTGGAAACGCTCAGCGGGCTTGCGGCGGGGCGGCCCGTGGATATTCTGCTGCGGATCAAACCCGGGATCGACGCGCACACGCACCAATTTATCCGCACGGGGCAAATTGATTCCAAGTTCGGCTTCGCGCTGGAAACCGGCGAAGCGTTCGAGGCGGCCCGCATGGCCGCTGCCGCGCCGAACCTGCGCCTGGTGGGCGTGCACTGCCACGTCGGTTCGCAGATTTTCGATGTGGCTCCCTTTGAGCTGGCCGCCGACGTGTTGCTGCGCTTCATGGCGCAGATCAAATCGGAGCTGGGTATTACGCTGACGCAACTGAATCTGGGCGGCGGGATCGGCATCTTTTATGACGAAACGGACGACGCGTTGCCCTACGGGGTTTATTTTGAAAAAGTGGCGGCGCTGCTGAAAGAACGCTGCGCGGCGCTGGATTTGCCGCTGCCGCTGCTGCTGCTGGAACCCGGCCGCTCCATTCCCGGGCCTGCGGGCGTTACGCTTTATACGGTTGGCGCGGTGAAGGAAATCCCCGGCATCCGCACCTATGTTACGGTAGACGGCGGCATGGGCGACAACCCGCGTTACATGATGTACGGCGCGAATTATACCGTGCTCTGCGCCAACCGGGCGGCGCAGCCCCGCACCGAGACGGTGACGGTTGCCGGGCGCTACTGCGAGAGCGGCGATTTGATTCAGGAGCACACGAAGCTACAGGCGACGGCGCCCGGCGATATTCTGGCGGTGCTGGCTACGGGCGCCTATAATTATTCCATGGCTTCCAACTACAACCGCGTGCCAAAGCCGCCGATGGTCATGATCACCGAGGGGCGGCCCAGGATCATTGTGCGGGGCGAAACGATCGAAGACATGGCCAGGCTGGATTGCTGACCATGGAACGTTAGACGACGAAAGGATGCGCGATGAAGGCAGTGATTCAGCGCGTTACGCGCGCCAGTGTGACGGTAGACGGCGAGGTTGCAGGGCAAATCGGGGCGGGTTTTTTGATTTTGCTCGGCGTTGCGCGGGGAGATACGGAAGCGGAGGCCGCGCTGCTGGCCGCGAAAATCGCGCGGCTGCGGGTGCTGGAAGACCCACAGGGGAAAATGAATTTGTCGCTGCGCGACACGGGCGGCGGCGCGCTGGTGATTTCGCAGTTTACGCTGTGCGCGGATTTGAAGAAGGGCAACCGCCCGGCCTTCACCGGGGCGGAGGAACCCGCGCGAGCGAACCAGTTATACCAATATTTTTGCGGCTGCCTGCGCGCCGAAGGCGTGGCCGATCTGCAAACGGGCGTGTTTGGCGCGCAAATGCATGTGGAATTGCTCAACGAGGGGCCTGTTACCATTGTGATGGACACTGAGATCTGGAGGAAAGCGCCATGTTGAATTATACCTGCATTCCGGTGGGGATGCTCCAGTCCAACAGCTATATCCTGAAAGACGCCGCCACCGGCGCGCTGGCGCTGGTTGACTGCGGCGTATTCAATAAGCCGGTGCGGGAGGAACTTGCGGCGCAAGGCGGCGATTTGCGCTATATTTTGCTGACGCACGGGCATTTTGACCACATCCAGGGGGTGGCGCGCGCAAAAGAGGCGTATCCCGCGGCAAGCGTGTGCGTCAGCGCGGAGGATGCGCCCTATGTGCGCGGCGAACAGAGCACCATTCCCCATCGGCCCATGCACCACAAATCCGTGCGGCAGCCGGATTTGTTGCTGGCGGAAGGGAGCGTTCTTGCCCTGGGCGAGAGCGCGCTGCGGGTGATTTTCACGCCCGGGCACACGTTGGGCGGCGTTTGTTTTTATTGCGAGGCCGACGGGCTGCTTTTTACGGGCGACACGCTCTTTTTTGAGGAGGTGGGTCGCGACGACCTGCCTGGCGGCGATTGGCCCACCCTGCGCGCGTCGATCCTGCGGCTTTATGACCTGCCGGGAGAGACCGCTGTGCTGCCCGGCCACGGCCAGGCCAGCACCATTGCGCACGAGCGGAAAAATAATTTGTATGTAAAGCAGTAACATGATCCTATACGTTTTCAACCACAAATATCATTATGAACTGGAAAACCTTTGCCGGGTATTTTTTCCGCAGGAGAAAATACAAATCAACAGGGCAGGGGGAGCTTCGCTTTTCCGCCGGGGCCGCCTGGCAAAGCCGCTGGTTGCGATCACCCGCAGGGCAGAGGACACGCTGCGGGTTTGCCTTTATACGGGGGCGCGGCGGCTGCGGTTATCGCGGCGCTGCGGAGAAAACGACGAGCTTACGCTGGCGCGGATGCTCTTCGTTTTGCTGCGACGGGAGACCGGCTGCCGGCCGCCCTGGGGTCTGCTCACGGGCGTGCGGCCTTCGAAGCTGATGCTGCGCCTGCGCCGCGACAAAGGGGAAGCCGAAGCGGAGCGCTATTTTTGCGGCGCGCTTTGGGTCAGCAGAGAGAAAACCCGCCTGGCCGCCGCCGTTGCCCGGGCGGAAGAGCCAATTTTGGCGCTGACCGGCCCGCGCACGTTCAGCCTCTATTTGGCCGTGCCGTTTTGCCCCAGCCGCTGCGCCTATTGTTCTTTTGTGTCGCACACCGTGGAACGGGCGAGCGCGCGCAAGCTCATTCCGGCGTATGTGGAAAAGCTTTGCGAAGAAATGGCGCGCACGGGCGAAATCGCGGCGGCGCTGGGGCTGGAATTGGCTTCGGTTTATATTGGCGGCGGCACGCCCACCATTCTTTCGGCGCAGCAAATGCGCCAAATCTGCGAAGCCCTGCGCCGAAGCTTTGCCGCGCCGGGCGAGTTCACTGTGGAAGCGGGACGGCCGGATACGATCACCGCCGAAAAGCTTTGCGCGTTGAAAGAGCATGGCGTCACGCGCCTGAGCGTTAACCCGCAGAGCATGAACGACGAGGTGCTGGCCGCCGCGGGCCGCCGCCACACGGCGCAGGAGGTGCTGGAGGCTTACGCGCTGGCGCGGGGATTTGGGTTTGGCGCGATCAATATGGATTTGATTGCCGGGCTGCCCGGCGACACGCCGGAAGGTTTTTGCGCTTCGCTGCGGCGAATCATTGCCCTGCGGCCGGAGAATATCACGGTGCACACGCTGGCGCTCAAGCGTTCCGCCCAATGGGGCGGCGCGGGGCTAACAGACGCGGGGGTTGCCCGGATGCTGCGCGCGGCTGCCGAACTGCTCCCCGCCGCGGGGTACGCGCCCTATTATATGTATCGGCAAAGCCGATCGCTGGGCAATTTGGAGAACATCGGCTGGAGCCTGCCGGGGCACGCCTGCCGCTATAACGTGGATATGATGGAAGAAAGCCACACGATTCTGGCCTGCGGGGCGGGCGGTGTAACAAAGCTCAAGCAATACGGAACGGACTACCTCGAGCGCGTGTTCAGCCTGAAGTACCCTTACGAATATCTGGCGCGCTTTGAGGAACTGCTGCGCCGCAAGGAAAGTATGAAAGCGTTTTATCAAACATATAATAGTGGAAGCGAAGCGGCAAGCGATCACCCATAAAGGAGCCGGTTATGTCTGTTATTCGCAACGAACTGGAGTATATCAACGAGCGCGCGCGCGCCTGCCCAAGGGAATTGATGGAAAAAAGCGAGGCGCGCTATCAAAATATCATTGCCGGGATTGCTGAAAGGGAGCTGAGGGCGCGCGGGCACAAGCTTGTTTTGCTTGCCGGGCCAAGCGCTTCGGGCAAGACCACCACGGCGCTGAAGCTGGCGGAGGCCATGGGCGAAGCCGGGGTGCGCGCGCACCGGGTGTCGCTCGACGATTTTTATCACGAAAGCGGCAATATCCCCCTGTTGCCCGATGGCACGCCAGACATTGAAAGCGTGGACGCGCTGGACTTGGATTTGCTGCGCGCCACGCTGCGCGATTTGCTGGAAACGGGGCGGGGGAGTGTGCCGCATTTTCAGTTTAAAACAGGAAAACGAACCCGCTGGGACGCCATGGAACTGGGGCCCGACGACATGATTGTGCTCGAGGGCCTGCATGCGCTGCATCCGAAGCTGACGCAAAACCTGGATCCCAGCCATACGATCAAGATCTATATCAGCGTATCGTCGCGCATTTATGATAAAAACAAGAATATTGTGCTCAATAAGCGGAGCTTGCGGCTGATTCGGCGGATCTTGCGCGACAGCCAGTTCCGTGGCTCCGGCGCGGCGGAAACAATTGCAATGTGGCCTTCGGTCACAGCAGGGGAGGATCAATACCTGACCCCCTGCAAACCGTTTGCCGATCTTCTTGTGAATACCATCCACATTTATGAGCCTTGCGTGTTTGCGCCGCTGGTTTTGCCGCTGCTGGAGGAGATCCCGGCGGACGCCCCCGGGGGGAAAGAGGCCCGCCGTTTGGCCCGCGCGCTGCGGCAGTTCGAGCCGCTCCCGCCCGATTTGGTCTCCAGGGACTCTCTTTTGCGCGAGTTTTTAGGCAATTTTTGAAATTTTTCTGTTACACCCCTTGCATTTTCTTTTGAAATAGTATATAATGATTTGTCGTTGGTACTTGCTCCGTACCAGAGGAGGAATGGAATTGAGACGAACCAAAGAGGCCAGCCAAAGCATGATGGGCGGCGCGATGATCCTGACGGTTTCCATGATTCTGGTCAAGGTCATTGGTATGCTTTATAAACTGCCGCTGGCCAACGCCTATATGATGGTGGGCAAGGGCTATTTCAGCAATGCGTTCAATCTCTATTCTCCCATTTATGCCATTGCCATAACCGGGTTGCCGATTGCCGTGGCGCGCATGGTCAGCGAGCGCGTTGCGCTGGGGAAGTACAACGACGCGCGGGCAATTTATCGGGTGGCGCGCCGCATGTTTCTCGTTGCGGGCGCGGTTGGTTTTTTTGCAATGGCCGCGCTGGCGTATCCCTATGCCATGCTCTTTTGCGTGGGCGATCTAAACTCCCTGCCGGCCATCTTCTGCATTGCGCCGAGCATCTTTTTTTGCTGCCTGATGTCCATTTACCGGGGCTATTACGAGGGCATGCGCAACATGTTCCCCACCGCTATTTCGCAGGTGCTGGAGGCCCTGTGCAAGCTGCTGCTGGGCCTGACGCTCGCGATGCTGGTGATGAACCTGGGGCAGAAAGAGTTTGCGGCCAAGGGCACGGTCTTCGGCCATCCGGCGGCTTCGGAGGCTCTGGCCAACAGCATGCTCTATCCCTGGGCCGCGGCGGCCTCGATTGTCGGTATCACCGTTGGCACGCTGGTTGGATCCATTTATCTGATGGGGCGGCATATTTTCCGGGGCGACGGGATTGCGCCGGAGCAGCTGCGCCTGGCCCCGCCCGCGCAGACAACGAAGGAGCTGCAAAAAGAACTCATCAAAGTGGCCATCCCCATCGTGCTCAGTTCCGTGATTCTGAATGTGACAAACTTCATTGACAGCGCCAATGTGCAGCGTCTGCTGAAGCTCACTGTGGCAAAATTCCCCGAGATCATTCAAGGCATTTACGGCAAAGCCTTTGGGCTGGCAAATGTGGTTGACGCCGACCAGCCAACATGGATTTGGGGCGTCTATAACACAACGCTGGATTTCCGCACCCTTGTGCCAACGATTGTAACAGCCCTGGGCGTCAGCGCCTTGCCGGCCATTTCCGCCGCGTGGGCGCTGCGCAAAAAAAACGACGTGCAGCGATCCATCAATTCCGTTATCCGCGTGTCGCTGATGATTTCGCTGCCAGCGGGCTTTGGTATGGCGGTGCTGGCGCGCGAAATTATGACAATGTTTTATGAAAACAAAAACCCGGGTATGGCGGCTCACGCGACCCCGATCCTTGCCCTGTTCGGCATATTCACCTGGCTGATGGCGGTCAGCGGCCCCATTGTGAGCATGTTGCAGGGGATTGGCCGCACCGATGTGCCGGTGAAGACGCTGCTCATTGGCACGGCGGCAAAGCTGGGAACGAACTTTTTGCTGGTGAGCAATCCCAACGTGAACGTAACGGGCGCCGCCATTGGCACGATCGTCTTCTTCTTCATCGTTGTGGCCGGGAATCTTTATATGCTGCTCCACGAGACGAAGACGAAGCTGAAGCTGACTTCGGTGCTCTGGAAGCCGCTGTTTTGCGCGGTGCTGTGCGCGGCGGCGGCCTGGGCCGCCAGCGGGCTTGTGCAGCACTTTGGGGCGCAGATTGGCTTTTTGGCGGGCAGCCCGCGCATGCTGATGCTGGCGGCGGTGGCGGTTGCCATGGCCGCGGCGGTGGTGGTCTACGCGCTTTCGATGCTGCTGACAAAGGCCGTTACGGCGGACGATATAGAATTTTTACCAAAAGGCAAAAAAATTGGAAAAGCACTTGCAAAATATGGACTTTTAGGATAAAATAGAGATTGGCGGTTTTCCGCCGGAGGATGGATATGACAGACATACCGGATCTGCCGGAGTTTTTGGACAAGCAGTGTTACGGCTTCGACGACTTGCGGCGCATTGTGGCGATTTTGCGCGCGCCGGGCGGCTGCCCCTGGGATGCGGAACAGACGCACGAGAGCATCCGCAAGAACTTTATTGAAGAGACATACGAAGCCATTGAGGCCATCAACAAGGGCGACGACGCGCTGCTTTGCGAAGAGCTGGGCGATGTGTTGCTGCAAGTGGCGCTGCACACCGAAATAGCGCGCGAGCGCGGCGCTTTTGGCTGGGAGCAGGTGACCGACGGCATCTGCCGCAAGCTCATTGAGCGGCACCCGCATGTTTTTGGCGCAACGCAGGTAACGGGCGTGGGCGACGTTCTTTTGAACTGGGACGCGATCAAGCGCCGCTCGAAGGGGCAGGCCAGCACAGGCCAGGCCATGGAAAGCGTGCCCCGCGAGCTGCCGGCGCTCATGCGCGCCGAAAAATTGCAGAAGAAGGCCGCGAAGATTGGCATTGGCGAAAACGACCTGAACGGCGCCATGGGGGCGCTGCTGTTCAGCGCCGTGCAGGTGGCGCGGCTGCTGCCCGGCTGCGACGCGGAGCTTGTGCTTGCCGAAGCGGCGGACAAGTTCCTTGAACAGGTCAAAGCGCAAGAATCCGCATAATCGTTGGGGTAACCCCTCATTTGATTATAAAAAGAAAACGCAAAACAGAGAAGGAGCATCAACATGAACAAGCAAGAATTCATTGGTAAACTCGCAGAACAACAGGGAATTGCGAAGAAGGACGCGGCGGCGAACCTCGACGCTGTGCTGAAGGCCATTGCCGACGCACTGGCGGCGGGCGAAAAGATCCAGTTTGTTGGCTTTGGCAACTTTGAGGTGCGCGATCGCGCCGAGCGCGTTGTCCGCAACCCGCAGAAGCCCGACGAAACCGTTGTTTCCCCGGCCACCCGCGTGCCCGCGTTTAAGCCCGGCAAAGCGCTGAAAGACGCGGTTGCCAAATAGGAAGTTCAGGTTAGGACTGGGAGGGGTTAGGGGATTGGAGCCTAACCCCTGGATTTTTGTTTTTTGCAAAGGAGCGCAGCATGCCGCAGGCCCTGGAAGCTCTCATGGTGATTTGCTTTGGCCTTTCGTGGCCGATGTCTGTGCTGCGCTCCTGGCGCGCGCGCACCGCCAAAGGCAAGAGCTTGTTTTTCCTTTGCGCGATTGAACTGGGCTACGCCGCAGGGATTGTATCAAAATTGCTTGCGGAAAAATTGACCTATGTGTTCGTCTTCTATGGATTGAATCTGCTGCTGGTGGCGGCGGATATCGCGCTGTATTTCCGCAACGCGAGGATTGACAGACGGGGAGGGGACGATGGCTGATTTTTTTGGCTGGGCGGATTTGCGCAGCCCAAAAACGGCGCTGCTTTGCGAAGGCGGCGGCCAGCTGGGCATTTATGGCGTGGGCGCGCTGCAGTGCTTCCACGACAATGGCGTTACGTTCCCGTATTACATAGGCGTTTCGGCCGCAGCGGCAAACCTGGCCTCGCACTTGGCCGGGCACCGGGATCGCACCGTGCGGTTTTATGCCGATTACGCCCTGCGCCCGGCGTACATGGGCTGGCGCTGCTGGCGCAAAACCGGCAGCTTTATTGATCTGGGCTATATCTACGATGTGATTACCAACCACGAAGATCCGCTCGACTACGATACGCTTTGCGCCGTGGCCGACGAGATTCGTATTGTTGTAACAAACGCTCGCACGGGGCGGGCGGAATATTTTGGGAACAGCGCGTTTGCGGGGCGCGAATGCAAGGCGCTCATGGCCTCCAGCGCTTTGCCGGTGTATTGCAAGCCGGTGGAGATTGCCGGGGAACTGTATTTCGACGGCGGCGTGGCCGATTCGCTGCCTGTGGAGCGCGCCCTGGAAGAGGGCTGCGCGCGCGTGGTGGCCATTTTGAACCGGCCCCCGGGCTTCCGGAAAACGCCGGAAAAGGGCCGGAGGCTTTACCCTCTGGCCCTGCGGCAATATCCCGAAATCGCGAAGGCGCTGGCGCTGCGGCACGAAAATTATATGCGTTCGCTGCGGCGGCTCGAACAACTGGAAGCCGAGGGCCGCGCGGTGCTCATTCGTCCGGCGGCGGCGCTGCCCATGCATACGTTCACGCGCAGGCCGGCTGCTTTGCTGCGGCAAGTGTGCCGGATGGGGTATGACGACGCGCGGCGGGCGCTGTTTTGCGCGGCGGCGCTATGACTCTTCCGCGCGGAGCAGTTTGCCGTCTTCAAAGGTCAGAACAATGTCTTTGTCGCTGAACTGCAAGACGATGGTATTCGTGTCGCTTGCGGCGCCAATCGACATGGCGGCCGGGCCGTGAATGTGGAAGGGGTTGAGCATTTTGCGCATGCTCACTTTGATTTCGTGGCTCTCCGCGCCGGTGGAATCCTGACTGGTTGTGTAGGCGGTTTGGCATTCAAGCGCCAGCTTGCCCGGGAGCGACAGTTCAACGCCGCAGGAGCTGAAGCTGCCCGGCTGGAATTCGAAGGTCGCCGCGACCTCCCCGTTGGATCCCTCAAACAGATCCCCCGGGAAGCAGAAGACGTCGTAGGTAGGCGCGTTTGTTACGGCGCGCCACTTGATTTCGCTGCTCTTGACAGGGAACCCGATGGCGCAGGTCATCAAAAACAGGGCGCTCAGCCCGATCAGGATTCCCGCTGTGATCAGAATGGCCTTGATGGTTTTGCGTTTGATCTTGCGCAGGGTGCGCACCTTGTGCTGGCTGCCCGGCTCGGGGGCCTCAAGATGCGTCCGCAGGGCTTCCAGCACGCCGCGGCAGCTTTCGCAGCCTTGCAGGTGGCTTTCCAGCGCCGCCGTGGTTTCGGGGCTGTTTAAGCCTTCCAGGTGGCTGGGCAGCAGGTCTTTCACAATGGGGCAATCCAGTTCATTCATGCGACAATTCCTCCTGTAGTTTTAGTTTTGCCCGGTAAAAAGTTGTGCGCGCCCAAGTTTCGCTGCGGCCCAGAATTTCGCCGATTTCCGCGAAGGAGCATTCGCCGCTCAGCCGCAGGTGCACCAGTTCCCGCACAGGCTCCGGAAGGGCATGGATGGCGGCGTAGAGCCGCCGCTTCTCTTCCTGCGCTTCCAGGCGCTGCGCCATGCCATTGGCCGGGTCGGCAAGCGCTTGCGGCAGGGCCTGCGCGCTTTGCCGCCGCTGGCGATCGATTTGCTGATACCAGCAGTGCCTGGCAATTTGGCACAGCCATGTGGTCAGCTTGCAGGATTCATCATACCGCGACCAGTTTTTTACCGCCCGGTAAAACGTTTCCTGCGTCAGCTCCTCCGCGCAGCCGGGGTTGTGGCACAGGCTCATTAAGTATTTATACACCATTTCGCCATGCGCCCGAAAGGCTTCTTCGGCGCTTTCCCGCATTCCACCACCTCCTTGTCCCATGAATCCGCTGAAGCCGCATTTCGTTACAATCATATCAAATGAACGGGGAATTTGCAAGATATGGTGATTGATTTCCACACGCACTGTTTTTCAGAAAAAATTGCCGCTCGGGCCATCCCAACGCTGGAGCAGCGCAGCGGCATGCGCGCTTTTTTTGACGGCACGCCGGCGGGCCTGCTGGCTCTCATGGACCGGCACGGGATTGACGCGGCGGTGGTTGCGAACATTGCCACAAACCCGCGCCAGCAGCGCGCGGTCAATGAATTCGCGGTTTCGCTGCTGGCGCATCCGCGCCTCATCCCCTTTGGTTCCGTGCATCCCGGCGCGCCCGACGCGGCGCAGGAGCTGCGGCGGCTGAAAGAGGCGGGCCTGAAGGGGGTAAAGCTGCACCCGGATTATCAGGAGTTTTACGTTGACGACCCGCGCGTGTTCCCTTTGTATCGCACGCTGGCGGAGCTGGGGCTTGTTACGCTGTTCCACGCGGGGGTGGACATTGGCCTGCCTTCGCCCGTGCACTGCACGCCGGAGCGCCTGGCGCGGGCGCTGCCGGAATTTGGCGGCGCGCCGGTTGTGGCGGCGCACTTCGGCGGGTACCTGCAATGGCGCGAGGTGCTGGAGCATCTGTGCGGGCGGGATATTTACTTCGACACATCCTATTGCGCGCGCAAGCTGCCGCCCGCCTGGGCGCGGGAGCTTCTTGCCGCGCATCCAAAGGAGCGCATCCTTTTTGGCACCGATTTGCCTTGGGCCGACCCGG
This sequence comes from Oscillospiraceae bacterium, assembly GCA_031256825.1. Classification (GTDB taxonomy): domain Bacteria; phylum Bacillota; class Clostridia; order Oscillospirales; family Acutalibacteraceae; genus WRMQ01. The sequence goes on along the minus strand of JAIRPV010000010.1, from coordinate 52,711 downwards.
CGGATGAACTGGATTTTGTGCGGGGATTTGGGCCGGAAGCGGCGCCCGGCATTCTGGGCGGCAACGCGGCGCGGCTGTTGGGGCTATAAAGCGAAAAAAATTGGATAGAACCCCTGTGTTTTGGGGCAAGCTATCAAAGAACCAATCGATCAAAGGAGAATTGCTATGCCAGAAAACACCCTGACCGAAACGCGCGGGCTGCCCCCCGCGAAACCTTGGCCGCTGGGCCTGTTCAGCGGCAACGCGCTCAAGTATATCATGGCGGCGCTCATGGTGCTGGATCACATCAAAGAGATGTTCCCCGGCGCGCCGATTTGGCTGAAGATCTTGGGCCGCCCGGTGATGCCAATCTTCCTGTTCCTTTGCGCGGAAGGCTTTTATCACACCCGCAACCGCCGCCGCTACTTGCTTCAGCTGCTGATTGGATTTGAATTCATGAACGTGGCCAGCATGCTGTTGCAGCGGCTTTTGCCTGTGGAAGGGGTCGTTTTAGCCAACAGCGCCTTTGGCACGATGTTTGTTATGGCGCTGCTGCTGAGCTTCTGTTCCATGATCTACAGGGGCATAAAAGAAAAAAAGCCCGGCTTGGCTATCGGCGGCGTGGCGCTGGGCCTTGCTTATTTTGCGGCGTCGTTCGGGCTGCTGATGCTCATGGATCGGCTGCCCCAGGCGTTTGCGTTCATCCTGATCTTGCTGCCCTCTTTCTTTATGGTGGAAGGCGGCACGCTGATCTTTATGGGGATGCTGTTCTATGCCCTGCGGCGCTGGCGCTGGGCGCAGGTTTTGGTGCTTGTGGCCTTCACCGCTTTGACCCTCTATTCGGACTGGAAAAACGGTTCGGGCTTCGGCATTCAGTGGTATATGATTTTTGCGGCGATCCCCATGCTGCTCTATAACAACAAGCGCGGCCGAGGCGGAAAGTTCAGCAAATATTTCTTCTATATTTTCTACCCGGCCCACATCTATCTGCTCTATCTTTTGGCGTATCTGGTCTCGCACAGGTAACGGCACAAAACAGCCTCGCGGCGAATCGCAGCAGCTGCAACGGAGCCTTCCAACGAGGGATCCGTTGCAGTTGTTTTTATGATACTTCAGGAGGAGTCAGCAGCACAATGGTTGCGCCGCCACGCCGCAGACCGCCCGCGCAAAGGCTTCGCACGCCGCCCGGCACGCCGCCTGATCGCCCGTGAGCAGACCGCCGGCGAAATTTGTTTCGCTGGGCGGGCCATAGAACACCCGCAATTCCACGTCGGCGGCTTTCAGCGCCGCGTCAAGGCCAACCGTGGCTTCCAGCGGCGGCGCAATGAGATATGCCAGAGCCGCGCCCTCGGGCACTTTGGCCTGTTCGGATAAATAGCTGCCCGTGCGGGCGATGCAGTGCGCAAAATAGACCACGCTGTTTTGTTCGTCTGCGCTGTAAAACGCCGCGTCGTTTTCCAGATAATCCGCCGCGGCTTCCAGGCCCGCGCGCACCTGTTCCGGTTCGGCTCCCGCTAATATGCCGATAAATTCGCCGGCCAGGCGTGTGCTGGCGTTGCCCGCGCCCGCATACATGCTGCGTGCGTAAACCACGCGCACGGCGGCTTTTTTTGTGGCTTCGTCCAGCGCGGCATAGCTCACATCGTCGCAGTCTGTGGTGAAAATCCCCAGGCTGCGTTCGCCCTCGCGGCAGCCCAGTTGCCGCAGCAGCGCCGGATCCGCGTTGGGAAGAATGCGCCGGGCCAGGAGCTTTGTTGGAATGCGATCGCCGGTCATGGGTTGCCCTCCATCCTCTCACGTGTCAGCTTATGCGTATATTACCCATTGCTGAATTCCACCCCGCTTTTTTTTGCTTCAAAAATCCGCCCCAGCAGCTCCGCCAAATACGCCCCGGCCTCAACGGCGGGCACGCCGCCCGCGTAAATATTGGAGACAACGGTTCGGCCTGCTTCCGGCATGCCGGGTTTTGGCGCGTAGGCCATGTAGGCGCTCATGCTTTCGGGGGAACCCAGGCCCGGGCGCTCGCCAATCAGCACGCAGACCACCTGCGCCCCGGTCAGTTCCGCAATTTCCTCCATGGCGGCTACGCGCCCGAACTTCACAAAAAACGGCGTGCCCAGGCGCAGGCCGCGCTGCCGCAGGCCGTCGAGCAGAATGGGCAGGCAGTCGCCCGCGTTGGCTTCCACAGCGCGGGAGCTTAGCCCGTCGGCTGCGTATACCAGAACATCGCACGGCTGCGGGTTGATTTCTTTGATAGCGGCTTTGCTTTCTTGCGGGAAAAGCCTGCCCAGATCGGGCCTTGTCAAAAATTCATCCCGGTCTTTGCAGCGCGTTTGCACCTGCCGCAGCTGGTGCCGCTGCAAAAACTCCTGCGGCACATCCAAAAAAGCGGCGTCGCGCGCGGCGGCGTGGTCGGCTCGCAGCCGCAGCCAATCTTCTGTGCGCAGCCGCGCCCCTGCCCGGCCAATCCCAATCCTTGCGCAAGTCAGCGAGGAATCAGGATAGGGGTTAGGGTTCAGGGGGTGGGAATCAGGGGAACGCTCTGCCGCTGCTGATCCCCTGCCTCCTGCCTCCTCCCTCCTGCCTCCTGTCTGGCCTCCTGCCTCCTCTTTCCTGCCTCCTGTCTGGCCTCCTGTCTGGCCTCCTGCCTGGCCTTCTGCATCCAGTATGGCTTTTGTGATTTGCTCGATCAAGTCTTGCTCTGTCATAGGGTTCTCCATCCCATCTGCGTTCTGTTCAGCGTTGAAATATCTCCGGTTTTCCCGCAAGCTCCGTCAGCTTGCCGTCCCGCGATATGCCCCAGCGCTCCAGCCACTCGTCGAATTCCCGGATGGGCCGAAGGCCCAGCGTTTCGCGGATAGCAGCCGCGTCGTGGTAGGCGTTGGTCTGGTAATTGAGCATAATGTCGTCGCCCGCGGGCACGCCGATGATGTAGTTCACCCCGGCTCCGGCCAGCAGGAACGCGAGGGTTTCCACATCGTTTTGATCGGCCTGCATATGGTTGGTATAGCAGCAGTCGCAGCCCATGGGGATGCCGGTGAGCTTCCCCATAAAGTGATCCTCCAGCCCCGCGCGGATCACCTGCCGGCTGTCGTACAGATATTCCGGCCCGATGAACCCCACCACGGTGTTGACCATAAACGGCGCGAAGGCCTTTGCGTAGCCATAACAGCGCGCTTCCATGGTGACCTGATCCGCGCCGTAATGCGCGCCGGAGGAAAGCTCGGCGCCTTGCCCCGTTTCAAAATACAGAATATTCGGGCCTGCCGCCGTGCCGCTTTTTTGCAGCATGGCCTTGGCTTCGAGGATGGTATCCGTGGTAAAACCGAAGGCCTCATTGCCCTTTTGGCTGCCCGCGATGCTCTGGAAGATCATGTCCATGGGCGCGCCCTGCCGCAGGGCCTCCAGCTGCGTGGTGATATGCCCCAGCACGCAGGTTTGCGTGGGAATGTTCAGCTTGTTTTTGATTTCGTCGAAGCGCTTCAGCACCTCGCTCAGGCTTGCCACGGTGTCGTTGACGGGGTTAAGGCCAATGAGCGCGTCGCCGCAGCCATAGCTCAGGCCCTCCAGCAGAGAGGCGGTGATGCCGTCGATGCTGTCGGTGGTGTGGTTCGGCTGCAATCTTGTGGCCAGGGCGCCTCTGCGCCCGATGGTGGTGTTGCAGGTGGCGGATACCCGCAGCTTGTTCGCGGCATAAATCAAATCCAGGTTGCCCATCAGCTTGCAGACCCCCGCAACAACTTCGGAAGTCAGCCCCGCGCCGGCTCTTTTTATCATGGCCTCGGTGGTGTTGCTGCTGAGCAGCCACTCGCGCAGTTCCGCCAGGCTCCAACCCCTGATTTCGGCATAGATCCGCTCGTTGACGCTGTCTTGTATGATCCGCGTCACGTCGTCGCGCTCATAGGGCACAACGGGATTTTCGCGCAGATCGCTGACCAGCAGGTTCGCCAGGGTCTGCTTTGCGGCCACGCGCTCCAGCCCGCTGCCCGCGGCCACGCCCGCCAGCTTGTCGCCGGATTTTTCTTCGTTGGCTTTGGCGAGCACCTCTTTCACGCTTTGGAAGGTGAATGTTTCGCCCAGCAATGTGGTGGTCAGAGTCATATGCTACCTCGATCCATTCAGCATTAACGTTTTGATTACCACCGGCACCGCCAGCCCATGCATCACAGGCTGCCCCAGATCGATGAACTGGTGCGGCGCGGCGCGGAGGCCATCCAGCGCAATCACCGGGGCGCCGGAGGGTTGCAGCAGCAGCCCCAGCGCCTTGGCGGCGTCGTAATAGGTCAGCACGAGCCAGGGCTGCCCGGCGGGCAGCGCCGCCCGGAACAGCTCCGCCAGCGCGGCGGCCAGCCGCCTAAGCTCCAAATAGCCCGGGTTTTGCCGCCCTTCCAGCCAAACAATGGCGTTTTGCGCATCGTTTTGCCCCAGGAACCATTGATACGCCCGCGCCGTTTCTTCCCATACCCCGTCAAACAGCTCGTCCTGCTGCCGGGGGCTGACGGAAAAGACCGGAAGATTTTTCAGCGGAAACAGCTCTTTGCGGCTGTAGCTGACGGTGGAGCCGGACAGCGAAGCGGTATACATCCCGGCGCCGATGACGGTGGCGCGTATGGTTTCGCGCGCACGGAACGCATTTGCGTAAAGGCCGCCGGCGCGCACGGCTTCGCCGAGCAGCACGCCAAAATCGCCAAACGCAAACGGATCACGCCCGCTTTTATAGATACAATCGGCCACGCCGCCGGAAAATACGGGGATCAGGGAGCCGGGCGCAGGCGGCGGAAGCGTTGAGCTGCCCCGCGTGCGCACAAGTTCCAACATGCCGCCGGTTCCCGGCCGCACCGCTTCTTCCAGCAGCCGCGCCATGCAGGCGGCCAGCTGCCGCAGGGCGGACATCGCGGGAACTTGGCCCACAGGAAGGGAAAGGCCGATGGCCTCGCAGAGCCGCGCCGCGCTGGGGCTGAGGTAAGTCAGCTCCCCCCGCGGGCCAAAACGCAGCTGCCGCCCGCCGATATCCAGGCAGCAAACGCCCGAAGGCTCGCCGTTTTCGAACACCGCGATATTGGTTGTGCCGCCGCCGATATCAAAATTTGCCGTGCGGCAGCGCCGTTCTTTTGAAAGCGCCTGCGCGCCGCTGCCTTGCCCGGCAATCAGCGATTCCAGATCCGGCCCGGCGACCGCCGCCACAAAATCGCCCGCCAGCCCGCTCAGCCCCTCTAATACAGCGGCGGCGTTTTCTTTGCGGGCGCTTTCGCCTGTGATGATGACGGCGCCCGTCTGCACGCGCTCCATGCCCGCGCGGCGGAACTCTTCTGTTACAATGGCGCGCAGCGCCGGGGCGTCGATGCGGCATTCATCCAGCAGCGGCGTGGGGTGAATGGGGCTGCGGTAAAGGATCCGTTTGCGCGTAATGGCAATTTGGGGCACGGAATAAAAGCCGCCCGTGTTTTCCAGCAGCAGTTCGCTGAAGATCACCTGCGTGGTGGAAGTCCCCACATCCACGCCGATGCTGCGCAGGGTTTCGATTGGCTCACCGGCTTTCTTTCATAAGACTGCATCAAGCTTATTATATCATGCCTGACGGCGAAAAGCAAGCCCCAGTTCTCCGGTTTCTGCGCTGTCTGAAGCAAGGGCAGGGGAGATCCCATGAGCCGAAAAAGGGCAATGATAAAAAGGGAATATGGATTTCCGCGGAATTTTCGCTTTCCCTCTTGCTTTTTCCTCCGCCTTTTGTTATAATGAGTGTATCCGAACGAAATGGTTACAGGAGGTGCGCTATGAATCAACGGGCAGAGGTTCCGCTGTACTTGTTCCATCAGGGCAACAACGCAAGGGCGTACCGCTATTTTGGGGCGCACCGCGCCTTCGACCTGAGCGGCGTGGCCTTCCGCGTCTGGGCGCCGAATGCCCGGGCTGTGAGCGTGGTCGGCGACTTTAACGGCTGGGAAAAGTCGGCCAACCCCTGCCAGAAGGTTGGCGACAACGGCGTTTGGGAGGCTATTATCCCCGAAATACAGCCGTTTATGGCCTATAAGTTTTGCATTACAGGCAAGGACGGCCGCCAGCGCCTGAAAGACGATCCCTTTGCGTTCCACGCCGAGAGCAACCCCGGCACGGCCTCGAAATATTATCCGCTGACGGGCTGTTACGCCTGGGGCGACGGGGCGTGGATGAAAAAGCGCGCCGAAAAGAATCTTTACCGCTCGCCCATGAGCGTTTACGAGGTTCACCTTGGCTCCTGGCGGCGATTCCCCGACGGGGAGCCTTTCAGCTACCGCAAGCTGGCGGAAGAACTGATCCCCTATGCCAAGGGTCTGGGCTACACCCATCTGGAGTTCATGCCCGTTGCGGAATACCCCTTCGACGGCAGCTGGGGCTACCAGGTCACCGGCTACTTCGCGGCAACTTCGCGCTACGGCGAACCGAAGGATCTGATGTATTTTATCGATCAGGCCCACCAGGCGGGGCTGGGGGTGATTCTTGACTGGGTGCCCGCGCATTTTCCGCGCGACGCCCATGGGCTGGCGGAATTCGACGGCGGGCCATGCTATGAATACAAAGACCCGCGCAAGGGCGAACACAGGCAGTGGGGCACGAAGGTGTTCGATTTTGGCAGGAACGAAGTGCGTTCGTTTTTGATTTCCAGCGCGTCGTTCTGGATTGACGTTTATCATGCCGACGGGCTGCGGGTGGATGCGGTGGCCAGCATGCTCTATCTGGATTACGGGCGCGAAAAGGGGCAGTGGACGCCCAACCAAAACGGCGGCCACGAAAACCTGGAAGCCGTGGAATTCCTGCGCAAGCTCAACCAGGCAATCTTTCGCGATCACCCGGGCGTAATTATGGCGGCCGAAGAGAGCACCGCCTGGCCAATGGTAACAAAGCCTGTGGACAAAGGCGGGCTGGGCTTCAATTTTAAGTGGAACATGGGCTGGATGAACGACTGCCTGCGCTATTTCAGCCTCGATCCCGTGCACCGCAAAGCCAACCAGAACGCGCTGACGTTTTCGTTCCACTATGCCTTTGCGGAAAATTATATCCTGCCGATTTCGCACGACGAAGTGGTGCACGGCAAATGTTCGCTGCTGAGCAAGATGCCGGGGGACTATGCCGAAAAATTTGCGGGGCTGCGGGCGTTTTTGGGCTTTATGTTTGCCCACCCGGGCAAAAAGCTGCTGTTTATGGGGCAAGAATTCGGGCAGTTTATTGAATGGAACTATAAACAGGAGCTGGACTGGCTGTTGCTGGAATACGAAAGCCACAGGCAGATACAGGAGTTTGTGAAGGCGCTGAACCTGTTTTATCGCAAGGCGGCGCCCCTTTGGCAAAACGACGACAGCGGGGAAAGTTTCCGCTGGATTTCGGGCGACGACACGGCAAATTCTGTCATCGCGTTCCGGCGCGCCGATCGGCAGGGCAAAGAGCTGGTTTGTGTGTGCAACTTTACGCCGGTGACGCGGGAGCACTATAAAATCGGCGTGCCACAGGCGGGCAGCTGGAAGGCGGTTTTCAACACAGACGACAAAAAGTTTGGCGGCACGGGCACGCTGCGCAAAAAAACCTTCCAGGCGGCCGCTCAGCCAATGCACAACCTGCCGGCCGCGCTGGAACTGACCCTGCCCGGCCTGAGCGTGATCTTCCTGGAGCGGGCGGAAGAAAAAGGGGAAACGGAAAGCGCGTGAATTCCGCCCCGCTCTTACCTAAAATTGAATCACAAACTTCTAGCAAGGAGGGTTCCCAATGCAAGCCACACGCAAACAGGAGTGCATCGCCATGCTGCTGGCGGGGGGGCAGGGCAGCCGCCTTGGCGTGCTCACGCGCTCCATCGCAAAACCGGCCGTGCCCTATGGCGGGAAGTACCGCATCATTGATTTCCCGCTGTCCAACTGCGTCAATTCCGGCATCGACACCGTGGGCGTACTGACGCAGTATCAGCCGCTGGAACTCAACGACTACATCGGGACGGGCCAGCCCTGGGATCTGGACCGCCTCAACGGCGGCGTGCACGTGCTGTCGCCCTACCAGCAAATCAGCGGCACCGAGTGGTACAAAGGCACCGCCAACGCGATTTTCCAGAACATCCATTTCATTGACCGCTATGACCCGGACTACGTACTGATCCTTTCGGGCGACCACATCTACAAGATGGATTACGGCAAAATGCTGGATTTCCACAAGGAAAAGCAGGCCGACTGCACCATTGCCATGCTGGAGGTGCCGTGGGAAGAGGCCAGCCGCTTCGGGCTGATGCTGGTCAACAGCGACGGCAGCATCAGCGAATTTGAAGAGAAGCCGAAGAACCCGCGCTCGAATAAAGCCAGCATGGGCGTTTATGTGTTCAGCTGGAAAAAGCTGCGGCAATATTTGATTGACGACGAGCAGAACCCGGCTTCGAGCAACGATTTTGGCAAAGACGTTATCCCCGCCATGCACGCGGCGGGCGAGCGCATGGTGGCTTACGCCTTCGACGGCTACTGGAAAGACGTTGGCACCATCGACAGCCTTTGGGAGGCAAACCTGGATTTGCTCAACCCCAAAGTGGACATTGACCTGAGCGACACGGACTGGCGGATTTATTCGCGCAACCCGGCCGCTCCGCCGCACTACGCGGCGCAGGGATCGCTGGTGCAAAACTCCATGGTATCCGCGGGCTGCGTTGTGGAAGGCCGGGTGGATTTTTCTGTTCTGTTCCCGGAAGTGACGGTGGAAGCCGGGGCGACGGTGCGCGACAGCATCCTGATGCCCGGCGCCACGATTCGATCGGGCGCTTCGGTGCAGTATGCCATTGTTGCCGAGAATGCGGTGATTGAAGAAAACGCCAAAGTGGGCGCGCGGCCCGAAGACGTTGCCGACAAAGACGCCTGGGGCGTCGCCGTGATTGGCGCGGAGGTCACCATCGGAAAGGGCGCGGTGGTTGCGCCGGCCCAAATGATTGAATCTGACATAGGGGGTGCGCTATCATGAGGGCGATCAATGTTTTGGGCATTCTGTATTCCAACGCCTACGACGAAGCGCTGCCGGAAATCACTGGGTTCCGCACGATGGGATCCGTGCCGTTTGGCGGCCGCTACCGGCTCATCGACTTCCCCCTGAGTTCCATGGTGGCCTGCGGCATCACCAAGGTGGGGGTGGTCACCAAAGCCAACTACCGCTCGCTGATGGATCACCTGGGCGTTGGAAAGCCCTGGGATCTGGCCCGCAAGCACGAAAGCCTTGTGATTTTGCCGCCTTATGTGGGCGCGGGGGCTTCCGGCAACCAGACCCGGCTCGAGGGTCTTTGCAGCGCGGGCGAGTTTTTGCGCAATTCCCGCGAAGAATATGTGGTGATGAGCGACTGCAATGTTGTTTGCAACCTGGATTACCGCGCGCTGCTGGATCGGCACTTCCGTTCCGGCGCGGATATCACCGTTGTTTGCCAGCAGGGGCCCGCGCCAAAATTGAACACCCTGCGGCTGCAACTGGGCGAAAAAAGCAGGATCACCGGCATGCGCCTGGGCAGCGTGCCTGCCGAAGAAGATTTGTATTCGCTGAATATTTTTGTGCTGCGCAAAGCGCTGCTTGAACGGCTGATTGCGCAAAGCGAGACGGACGACAGCGACTATGGATTCTTCCGCCGCAACGTGGAGTCGCTGCGCATCTGCGCGGCCCCGGTGGAGGATTATGCGCGCGTGATTGACGGCCTGCAAAGCTATTATGACACGAGCATGGATTTGCTCGTTGCCAAAAACCGCGCGGCGCTGTTTGCCCCGTCGCGGCCCGTGCTGACGAAAGTGCAGGACGACATGCCCGCGATCTATGGCCTGCGCTCGAAGGTGAGCAACTGCCTGGTGGCGGACGGATGTCAGCTGCGGGGCACGGCCACGGGCAGCGTGCTGTTCCGCGGCGTGACGATTGAAGAGGGCGCGGTTGTTACGAACTGCGTGCTGATGCAGGGCACTTATGTTTCGGCCAACGCGGTGCTGACCAATGTGATTGCCGACAAAGCCGTGTTCATCAAGCCCGGCAAAACCCTGATGGGCGCGGAGAATTACCCGATCTACCTGGGGAAGAAGATTGTGATCTAAGCGTTTCTCCCCCTGTCTCCTGTCTCCTGATCCCTGACTACTCAAGGAGGTGCTTATGAAAGTTCTTTTCGCGGCCAGCGAGGCCCTGCCCTTTAAGTCCAGCGGCGGCCTGGCCGAAGTTGCGGGGTCGCTGCCGAAGGCGCTGCGCCGGCGCCTGGTGGGCGTGCGGGTGGTGATGCCGCTGTACGACTCCATTGCGCAGGAACTGCGCGACAGCATGAAATTCCTGACGCACCTGGTGGTGCCCGTGGCCTGGCGCCGCCAATACTGCGGCGTGTTCGAGGCCCGCGCCAACGGCGTGATCTATTATTTGCTGGATAACCAGTATTATTTCAAGCGCGGCAACCAAATCTATGGGCATTACGACGATGCGGAACGCTTTGCGTTTTTCTCGCGCGCCGTGCTCGAGATTTTGCCGCTGCTAGAAGGCTTCCGGCCCGACGTGATCCATTGCAACGACTGGCAGAGCGCTCTTGTCCCGGTGTATCAGACGGCCTTTTATGGGCATGATCCATTTTATCAGGGCATCAAAACGGTGTTCACCATTCATAATATCGAATACCAGGGGCAATACGACATGGGGATCCTCACGGAAGTTTTTGGGCTTGGCGGGGAATTCAAGTCGCTGGTGGAGCACGGCGGATGCGTGAACCTGATGAAGGGCGCGATTGAGTGCGCCGACGCCGTTACCACCGTCAGCCCCACCTATGCCGAAGAAATCCTGACGCAGTATTATTCCCACGGGCTAGACAGCATTCTTAACCGGCGCAAATTCAAGCTTTCCGGGATTCTCAACGGCATTGATACCGACAGCTATAACCCGGAAACGGACTGTTCGATTGCGCACAACTACAGCCTGGAAGACCCCTCCGGCAAAGAGGAATGCAAGCGGGCGCTGCAAGAATGCTTTGGCCTTGCGCAGGATGCGAACGCGCCGCTGATTGGCATGGTAACGCGCCTGGTGGCGCACAAAGGCGTTGATTTGGCGCGGGCGAAGCTCGACGAAATGCTGCGGCACTCGAACGCGCAGCTGGTTGTGCTGGGCACGGGCGATGCGGTGTATGAAGACTTTTTCCGCGGTCTGGCGGGCCGCTTCCCGGGCAGGGTTGGCGTTTGCATTGATTTTATCCCCGCGCTGTCGCGCCAGATTTACGCGGGCGCGGATATTTTCCTGATGCCCAGCAAAAGCGAGCCGTGCGGCCTTTCGCAGATGATTGCCCTGCGCTACGGCGCCATACCCGTTGTGCGCGAAACGGGCGGCCTGAAAGATACGGTGCAAGACAGCGGCACGGGCGGCGGCAACGGCTTCACTTTCCACGATTTTAACGCCGACGAATTGCTGCGCACGGTGTTCCGCGCCATTCAGGGCTACGCGGATCGCGAAGGCTGGCAGATCCTGCGCCGCCGCGCCATGGAATGCGACAACAGCTGGGCGCAAAGCGCCGGCGCTTATCTGAAGCTATATAAGGGGCTGGCGGGGCAAGGCTAAAAACAGCGATCACAGGAGGTTTTCATGCGAACCGCGACCCTCACCCTTCTGCGCCACGGCCTTTGCGAAGGCGAAGCCGAAGGCCGCTATGTTGGGCATACCAACGCCCCTCTGACAACAGAGGGGCGCGCGCAGCTTGTTGCGATGCGGCAGGAGTTTGCGTACCCTGCGGCGGAGGCGCTGTTCGTTTCGCCGCTGGGGCGCTGCGCAGAAACCGCGGCGCTGCTCTATCCCGGCCAAACGACGATTGCGCTGGCGGGGCTGAAAGAATATTTTTTTGGAGAATATGAAAACAAGACCCCGGAAGAGCTGGATCGGCACCCGATCTTTCACCGGTGGATCGCGGGGGAACCGGGGCTGACGCCGCCGTTTGGCGAGGCGCTGCCCGATTTTCAGCGCCGCCTGGCCGAAACGTTCACGAAGCTTTGCGACGGGCTGCTGAAAACCGGCACGCGCAGCGCCGCTGTGATCACCCACGGCGGGGTGGTTATGACGCTGCTGGCGATGTTTGGCCTGCCGGAGCTGCCCCTGCACGAGTGGCTTTGCCCCGCCGCAACCGGCTATACCCTGCGGCTGGAGCCAAGCGTTTGGCTGCGCGGGCGCAAGGCGGAGGTTGCGGGGCTGGCGCCGCTGGAAGCGGCGGAAGAGGGGGACCCGGAGGCGGGCTTTGAGGAGCGGCTGCTATGGAAAGAACTGGAGGACGCCCAGTGGACGTAAGGCAGGAGGCGGAAAGCGGGTTCGCCCCGCCTGCTGCCTGCTGTTTTGCGCCGATGGCGGGCGTTTCGGATCGCGCCATGCGCGAGCTTTGCATGGAAGCGGGCGCGGCGTTTTGCTGCACCGAAATGGTCAGCGCCATGGGGATTTTTTGCGGCGACCGCAAATCGCGGGAGCTGATGGCGCTTCACCCGGCGGAGCAGCCCTGCGGCATCCAGTTGTTCGGCAAAGAGCCGCATACCTTCCCGAAGGCTGTGGAGGCCGCGCTGGAGCACGGGCCCGCTTTTATTGACCTCAACATGGGCTGCCCGGCTCACAAAGTTGCCGGGCATGGTTCGGGCGCGGCGCTGATGAAAACGCCGGAACTGGCGGAAGCCATCGTGCGCGCCGCCGTTCAGGCTGCGGCGGGGGCCGTGCCTGTGAGCGTGAAGCTGCGCGCGGGCTGGGATGGCTCGTCGCGCAACGCGGTTGCGGTTGCAAAGCGCTGCGAAGCCGCTGGGGCCGCCTGGATCACGGTGCACGGGCGCGTGCGCGCGCAAATGTATGCGCCGCCGGTGGATCTGGATATCATTCGCGACGTAAAGCAGGCGGTGCGCATTCCGGTGATCGGCAACGGCGACGTGACGGACGGCGCTTCGGCCCGGGCGATGCTGGCGCACACCGGCTGCGACGCTTTGATGATTGGCCGCGCGGCGCAGGGCAGCCCCTGGGTGTTTGCGCGGCTGGGCGCCTTTTTGCGCGGGGAACCGTGGCAGGAGCCATGCGCCGAACAGCGCCTGCGGGCCATGCTGCGGCATGTGCGGCTGCTGTGCGAATACAAGGGCGACTATATTGGCATGCGCGAAGCCCGCAAGCACGCCGCCTGGTATATGAAAGGCCTGCGGGGCGCGGCTGCCCTGCGGGGAAAAATTGTATCGGTATCGCGCTACGAAGAACTGGAAGAGATTGCGGGGATGCTGCTGACATGACCATCACCACGCCGCCCTATGTGCAGGAGATTCTTGCCCGGCTGGAAGCGGCGGGGCACGCGGCCTATCTGGTTGGCGGATGCGTGCGCGACGCGCTGCTTGGGCGTGTTCCGGAGGACTGGGATATTTGCACCGGCGCAACGCCGCAAGAGGCCCGGCAGGCCCTGGCGGGGATCGAAGTCATTGGCACAGGCCTTGCCCACGGCACAGTGACGGCGGTGATCGATCACCACCCCGTCGAAATTACAACGTTCCGGCTGGATGGCGCCTATAGCGATCACCGGCGGCCGGACAGCGTTTCGTTTACGGATGACCTGGCCGCCGACCTAGGCCGCCGGGATTTCACGGTCAACGCCATGGCGTATCACCCGGCGCGGGGGTTGGCGGATCCCTACGACGGCGCGGGCGATCTGCGAAACAAAATTTTGCGCTGCGTGGGCGATCCCGGCCGCCGCTTTGAGGAAGACGCGCTGCGCATCTTGCGTGCGCTGCGCTTCAGCGCGGCGCTGGGGTTTTCCTTGGAAAAAAACACGGCCCAAGCGGTGGCGCAATGGCGCGGCGCTTTGCGTTATGTTGCGGCGGAGCGCGCGCAGAAGGAACTGACCAGGCTGCTTTGCGGGCCGGATGCGCGGCGCGTGCTTTTGGAGCATAAGGCGGTGATTTTTACCCTGTTGCCGCAGCTGGAGCCGCTCGACGGGTTTGAGCAGCACACCCCCTGGCATTGCTACGACATTTGGGGGCACACCTGCGCCGCCGTGGGCGCGATTCCGCCGGAGCCGCTTCTGCGCTGGGCGGCGCTGCTGCACGATAGCGGCAAACCGGAGCGTTTTTTTATGGAAAACGGGCAGGGGCATTTCCATGGGCATCCCGCCGCGAGCGAGCGCATTGCCCGGGAGATTTTTGCGCAGCTCAAGTGCCCGAAAAAATTGACGGAGACCGCCTGTTTGCTGATTCAGAACCACGAGCTGCGCATTCTGGAACATCCGGAACCAAAGCGCATCAAGCGGCTGCTGGGGCAATTCGGCGAAGAGGCGCTGCTGGAACTGCTGGAGCTGACCCGCGCGGATATTTTGGCGCAAGCGCCGGGAAAACGGTACCGGCTGGCGGCCTACGCGCCCATGCGGGAAGAGATCCTGCGCCTGAGCCGCGAGGGTGCCTGCGTAACGCGCAAGCAGCTGGCCGTCAACGGCAACGACTTGCTGCCGCTGGGGCTGCGCGGCCCCGCGCTCGGGCGCGCGCTGGGCGCGCTGCTGGAAGAGGTGCTCGAAGGGCGGGCGGAGAATACGCGGGATGGGCTGCTGGAAGCGGCCCGCCATATGCAGAATACCGGGAGGCAGTAACGTCTTTGCCGCGCTTGTTCTGAAGATAGTTTGAAACAACCAAAAGAACCGTCCAGCGCTCCCTTGCGCCAATGGGGGCGCTTTGCGCTTCCCCGGCACAGATTGCTTTGTGTGTTTGTTACTCAACAGCGGCGCGCGTTTTGTTGCGCGCTGCCGAAGGCTTGGCTCGATACACTGTTAGCAGGGCCGAACATGACCCGAAAAATTTCAACAGGAGAGATGCACATGAGCAATCTTACCGATTACCAGTACCCATATTATTACGGTTATGGCGCTTGCGCGCACTGCGATATCACAGGATGCAACCCGCCCGCAAACACGGCCCAGGCTCATCAATACGCCTGCCCTGTGAAGGGCGACCAGGGGCCGGTTGGGCCGCAGGGGCCGCAAGGCCCGGCAGGCCAGCCCGGCGCGCGCGGCCCGCAAGGCCCTGCGGGGGAACCCGGCCCGCAGGGTGCGCCCGGCTGCCAGGGGCCGGCGGGGCCTCCCGGCCCGGCAGGCCCGGTTGGTTTGCCCGGCCCCATGGGCGTGCGCGGCGACGCGGGGCCGAAGGGCGATCCCGGCTGCCCCGGCACGCAGGGCATCAAGGGCAATCCCGGCGTGATGGGCCCGATCGGGCCGCGAGGCCCCGTTGGCCCGCAGGGAGATCCCGGCCCCGCCGGGCCGAGGGGTCCGCAAGGCCCTGTCGGCGAGACGGGCTTCGAGGGCCCGCCCGGTCTTCAGGGCGACCCCGGGCCGCAGGGCAAACCCGGCCCCACGGGCCCGCAAGGGCCGCAGGGGCCGATGGGCTGCGCCGGGCCGGAAGGGCGGCAAGGCCCCCAGGGGGAACGCGGGCCAGAAGGAGCGCCGGGCAACGCCGGTTTCGAGGGGCCGCAGGGCGATCCGGGGCCAACAGGGCCAACCGGCGCGACCGGCCCAATGGGGCCAACCGGCCCGGCCGGGCCAACGGGAACGAATGGCACCAGCGTGACCATCAAAGGCTCTTACCCTGACGAAGCGACTCTGGTTGCGAACCAGCCCTCCGGCAATATCGGCGACGGATATCTGGTCAACGGCTCGTTATATGTTTGGACGGGAAGCGCCTGGGAGGATGTTGGGAAAATTCTGGGGCCAACTGGCCCAACCGGCCCCACCGGCCCACAGGGGAATATGGGCCTGCGAGGCCCGCAGGGGCCAACCGGCGCCCCCGGGCCAAACCCCAATATTCAACCCTATAACGCCAATCTCAGCGTGAATGGCTCCCAAATGGATATTTTGATTGACCACGTGATCCTCCGCGTGAGCCACAACGGTTCCGGCGTAAGGCTTACCCTCATGCCGGAAAGCGCCCCGCTGCTGATTGATCTGCGGCGCTCCACGGTGCGCGACGGCGCCAATCAAGCCAGCAAGTATGACGACTATGAGCTAAAGAGCGCGCTCGTCTTCGACGATCTGGTATATGGCAGCAGCAGAGAAACGCATATCACCCTGTTGCGGCAGCGCGATCCGCTCACCTTCCAGTGGTCGCTGCACGAGATCCGTCTGTTTGTCTCCAATAAAAACGAAAGGGTTTCCGTCTGGGTAACGCAAATTTATACCGACGAAAATTTTTAGCGTTGCCCGGCAGGCGGAAACCACTGCCAGCCCGCTTTCTGAGGCCAGAGGCCCCCGCCGCCGCGGGGGCTTTTGGCAAAAATTTTACAATCCGTTCACCGTTCAGGCGGCCAAATGTTGTATACTAAACATAAGAACCCGGATTCACAGCAAGGGGGCGCCGCCGTGTTTGGCTATGTCCGCATCCACAAGCCCAGCCTGACCTGTGGCGACTTTGCGCTTTATCGCGGCGTGTATTGCTCTTTGTGCCGCGCGCTGGGGCGGCGGTATGGCCCGCTGGGGCGGCTTGCGCTCACCTACGATATGACATTCTTCGCGCTGTTGGCGCTCTCTTCGCGGGAAGACTGCCCCGGCTTCCGCAAAGGGCATTGCAGTATCAACCCGGCCAAACGCTGCCTGAAGCTGGAATGCTGCGCGGAACTGGATCGGGCCGCCGACGTATCGTTGCTGCTGGCCCGCGCCAAATGGCAGGACAACATGGCCGACAGCGGCCTGCCGGGCAAATTGGCCTGGGCGCTGCCGGGGATATTTTTTTCGCTGGCGGGCCGCCGCGCAGCCAAACGCGCGCCGCAGGCCGCGAAGCTGATCCGCACGGCCATGGCCGCGCAGCGGCTCGTGGAACAAGACCCCCCCGGGCTGGATTCGTGCGCGCATCCTTCGGCGCACGGCCTGGGGCAGCTTTGCGCCCTGGCCAACAGCGGCTTTTATCGTCTGGGTTATCTGCTGGGCCGCTGGGTATACCTGGTCGACGCGGCAGATGATTACGACAAAGACAAAAAGCGAAAGCGCTTTAACGCGCTGCGGGCCGCCGGTCGGGATCCCCGCGAGGCGGAGGAACTGCTTGCCGCAACGGCGGGCGAACTGGCGGAGGAATGGCGCGCGCTTTGCGGGGCGGGCAATTTTGTGCATTTTCGTTCGATTTTAGAAAATATTCTGTTGCCGGGGCTGGAACAGATGGAAAGAAGCGTAACGCAAAAGGGGGAAGGTTATGAAAAATCCATATGAAGTTTTGCATCTGCCGCAGGGCGCCGACGAGGCCACGGTGCGGGAACAATACCGCAGGCTTCTGCGCGAATACGAGGGCAGCCCCCGCCGCGTGGAAGAACTCAACGACGCTTACGACAGCATCGTTTTGGCGCGCGGGGCGGGCCGGGGCAGCTATGAAAACAGCGACGGCGGCTGGCGAACCGCCCCCGAGTTTTCGGATATCCGGCGGCAGCTTTCGGCGGGCCGCTACGACGATGCGCTCACGCTGCTCGACGGCATAGCGGCGGCGCAGCGCGGCGCGGAGTGGTATTATTTGAAAGGCTGCGCCCAGCGGGGCAGGGGCTGGCTCGAAGAAGCCGAGCGCAATTTTGCGCAGGCGGCGCGGCTTGCCCCCGGCAACGGCGAATACCGCGCGGCCTACGATCAAATGCGCGGCAACCGGCAGGGCGGCTACCGCGAACGGCGGCGCAACGACGACGATGGCAGCGGTTGCTGCAAGATCTGCCTGGGGTTGTGGTGCGCCGATCAGTGCTGCGACTGTTTTGGCGGCGATTTGATTCCCTGCTGCTAAACCCTCTTGACAGGAAAAAATCCTTGTGTTAAAATAAATACAGCCAGATTGGCGAGGTATGATTTTGCGAAGCAGTCGCCGGTGACGAACTGCTCACCGCAGGTGTGTTAAAATAAATACAGCCGGAGGTGCTTCTATGCTGGGGCTTGCGCGCGGCACTGTTGCGCTGGCGCCCCACGACCCTGAATGGGAGGCGTTGGCCGCTGAAACCATTCGGCGGTTATGGGCGATTTTTGGCGCGGCGGCAGTGGATATTCAGCATGTGGGCAGCACGGCGGTGCCCGCGATTATGGCCAAGCCCATTTTGGATATTGCCGTGGCGGTGACGGATGTCAGCGCAATCGAGGCGCTTAGCCCCGCGCTGGAGGCCGCAGGATTTTTGCGGCGCGGCTGGCTGAACGAAAACTCGCTGACCTTTGCCGTGGGCGATTATACGCGCCCGAACGGGATTGTGACGCATTTTATCCACGTTGTGGGCGCGGACAGCGAAGATTGGCGCGGCTATCTTGCGTTCCGCGATTATCTTAACGCCCACCCCGAGGCCGCGCGAGCCTACGAAGCGCAAAAACTGCGCCTTGCGGCGGAATGCCCCTTCGACCCCGGGCGGGAAAAATATTTGGCCGGGAAGCACGGGTTTATCACCGAAACACTGAAAGCGGCGCGGCTGGACCGCCCCCTTTGAAGTCGGTGCGAAAAGACGAATACCTATCAAGATTGGAGAATGTGATGCAGGAGTTTCAACTGAAATACGGCTGCAACCCCAACCAGTCGCCCGCGCGCGTTTTTATGGAAAACGGCGGCGAACTGCCCCTTGCCGTGCGCAACGGCCGCCCGGGCTATATCAATTTTCTTGACGCGCTCAACGGCTGGCAGCTTGTGCGAGAACTCAAGGCCGCCACAGGCCTGCCCGCCGCCGCTTCGTTCAAGCATGTCAGCCCGGCGGGCGCGGCGGTTGGTTTGCCGCTGAGCGACGTGCTGCGCAAAATCTACTGGGCCGAGGGCATGGCGCTCAGCCCGCTGGCCTGCGCCTACGCCCGCGCGCGCGGGGCCGATCGCATGAGCGCCTTTGGGGACTGGATTGCCCTGAGCGACGTTTGCGATCTCGCAACGGCAAAGCTGATACAGCACGAGGTGACCGATGGCATCATTGCCCCCGGTTACGATGACGACGCGTTCGCGGTGCTGAAATCAAAGCGCAAGGGCGGCTATAATATTGTGGAGATCGATCCGGCATACCAGCCCGCGCCTGTGGAACATAAACAGGTCTTCGGGGTCACATTCGAGCAGGGGCGCAACGAGCTGCGCATCGACAGCGGCTTGCTGCAAAAAATCGTTACTAAAAATCAGGACATGCCGGAAAGCGCGCTGCGCGATTTGATTTTGTCGCTGATCATACTCAAATACACCCAGTCGAATTCGGTCTGCTATGTGGCGGATGGGCAGGCCATCGGCGTGGGCGCCGGGCAGCAAAGCCGCATCCATTGCACGCGCCTGGCGGGCGACAAAGCCGATAACTGGCGGCTGCGGCAGCACCCGAAGGTGCTGGGGCTGCCCCTGCGGAGCGATTTGGGCCGCCCGTTTGTGGATACCGTGGTGGATCTTTACGTTTCCGGCAACGAGCGCGACGTATTGGACGAAGACAAATGGCGGGAATATTTCACGGCGCGGCCGGAAGCGCTTTCTCCCGAAGAAAAGCGGGCATGGCTGGACGGAATGGAGGGCGTGGCGCTGGGCAGCGATGCGTTTTTCCCCTTTGGCGACAATGTGGAGCGCGCGGCCCGTTCCGGCGTGCGCTATATTGCCCAGCCGGGCGGCTCAATCCGCGACGACCTGGTCATTGAGACCGCCGACCGCCTGGGCCTGGTCATGGCGTTCACAGGGATCCGGCTGTTCCACCACTGACAGGGGAATCGCGTTTGCGCGCAAAAAAACGCCGCAGGGGAAATTTCCTCTGCGGCGCATTGTTTGCGGCGGTTAGTCTTCGCTGTTGGAAGAAGCGACGACCTCGTCTTCTTCCGGCTCTTCCGGGAACGGCTCAGCCACAGGCGCTTCCTCTTCGAGCAGCGCGCGGATGGACAGGCTGACGCGCTTTTTGTCGAAGTCGATGCCCACAATCTTTGCCCTGACCTGCTGGCCAATCGTCAGCTCCTCCTGCGGTTTTTCAACGCGCCGATCGGCGATCTGAGAAATATGGATCAACCCGTCTACGCCGGGGATCACCTTTGCGAACGCCCCGAAGGCGGTGAAACTGACGATGGTAACTTCCGCAACGGAGTCCACCGGGTATTGCGTGCGCATGATCTCCCAGGGGTTGTCTTCGGCCTTGCGGTATCCCAGCGAAATTTTCTTCTTTTCGGGGTCAAGCGATTTGATGTACACCTCAACTTCGTCGCCAACGTTCATCACTTCGGACGGATGCTTGATGCGGTTCCAGCTCATCTCGCTGATATGCACCATGCCGTCCAGCCCGCCGATATCGACAAACGCGCCGTAGGTAACGAGGGATTTCACTTTGCCGGCATAGACTTTGCCGGGTTCCGCGGTCTCCCAGAATCCGCGTTCGGCGGCCTTGCGCTCGGCCTGCGCCACGGCGCGGATACTGCCCACGGCGCGGCGGCGCGGTTTGTTGATTTCGATCACGCGGAAGCGCACCTGCTGGCCGCGCAGGGTCTCGAGATTATCGCTGCGGGGCAGCCCTGTGAGCGAAGCGGGCACAAAAACGCGCACGCCGCCAGTCATAACCAGCACGCCGCCTTTGATGACGTCGATGACTTTGCCTTCCAGCGTTTCGCCCTCTTCTTCCGCCTTCAGGATATTGGTCCAGCTCTGGCCCGCGTCGAACTTCTTTTTGGAAAGCTGCACGGTGCCTTCGGCGTCGTTGGTCTTCATGATGATCAGATCCAGCACGTCGCCGATTTTCAGCTCCTTTGAGGGGTCGGCGTTGGGGTCGTTGCTGTATTCCGCGGCGGACACATAGCCCGTTTGTTTGCGCCCGATATCCACCTGGATTTCAGACGGGTTAACAGCTGTGACGATGCCCTTCACTTTTTGATCGGTGCTCATGCGCTGCAAATTGGCCTCCAGCTCGGTGGAGAAGTCCTCCGCTTCTTCGGCGGCAGGTTCTTCCTCCGGCGCTGCGGCTTCCGGCGCTGCGGCTTCCGGCGCTGTGGCTTCCGGCGCTTCTTCCGCCGGGTTTTGTTGTGCGGCCTGTTGCGCAGGGGTTTCTTCAACGGGGGCGGGGGATGCCTCGGGGACTTCCGTGAGAATGGCTTCGTTGGTCAGATCGGACATGGTTGACAGTACCTCCTTTATTGTGCGCGCCGGGGTGGACGCGCCCGCCGTGCAGCCGATGGTGCGGAAAGAGGAAAGCTCCTTTGCGTGCCGCAATATCTGTGCCTGCCCTTCAATCAAAAAGGAGGGGCAAAGCTCTTCGCACACCGCCCGCAGTTTGCCGGTATTGGAACTCAGTTGATCGCCGATGATCACCATCGCGTCGCAGGATTGCGCGAGGGTTCGCGCTTCTTCCTGCCGATACTGGGTCGCATAACATATTGTATCAAAAATTTTCGCGTTTGTACAGAGTTTTTTTAAGATTTCTAAACTTTTTTTCCATTCTTCTGCGCGAAATGTCGTTTGGGAGACCGCGATAATTGTCGAATAAAGCAACTCGGGCATTTGATCGAACAATTTTTCGAGAGCGGCGGCGCTTTGCACCACATAGGCCGGCCCGTTGGCATAGCTCTTTATGCCAATGACCTCCGGATGGGTTGGATCCCCCGCGATGAGGGTGACGATCGTTTGCCCGGACTGTTCCGCGACAATTTTGTGTATATTTGCCACGAACGGGCAGGTGGCGTCGCAGCATTCCAGGCCCAGCCGGCCAATCGTTTGCGAAACTTTTTTTGGTATGCCGTGCGCGCGCACAATCAGCACCTCGCCGGGCAGGCACTCCTCGGGGGAGCGCACAACGCGCGCGCCGCGCGCGCAAAGCTCCGCCGTCACCTGCCGGTTGTGGATGAGTTCCCCGAGCAGGCAGACCTTTGCGCCCTGCCGCAGGCGCTCTTCCGTCATTTCAACGGCGCGCTTCACCCCGAAGCAAAACCCGGCGGACTTTGCCAGAATTATGGGCATACGCACACCTCCGCCGCGGCCGCGCCCGCCGCCCGCCCCGTGCTCCAGGCAATCTGTAAATTATACCCGCCGGTATAGGCGTCCGCGTCGATGACCTCCCCGGCGAAGAACAGGCCGGGCAGCCGTTTGCTCTGCATGGTTGCCGGGTCGATTTCGCGCGTGTCCACGCCGCCGGAGGTGATAATCGCCTCTTCCAGCGGGCGAAAGCCCGTTACGGTCAGCCGCAGGCATTTTAACTGATCAACCAGCGTTTGCCGCTGCTCTTTGGTTATCTGGTTCACTTTTGTGCCGGGAGGGATTTTTGTCAGCTGCACGACGACCGGCACAAGGGTTTTTGGCAGAAGGCCATTGAGCGCGTTGATGAAATTTTTGTTGGGATTTTCGCCAAAATCGCGCAGGAGCCGCGCGCTGAGCTGTTCCGGCCGCAGCGCGGGCTTCAGGTCAAGGCGCAGTTCGCAGCGCCCCGGCTGTATGTTGCGGATATGCGAGCTGGCGCTGAGCGCCAGGGGCCCGGAAACCCCGAAATGGGTGAACAGCAATTCACCAAAATCCTGGTATATCATCTTCTGCGCGTGGGTATCCCACACCTCCAGCGCCGTGTTTTTCAGCGACAGCCCCATCAGCCGATCGCAAAACCCCTCGTGGCACTCGAGCGGCACAAGGCTCGGCTTTGGCGCAATGATATTGTGCCCGGCCTGCCGCGCCAGCGCGTAGCCGTCGCCTGTGGAACCCGTTTTTGGGTAAGAGCAGCCGCCTGTGGCGACAACAACCGCGCGGGCGGTATAGACTTCCCCTTTTTCTGTCACCACGCCCCGCACCCTGCCGTCCGCGGCCTGAAGCTGTTCGGCCCGCCCGCGTATCACGGCCACGCCCAGCCGCCGCAGCTGCTTCACCAACGCGTCGGCAATGTCGTGGGCGTTGTTGGAGACCGGAAACACGCGGCCGCCGCGCTCGGTCTTCAGCGGCACGCCGAGGGACTCGAAAAACCGTATGGTATCGAAAGCGCCAAAGCGGCTGAACGCGCTGAACAAAAACCGCCCGTTCACAGGCACGTGGGCAATGAGGCTTTCCAGGCCGGCGGCGTTCGTCACATTGCAGCGCCCCTTGCCGGTAATGCGCAGCTTCATGCCGGGTTTCTCGTTGCGCTCCAGCAGCGCGGCGGCGGCACCGCGCTCGGCGGCCGCGATGGCGGCCATCAACCCTGCCGGGCCACCGCCCAGGATAAGGACGTCGCAAGCATTGTTCATTGTTTTTCGCTTCCCATATCCGCATAGATCTCGTATTGCGTCCAGATGCCCTCCAGATCGCGCAGGGTATCGTAAACATTGTCGCCCTGCGCGCGGGCGCAGGCGGCCAATAGGGCGTTGATGAGACTCATGGGGGCCACCAGGCTGTCTACGAACGAGACCGCGTCGCAGCACGCCAGCAGCACATGGTGCGAAAGCGCCGCGATGGGCGAACGCAGGGTGTCGGTGATTGCCACGGCGCAGGCGCCCCGATCGCGCGCGAAGCGCAGGGCTGTGATGGTGCGCTTGGAATAGCGCGGGAAGCTGATGGCGATGCACATATCGTGCTCGTTGATGCGCAGCAGCTGCTCATAGGTCTGGCTGGCGCTGAACGCATCCACGTAAACCACGCCGGGATGGAGGATATTCATATTCAGCGCAAGAAAGTTGGCCAGGGCAGCGGAACTGCGCGTGCCCTGGATATAGATATGCTCCGCTTTGCGTATGGCGTCCACAACGCACTTGAATTCCTCGCGCGAGGTTTGCTCCAGCGTGCGGCGGATCATTTCCGCGTCGGCGTTCATGGCGTTTTCCATGATTTTATCGTTGCTCAGCTTCACGTTGGATGCTTGCAGACGCTGGATGCTGGTCAGGCGCGAACGGATCATCTCCTGCAAATACTTTTGAAGCTCGGGGTATCCGCGCCAGCCATTTTCGGCCGCAAAGCGCACCACAGTGCTTTCGCTGACGCCAACGGCTTCGCCCAGCGCGGCGGCGGTCATAAACGCCGCCTTGTCGTAATCTCGGAGGATATAATCGGCAATACGCTTGTGCCCTTTGGAAAGGTGCGGGTAATTTTGTTCAATTTGGCTCAAAAATGGTGCGCGGCTGCTCATAGGCCTCGCTCTCCCTTATTCTGGTTTTGCAATATTTCCTTCATTATAGCGGAAGTTTGGGGAATTGTCAAGGGGAAGCTGCGATTTTCTTGCAATTTGGCAATGCGTCCTGCAATTTTCTTCCTTGCTTTTTCAGGCGCGGCATGGTATAATAGGTACCTAGCCTGTGGCGAGGGATATCTTTGGGGAGCGATTTTTGTGGCGAATTGCCACGACAGGGGGATCATTCCAACGGGTTTTCTGTGTGCGCTATTTTATGATAGTTCGGAATTTCGGAATGGCGAACCGGTTTTTGACCCCTTTTCAGAGCCAAAATCCAGTATTCCGGAATTTCGGAATTTCGCAACTTGCCGCTGAAAGCGGGATCCTACCGTTGGGAAGCTTCCAACATAAAAACATTTCGCTGAGGAGGAACTGCTGATGAAATTTCGTAAAACCTGCTCCACGCTGCTCTGCTTTGCGCTGCTGGCGGGCTGCGCCGGGCTTGTCCCGCGCGCGGCGGATGGCGGCGGCTACGCCCCTTACCGGGTGGTCTGCACGTTCTATGGCGACAGCGCAACCGCGCGCGCGTTCCACTGGTATACCAAAGAGGACTGCGGCAGCGACATCAGGCTGGAGCCGCCCCAAACAGGGAAGGGGCAAAGCCAGGCCGCAACCAAGTTCCAGGGCGGCTACGCGCATTCGGTCATCCTATCCGGCCTTGCGCCCGGCACGGAATATACCTATCAGGTGGGCGACAGAAGCAAGAACATCTGGAGCGCGAAAGGGACGTTTGTTACAGATGCGGGGCCGGGCAAGGCCTCGGGCTTTGTGGCGCTGACCGACGTGCAGGCCGACAGGCAGGAGGACTACCAGCTCAGCGCGAAGCTGCTGGGCCGCGCGCAAAAACTGCTGGGCAACAAAAACAGCTTTTTTGTGCACCTGGGCGACTACACCAACGATTGCGGCAACGAGCAGTGGGATTACTTTTTCAACGCCTACAAACCCTATTTGGCGCAGACGACCCACGCGGCGGTTGCCGGCAACCACGACGGTTTTTTGCATAAAACGGGCTGGTTCAGCGCCCAATTTACGCTGGAAAAGCAAAAGGGCGCTTCCAATGCCCGCGGGGCCTATTATTCGTTCGACTGGGGCGACGCGCACTATGCTGTGCTCAACACCAACGACGCGTTCCCCATGAGCGCGCGGCAGCTCAACTGGCTGCAAAACGACATGCGGGCGAGCGGCGCGAAGTGGAAAATCATCTTTTTGCACAAGAGCCTCTATTCCGGCGGCGACCACCCGTGGGATCCGGATGTGATGATGCTGCGCTACTGGCTGCTCCCGGCGATGGATTCGCTGGGGATTGACCTTGTGATGTCGGGCCACGATCACATGTATTACCGCAGCGAACCCGTTCTCATAAAAGACGAGTGGGCGGACCGGCAGGCGAAAGAATACGACTACAATTTGGATCAGGGCTGGCAGGGCAGCAAATACTTTGCGCCGAGCGGCCCGGTGTATATTTTGCCTAACACCGCCGGGCCGAAGGAATATCATCTGAACGCCGCCCCGCCGCCGCAGGTCAAAGCGCTTGCGGCAAAGTATACCCAGCCGGGGCAGCCGGTGTATACCACGGTGCAGATCAACGGCGGCCAGCTGAAATACGAGGCCTATTTCTATGACCAGGCGAGCGGCAAGGATGTGCTGATGGATCAGGTGATCATTGAGAAAAAGGAGTTCCGGGGGGCTGAGCCAGCCGCGAAGCCGCTGCCAACCAGCCTGGCCGCCACGCTGCCCGGCGACGCGGCGCACCTGTTTTTGGGCTGCGCGCGGCTGCTCTGGGACTATCTGACGCAGCGGATACCGGTCACGGTGAAAGCAAAATTGGCGAAATGAACTAAAATATTGGGCGGGGCGGGCAATGTGTCCGCCCCTTTTTGGGAACCAAACCGCTTTTGCGGCGTGTAATAGAAGGATGAAGGTGGTGGAGCGGATTGGAGGACGAAGCAAGGCAGATCAGGCTGGCGCAGGGCGGCGACAAAGCGGCGCTGCAACGGCTGGTGGCCGGGTATTACCCTTATGTAACCAAATATTTGCTCCGGCTGACCAGCGACGCGGAACTGACGCAGGATTTGACGCAGGACACCTTCCTGAAGCTGGTGCGCTACATCGATCGCTTTGATCCGCAAGGGACGGCGAACTTCGGCACATGGGTGATGACCATCGCGAAGCATTGCTACTTTGATCATCTGCGGCGCTGCCGCAACCAGGCCGTGCCGCTGGATGAACTGGGCTACGAACCGGCGGCCGGGGGAAACATGGAACGCGAAACCGAGGAACGGCTGGCCTTTGGCGAAGCGCTACGCGCGCTGGGCAACCTGCCGCCGGAGCAGGCGGCGGCCATTCGCATGCGGCACCTGGAACAGTGTTCGCTGGAAGAGATTGCCGCGGCGACGGGCACGCAGGCAAAGACGGTAAAGAGCCGGCTGCACCACGGATTGCTGAAGATACGAAAATCGATGAGCTGAGAACGGAAGGATGGCGCTTATGGACGACGAACGGGGCCTGCAAGACGTTTTGGCCGTGATTGACGACGAGGCGGACCGCAAGTGCTATACGTTGCAGGAACAAAAGAAAGAGCGGCGCCTGGGGCGGTATTTTTCGCTGCTGGCGGCGGTGTTTGTGCTGGCGCCGGCGGGGCTTGTGCTTTATGGCGTGGCATGGCGGGCCATGCTCCTGCCTTTGGCGGCGGGGCTGGGGATTGCGGCGCTGCTGCTTTCGCCCGTGCTATTTTTAAGCAAAGGGGATACATCGAAATGAAAGCCCGGAAAAAAAGCAACTGGCGGGCGGTGATCATCGCCTATCTTGTGGCGGGGGCGGTGGTGGCCGCTGCGTGCGTTGGCGCAATCGGAACGGCGTTCCGCGAAAAACTGGCGTTGGGCAGAGCCTACGGGCGGTTCAGCCAGGCCTGCGCCGGCGGGGCCAGCCGCCAGGAATTGGCGGAGTTTGCGCGGTGGGCCGATGTGGAAGATGTGCTGCTCCTCGACGGGCAGAATCAAATCCGGTTCAGCGCCCGGGGAACCATGGAAGGCGTGCTGGCGCTGGAACCCGCCGATCAGCAGGGGAAGTATCTTTGCGACCCCGCGCGGCCGGGGGTATATTATCATGTAATCAGAAGCAGCGTGCTGCGCTCGCTGGAAAGCATGGTGGAAGAGGATGCGCACCACGAGTTTGAGGATGAGTTTTTTTATCTGGACGGCGGGGCAAAAAAGGTTTACGCGTTGCATTCGCTGCCCAACGGAAACAGCGGCCAGCGCGTGTTCCTGATTTTTAGCTTTGCGCCTGTGAAACACGCCCAGCTGCTGCTGCGGCTGACCGCCACCGCAGGCACACTGTTTTTTATGCTCTATTGGGCGCTGGTGGCGCTTTATGTTTACCGCGACGCGGAGCGCCACAAGCTGCGGGGGGCCATTTGGGGCATTTTGGCGCTGTTCACCAACCTGGCCGGGCTGCTGATTTACGCGGTGTTCAAGCAGCTGAGCTTCTTCTGCTTTAAGTGCCAGGCCGTGCAGAACCGCGGGCATGTGCATTGCGACAATTGCGGCGCGCGCCTGCATGGCGTTTGCGCGGCCTGCGGGAAGACGATTGAGCACGGGGCGGCGTTTTGCCCGCACTGCGGCAAGGAGCAGGAACCTGCGGAATTTAGCGCGTTGTTCCAGTGAAGCGACCCGCAAAAAAGTGCTTGACTTTTCCGGCGGAATCTGCTACAATCAAAATGCCAAGTAAATTTTAGCCAAAGAAAGAAGGTTTTCCCATGCAACGCGCGAAATCTACCAACGCCATGCGATTTAAAACGATAAAGCGCCTGCTCTCGGTGTTTCTGGCAACCCTGTTGCTGTGCGGCAGCTTTGCCGTGGGGGTGCGCGCGGCGGATGACGACGACATTACAGCGGCGTTTACCGATGCAAATTTTAAGGCCTATGTGCTGCAAAATTTTGATATAAACGACGATGGTAAAATTCAAAAAAGCGAAGTCGAGAACGTAACAAGAGTCTATGTTTCAAATAAACAAATCGCCAGTCTTGCTGGCATTGAATATTTTACGGCGCTGGAGTTGTTGTCCTGCTCCAGCAACCAACTGACCGCGCTGGATGTTTCGAAAAACATGGCGCTGGAGTGGTTGTACTGTTCCGACAACCAACTGACATCACTGGATGTTTCGAAGAACACGGCGCTGGTTGGGTTGCGCTGCGGCGAAAACAAACTGGCCGCGCTGGAAGTTTCGAAGAACACGGCGCTGAAGTTGTTGTACTGCTACAACAACCAACTGACCACGCTGGATGTTTCGAAGAACACGGCGCTGACCCACTTGCGGTGCGATGGCAACCAGCTGACCGCGCTGGATGTTTCGAAAAATACTGATTTGACATATTTGGACTGCTACTTCAACCGACTGACCGTGCTGGATGTCTCGAAGAACACGGCGCTGGTTGGGTTGAGCTGCGGCTACAACCGACTAACCGCGCTCGATGTTTCGAAGAACACGGCGCTGAAAGGCTTGGACTGCTCCGACAACCAATTGACTGCGCTGGATGTTTCGAAGAACACCAAGCTGCAGTACTTGGACTGTCGTATGAATTGGCTGAAGTCCGAGGACCGCGTGCCCGGCCTTGCGGAAGTTCGCGCGCGGGGCGGCATTGTTTGGTTTAGCCCCCAGCGCTACAATTGCTTTAAGCTTTGGGGCAAGTCCACGACATGGGAAAAAACACCGCTGAACTGGTTCCTGCTGATTGTTTGCTTCGGCTGGATTTGGATGGCGTTTTAGCCGCCGCCGGGAACGAACTGAAAACGCAAAGCCCCCCTGCGGAGGGGGCTTTGTTTTTTGCGAACCGAAACAAGCGGAGCTACGAGGGCATGGCCATGGAGCAGCTGATTTCTTTGCCATTGTCTTTCAGGTAACCGGCCCCCCACGCGTACATGGCGACCAGAATGGGCTTGATGCTTGCTCCAAGCTCGGATAGCTGATACTCCACCTTCGGCGGCACAACCGGGTAGACCGTGCGGATGACAAGGTTTGCCTCCTCCAGCTCGCGCAGCTGCTGGGTCAGCATTTTGGGCGTCGCCTGGGGGATCAGCCGGCGAAGCTCGCCAAAGCGCAGAGTGGTGCTCATCAAATGCCACAGAATCAGGGATTTATATTTCCCGCCGATCAAATCGAGCGTTGCGCCCACGGGGCAGTTGTATTCGGTACAGTTACAGTTCATTTTTGCGCCCTCCGTCAGGATAATCATAACACGCGGGCGCGCCAATGTCAAGAGCCTGTTTGGCAAAAACAGCAAAATTGCCTGAGTACCCTTTTGGGTACTATATTACAATAAAGTGCGTACTTGAAAAAACGAAATTTAGGTTTATAATAAAAGAGAGAAAGCCGGCGGCGAACCGGCTTCACAGCCCAAAGAAAGCAAAGAGGTGATCAATCGATGAATCGTCAGGTGCTTAGCATTCGAGGGATGACCTGCGCGGCCTGTGCGCAGCGAATTGAAAAAATAGTCAAAAAACTCCCCGGCGTCGAGCAGGCGAACGTAAATCTGGCGAGCGAAAAGCTGTTCGTGGAATTTGACGAAAGCGGCCTGTCGCTCAGCACCATAAAAGAAGCCATTGCAAAAATCGGCTTTGAAGCGGTTGAGAAAACGGTCGGCAGCCATGTTACTATCCCCATTGGCGGCATGACATGCGCGGCCTGCGCGCAAAGAGTAGAAAAGGCCATCGGGAAGCTGCCGGGCGTGGAGAGTGTTTCGGTCAATTTTGCCACGGAAAAAGCCACCGTTCAATACGATCCCCAGCAGGTGCGGCAGTCTGCCATCCGAGAAGCGATTGAGAAAGCCGGGTATCAGGCGCTGGAAATCAACAAGGCGGACGCGGCGGACGAAGACAGGGCGCGCAAACAAAAGGCAATCAAAACCCTTTGGACAAAATTTATTATTTCAGCCGTGTTTTCTCTGCCCCTGCTCTATATCGCAATGGTCCCCATGCTGACGAAGTACGGCGTGCGGCTGCCCTATCCCTCGGGGCTGAACCCCATGCGGTATCCCCTGATTTACGCCTTGCTCGAAATTGCGCTGGTTTGCCCCGTTATCGCCGTGGGATACAAGTTTTATACCGTCGGCTTCAAGGCGTTGCTGAACCGCGGCCCCAACATGGACAGTTTGATTGCGATAGGCACAAGCGCTGCCGTGTTATACAGCTTTTATAACACATGGCAGATTACGCGGGGCGTGTTTAAAGCGGTGGACGCTTTGTATTTTGAATCGGCGGGCGTTATCATCACGCTCATTCTGCTGGGCAAATCCCTTGAAGCAGTCTCAAAAGGCAAAACCAGCGAAGCGATCAAAAAGCTCATGGGGCTGGCGCCCAAAACCGCGCTGATCATGCAAAACGGCACAGAAAAAGAAATCCCCATTGAGGAAGTCGAGATTGGCGACGTTATTGTGGTAAAGCCCGGCGCAAAAATTCCTGTTGACGGTTCGGTCATGGAGGGGCATACCTCTATTGACGAATCCATGCTGACAGGAGAGAGCATGCCGGTGGACAAAAAGGCGGGCGACCCGGTCTATGCCGCTTCGCTGAACACCACGGGCACAATTCAATTCAAGGCCGAGAAAGTTGGCGGCGACACAGCGCTGGCGCAAATTATCAAGCTGGTGGAGGACGCGCAGGGCAGCAAAGCGCCGATTGCGGCCATGGCCGACAAAGTGTCTGGCGTGTTCGTCCCTATTGTGTGCGTGATTGCATTACTGGCGGGTGTGGCGTGGTTTATCGCCGGGAGCGCGAACCCCGGTTTGATTGTTGGCAATTCGGTGTTCTCTTTTGCTGTGACCATCTTCATTTCGGTGCTTGTGATTGCCTGCCCCTGCGCTTTGGGTTTGGCAACGCCAACGGCCATTATGGTTGGCACGGGCAAAGGCGCGGAGAACGGCATTCTCATCAAAGGCGGCGAAGCCCTTGAAACCGCCCACAAAATCAACACGATTGTGTTTGATAAAACAGGCACGATCACCGAGGGCAAGCCGACTGTTACAGATGTGCTGACTACCGAGGGTTCACCGCCTGACAGCTTATTGCAAATCACCGCTTCCGCTGAAAAAGGCTCCGAGCACCCATTGGGGCAAGCGATTGTGCTGGGGGCGCAGGATCAAGGCTTAGAGCTTTTGAAAGTAGACAGCTTCAATTCCATCACAGGGCGCGGCATTGAAGCTCAAATCAATGGGCAGAATGTTTTAGCAGGAAACCGCAAGTTGATGGACGAGCGCGATATCGCCCTTACGGCGCTGGAGGAAGATTCCGACAGACTGGCAGGCGAAGGCAAAACGCCCATGTATGTTGCCATAGACGGCAGGCTTGCGGGCATTGTAGCCGTGGCCGACGTGGTGAAAGCCTCCAGCCAGGCGGCCATTGAAAGCCTGCATAAAATGGGGCTGGAAGTGGCGATGATGACAGGCGACAACCAAAAGACCGCAGCCGCTATCGCCAAGCAAGTGGGCATTGACCTGGTGCTGGCGGAAGTTTTGCCGCAGGATAAATCCAACGAAGTCAAAAAGCTACAAACCGAAGGGCGCAAAGTGGCAATGGTCGGCGACGGCATCAACGACGCCCCCGCATTGGCACAGGCCGACATTGGGATCGCTATTGGCTCCGGCACGGACGTTGCCATGGAAAGCGCGGACATCGTGCTGATGCGCAGCCAGCTGACCGACGTTCCCACCGCTATCCATTTGAGCAAACGAACCATTCGCAACATCAAGCAGAACCTGTTTTGGGCATTTGGCTATAATGTGATTGGAATCCCCATTGCGGCGGGCGTGCTGCACTTGTTCGGCGGGCCGCTGCTGAATCCGATATTCGCGGCGGCGGCCATGAGCCTAAGCTCCGTATCCGTTCTCACAAACGCGCTGCGCTTAAAAAGATTTCGGGCCGCAAGCCAGGAAAGGAAAGGTGCGTAATCATGCAAAAAAGAATCAAGCGGTTGGCGGCGGTTTTGCTGCTCTTGTTGCTCTTGAGTTCTTGCGCCTCGTTGGATGTGGTGCGCACGGCGGGTTTGCGCGCTTTCGATGCGGTATTGGAAGTTTTGCCGCCGCAGACGGAAAACGAAGTTTATGTTTCGCTGACCGCGCCCGATGGTGCAGCCGTGTTTTATTTCGGCCCCGATGGACTTGCTATGTCGGTGGACTTAGCGCCCTTTTATGCCGCCGGGCTGCGAGAAGAAATTTTTGTGGATCACTATTTTTCGCTGCCCGCCGACCGCATGCAAAACACCACCGCACAAGCCGATCCCTTGCGGCAGTTCGAAACCTGCCTTGACGCCTATCCCAAGCAGTTTGGCTATCACATGCAAATGGATCATTTTAACATTGACTTTGGCGGCAAAGCAATGTTTGAGTGGGCAAAGGATATGAAAATCAACGGCTATGACAATAGCGTGCAAGACAAAGACATCGTGTTTGTGCTGAACCCGGAGCCGTTCATCGCGGCGGGCGTTGACCCCGAACAGGTGCAGGGTTGGGCATACGCGCAGGTTTCGGTTGAGATAAACGGCAAGCCCGCGCAGGTTTGGAAGCTGCTCAAGCCCTTCGACTTGCAGTAGTCCGCGATTAACGCGACGTCGTACAGCAGCCCCCACAGAGGGGGCTTTGTTTTTTGGATGCGGTGGGGGAGCGGCAATTTTCTCCCTTGCATTTTCGGGCGCGGCGTGATATAATAGATAACAGAGCGGAAACACTGGATTTGTGACGTCCGGAAAATAATGTCACTGAAGAAACGCAGCGAAAATAATGGGAGGTATCCGCATGAAAGTTGTGCTGACGCAAGATGTGAAGTCCCTTGGCAAGAAGGGCGAAATGGTGAACGTGGCCGACGGCTACGCCCGCAATTTTCTTTTTCCGCGCAAGCTTGCCATGGAAGCCAACGCGCAGGCCCTGAGCGAGCTAAAGAACCGCGAAAATGCCCAGAAACATAAGATTGAAGAAGAAACCGCTGCCGCAAAGGCCGCCGCCGCCGCACTGGAAGGCAAAACGGTGAAGCTGCACGCCAAAGGGGGCAGCCAGGGCCGCCTGTTCGGCTCTGTTACCGCCAAAGAGGTGGCCGAGCAGCTGCAAAACAGCCTTGGCCTGGAGGTGGATCGCCGCAAAATTACCATTGACGACATTAAAAACTACGGCACATACCCCGCTGAAATTAAGCTTTACGCCGGGATTACCGCAACGTTTTTTGTGCTGGTGACAGCGGAA
Source organism: Oscillospiraceae bacterium (assembly GCA_031256825.1). Lineage (GTDB taxonomy): Bacteria > Bacillota > Clostridia > Oscillospirales > Acutalibacteraceae > WRMQ01. The sequence continues at coordinate 19,490 of JAIRPV010000010.1, read as the reverse complement.
GAACCGGTTGGCCACCCGGAGCACGCAGAGCGGCACGCAGGGCGCTGAGCTGTTTCGCGCCGCGCTTTATGGCGGCGCAGGTTTTGCCCCCGCGCGCAAAAGGTGTAAGACAACGTTTGACGCAATCCGTTTTTGCCGGAGGTGCCCATGCCCGATTACCCCATTTCTCCCGATTCATTCCAGATGCCCTTCAGCATGGAAGCCGAGCAGGCCGTGCTGGGGTCGGTGTTGATTGACCCGGCTTGCATGTCGCTGGTGCAGGTGCTCCTCAAGCCGGAGCACTTTTATCTGCCGCAGCACCGGGCGGTTTTTGGCGTGATGGTTGAAATCGAAGCCGTGGGCGGAAAGATTGACCCGCTGCTGGTGCTCGACAGGCTCAAGCGCGACGAGGTCTACGACGAAGCGGGCGGGCGCAACTACCTGTTCCAAATGGCCCAGGCCGTGCCCAGCACCGCCAATGTGGAGTCTTACGCCCGCATCGTGCGCGAAAAATTCTATATCAGAACGCTCATCACCGTTTCGCAGGAAATCATACAGTCGGCCAGCGCCGAAGCGGAATCCGCCGACATGCTGCTGGATTCCGCCGAGCAGCGCATTTATGAAATCCGGCAAGGCCGCGTGCAGTCGGGCGCAACGCGCCTGCGCGACATCATCATCAACGACGTATATGACCATTGGGCAAAGCTGCAATCGGACGACGCGGAGCAATACAAGGGATTCCGCACGGGCTTTAGCGAGCTGGATCAATGCCTGACGGGGCTGAACCGATCGGATCTTGTGCTGATTGGCGCGCGGCCCGCTATGGGGAAAACCTCCGTGGCGCTGCGCCTGGCGCGCCAGGTTGCAGGGCAGGGGCGCAGAGTGCTCTTTTTTACGCTGGAAATGACGAAAGAGCAGGTGGCGCAGCGCGTGCTTTCGATGGAAGCCCGCGTGCCCGGCTATAAGATGCGCACGGGCGATTACAGCGCCGAAGAGTTCACGGCGATTGCCAACGCCGTGGGCGATCTGAACGACTGCGAACTCTGGTTCGACGACACATCCGCTATCACCGTGCCGGAAATTAAGGCGCGCACGCGGCGGCTGAAGGGTGTGGACTGCGTCTTCATCGATTACCTGGGGCTAATTCAGGGAGCGAAGCGCTCCGAAAACCGGGTGCAGGAAGTTTCGGAGATCACCCGGAGCCTGAAGATGATGGCAAAAGATTTGAATATCCCCGTCGTGTGCTGCGCGCAGCTTTCGCGCGCTTCCGAAGGGCGCGGGAAATCCCACCGCCCCCAGCTGAGCGATCTGCGCGAATCTGGCTCCATTGAGCAGGACGCCGACGTGGTGCTCATGCTCTACCGCGAAGAATACTATAAAAACGAAGACAAGCCGGATTCCGCCGTTGTGGAAGTGCCGGACGCGAACACCATGGAGATTATCGTGGCAAAAAACCGCCATGGCTACACAAAAACAATTGAATTCATCTGGGACGGCGAACATACGCTGATCCTGCCCATGGACACGGAGCACCAGACGCCGGAACTGGGGTTCTGAGTGCAATCAAATCATCACAGGGAACACGGGAGGCTATTTTATGCAGTGGGTATTGGGTATCATTCTGGGTCTGATTGGGCTGCTGGCTCTGGCGGGCCTCATCGGCGGCTATGCCGGTTTTGTTATGGCGCTGACCAGGCGCGAAACCAAGGTCAAGCTCCAGGAGCCAGAGCCGTGCGCCGGCGATCGCGACGCCATGCGCGACGAGGGCAAGGCGTATCTGTTCGCGCTGCACCCGGAAGAGGTTGAGCTGAAATCGCGCGATGGGATCACACTGCGGGGATATTACATTCCGGCGGAGAAGCCCACCAACAAACTGGCTGTGCTGTCGCACGGCTACCGCTGCGACGGGCCAACCGAGTTCGGCATGTTCTTCCGCTTTTATCACGAAACGCTTGGATGGAACATTCTTTTGCCCGATCACCGCGCCCATGGCCGCAGCGACGGCAAACGCATGGGATTCAGCGCGCTGGAGTGGCAGGATCTGCTGGACTGGATTGCCGCCTATGCCAACCGGGTTCCGGGGGAGCCGCGGATTGCGCTGCACGGGGTTTCGATGGGCGCGGCCATTGTGCTCAACTGCAACGAACACGATTTGCCCCCTTGCGTAACGTGCGTGGTGGAAGATTGCGGCTATACCAACGGCTTTGAAATGATGCGCCTTTCCGCGCGGCGGGATTTGAACATCAAATTCGAACCCATTTTTTGGGCCTACCGCATGTGGTATCGCGCGTTCAACGGTTTATCGCTGAAACGCGACGCCGATTTGATTGGCAATATCGCAAAACTCAAGGCGCCAACGCTGTTTGTTCATGGCGAAGACGATCCCTTTGTCCCCGCCGAAATGGGCCACAGGCTCTATCAGGCGGCGACAATCGAAAAAGACTGCTTGTTTGTGCCCGGCGCAACCCACGCCATGTGCATTTTCACCGACCCGGAAAGCTACCAGGCAAAACTGTTGGAATGGTACGGCAAGCACATGGAAGCGCGCGATTTTTCTCTTGACAATCCGAATGAAATCGTGTATACTATGGATAGAGCAACCGGGCAGGAAGGAGAAAGCCATGCAGCGCAAGTATTATGACGCATACGGGTTCGTGTCGTACCGATACGGGCTTTCTGCTGTGTTGCCCGGCGCGCGCGCGTAACCCCAGGCCGAGCATACGCCCCGAAAGCCCGTTATTGGCCTTCGGGGCTTTTTTTGATGATGACGGCCCGGCGCTCTGCCATCATGAGGAACAGGAGAACAATCATATGAACATTTTTCAGGAACTCAAGGCCCGCAACCTGCTGGCCCAATGCACCAACCCCGAAGCCGTGGAACAACTGCTGACCGGCGGCGCGCCCGTAAAGTTCTATATTGGCTTCGACCCAACGGCCGACAGCCTGCATGTGGGGCACTTTGTCCAGGCTGTGGTGATGAGCCACATGCAGCGGGCCGGGCATATCCCCATCGCGCTGTTCGGCGGCGGCACCGCTTTGGTGGGCGATCCTTCGAACAAAACCGAAATGCGACGCATGTTGACGCGCGAGGAAGTTGACGGCAATATTGCGAATTTCCGCCAACAGATGAGCGCAATGGTAGACTTCAGCGAAGGCAAGGCCATTATGGTCAACAACGCCGACTGGCTGCTGGGGCTGAACTATATCGAATTCCTGCGGGAGATCGGCGTGCATTTTTCCGTCAACCGCATGCTGGCCGCCGAGTGCTACAAGGCAAGGCTGGCAACCGGCCTGAGCTTTTTTGAGATGAACTATATGATCATGCAAAGCTACGACTTCCTGCACCTGAGCCGAAACTACGGCTGCCAAATGCAGCTGGGCGGCGACGACCAGTGGTCGAACATGATCGGCGGCGTGGAACTCAACCGCCGCGCCGACGGACGCGAAGTTTACGCGATGACTTCGAGCCTGCTGCTCACTTCCGAAGGGAAAAAGATGGGCAAAACCGAGAAGGGCGCGGTATGGCTCAACCCCGCGCGCACCAGCCCTTATGAGTTCTACCAGTACTGGCGCAACGTGGCCGACGCGGACGTCATCAACAGCATGAAGATGCTCACCTTCCTGCCGCTGGATGAGATTGCGGCATACGAAACGCTGAAGGGCAGCGCGCTCAACGAAATCAAGGCAAAGCTCGCCTTCGAAGTGACCCGGCAAATTCATGGGCAGCAGGAGGCGGAAAAGGCGCAGACCGCCGCGAAGGCGCTGTTCGGCGGCGCGCAGAACAGCGGCTCCATCCCCGCCGTCACCCTTGCGGATGAGGATTTTATCGACGGCGCAATCGACATTGTTACGGCGCTGGCGAAAGCCGGCCTTGTTAAGAGCCGGGGCGAAGCCCGCCGCCTGGTGGATCAGGGCGGCGTATTTGTGGATGACGCGAAAGCCGACACGATTGCGTTTGTCATCCGGCGCGAACAGTTGCCCGTGCTGCTCAAAAAAGGCAAGAAGGGCTTTTGCCGCCTGGAAGGGTAGCCCCATGCTGCGACTCGCTTATACGATCATCCCCGAACAACCGAACCGCCGCGCGGCGCAGATTGCCCTGCACCGCGCCGGGCGGCTTTTGCTTTGCGAAGCCACCGGGCTGAACCTGAAAAAACTGGAGGAACAGCTGCGCTTTCGGCCCAGCCGAAAGCCCTATCTGCCCGGCGGGCCGTTTTTCAGCATCAGCCACAGCGGGCGGCTGGCTCTGCTGGCTCTGAGCGGCGAAGGCGAAGTGGGCTGCGATGTGGAAGATCTGCTGCGGCCGCTGCGCTGCGAAGAAAAAATCCGCGAAAAAATTGCCCGGCCCGGCGACGAAAACGAGCCGACCCTCAGCCTCTGGGTGAGGCACGAAGCGGAATATAAGTCCGGTTTGCCTGCGGGCCAAGGCGTTTTGCTCCGCCCGCCCATGCCGGAAGGGTATCTTGCCTGTGTTGTTTGCGAAAAATATTCCGGTGAATTCGAATTGCAGGAAAAATATTTTTAAATATCATGCAAAGAAAACGAAATAATCGAAAAAACGCATTTTGCCGTTTACTTTTTTTGTGATTTGTTGTAAAATTAAAGGTAACACTTTATAATATTTTGTGAAAGAGGTGCGCTCCCATGCAAATGTTAGGCTACTACAACGGCAAATTCGGCCCGTTGGAGGAAATGACCATCCCCATGAACGACCGCGTCTGTTATTTCGGCGACGGCGTTTATGACGCGACGTATTCGCGCAACTATAAGATTTTTACCCTGAACGAACATGTCGATCGCTTCTTCAACAGCGCGGGCCTGCTGGGCATGCGCCTGAGCCAGACAAAAGAAGAGCTCAAAGCGATCCTGAACGACATGCTGAAAAAGATGGATACCGGCGAAAATTTCGTCTATTGGCAGGCCACGCGCGGCACCGGCATCCGCAACCACGTTTATCCCGACCCGGCGCAGGTGCAGCCGAATCTATGGATTATGATCCGCCCCGTGGATGTGGTTCCTCTGGACACAAAAGTGAAACTCATCACCATGGAAGACACCCGCTTTTTGCACTGCAATATTAAAACGCTGAACTTGCTGGTCAGCTGCATGGCAAGCGAGCGCGCCGCCCAGGCCGGAGCCGACGAAACCATCTTCCACCGCGGCGGCCGCGTGACCGAATGCGCGCACAGCAACTGCCACATCATCAAAAACGGCGTGTTTATCACGGCCCCCACCGATCACTACATCCTCCCCGGTATCGCCCGCGCGCATCTGATCAAAGCCTGCAAGGCGCTGAATATCCCCGTGGACGAGACCACGTATACCCTTGACGAGCTGCTGGCCGCCGACGAAGTGCTGATTTCCAGCGCGGGCAGCTTTGGCCTTGCGGCCGAAAGCGTGGACGGCAAACCGGTTGGCGGAAAAGCGCCGGAACTGCTGGCAAAGCTGCACGCGTATTTATGGAACGAATTTTTGGAGGAGACGGCTTGACGCCTCGCCGGAACAGGAGAAAACCCGATGACACAACAAGAGCTGACAGAACTGAACTTAGGCCAAAGCCTTGACGACCTGGCCAATCTTGACCCACGGGGCTATGGCGTTTGCAAAATTTTATACGCCGCGGCGCGGGAGCGCGCCGGAGAGCCGCTGACCATGCACTGCGCCCGTGCGCTGCACAGGAGCATCAAGCCGAATGACTTTGTGTATATCATCACTGGCTTTGTTCTGCGGCCGTTTAAGAAAGCCGAAACCGACGGCATCATCAGCGCCGTGCTGCTGGCGCGCGCTTTGGTCCTGGCCTTTGGGGCAAAGCCCGTTCTGGTCTGCCAGGAAGAGAATGTGCAGGCCGCGAAGGCCATCGCCGCCGTTTGCGGGCTGCACACCTACGACAGCATGGACGCGATCCGCGCGCTGCCCATCGCCATGGCGGTGATCCCGTTCACGAAAGACAGGGCGGCCGCCGAAGCGCAGGCGGATGGGTTGATCGCGCAGGCGCTGCCCGCGGCTGTTGTCAGCATTGAGGCGCCCGGCGCAAATGCCGTTGGCGAGTATCACAACGCCACGGGGCTGAACATGACGGAACTCGAGGCAAAACTGGATGTGCTCTTTGCGAAGCTTCAGGCGCTGGGCGTTCTCAATATTGCCATTGGCGATTTGGGCAACGAAATCGGCATGGGCGCCATCGCCGGGCAGCTGAGGCAATATATCCCTTACGCCGGGCCGGGCCGCTGCCGCTGCGCCGCAACAAGCGATATCACAGGGGTGGTTTCTGATTGCAGCGGCGGCATTGCCGCCGCCACCGCCGCCGATTACCTGCTGACGGCAACCGTCAGCGACTGGGGCTGCTATGGCATGATTGCCGCGTTGGCGTTTTTGCGGGAGAATGTGGAGATCATGCACGACGCGGAACTGGAGCGCGCCGCCTGCGAGGCTGCCGCCCGCGCCGGAATGATCGATATGTATGGCTGGGCGATCCCTTCCATCGACGGCTTTGGCCTGGCAATCAACACCTCTCTTGTGACGCTGATGCGGGAATGCGCGCGCGAGGCGCTGCAACTGAAAAGCACCTGCAAAACCTGGTTCGAAAAAACCCTGGAGCTAGGGTATTTTGAAGGCGCGGCAAATGCGTGACGAGCGAATCGAGGTGACGAAGATGGCATACCCCCAGTTCCATGCGGCGGGCGACGCGGCGATTCTGGTGGAATTTGGCAGCGAAATCAACCCGGAGAGCAACGCCAGCGTGCGCGCGCTGAGCGAAAGTTTGCGGCGCAAACCCATACGCGCCATCACGGAGTGCGTTCCCGCGTTTTGCTCGCTGCTGATCAATTACGATCCTTGCAGGCTGCGCTATCAAGCGCTGACGCGCCAATTGCGCAAGCGCTTGCAGGGCCTTTCAACTGAAGCCGCAGGCAGCGCCCGCGTGTTTGCTATCCCCGTTTGTTACAATGGGGAGGATTTGGAGTTCGTCGCGCGGCACGCGAATCTTTCGAAAGAAGAAGTCATACGGCGGCACAGCGCGCCCGAATATTTGATTTATATGCTGGGCTTTTTGCCCGGCTTTGCCTATTTGGGCGGACTTGATCCGGCGATCCATACGCCGCGCTTGCAAAACCCGCGCACAAAAATCCCGGCGGGGGCTGTGGGGATCGGCGGCGAGCAGACCGGAATTTATCCGTTGGCTTCGCCCGGCGGCTGGCAGCTCATTGGGCAAACGCCTGTGCGGCCCTACGATCCGCAGCGCGCGGAACCGATTTTGTATGCCGCCGGGGACTACATCAAGTTTGAACCGGTAACGGCGGCGGAATATGCCGCGCTGGAGCGGCGGCAGGCTGCCGGGGAGCAAATTTGGGAGGTGGGGCGGCATGGCTGACACGCTGACGGTTTTATCCCCCGGTATGCTGACCACCGTGCAGGATATGGGGCGCGCAGGCTGGCAGAGCAGCGGCTTTTCGCCCGGCGGCGCGATGGATCTGCCCGCGCTGCGCGCTGCCAATTTGCTGGCGGGCAACTCCAAAGACATGCCAGCGCTCGAGATGACCATGACGGGGCCTGGGATAAAATTCAACTGCGACGCCTGGTTTGCGCTCACAGGCGCCGACTTTCAGGCGGAGCTTAACGGCGCGCCCGCGCCCACGTATGCGCTGATTCGCGCCAGCGAAGGCGACGAGCTGCGCTGCGCTGCCGCCCGGGCGGGCTGCCGGGGTTATTTGGCGGTGGCCGGTGGTTTTGCGCTGGAGGCTGTGCTGGGCAGTTGTTCTACAAATTTAAAGTGCGGCATTGGCGGGTTTGCCGGGCGGCAGCTGCGCGCGGGCGACGAATTGCCCCTGCAATGCCCGCAAACGCCGATTGCGAACCCGCAAGAGCGCCGTTTGCCTGTGCCCGCGCACCTTGACCGGGATAGACCTGCCGACAAGATCATCCTGCGGGCGGTTTTAGGTCCGCAGGACAGCAGGTTCACGCCGAACGGTCTGCGGGATTTTTTTGGCGGCTGGTATACGGTCGCGCCCGCCTCTGACCGCATGGGGATCAAGCTGGAGGGCGCAAAAGTTACGACGCACAGCGGTTCGGATATCATCAGCGACGGCATTGCCGCGGGCAGCGTGCAGGTGCCGGCCAGCGGCCAGCCCATCGTGATGATGGCCGACCGGCAGACCACTGGCGGCTACGCAAAAATCGCCACGGTGATTTCCGCCGATCTGCCGCTGCTTGCGCAGGCAAAGCCCGGGGATCACTTGCGGTTCGTTGCGATTGCGATGGACGAGGCGCAAACCATCGTCCGGCGGGAAGCCAGGGCGATGGCAAGGCTGGAATATCACTACCTGACGCTGAGATGAACACATGAGCCAAAACAAGCAAGGAGCCGTTATGTCCCAAACAAAACTGGTTTCCCCGGAGGAACTCGCGCGGCAGGACGAGTACGCCGCGCTTTTGCATGAATATTGGATCGCACGGCGGCAGGAACCCCCGCGCGCTTTTGTGCACACCTACGGCTGCCAGGGCAACGAAGCCGATTCCGAGCGCCTGCGCGGACTGCTCGCGCGCTGCGGCTTTGGCTTTTGCAACAGCGCGGAGGAGGCCGACCTGGCGCTATTCAACACCTGCGCCGTGCGGGAGCACGCGGAAGACCGCGTTTTTGGCAATGTTGGGCGGCTCAAGGGCCTGCGGCAAACGCGCGGGCTGCGCATTGCCCTGTGCGGCTGCATGGTGCAGCAGGCGCATGTGGCCGAAAAACTGCGCCGCAGCTTCCCCTTTGTTGATCTTGTTTTTGGCACGCACGCGCTGCACCGTCTGCCGGAGCTGCTTTACCAGATGTATGCCGGCGGCCGCCGCGTTTTTGAAATTGCAGACACGCCCGGAGAGATTGCCGAAGGCCTGCCCTTGCGGCGCGACAGCGCGTTCAAGGCCTGGCTGCCCATCATGTATGGCTGCGACAACTTTTGCAGCTATTGCGTGGTGCCGCTTGTGCGCGGCCGCGAACGCTCGCGCGCGCCGGAAGTGCTATTGGAAGAAGCCCGGGGATTGGTTGCCGCGGGCTACAAAGAGATCACTTTATTGGGGCAGAATGTGAACTCCTATCGCAGCGGCGATTACGATTTCCCTCGGCTGCTGCGGGAGCTGGATGCGATAGAGGGCGATTTTTGGCTGCGCTTTATGACTTCGCACCCAAAAGATTGCTCCCCCGCGCTGCTGGAAACCATGGCCGCAGGGCGGCACATTGCCCGGCACCTGCACCTGCCCGTTCAATGCGGCAGCGACAGAGTGCTGGCCGCCATGAACCGTGGCTATACCCAGGCGCAGTATCTTGCGCTGGCGGCCCTCGCGCGGGAATATATGCCGGATCTGCGCATGACAAGCGACATCATCGTGGGCTTTCCCGGGGAAACATACGAGGAATTCCGCGAGACGCTGACATTGGTTGACGCGGTTGGCTACGCTTCGCTGTTCACGTTCCTGTATTCGCCCCGGGAGGGCACGCGCGCCGCTGCCATGCCCGATCCTGTGCCTCATGCCGAAAAAGTGCGGTGGTTTCAGGAGCTGACAGCCTTGCAGGAAGCAAAAGCCGCCGCCGGCTGCGCGGCGCTGCCCGGGAAAATTTTGCGGCTGCTTTGCGAGACGCCCGGTAAACGCCAGGCGCTTGCGGGCCGCAGCGAGGGCAGCCAGATGGTGGAATTCGACGGGCCGACGGAACTGATTGGCCAGTTTGTGCATGTCAGGGTGACGAAGGCGCGCGGCTGGTTGCTCGACGGAGAACGGATCCTTCAGGAATCACCTTGCCCGCAGGGAATGGGAGCAATCAAACATACCCCTTGACAGCTCTTGCGTCAAGGGGTGTCTTCTGTTGTTAGAACAAGCGTGCGCAATGCTTGCCCCGCTGCGGGGGCTGTTTAGTGCTCCTCCTCCTCCGCTTCTTCCGCCTGCGCGTATTCCGCGTAGCGCGGGTTGTAATATTCGTTGTATTTGCTCACCAGCGTGTTCCAGGTTAAAATGCCAACGTTGCCGGATATGGGGAGCTGCGCGAACCGCTGGAACGCCAGCACGGCATTGGTGGTGGCGGAGCCATAAATGCCGTCGGCGGCAACCACGGGCAGTTCCGGCGCGGCTTGCGCCACGGCGTTGAGCATGGTTTGGATCAGGCGCACTTTTTCGCCGGAGTCCCCCCGCGAAAACGCATAATCCGGGTAGAACAGCCGCGCGGAGGCGGGGCTGAGGCTGTTGTAAAATTCTTTGTAGGCATTGCGAAGGCGGTTGATGGTCTGCCGCCCAACGATGCCGTCTTCTGTCAGGCCATTGAGACGCTGGAAGGTTTTTACGGCCTGCTCCGTCAGCGGGCCGAACATGCCGTCCGCGTCTAAACGTGCCATGTCGGGATAAAAGAGGGAGACAAAATCCAGGTAGGATTGCAGGAACCTTACGTCGTAGCCGCGATCGCCCAGCCGCAGGCGGGAAGCGTAATAGGTTTCTGTATCGGCCTGGCTGATTCCTTCCGAATCCAGTTCGTTGAGGCGTTTGACCGCGTTGTAGATGGATACAATGCGGTTCCAGGTTCCCTGGCCAACAATGCCGTCTTCCGTCAGCCCCATGATGTGCTGGAAGGCGCGCACGGCGGCGTCGGTCTTCCCGTCGAACACGCCGGAGTTCACCTCCACCAGCGGGATCGCGGGGTAATTGCGCGCTACGCGCCGCAGCATTTTTTGCAGCGTGCGCACCTCTTCGCTCATGACGCCCCGCTGCATCATCTGCCCGGGGTAGGAGGGGAGAATGTTGCCCTGCGGCGCGTCGAAGTTGATATCGATGTCGTTGCCGTAATAATACTGCAAAATCCGCCGCGGCGTATACCCCTGCGAGGCGAGGTAATAGGATCCCCACTGCGAAAGGCCTTTGCAGGTGGCGGTGGATACCTATATATTGGGAACTATCCTAGGGCTAAACGCTGTCGGGCAGCAGCCCGACGAATTTGAAGTGGATTTCCACCCGCTGCCTGCGGTCTTGGCCGCGCCCGCTGCCGTCGAAGATTACGATGCGGTCAATGAACTCATACAGGAGCGAGGCGGTCAATTCCTGCACATCTGTGTACTTCAGAACGATTTGCTGGAAGTTGAAGGCGTTCTGGTTGTCGGCCTTGGCTTCGCTCTGTTTGGCTTGCAGGGCGTCCACTTGCTTTTGCAGCGCTTCGTGTTCCGCTTCGTAGCCGCCGGACATTGAAAGAAACCGTGCATCGGAGATGCCGCCAAGGGCGTTTTGCTCGAGGAGCTTCTTCACAATCGTATCCAGCTCCTTCATGCGCCGGAGGCAGCGTTCCATCTGCTTCGCATCTTTCCGGCTGTCCGAGCGCTCGCTGGTTGCCCAGATATGCTCCACAAAGGCATTCAAGTCATTCTCATGCAGCTTAGCAATGGCAGAAACTTTCTTGATTTTCCGCAGAACCAGATCATATAACGGCAAGAAGCGGATGTAGTGCGCCGTGCAGGTGTGGTTCCGGCGGTAGTTGCTGCAAGAATAGTTTGCATCGTTGTTTTTGTGCATGTCGTGCAAACTGAGCGTGCAACCACAGGTGGAGCATCGCACAAGCCCGCGAAAGATGTTGTTGAACTCGGTGGTTTTCGCTGGCCGCTTGACGGACATCAGCCGCTGCACTTTTTCAAAGGTCTGCTCATCCACCAGCGCCTCGTGCGTGTGCTCCACTTTGATCCATTCCGATTCCGGGCGATTGATCAGCTTTTTTTGCTTGAAGGACTTTGCCGCTTGCTTCTGCGCCACCATATGCCCCAGATAGACTTGGTTTTTGAGGATGGCTTGCACCGAAATTTTCTGCCACAGCGTTGGGTGCTTCAGCACCGCTTCGGTCTTGTACATCCCCGTGCATTGTGAGACATAGGCCTGCGGGGTCAGAATCTGTTCTTTGCTGAAAATTTGCGCGATGCGCTGCGCGGTTTCACCCGCCGCCGCCAACTGAAACATGCGCCGCAAATTGACCGCTGATTCTTCATCCACCAGCAGATGGTGCCGATCCTCCGGGTCTTTGCGGTAGCCATAGGGCGCATTGGTGCCGGTGAATTGCCCCTGCACCGCCAGCGTGCGCAGACTGGAACGCACCTTCTTCGAAATATCCCGCGCATAATACTCATTAATTATGGATTTGAAACCCATAATCTCATTTTCACCATGAAACGTATCAATTCCGTCATTCACAGCTATGAATTGTATATCATTTTCAGGGAAAAAGATTTCGGTATAGTATGCCACCATGGCATTGTTGCGGCCTAATCGAGAAAGGTCTTTGCACAGAACGACGCCCAAAAGCCCGGACTTGATGTCCTCAATCATGCGCTTGAACGAAGGCCTCTCGAACGTTGTGCCAGAAATTCCGTCATCGACATACTCCGATTTCACCACAAGCCCCTGTGCCTTCGCATATTGCCGGAGCAGTTCGCGCTGGTTGCCGATGCTGTTGGACTCCGCATCGCCGCCGTCATCGCGGGAAAGGCGGCAGTAAATCGCCGCTATATTTTGCTGCTGATTTTTCAAAAAATGCTCCTTTCTACAGCAACAAAACGACTGAAAAGCGCAGGTTCATGTTACCTCTGAACCCGCAATAAGTCAAGTCATTTTGCACCTGTTTCAGGATTTTCCAACTGCGCTATGGCGGCTTCTGTGTCGCGCTTGATTGCGCTTTTCACACGATCCATCAATGGCTTTTCACCATCAAAAACACAGGCAACTTCATAAGTTGTGCTGCCAATGCGGATGTACTCGATCGTTTCGTGTTGATCTTTGTCCACTCTTGCATTCCCGTCAATACTATGCGGCGGGGAATTTGTCCTATTATAATGAAAAGCAAAAGCCCCGGCAAAAATTTGTCGGAGCCATTGCAATGCGCACTGGTTTGTGCTATAATCAGTTTGTAGCCATGTTGAGCAACTTGATCGCTTCCGGCAGCACCAGCTTGCCATCCACGCGCTCGGTCGCGAAGAAGCCCACCTGATCGTTTTGCGCGTATAATTCGTTCAGCACTTTGAAGCGTGTATCTCGCCGATCGGCGATCCAGTAATAGCTGAAATCGCCAAAGGCCATCACGCTGGCACCGGCGGCGATGGCGGGGACGAACGGCGAAGTCAACACAGGCCGCCCGAGAATCGTATCCGGCGCACCATCCTTCACAGCGGGCTGCCAGATATACTGCCCATTTCCGTCCTTGACTTTGCGCAAAAGCTTTAGCGTGCTGTCGTTTGTCACGAAGCTGGCCTTGCTGCGATAAGCGGGCTTGAGGCTGTAGAATAACTCAATGGTATCATCGAATGAAAGCGTTGTTGCGCTGGCCGCCGTCGCGCCCACCTGTGCGCCGCCTATGGCCGAGAAAATCCCCGTCGGCTTGCTATCGCCATCGCCGATGCAGAAGGCTTCCTCCTCTTTTATCGCGATGCGCCGGGCGAATTCGGCGGCGATGAAAGCCTCAATATTAAACGCCGCATCCTCGATCAGTTCGGTCGATGCCTTCATCAAAGTGCCTAATTTGTAGGCGTTCAGCACGATTTGCCCAAAGGCGCTGTCGCTTTCCGGCACAGCTTCGTTTTCGTCAAGCCACGCCGCCGTGCCGGTAACCGTGGCAACCGGAACCTTCAGTTTTTCGCGGGAGGTTTTGACGATCCGCGCGATCCTGCGAAAAATATTTTGCTCCTGCAAAGCCACAACCAGCTCGCTTGAAAACTCATCCGGCACCAAAAATCCGCCAGCGGAGTCGGTGCCCTCGGCCAGAACGTTCGTGATGCCGCGCCCGCGCAGGGCTTGCCAAAACGCCTGCGCATAGGTGTCGGTGGTGCCGGGATTGTACGCGCCCGGCGTGCTCAAAATCGGTTTGTCGCTCATAATATTACCCCCATTTATAGTTTGCAAAAGTGAGTTTGTGACGGTTGCGCGTGAAAACAAGACAGGCGTTTGCTCGTTTTGTGACTGATGTTCAGTGTATAAAATGCCATCGGCGAAGCCCAAATCAACAGCTTTTTTCGCGTTGAAGCACGACTCCAAATCCATCAATCGTGATATTTCATCCCGCGCGAGCCCTGTTTTCAACTCATAAGCGTTGATGATACCCTCTTTGATTTCATCCAGCGTGGCCTTTGCTTTCAGCATCTCTTCGCTGTCACCAATCGCGATGGCGCTGGGGTTGTGGATCACCATGTACGACACCGGGGAGATCAAAACCTCGTCACCGGCCATGGCGATGATGCTGGCGGCGCTGGCCGCCATGCCGTCAATCTTCACAGTGACTTTGCCGGGGTAATCCTTCAGCGCGTTGTAAATCTCTGCGGCGGCAAACACATCGCCGCCCGGCGAATTTATAATCACAGTGATGTCACCCGCGCCGCTGGCCAAATCCGACTTGAACGCCGCCGGTGTCACCTCATCGCCGAACCAAGTCTCGTCGGCGATCGCGCCCTGCAAATATAGCACACGCGCGTTATTTTCCTGCACAAAATTCCAAAAACGATTCATTCTGCATCCCCCTCCGCCCAAGTTCCGGCGTGTTCCAAGTCCACCATGTTGCCGTTGACCAGGTAGCGGTCACCGCCAAGCTCCGGCGGCAGCGGGTTCAGTTTTTCCATCTCCCGGATGTCGTTGACCGACAGCCAGCCGCCCCGCCGCCCGATTTCATAGCCTTTTTGGCGGGTTTCGTAATCGCCGCGCAGGAGGCCGTCAAGATTGAATTTTATCTTGTGCGACTTGCGCTCCGCTGGTGTCAAAAGCGCCATATCCATCGCCTGCTCCCACCGGATCACCCACGGCTCCACAGAATATTTTAGGAATTCCAAAGACTGCTGCTCAATGTTGCTAAAACTGCTTTTTTCGAGATCACCAATCATGTGCGGCGGCACTCTGAAAATTCGCGCAATTTCATTCAACTGAAACTTGCGGGTCTCGAGGAACTGCGCTTGCTCGGGCGCGATTGTGACAGGATTAAACTTCAGCCCATCCTCCAGTACAGCAATACGATGTGAACCATGTCCACGATAGAGGGTTTCCCACGTGCCGCGCAGCAAATCGCTGTCCTTGAGGGTGCCGGGATGCTCCAAAATCCCGCCCGGATTCGCGCCATTGGCGAAGAAGGTTGCCCCGAAATCCTCCGTTGCAATCGCCATGCCGATGGCGTTTTTCGCGAGGGCGATAGGTGAATATCCCACAAGGCCGTCAAAACTGAGCCCCGGAATATGCAAGACATCGTTGCACGTCAGCTTCACGCCGCCCTTTTTCTCCTGCGGTTTGGCCTCGTCAAAATCGCGCCAGTAGGTGTAAAACAGCTCGCCGCTTTCGCTGCGGCTCACGTCCATTTTGTTGGGCATCAACGGGTACAGCGCCTTGATGCGTCCCGCGACATCGCGGATAATCTGTGCATAAGCGTTGCCATAAAGCAACAAGTGTGACATCAAAGTTTCGCGAAAAACAAAGCTGGTCATCTCCGAGTTCGGCACAGAATGCAGCACATCATACAGCGGATGTGCTGCATCAATCGAAGCACCCTTGCCCTCGGATTTGTACAAATGCAGCGGCAGCGAGGCCACCGCCTCCGAGATCACACGAACGCAGGCATACACAGCGGCCACTTTCATCGCCGAGCGCTCGTTGACCGACACGCCAGCGGAAGCCTTGCCAAACAGATATGGGCGGCTGGTGGAAAGGCTGTTTTGCGGTTTTGCTTCTTTTGGCTTGCGCGAAAAAATGCCCAAACAATCACCTCGTCACAACAAAATGAGCCGCCTTTGCAGACGGCTCGGCTTGTGAAAATATATGCGCGCGGGGCGGCGATTATTCGGCGGTTTCTGGCGCGGCGTTGGGCGCAGTTTTGCGCCTAGGATCCACCCCTGAAGCCCACGCCGCATTGCCCGAAAGCCCGGCGCACAAGGCTTTTCTGGCCGCCTTGTACTCGTCTCCGACCATGCCAAGCGAGATCAGCCAAACCCGGAAACTGAACCGGGGGTTCGGCCATTCTTCGCGCTCGTGTGCGGTCACGCGCTTTTTTTCCTGCGCGGTTTTGCACAGGTTGCAGATAAACTGCGCGTAGCAATTGACAATGCCTTCGTCTGTGTCGATTTTGAACCAGTCAAACTCGACAGTTTCCCCGGTCACGTTGATGGGCAAGGCTTCCGCGCCTAGCGCCATTTTGATGAGCGGTTCCTTCGCGGCAACCATGCGCCGCAGGTTTTCGAGGGTAGATTCCGTGAAATCTTTTGCCGGGTAGCTGATGCTCAGGTGGTCGATTTGTGTTGCTTTTTTCTTTGCCATGGTGATGTCCTCCAGATTTTTATGATTCCCCGTGTGGGGTTGTCACAATCATAACTCTGTTTGGCAGCACAGTCAACGGTCAATACAACACAAGGTTTTGCGGATATTTGGGCGCAAATCGGTTCATTACTGACAATCACCACTCATCAAAATCAATGCCATTGCGGGTCAGCGTGTCGGTGTCGGCATCGTAAATCACAATGCCGCCGCGTGACTTTTTCTCATCATCGCGGCGAATCGCCCCCTCCAGCGCCATGATTGCCGCGACCGCACCATCGATCTTTTCTGTGGATTTCTTCTTGTTGGGCTTGATATTTCCGGCGGCGTCCATCTCGATGTACACATTTTCGAACATCCAGCGCAGCGCAGGATTGCCGCCATGCCGGAATTTTTCGTCCAAAATTAACCTGTAAAGTTCCTTCGAGGGCGGCGAGAGCGATTTGTAGCCTTGGCGAAAATCGACCATATCAAAATTCTCACCTTCGAGGTTTTGTGCCATCTGAATCGCGCCCCATTTGTCAAAAAGCACCTGTCGAATGTTATAAATCCGGCTGAGTTCTTCAATCTTTTTCTCAATAAAGTCATAATAAATCACATTGCCCTCAGTGGTGTTGATGAAGCCCTCACGCTCCCATTTGTCGTACATTACGTGATCTCTTCGCACACGCCGCTGCATATTTTCGCGGGGAATCCAGAAAAACGGCAGCACAAAATACTCACCATTCGGCTCATCCGGCGGGAAAACCAACACAAGCGCGGCGATGTCATCACTTGAGGCCAAATCCAGCCCGGCATAGCAAGGCCTATCTTTGAGCGTTTCCGGGTCAAACGGTTCGCCGCATTTGTCATATTTGTCCATCGGCAGCCATTTGTGCGTAGAACTCAACCACTGGTTGAGAAAAAACTGTCGAAATTCTGCCTCCAGCGACACATTTTCCTCCGCCCGCCGGAAAAAATCGTGATAAAATTCCTCCGGCACGGTAACGCCGAACGACGGATTTACGCGCTTCCAGACCGCCGGGTTAGTCCAATCATCCTCGTCATCGGCGGCAAAAACCACCGGGTAAAAGCGCGGGTCGGCCTTGCGCCCGTGCAGCAAATCCATGGCGTAGCAGTGTTCTTCGTAGCAGATGCTGGTTTTGTCGTTCCCGGCGGTCGTGATCACGAAGTTCAGCGGCTGCCGCCGGGCGGAGCCGGAGCCGATGGTCATGGTGTCGTACAGCTTGCGGTCGCTTTGGCCAAGTAACTCATCAAAGACGCAGCCGTGCACGTTCAGACCATATTTGTTCTTGATTTCGCTGGAAATGGCGGCGTAAAAACTGCGCGTGGGCGTGAAAATAATGCGCTTGCGGGAGTCCACAAACTTGCAGAGTTTCCGCAGCGCGGGGTTATCCAGTGCCATTTGCTGCGCCAAATTGAACACAATCGCGGCCTGCTCTCTGTCATTTGCGACAGAATATATTTCCGCGCCCTGCTCCTGATCGGCGCACAACAAATATAACGCAATCGCCGCCGCGAGTTCACTTTTGCCCGATTTTTTCGGCACCTCCACAAAACAATGTCGAAACTGCCTCGCACCATTGAGCTTCACCACGCCAAAAATATCACGCACAATCTGCTCCTGCCACGGCAAAAGTGTAAAGTTTTTGCCTGCCCATTCCGATGTTTTGATATGTTTTAATTGTTCAATAAAAGTAACAGCGTGGTCAGCTTTTTTCTTGTTATAATGCGAATCCGGCAACATAAAGCGCGTCGGTGTGTAAACAAAATCAGCCATGAGTACCCTCCCACGTTCTTTTGGAATGGCACGATTTGCACAAAGCTTGCAGATTTTCATCGCGGTCTGAGCCGCCGCCATTCACCGCGACAATGTGATGCAATTCGGTGGCCGGGGTCAGCCGCCCGGCGGCTTGGCAATCGGCACAGAGGGGGTGCTTCGCCAAAAATAGCGCACGAATCTTCTGCCACCGGCGGTCATAGTGCGCGCTATCGCCGCGCGGCGTGTGCTTTTTGTGGTTGGCACAAAATTTTTCACCTGCGGCAACCAACTCTGGGCAGCCGGGATAATCGCAGAAATGCCGGGCTTTCCAAGGCATAACATCACTCCAAATCCATGTTCAGCAAGGCGTTCATCACGTCGGCGTTGGGGTCGCTGCCGAAATATACCTCGCTGTTTTGCGCGACAATCGCCCAAATTTTACCCCAAACCGCATCGGCCTGTTTGAGATATTTCAGGCTGGCGTCGATGGCCGGGTTCAGCTCCAGTTTTTTCCTGCCGTTTTCCGTGGTGCTGTCGTAAACCGGCGTGGAGCGCGTTAACAGCCGCTGCAACTCGTAAAAGCGCGCCTTCAAAATCGCATACTCCTCGATGAACGCCGGGTTGATCAGGTGCAAACACCCTGTGCGCTTGAGCCACGCCGCCGTTTCCTCCCAAACCTCCTGCACATCGGGGTCTCCGGCCATGCGCGTGGAGTAATATTCCAGCCGCTCCGGGTACTTCAGCTCCGGCGCATCGTCCGGGATGTCGAGCACTTTTGCCCGATGCTTTCGCGTAGTGTCCTCTAAAATCTTCTCCGCCAGCGGCTTTTTTGGCCGCCCCGCGCCGGGTCGTTTGCCGCCATGCCCGTTTGCCATGCTAAAATCACCTCTGGGGCAGTATATGTTGTGCAACTTGTACAGTTTCCTGCTGAAATGCCTGAAAGCCGTATGGCATGGCCTGTTCGCGGCTTGTCCGGCGGCTGCTCCGCCCCCGCGCCCCCCAGGGTGATAACCTCCCCCAGACAGGCTTGATAAAAAGTGTCAAACAATCAAAAATCAACTTTGAGCAAATGAACAGCCCCCGCAAACTCATACACCATGCGGGTTTTCGAGGCTTGTTCTGCCTGCTTGATATTTTCATCGCTTGAAATGCGGAACTCTCACGCGTGCCCCATGGGCGCTCGACAAATGAGACGGCACAGAGATGGGATGCCCCCCTACCGTCATTTTGCACAAAGATTAGAGGGCGCTGTAACTGGAGCGCAAATAACCTGTGTTTTTATGGGCTATATCTACACACGCACACATGCGCACACGCGAAGGGCTGTGATTTTTTCGCACGTAGAGGGTCACGCCACGGTATATAGTCGATCAACTTACATATCGACAACAGTACTCCATAATAGCCGCCTGAATTGTTGTAAAGTTGGACAAAAAATCTCTTAACCAGCGTTTCAGGTTTGCCCAAAACTTCTCGATCG